>JAEWIX010000027.1 GCA_023386885.1 Pseudomonadota bacterium
CCCCCACCCGGCGCGTTTCACAACCGCGCCGAGGTCCTCGAGATCGCGGCGATAGGCCGACAGCGTATTGTCACCCGCGCCCTGCTCGGCCGCGAGCATGTCGAGAAACAGGTCGATCAGGCGGGAATCGGAGATGGCGGCACTCATATTGCGAGTCTAGCGCAAGATCGATGCAAGCGAGTTAATGGCTCGCGAAACCTATCCAATGCCGTCACCTTGAGGTGGTCGCTTCTTCAGCGGCCCTCGAAGGGCGACGGCGATCCTTCGAGGCTCGCGGCATTCGCCGCTCGCACCTCAGGATGGCGCCGTCGCTCAATCCTTGAGAAACTTGTCGGAGTGAATCGTTACCGTCATCTCGCGGGATGATGGATTGACGAAATTGGCCAGCGCGAAGATCGCGCCATAGATCAGCCCTGCGATGATCGCGACGACCGAGAGAAATCGCAACAGGCTGGGCATGAACGTATCTCGAACAGCAGAAGGTGCACGGAACCCGGACGGCCGAATCCTGTGATGACTACTACATCTTGCACCCCGCGTGGCAACCGCCTCTGGCAAGCGGCTCCACCGGGGTAGTATAGAGAGGGAAATATCCGCCTCCGGCGGCCCAACGGACCCGAGATGACAGAAACCGCCCTACAGCCCGGCCATCGCGACATCGAGGACAACGAGATCGTTGCCGCCCTCGGCGCGCGCGCCATCGTCCTCGTCGGCATGATGGGCGCCGGCAAATCCACCATCGGGCGGCGGCTGGCGGCGCGGCTGCACCTGCCGTTCCGCGACGCCGACATCGAAATCGAAGCGGCGCACGCCGGCATGACCATTCCGGAAATCTTCGCCACCCACGGCGAGCCGTATTTCCGCGACGGCGAAGCGCGCGTCATCGCGCGGCTGCTAAGCGGCGGCGCCAGCGTGCTGGCCACCGGCGGCGGCGCGTTCCAGCGTGAGGAAACCCGCCAGCGCGTCCACGACGGCGCGGTGTCGATCTGGCTCAATGCCGATGCCGACACCATCTTGCGCCGCGTCAAGCGACGCACCGACCGGCCGCTGCTGCAAACCGCCGATCCGGCCGCGACGATCGAACGTTTGATCGCCGAGCGCAGCCCGAACTATCGGCTTGCCGATATCACCATCGCCTCGCGCGAAGTCCCGCACGAGAAGATCGTCGACGAATGCATCACGGCGCTTCACGGCTGGCTGCACCGCGGCGATGACACCCGCATGCCCTTACAGCAGGATCGGATTTCATGACCGTGTCGCTCACCACCAATGGCCCGACCGTGGTTGAGGTCGCGCTGGGCGACCGCGCCTATGACATCGTGATCGGCCGCGACCAGCTCGCCTCGCTCGGCGAACGCATCGCCGCGCTGCGCCCCGGCGCGCGCACCGCCATCGTCACCGACCGCACCGTGGCGAAGCATTGGCTGGCGCAGACCGAAGCCTCACTGGCGCAGGCCGGCATCGCAAGTTCGCGCATCGTCGTCGATGAGGGCGAAGGCTCGAAAACCTATGCCGGCTTCCAGCAGGTCTGCGAGGGGCTGATCAGCGCGAGGATCGAGCGCAACGACCTGGTGATCGCGCTCGGCGGCGGCGTAGTCGGCGATCTCGCGGGCTTCGCCGCGGCGGCGGTGCGGCGCGGCGTCGATTTCGTGCAGGTGCCGACCTCACTCCTGGCACAGGTCGATTCCTCTGTCGGCGGCAAGACCGGCATCAACTCGCCGCAGGGCAAGAACCTGATCGGCGCATTCCATCAACCGGTGCTGGTGATCGCCGACACCGCGATCCTCGACACGCTGTCGCCGCGCCAGTTCCGCGCGGGCTACGCCGAAGTCGCGAAATACGGCCTGCTGGGCGACGCCGCGTTCTTCGCCTGGCTGGAGGCGCATCACGCCGAGATTTTCTCGGGCGGCGCGGCGCGCGAACACGCCATCGCAACCTCGTGCCGCGCCAAGGCCGCCATCGTCGCACGCGACGAACGCGAGAACGGCGAGCGCGCGCTGCTCAACCTCGGCCACACCTTCGGCCACGCGCTGGAAGCCGCCACCGGATTTTCCGACCGGCTGTTTCACGGCGAAGGCGTCTCCGTCGGCATGGTGCTGGCGGCGCAATTGTCGACGCAACTCGGCATGATCGCCGCCGACGACGCCGCGCGCATGCAGCGTCATCTCGTTGATGTGGGCCTGCCGACACGCTTGCAGGACATCGCCGGCTTTACGCAGGAAGGGCTCGCCGACGCCGACGCGCTGATGGCGCTAATGGCGCAGGACAAGAAGGTGAAGCGCGGCCGCCTCACCTTCATCCTGATGCGCGCCATCGGGCAGGCGGTGATTTCCAACGACGTCGAACCGGCACTGGTGCGCGACTTCCTCGCCGGAAAACTGGCCGATCCGGCCTGATCCGGCATGGCCACGAAACCGCAATGACTTCGATCGCCACACAGATCCTGATCGCGCTGCTGCTGCTGGCAGCCAACGCGTTCTTCGTCGCCGCCGAATTCGCGCTGGTGAAAAGCCGCGGCTTCCGCGTCAAGGCGATGGTCGAGCGCCGCCAGTTCGGCGCGCGGCTGGTGCGCGACATCATGGGCAACATCGAAGCCTATCTCGCCTGCTGCCAGCTCGGCATCACCATGGCTTCCCTCGGCCTCGGCTGGGTCGGTGAGCCGACCGTGGCGGCGCTGCTCGAACCGGTGCTGCGCCCGCTCGGCATGCCGGACAAGGCGCTGCACTTCACCTCGTTTCTCACCGGCTTTCTGGTCTTTTCATCACTGCATATCGTGATCGGCGAACAGGTGCCGAAAACGCTGGCGATCCGCCAGCCCGAACCGGTATCGCAGTGGATCGCCTATCCGCTCTATGCGTCCTATCTGCTGTTCTATCCGCTCAACTGGCTGCTCAACTCGGCATCGCGCGCAATCCTGCGTGCCTTGCGCGTGCGGGAAGTCTCGCATCACGAGGTGCTGACCGGCGCGGAAATCGAGGGACTCGTCGGCGAATCCGCCGAACATGGCGGCATCGAAAGCGGCGAGGCCGAATACATCCAGAACGTCTTCCGCTTCGGTGATCTGACGGTCGCCGACGTCATGGTCCATCGCACCGCGATGGTGATGGTCAACGCCGACCTGCAGCCCGAAGATCTGGTGCGCGAGGTGCTCGCCAGCGAATACACCCGCATTCCGCTGTGGCGCGACAAGCCGGAGAACATCATCGGCGTGCTGCACGCCAAGGACCTGCTGCGCGCCATCCGCACGTCGGACGGCGAGACGTCGAAGATCGATGCCAGCGCCATTGCGCTGCCGCCGTGGTTCGTGCCGGAGATGCGGCCGGTGTCCGAACAGCTCAAGGCGTTCCGCCGCCGCAAGACGCACTTCGCGCTGGTGGTGGACGAATACGGCGAAGTCGAAGGCATGGTGACGCTGGAGGACATCCTCGAGGAAATCGTCGGCGACATTTCCGACGAGCATGACGAGGCGGTGGCCGGCGTGCGCGTGCAGCCGGACGGCTCGGTGGTGGTGGACGGCTCGGTGCCGATCCGCGACCTCAACCGCGCCATGGACTGGCATCTGCCCGACGAGGAAGCCACGACCGTTGCGGGTCTCGTGATTCACGAAGCGCGCTCGATCCCGGAACGCGGCCAGGGCTTCACCTTCCACGGCTTCCGCTTCCGCGTGCTGCGCCGCGAGCGCAACCGCATCACCATGCTGCGCATCGGCCCGCTGCCGCGCGAAACCGAGACCCCCGAGCGCCGACCGCGCGCCGGCACCGCGTTCTGACGCGCCAACACCACAGGAGTCATCATGTCTTCAAGCAAGGTCGCCATCGTCACCGCCGGAGGCAGCGGCATGGGCGCGGGGGCGGCGCGCAAACTCGCGGCGGATGGTTTTCACGTCGCGATCCTGTCGTCGTCAGGCAAGGGCGAGACGCTGGCTGCGGAATTGGGCGGCATCGGCGTCACCGGCTCCAATCAGTCGAACGACGATCTCAAGCGTCTGGTCGATCAGACCATGGCGCGCTGGGGCCGCGTCGACGTGCTGGTCAACAGCGCCGGCCACGGTCCGCGCGGCAGCATCACCGAGCTTTCCGACGACGACTGGCATCGCGGCATGGAGGTGTATTTCCTCAACGTGGCGCGACCGACGCGGCTGGTCACGCCGATCATGCAGGCGCAGAAAAGCGGCGTCATCATCAATATCTCGAGCTTCTCGGCGGTCGAGCCCGATCCGGCGTTTCCGACCTCGAGCGTGTTTCGCGCCGGCCTCGCCGCCTACACAAAACTGTTCGCGGACAAATACGCTGCCGAGAACGTCCGCATGAACAACGTGCTGCCCGGCTTCATCGACAGCCTGCCGGAAAAGCCCGGCATCGCGGATCGGGTGCCGATGGGCCGCTACGGCCATGTCGACGAGATCAGCGACGTGATCGGTTTTCTGGCGTCAGCCGGCGCCGGCTACAACACCGGCCAGAGCATCCGTGTCGACGGCGGCATCACGCGCTCACCGTAGCGGCAACACGACCAGGCTCTCGTGG
>JAEWIX010000043.1 GCA_023386885.1 Pseudomonadota bacterium
ATCCACGATCGCGCCCGGCTTCATGCGTCTGAAGATATGCGTGCGGCGTTAGTGCCCCATGCCCGGCTCGACCACGCCGTTGAAGATATCCGGATTGGGTTCGCCCTCCACTACCAGCATGCCGGCGAGGCCGCGTTCGGCGCGTGACAGCGCGTGATCGACGAGCGTATAGCCGCCCGGCACATCGAGCTTGAACTCGGTGATCACTGCGCCGCCCGGCGGCACCGTGACGGTCTGGATATCGTGCAGCGGGGCACTGGTGACACCGCCGAGATTGTAGACCTTGTCGAAGATCTCACCGATGACGTGGAACGACGACGTGAAGTTCGGGCCGCCGACCCCGAAATAGAGCCGCACCGTTTCGCCGACCTTGGCATGCAGCGGATGCAGCTTGGTGATCGCACCGACCGAGCCATTGAAGACGAAGTATTCCGGCTTCTCGGCGAGCAGCTTTTCGACGCTGAACTCCTGGCTGCCGCGCTGGCCAAAAGCCGCATCCGTGTAGATCTCGCCCTGCATCACGTAGAACTCGTGATCGACCGGCGGCAGCCCCTCTTCCGGCTCCACCAGAATCAACCCGTACATGCCGTTGGCGATATGCTCGGCCACCATCGGCGTAGCACAGTGATAGACGTAGAGCCCCGGCTTCAGCGCCTTGAAGCTCATCGACTTCTCCTTGCCGGGATCGACCTGCAACGCGGCCGCGCCGCCGCCGGGACCGGTCGCGGCGTGGAAGTCCACCGAGTGGATCATGTTGCTGTCGGCCGCGTTCTTCAGATGCACGTCGACGGTGTCGCCGACCCGCACCCGCACGAACGGACCCGGCACCTTGCCGTTGAAGGTCCAGTAGCCGAACGTCGTCCCCTCGGCGAGGCGGCCTTCCATTTCGACGGTGAGCAGATCGAGCCGCACCGTTTTCGGATCGCGCTTGCCGATCGGCGGCGGCAGATCGGTCGGCGGCCGCGAAATGTCGGCCTCCACCACGGTCTGCGCCGACGGCGTCGCCGTCACCAGGAACTGGCCTTCCATGCCGGCGAGACGATGGCCCGGCACGTCGCAGTAATAGAGGAAGTCACCAGCCTTGCCGGCGCGGAACACGATGCTGGTGCTGGCGCCCTTGCTGATAACGCGCGGCGAGCGGGCATCCTGATCCGGGAAGACGATGTCGTGCTCGGTGCCTTCGCCGTTGATCAGCGTTACCTGCACCACCTGTCCTTCGACCGCGGTGAGGATCGGATTGACCTTGCCGTCGATGGTGCCGCCGACGCCAAGGAACACCATGCGTCCCTCGGCGATGCCGGACCGCAGCGTATATTTGGCGTCCGACAGATAGGCCGTCACGGGACGCGGAGTTGCCTGTGGCGCGGGAGCATTCGCCGCGGGCGCCGCCGCCGCATTCGCGGCAGGGGCAGCCGCTGCGGGCGCAGCGTCGGCCGACGCTGCCAGATAGGCGATGACGTCGGTGCGATCCGAATCCGTCTTCAGGCCGGGAAACGGCATCTTGTTGCCGGGCACGAGTTTCTGCGGATCGGCCAGATAGGCGTCGAGTTTCTCCGGCGTCCAGGTGATGCCGCTCTGTTTCATCGCGGTCGAGAAGGTGTAGTTCGCGACCTCGCCGGCTTTGGTGCCCACGATATTGGCAAGGCTCGGGCCCAGCAGGTTCTTGCCGGCCTGCATCGAGTGACATGCCTGACACTTCTTGAAGACCTGACGGCCACGAACGGCATCGCCGTCAACCGTTGACGCACCCGATGCCTTGGCAACCGCCGCCGGCTTCTCTGCAGGCGCTTGCGCCATCTTCGACATGTCATGGCCATGCGCATGCGCCGCCGGAGCCGGCGCAGCCGCGGCCTTGGGAGCGGGTTGGGGAGGCGCGGCGGCGGCAGCTTTCGGCGCAGGAGCCGCTTTGGACTCCGTCGGCGCGGCCTTGGTTTTCGCAGGTGCGGCGGTGGTCTTCGATGCGGCCGGTACAGGCTTGGCGGCCGCAGGCTGTTCCGGCTTCGCGGACTCGGCTTTGGTGGACGCTGACTTGACGGGCTCGGGCTGGACCGGAGCGGTCGCAGCCGCCGTTTCCGCTGGCGCCTGCTCGCGTTGCCCTTGCGAGACGCCGGCATAGCCGGCCAGCGCGAACAGAATCACCACACCGGCGACGCCGGGCAGCCAGTTTTTCAAGCTCGATCGATCAGACGGCGAAGCCATTCCCGCACCTTCTTGCCGGCGTCATGTCATCGGCTTCTGCCAACACATCGACGCTGTTGCCCGACGACGCATTGCGTCAATACTTGCGATCAAAGCCTAGCGAATTTCCCGCACGACCGTTTGCGCTGAAACAACCACGACCCGGTCCGAGGCTCATGAGACTTCAATGAGAATTCAACCCCCAATCGTGGGGCGGCACAATACCGGCTTGCCGCAGGCAGCCAGTTCCCTATGCTTGCCATGCACCTGAGTGTGCGATGCACCCCGAATGTCCGGATGCCGTGCGTGCGACAAGGAGCCGCGCCATGCCTTCAGTGACCGAATGGAAAGTCCCGCTCGCGGCGCAGCCGCGTTCGCAGGACTATAATTTCGACCTGGAACGCGCACTCGACGCCGTGGTCGGCCTTCACGCGATCATTCCTCCCGATGCCTTCACCGCAACGACACTCGGCACCGAACGCGCCGGCAATGGTGTGTTGATCGGTGACGGTCTGGTGCTCACCATCGGCTATCTGATCACCGAAGCAGAGTCGGTCTGGCTACATCTGGGCGACGGGCGCGTCGTGCAGGGCCACGCGCTGGGGTTCGATTCCGAAACCGGCTTCGGCCTGGTCCAGGCGCTGGGCGCTATCGATCTCGATCCGTTGCCGCTGGGTTCATCCGATGCCGCGCAGATCGGAGATGCCGTGATCGTCGGCGGCGCCGGCGGACGCACCCGCTCGGTCGCGGGACGCATCGAAACCCGGCAGCCTTTCGCCGGCTATTGGGAATATCTGCTCGACGACGCCATCTTCACGACGCCGTCGCATCCGAACTGGGGCGGCACGGCCTTGATCTCCATGCGCGGCGAACTGATCGGCATCGGTTCGTTGCAACTCGAACGTGAGCGGAAGAACCAGCATTTCAACATGATCGTGCCGATCGACTTGCTGAAACCGATCTTGTCCGATCTGCAATCGTTCGGCCGGGTCAACAAGCCGGCGCGCCCGTGGCTCGGGCTCTTCGCCAGCGACTTCGACGACAAGGTGGTCGTCGTCGGCGTTGCCGACAAAGGGCCGGCGGGGCGCGGCGGCATCCAGTCGGGCGATACGATCCTGGCAGTCAATGGCGACGCCGTCTCCAGCCTGGCCGAATTCTACCGCAAGATCTGGGCCCTCGGCGTTGCCGGCGTCGATGTCCCACTGACGGTCTCGCATGAAGGCATTACCTTCGACGTCGTGCTCACCTCCACCGACCGCACCAAACTGCTGAAGGCGCCGAGGCTGCATTAAAAGGCTGGTCTGGAGTCCGGCACCGTTTCTGCTAAAGGTGAAGGGCCCTCGCTCTTTGTCCTTGCTCGATGCGTTTCGTTGCGCTCGAACGCGCCCCAGGCACCCGTGGACCAGACCACCCTTCTCACCCTCGGCATCGCCATTGGCGCGACGCTCGGCGTCATCGTCCGGCCGTGGTCGATTCCGGAATATATCTGGGCCATCCTTGGCGCGGCGGCGCTGCTCGTTCTGGGGCTGCTGCCTTGGCGCAACGCGCTCGCCGCTGCTGCCAAGGGCATTGACGTCTATCTGTTTCTCATCGGCATGATGCTGCTCGCGGAAGCCGCGCGCCGCGAGGGACTGTTCGATTGGCTCGCCGCGCACGCCGTCCGCGCCGCGCGCGGCTCAGCACGACGACTGTTTCTGATCGTCTACGCGGTCGGCACGCTGACCACGATCTTTCTGTCGAACGATGCCACCGCGGTGGTGCTGACACCCGCCGTCTATGCCGCCACGAAAACCGCGCGGGTGACGCCGCTGCCATATCTGCTGATCTGCGCCTTCGTCGCCAATGCCGCGAGCTTCGTGCTGCCGATCTCCAATCCGGCCAACCTCGTGATCTTCGGCGCGCAAATGCCGCCGCTGATGCAGTGGCTGGCGCTGTTCACGCTGCCGTCGATCGCCGCCATCCTGATCACGTTCGTCACGTTGCGATGGACCCAGCGCCACGCCCTTTCGGAGCCGGTGCATGACGGCGTGACGCTGCAACCGCTGTCGCTCACCGGCCATTGCGTCGGCGCGGCGATCGCCGCGACAGGCGTCGTGCTGCTGGCTGCCTCGGCATTCGATCGACAACTCGGACTGCCGACATTCGTTTGCGGCGTCGGCGCGACCGTGGCCGTGCTGGTGATCGGCCGAAAATCCCCGCTGCCGGTGCTCCGCGATGTCGCCTGGGGCGTGCTGCCGCTGGTCGCCGGGCTGTTCATTCTGGTGGAAGCGGTAGAGCAGACCGGCGTGCTGCACGCCTTCACGGAATATCTTCGCGCGGCCGCCGCGGCATCGCCATCTCAGACCACGCTGGTGTCCGGCGTCGCCGTCGCCCTGCTGTCGAACCTGATGAACAATCTGCCGGCCGGACTGCTTGCGGCAACCATCGGCCAGAACGCGGACCTCTCCATGCAAGTCACTGCCGGGCTGTTGATCGGCGTCGATCTCGGCCCCAACCTGTCGGTGACCGGCTCGCTTGCAACCATTCTGTGGCTGATCGCGCTACGTCGCGAAGGGCAGACGATCGCCGCGCGGGAATTTCTCAGGCTGGGAATCGTCGTGATGCCGCCGGCACTGCTTGCCGCCTTGCTGACGCTGGCGCTGCTGCCCGTATAAGCGAGCGGCCTCAGATGCGCGAGGCGACGACGTCGAGCCCGATGATGCGCGCCAGCGCGCGAACCTCGCGTTTCTGATCCTCGCGCAAATGCCGCAGCAATGGCGCCGCCGCCGTCTGCAGTTGCTCGGCGTCGCCACCGGTCAACGCCACCGTCCCCCGCGTCGCGCCGACAGTCCGCGTCTCATGCATTTTACGAGCGAGCGCACGCAACGCCGCCTCGACCGGCGGCCAGTATTTCGCCTGCGCTTCGCTCATCCGCAGCCGATCCTTGATTGCCGCGATCTGGATGTCGCTCAATAGCGTATAAGAACTCTGCACCGGCGGCAGGTCCGCGGCCTTGGGACGCGACAACGGCAGCGGCGGATTCTCCACCGGGGCGACCGCAGGTCCAGGGAAATCCATCTGAGGATCAACGAAAGGACTCGCGGCGGCATAGGCATCACGCAAACGATCCGCCGACAGTGGCGAAGGCGATGATGCGAGTTGTTGATCAGGCCATGACCTTGCCGCCACACGGAGCCGGTCGGTCTTGCCGTCGCGATTGGCAATCGGACCGTCCTGACTCTCGGGCGGTAAAACCAGCACGCTGTCGCGCGCCACGACGAAACCGCCCACGGCCGCGCCGACGATGATCACGCACGCCAGCGCGAGATAGCCCACCGTCCTGGTCAAGCCCGACTCCGTCGCTGCGGACGCACCTGAAAATTGCTGTTTTCAGGTGCCGATCAAACGCGAACTTAGCATAAACCGGCCCAAATGATACCCGAAGCCATCCGTGGCGCTATCGGCGCAGCCTTCCTATCGTGTTTACGAGCGATGAATACCAGTTCGCGTGAAGAGAACACGTCGAGCAAGCGCCTGCAGCGCTTCACTGCTCGATGAAACCGTGAAAGACCCTAGGCGGCGAGATCGTAAACTTCCTGGATATCGGCGACGATCTCCGATGCTTCCCAGATCGCAACGGGATTGACGGCCTGCAGGCTGACGGTCCAGTTGCCGCCATTGGTTCGGCGCGGCGTCCCGACGATTTCGAACTGGATGTTCCGGCAAAGCGGGTGCCGCTCCAACGCATGCGAGACACGCACTCTGATTTGATCGAGCGTTGCCGGCGTGCGCGACAAAAGCTGCTCAAGAACCGCGATGTCCATGTTTGCACCCCTGGGCTCTCCACGGGACGGTCTGGCGCCATCCACGCGGAACAGGCTGCGCGATTGTTGAAATGGAACCCGTTAACAATCGATTAACCGCCACGACGGCCAACCGGCCCCGTTATCAACCGAGCAACTGCTCAAGCCGGTCGCGGAGTTGATCCTGATGATACGGCTTGGTCAGCCGCGGCACGTCGGTGGAAACCCCCTCGGGCAGTTCGGCATATCCGGTTGCCAGCAACACCGGCAGCCGGGGCCGCACCTCGCGCGACGCCGCCGCAAGCTCGATGCCGGTCATGCCGGGCATCAGATGATCGGTCATCATCAGATCGATCGGCTGATCGCTGCGCAGGATATCCAATGCATGCGACCCCGAGGATGCACCGATGACCTGATGTCCGAGGTCTTCAAGCATCTCCGTGGTGGACATCGCGATCAGCGGATCGTCGTCGACAAACAGGATCACCGCCGAACGCGGCTTTCTTGACGCCGCTGGAGCCCGGCTTTCGGCCACCGCTGGAGCCGTCGCGATCGGCAGAATCAGTACCGCGGTCGTGCCCTTGCCGACCACACTCGACAGGTGTAGTGCGCCACCGAGTTGAACCGCGAGCCCATGAACCATCGACAATCCCAATCCCGTGCCCTTGCCGAGCGGCTTGGTAGAAAAGAACGGATCGATGGCCTTGGCAAGAATATCGGGCGACATCCCGCTGCCGGTATCGCGCACCGAAACCTTGAGATAATTGCCGGACGGCAGCGTCGGGTTTCCGGCCACCCGCGACCTCGTAACTTTGATGTCAATGGTGCCACCATCGGCCATCGCATCGCGTGCGTTGATCGCGAGATTGAGGATAGCCAGCTCGAGTTGATTGGCATCGATCGAAGCCGGAGGAAGATTCTCGGTGATGGCGAGGCGCAACGCAATCCGCGAGCCGAGCGATCGTTCGAGAAGTTCGCTCATGCCGTGGACAAGACCGCCGAGATCGACCGGCGCCGGATTGAGGTCCTGCTGCCGCGCGAAAGCGAGCAACCGCTGCGTCAGCGACGCACCGCGCTCGGCACCCTGCAACGCGCCATCGATCAGGCGATGCAATCGCGGATCGCTCGGCACGCGCTTGCGCAGCAATTCCAGATTCCCCACCACGGCCATCAGCAGATTGTTGAAGTCGTGTGCGACACCGCCGGTGAGCTGTCCGATGGATTCCATCTTCTGCGCTTGCCGCAACTGCTCCTGCGCCTTCTCGCGCGCGGCGACTTCCTTCATCAGTTCAGTGCCGCGTTCGTCGACGCGCTGTTCGAGGGTCGCCGTCAACTCGGCCAGCGCCGTGCGCTCGTCCGCAAGTTGCGACAACAATCGCTCGCGCTCGATCTCGGCGACCTTGCGAGCCGTGACATCGGACGCCACACCGATCAACGTCGACGGTCGGCCATCGAGACCGCGAAAAATCGAGGCGTGGGTATTGATCCAATGCACCGATTTGTCCGGCCAGACCGCCCGGTATTCGACGTTATAGTCCTTGCCGTTCATCACCGCGAGATCGAAGGCTTCCCGCCGGCGCGCGCGATCGTCGGGATGAACCGCCGCCTCCATCGCCTCCAGCGGCAACGCCTCGTCAGGGCGGCGCCCGAAAAACGATTTGAAGGTCTCGGACGCTTCGAGCCTCAGTTCCGGAATGTTCATTTCAAACGCACCCAGCCGTCCAACGTCGAGCGCGGTTTGCAGGGTGGTTTTGCTTTCGGTGAGGTTCTGCAGAATGGCGCGGGTCTGATATTGCCGTCGCCGGCCCCGAACGGCGGAGCCCACGATGCTGATCAAGGTCGTGGGATGAAACGGGCGTTCAATGAACGAGACGTTGCCAAGCAACTGCACGAACCGCGCCGCCTCCGGATCGCGCTCCGGTCCGCCGATCTGATCCATCAACAACACGATGGGGAAATCCGACCACGACGGCTGTTCGTTGAGCCACTTCACGAGTGGTTGCAGGTCGGCGGCCTTGATCGCCTCATCGGAAATCACCGCCGCGCCGGCACCGCTTTCGACTTCGCGTACCAGCGCTGAAAAATCGGAGCATACGTTGGCGTAGAGGCCGGCAGCGCGAATCTGTTCGGCGGCCTCCTCGGCGTCTCGCCCGTTGGGAGAGAGGATGACAGCACGCTCGGAGGACGGGCCGGGTCTCACCGACGACATCCTTGCGACGGATATGCGCGCGCCGCGAGGAAAGTCAAATGGCCGGAGGCCGCGAAGAATGGCCCGGTCTGTCCTGAAATCGCTCGCACGTCGAACATATCCGCACTTCTGTAAGAAGAGCGAAACGTCCGCGGTCTCAACCGGTTCCCGCGCAAATGGAAGATTCTTTGCCGGATCGCGTTCATCTTTAGTCGGCCATTGGCCGACCACCTCCGGCTTACCGCCGCTCGATCACCAGGCTCTGGACCGCGCGTCCGAAATAACCACGCTGGTCGCCGAGCCGCGCCATCGCAAGGCCGGCGCCATCCGGACCGATGCAGCAATCACCATTGAGCAGAATCCAGTCGCCCACCGGCGGGCGGGCCAGCGAGATCGTCAGATCGGCATTGAGAAATGTCCAGTGCCTGAAATCCAGCGCGACCGAGGTGGCATTGCTGAAGTCGGAGGCGACGACAGCCCGCATCACCTGCGAGATCGGCGCGCCTTCCACCAGCGGACGATCGACGCGGTACCAGATCGCGCTGGAGCCCGGCTGGGCGAAGCCGCCACGCGCCGCGCGCAACGACATGCCGCTGACGAAGGGACTGCCGGAGAAGACTTCCGCCGGCTCGATCCGCGATTGCTCCGGCCCCGGCAGATCGATCGGCGCATCCGCGATTCCCGGCGGCAACTCCTGCACCTCGCTCCTGATCTTGAGCGCCGTGGCACGAACGACGAGAACGCCATCCGCCTTGAGCCGGATCTCGCAAAGCTGAATCTTGCGGCCCTGTCGCAGCAACTCGGTCTCGATCTCGAGCGGCGCCAACGGCACTGGTCGCATCAGATCGATGGTGAGCCGGGCGATGTGCATCGGCACCGGCGTCGGCATCGCCTCTGCCGCCCATGTCACGAGACCCGCCGGCGCCGAACCGTGCTGCATGTCCGGCGACCATGGCCCGGCCGCATTCGCGCTGGTGATGGCGCGCCGGCCATCGATTCGGAAGATTGCGTCCATGATGGGAATATCCGGCGTCATGTCACAACGGCGGATCGACGGCCTCGTCGTATTCGCGCTTCAGGCGTCCGATCAGTTCGGCAGCCGGAACGATCTTGTCGACGCTGCCGATGCCCTGACCGCTGCCCCAGATTTCCTTCCATGCCTTCGGCTTGACGCGTTCGCCGCTGGCGTCGGTGCCGAAATTCATCTTGCTCGGATCGGACACCGGCAGATTATCCGGGTCCATGCCGGCCGCGACGATCGACGGCTTCAGGTAATTGCCGTGCACGCCGGTGAACAGATTCGAATAGACGATGTCCTCGGCGGTCGAGCCGGCGATCATGTCCTTGTACTTCTCGACCGCATTCGCCTCTTTCGTCGCGATGAAAGCCGATCCGATATAAGCGAAGTCCGCGCCGAGCATGCGCGCCGCGCGAATGGCCTGTCCGGTTGCGATAGCGCCTGACAGCGCGATCGGTCCGTCATACCAGCGCCGCGTTTCAGCAACGAAGGCGAAAGGCGAGATCTCGCCGGCATGACCGCCCGCGCCGGCCGACACAAGGATCAAACCATCAGCGCCTTTCTCGACGGCCTTGTGCGCGAACTTCTGATTGATGACGTCGTGAAAAGTGATGCAGCCCCAGTTGTGCGCCGCCTGATTCAACTCCTCGCGCGCACCGAGCGAAGTGATCATCATCGGCACCTTGTGCTTCTCGCAGACCGCCAGATCGTGATCGAGCCGGTTGTTGGATTTGTGCACGATCTGATTGACCGCGTATGGCGCGGACGGCCGTTCCGGATGCGCCTTGTCGTAGGCCGCGAGTTCTTCCTTGATGCGCGCCAGCCATTCATCGAGCAGCGTCGCCGGCCGCGCATTGAGCGCCGGGAACGACCCCACGATACCGGCCTTGCATTGGGCGATGACGAGGTCCGGCACCGAAACGATAAACAGCGGCGAACCGATCACGGGAATCGACAGACGGCCCTTGAACAAGGCAGGCATGGACATACGGCAAATCCTCTTTTTATTGATCGCGACACGTCACGCCAGCCGCGGGCGGCAGACGTTGCCAGAAATCATCACTGAAATGCAATCGGCGTCACGCCGCGATCGTTGTCTTGTGCCAAGACGCTACGGCGAACACGCGGGCGCTATTACTGGCACCATGCCCGCGTCACGAAATAATCGGTGCGGCAGGCTCCGGGCTGGGACTTGCGCCCGGACAGCAGCAACGCCTCGGCCGAACACTTCTGCGTCGCATCGGTGTCGCTGCTTTTGCCTTCCTTGTAGCCGTGCGCCCGGCAGAGTGCGTCAGCCGCCGCCTTGCAATCGGAGGCGCCATTCGCCGCCACCGGGCACTTCTCTCGGCCCTTTTGCATCGAGGGGATTTTCAGGTCGAGGTGGGGGATGGCGATGCCGCTGTCCTTGCTGTCTGTTACGGGCGGGTCCGTCGGCACGGCCTGAGTGGCGGGAGGAGGCGGCGACTCGGATGGCAACACAGACGGCAACGGCGCCAATGACGGAAACAGTGGCTGATTGCGTTCCAGCAGTTTGCCGATTTCGTTGATCAGCCCCGGATTTTCCCGGCGCGACGCGACGGAGGGCGCGGGCGGCTCCGAGGCGGGCGGCGCAGCCTGTGTTGCGGGGCGTTCGGCCGGCGAGGCCGCAACTGGCGGCGTCTGGGAAAAGGCCGGCCCGCTCAGAACAAGCAGCGCCTCCGACACGACCATGACCACCGTCGCGGCATGACCTATAGCGCGAAGACCTCTCGTATCGCTCAACATAGGCCTGAGGTTATAGAGCCACTCCGAAAGGACAAGCGCAGACATCATCACATCGAATGAGGCCTCAAACCACCTTGATCGCGATCACGAAGCCCAGCACCAGCACCACAGCGCCGACGCCGACCCAGAATCCGAGCCGCCGTTCGATCTCGGCACGGATCACGTCGCCGTAGCGGTTGAGCAGCACAGCGACAATGAAGAACCGGCCGCCGCGTGCGATCAGCGAGCAGAGGATGAAAAGCCAGACGTTGTAACCGGCAAAACCCGAGGTGATCGTCACCAGTTTGTAGGGAATGGGCGTGAGGCCCTTGCCGATGATGATCCAGGCTCCCCATTCGGCATAAGAGGCACGGAACGCCTCGACCTTGTCGGTCAGGCCGTAAAGCTGCATCAGCCAAAGGCCCAGCGAATCGTAAAGTCCGGCACCGATCGCATATCCGACCACGCCGCCGGCCACCGACGTCAAGGTACAGACCACCGCATAGAGCCAGGCGCGTTGCGGGCGCGCCAGCGACATCGGGACCAGCATCACGTCCGGCGGAATCGGAAAGAAGGAGCTTTCGGCGAAAGACACCGCGCCCATGATCCAGAGGGCGGAAGGCTTGTCGGCGGCGGCGATAAACCAATCGTAGAGGCGTTTCAGCATGCCGCGATCAAGCACTCTGCATGACATTTGTCCATGACGTTGCCGTGCGACGAATGGACAACCACTTCGCCTCCCGCATCGACCTGCCTATCGGGGATTGTGAGGCGCCTGCCGCCTCAACGCCGCTCACGTCGGCGGGCGCCTTCCAGCGCGACGACCGGCTGCCGCACCGGCCGCAGCGCAGCCACCTTGTCCGAGGATTTCGGCAATTTCTCGGCGATGCCCAGCATCCGCTCGCGCCGATCCATCTCGTGCCAGACGTCCTCCGGGCGAATCCCGGCGCCGGCCCACAGTACCGCCAGATTGTAGAAGAGATCGGCGCTTTCCCGGATCACGGCATCCGGCTTGGCGTTCACCGTGTCGATCGCCACCTCGATGGCTTCCTCGGCCAGTTTCTTCGCCATCTTGGCGGGACCCTGCCGGAGCAAGCGCGCCGTGCGCGATACCTCGGGATCCAGATCCCGCGCCGCAAGCACAGCCTGATAAAGCCGATCGAGCGAATCACTCATACCGGCAAGACTAGACGAAACATATGGCGAGCGTGTTAACGCCCGCCATATGTCGCATCTGCGGCGTCGTCAGGGAATGGGATTGCCGCCGCCGTCGTAGCGGTGCGTGCTATAGCCGTAGGGGCCACCGTAGTAAGACCCGCCGTAATAGGGGCGGCCATAATACGGCGCGGAATAATAGGGACCACCGCCATAGGCATAAGGGCCATCGTAATAGGCGTCGCGACTTGCTTGCGCGGCAGCGATCGCGCCGATGGTGCCGACGATCCCGGCGAAAGCGGCGGCTGCCGCCGCGCCGCCATGGCCGTGGTGACGGTGACGCCGGGCGGCGCTGAAATCGGTCGCCGCGGCATTCGACGTGGTCACCCCGGCTGCAATCTTGTTCGTTCCGGCCGCTGCGCCATCAGAGGCCGCCTGCGCGGGCGACAGTGCGGCTACCAGCGCCACGGCCGCTGCGATCGCGGTGGTTCGTCCTGCCATCAAAGGCAATCCCGTACGCGTCATCATGTCGCTATTCCTTATACTACGACGCAAAATCGAGGATCACGGCATCCGAGATCATCAATTCGCCTGTCTTGCATCTGATAACCGATCCGCCGAGTTTGAGTTCCCTCGACCTGGATCGCCGGACGGCTTGCCCGCCGGTCAGTCACCTTTCGTTCAGGTAACATCACTCAGATTCGAGGTCCGATCGCCCGAATCTCGATCGCCGCAGTCCGCTCGTCGAGGGGACGCTTCGCCCAGGCATACCTTTGGTGTCCCCCGGTCATGACAATACCCCGACGCATCTTGCTTCTGACGTGGCTCATGCCTCTGATCTGCGCGACGTGTCTGGCGGTTCCGGCGCCGGTCGCCGCGCAAACCGGCGGCGGCACGGCGACTCCCCTTCGCTTCGTGCTCGATCGCCCGGTCGACGGGACGTCTGCGCCCTTCATCCTTGCCGCCAACAGGGGCTATTTCCGATCCGAGGGCGTGAACGTCACGACCCAGATCGCAAAAAGCACGGACGATGCCATCACGCGCGTCGCCGAAGGCACCAGCGACATCGCGCTCGCCGACATCAATGCGCTGATCCGCTTTCGCGACACACCGAATGCGCCGGCCGTGAAAGCGGTATTCGTGCTGTTCAATGCGGCGCCCTATGCGATCATCGCGCGCAAGAGCCGGGGCATTGCGACCCTGTCCGATCTTCCGGGCAAAACCCTGGGTACCGCCGCCGACGATCCATCGATCCGGCTTTGGCCGGATCTTGCTGCGCGTAACGGCATTCCCACAGCCGCAATCAAGCGACAGACCATCGGCGCGGCGGTGCGCGAACCAATGCTGGTGGCGGGGCAGGTCGATGCTGTCACCGGCTTCTCCTACCTGTCGGCGATCAATTTACGCAATCAGGGTATCCCGGCCGAAGACCTCGTCATCCTGCGATTTGCCGACTACGCCAGCCCGGCCTATGGCGCCGCACTGATGGTCAATCCGAAGTTTGCGACGGAGAAGCCCGAAGCCGTGCGTGCATTCATCCGTGCGGCCTTGCAGGGTTTGCATCAGACGATCGAGAACCCCGGCGCTGCGATCGATACCGTGATGGCGCAGATGAATGGCGGCGACCGCGCGCTTGAACTGGAGCGCCTGCGAACGGCGCTGCGTGACAACATTCTCACAGCCGAAGTCCAGCGCAACGGTTTCGGCGCCGTCAATACCGGTCGGCTTGACCGATCGATCGCCGCACTCGCGCTCGACCACAAGTTCCGCGAAAAGCTGTCGGCGAGCGATATCTTCGACCCGTCCTTCCTGCCGCCCGCCGACCAACGCCGGATCGACCACGCCGCGAAATAACGGCTGCATTCCGTGCGAGTCCCGGCTTAAATACCGACCTCCTGTCAGGGTCGCCGTCACGGATGACCCTGTCATTCCTTGTCGGCCCACATTTCGCGACGAGCCCGATCGATGTCCCTGCTCCGCCTCTATGCCCGCGTGCTCGAACTCCTCGGCAAGGAGGCGCGGCTCGGCTGGATCCTCGCCGGCGCCAACCTGCTGTTGGCCGGTGCGCAATTCGCCGAACCGGTGTTGTTCGGCCGCATCGTCGACCTGTTGTCTGGCAATCCCTCCACCGGGCCACTGGCCTCTTCAACAACATCACCTTGGCCGCTGCTGGGGGCGTGGGTGGCGTTCGGGCTGTTCACCATTCTCTGCGGCGTGATCGTGGCGCTGAACGCCGACCGACTGTCGCACCGCCAGCGGCAGGCGGTGCTGACGAGTTACTTCGAGCACATCATGCAGTTGCCGCTCACCTTCCACACCGGCACCCATTCCGGACGCCTAATGAAGGTGATGCTGCAAGGCACCGATGCGCTGTGGCGATTGTGGCTCGGCTTCTTCCGCGAACACTTCGCCGCGATCATGTCGCTGGTCGTGCTGTTACCGCTGTCGCTCTACATCAACTGGCGGCTCGCGATCCTGCTGTTCGTGCTCTGCGTCGTCTTCACGGTGCTCACGACCTTGGTGGTGCGCAAGACGTTCGAGATGCAAAACGAGGTCGAGGAGCAGTACAGCAATCTCTCCGCGCGCGCCTCCGACGCGCTCGGCAACGTGGCGCTGGTGCAAAGCTTTGTGCGTATCGACGCTGAAGTACAGGGTCTGCGTGGCATCGCCGACAAGCTCCTGGCCGCGCAATTGCCGGTGCTGTCGTGGTGGGCGCTGGTCACCGTGATGACGCGGGCTTCCACCACCATCACCGTGCTGGCGATCTTCACCGTCGGCATCGTGCTGCATCAGCAGGGCCTCACCAGCGTCGGCGAGATCGTGATGTTCGTCTCGTTCGCCACCATGCTGATTCAGAAGCTCGAACAGGTCGTGGCCTTCATCAACAACGTGTTCATGGAAGCGCCGCGGCTGCAGGAATTCTTTAACGTGCTCGACGCCGTGCCTGCGGTGCGCGACCGCCTAGATGCCATCGACCCGGGCCGATTGCAGGGTCTGGTCGAATTCAACAACGTGTCGTTTTCCTATGACGGCAAGCGCCCGGCGGTCGAGGACGTCACCTTCACCGCGCTGCCGGGGCAGACCATCGCGCTGGTCGGCCCGACCGGCGCCGGCAAATCCACCGCCATCGCGCTGTTGCATCGCGCCTTCGATCCGCAATCCGGCATCATCAGGATCGACGGCATGGACGTGCGCGGCATGACGCTGTCGGCGCTGCGACGGAACATCGGCGTGGTGTTTCAGGAGGCGCTGCTGTTCAACCGCTCGATCGCCGACAACCTGCGGGTCGGCAAGCCGGACGCCACACTGGAGGAGATGCGGACCGCCGCGGCGCGCGCGCAGGCGCTCGATTTCATCGAGCGCGGCGAGCAGCAATTCGACACCAATGCCGGCGAGCGCGGCCGCATGCTGTCCGGCGGCGAGCGCCAGCGGCTGTCGATCGCCCGCGCGCTGCTGAAAGATCCACCGATCCTGATTCTGGATGAGGCGACCTCCGCGCTTGACGCCGTCACCGAAGCCAAGGTCAACGCCGCATTGGACGAAGTCATGAAAGGCCGCACCACTTTCGTGATCGCACATCGGCTCTCGACGATCCGCAACGCGACGATGATTCTGGTGTTCGAACACGGCCGCGTGATCGAGACTGGAACATTCGATGAACTCGTAGAAAAAGATGGCCACTTCGCCGGATTGGCGAAAGCGCAATTCATGGTACAGGCCAACGCTGACACCAGCCTTGCGACCGCATCCTTACCTTCCGAAGCAACTTGAACGCTTCAAAGTCCCAATTGTCGCGGGGGCGTCGAAATTCAGCCCCTTTCATCCCCGAATTAACGCCTTCGCCTCTATTCCGGGGCAGACTGTGGGTATAGGCTTTGCCATCCCGCGAATACATCGCTCAAAGTTCCAAAGCCTGACAGCGCGAAGACCGAACAAACGGCCTTCGTCGATCGATTGCAAAGGACCGGATTCGGATCGTGCATTTTCTCCGCGCTGCCCTCTTCACGACGCTCAGTTGCTTTCTGCTCATCGCGGGATTCGCCATGGCGTCCATCACGCCAGCGGCCGCACATGCGGAAGCCTCGCTGCTGGTCGAAGTCGACAGCGGCAAGGTGCTCGAAGCGGAGAACGCCACGTTCCCGTGGCATCCAGCCTCGCTGACCAAGGTGATGACGGCCTACGTCACGCTGAAGGCCGTCAAGGACGGCAAGATCACGCTCAATACGCTGATCACGGTGTCGCCGAACGCTGCCGCCGAGAAACCGTCCAAGATGGGATTCCCGCCGGGCACCCAGGTCACCGTCGATAACGCACTCAAGATGATGATGGTGAAGTCGGCCAACGACATGGCCGTGGTGCTGGCCGAAGGCGTCGGCGGTTCGGTCGATGGCTTCTCGGCGATGATGAACCAGACCGCCGCGCGGCTCGGCATGACGCAGACCACTTACGTCAATCCCAACGGCCTGCCCGACGACCGCCAGGTCACCTCAGCACGCGACCTCGCGATGCTGGCGCGCGCCTTCATCCGCGATCTGCCGGAATACGAATACTTCGTGCACATTCCGTCGATCCGTTACGGCCGCCGCGTAACGCACAACTTCAACAAGCTGATCGGACGCTTTCCCGGCGCCGACGGCATGAAGACCGGGTTCATCTGTGCGTCCGGCTTCAACCTGATGGCGACGGCGACGCAAAACGGCCGCCGCCTGATCGCCGTGGTGCTGGGTGCCTCCTCGTCGCAGATGCGTTCGATCAAGGCGATCAAGTTGCTGGAACGCGGATTCTCCGGGAACAACCTGACCTGGCTGCGGCCGGCGCTGGGCACCGTCGACAACCTTGCGCCGATCGCCGCCGCGCCGCCGGACCTGCGCGAGGACATTTGCGGACGGCATCGCAAACGCCCAGCCAGCGACAATCCCGAGGACGACAACATCGCCAGTGTCGTCACCAACAATCCGGCCCTGAGTTTCTTCGCCGACGGCATGAAACCGCCGACGCTACGCCCCGAGGACATGCTGGCAGCGGCGCCGGCGCCGTCCGAACCGGTGATCGTCTATACGGGGCCGACCAAGAGCGGCGCGGACCTGATCGCGACGGCCGCCGCCGATGCGGCCGCGCAGGAAGCCGCGGCAGCGAAATATCGTAAATCGCGCGCCGCCAAGCGCCGGGGCGGCAAGGCGCACGCCAGCACCGACAGCAAGGGCAACAAGCGGATTACCGTCACCATCGACACCAAGAAACCGGCCGCCGGCACCAAGAGCGCCGATGCCGGCGATGCCAAGAATGACGCCAAGAGCAAGCCGAGCGCCAGGCACACGGCGAAGCCGTCCGGCCACGCTTCGACCAAGCCGGCCGAGAAGCCTTCGGCCCATAAGCCCGCCGCCAAACCTACGGCGGCAGCGGCTAAACCGGCACCGAAGGGCAAGCCGAAACACGCCGCCAGCGACGCCAAGCCGAAGCACTAGTTTCCCTTCGCCGACCGTCCTGACCGCACGCGCAGCCATGCGTCGTTAGAGCGCAGGCCGCTTGCCAATTGCGCGAGCTTTGCCCGATACTTCCCAATGAGTTGGCAGCCCGCGCCAGAACGGGCAGGCCACGCGGACAATCGGATTCCGACGCTTTTCGCGATTCCCGCGATCGTGCGTCAGCAAGGGGAAACGCCATGGAACGGATTTGGCTCAAGCACTACCCGGCGGGAGTGCCTGCGGATATCGACGTCACGCAGTATGGGTCGCTGGTCGAACTGCTCGAGGAAAGCTTCACCAAGTTCCGCGACCGCAAGGCCTTCATCTGCATGGACAAGGCCATCACCTATCGCGAGCTTGACGAGATGTCGCTGGCGCTTGCCGCCTATCTGCAAAGCAAGGGGCTGGCGAAAGGTGCACGCGTCGCACTGATGATGCCGAACGTCATGCAGTATCCGGTTTCGACGGCCGCGGTTCTGCGTGCCGGCTATACCGTGGTCAACGTCAATCCGCTCTATACGCCGCGCGAACTGGAGCATCAGCTCAAGGATTCCGGCGCCGAGGCGATCATCGTTCTGGAGAATTTCGCCACCACCGTCGAGAAGGTGATCGCGAAGACCAACGTCAAGCATGTGATCGTCGGCAGCATGGGCGACATGCTGGGCTTCAAGGGCGTCATCGTCAATCTGGTGGTACGTCGCATCAAGAAGATGGTGCCGGCCTATTCGCTGCCCGGTGCGGTCGCATTCAACGACGCCGTGCTTGCCGGACGCAGCAGGAAGCTGGAGAAACCCGAGATCACCCGCGAGGACGTCGCCTTCCTACAATACACCGGCGGCACCACCGGCGTCTCCAAGGGCGCGACCCTGCTCCATCGCAACATCATCGCCAACATGCTGCAGAACGATGCCTGGCTGCAGCCGGCATTGAAAAAGCCGCCGGTGGTCGATCAATTGTTTATCGTCTGCGCGCTGCCGCTCTATCACATCTTCGCGCTGACGGCCTGCTTCCTGCTCGGTGTGCGCGCCGGCGGCGTCAATCTTCTGATTCCCAATCCGCGCGACATCGGCGGCTTCATCAAGGAGTTGCAGAAGTATCAGGTCAATAGCTTCCCGGCGGTCAACACGCTTTACAATGCGCTGGTCAACCATCCCGATTTCGCCAAGGTGGATTTCTCCAAGCTGAAGGCGTCATTCGGCGGCGGCATGGCGACGCAGAAGCCGGTTGCCGAAGCCTGGCTCAAGGCCACCGGCTGCGCGCTGTCGGAAGGCTACGGCCTGTCGGAAACCTCGCCGACGCTGACCTGCAACCCGGCCGACACCGACAAGTTCACCGGCACCATCGGCCTGCCGGTGCCGTCGACCTGGCTGTCGATCCGTGACGACGACGGCAACGAGTTGCCGCTCGGCGAAGCCGGTGAGATCTGCGCCAAGGGCCCGCAAGTGATGGCAGGCTACTGGAATCGGCCGGATGAAACCGCCAAGGTGATGACACCCGACGGTTACTTCCGCACCGGCGACGTCGGCGTGATGGACGAGCGCGGCTACACCAAGATCGTCGATCGCAAGAAGGACATGATCCTCGTCTCCGGCTTCAACGTCTATCCCAACGAGATCGAGGAGGTGATCGCCAGCCATCCGGGCGTGCTGGAATGCGCGGTGATCGGCGTGCCGGATGCGAAATCCACCGAGGCGGTGAAAGCCTTTGTGGTGAAAAAGGATCCGAACCTCACCGCCGAAGACATCATCAAGTTCTCCGCGACCCAACTCACCGGCTACAAGGTGCCCAAGCACGTCGAATTCCGCACCGATCTACCGAAAACCAATGTAGGCAAGATCCTGCGCCGCGAGTTGCGTGACGAGAAGAAACAAGCGGCGGCGTAAGGGAATGCTACTGCTGCTCCCAGCAACTCCTGCCGCAAGCGCGCCCCACACACAGCGTCATACGCGGGCATAGCCGTTCGAAGAACGGCGTCGCTTCCGCTCGCCTATGACCCGCGTATCCATCACCTTTCAAAAAGCGATGGATCACCGGGTCAAACCCGGTGATGACGCTTTGGTTGTTACGGTCATGTATCGCCATCAGGGACTACCGCCGATGAACCATCACGATGTCACTCCCACCGAGATCATCACCTTCTGGCGCGAGGCCGGCTATGAGCGCTGGTACAAAAAGGACGAGGCGTTCGACGCCGAGATTCGGCGGCGGTTTCTCGCGACGTGGGAAGCGGCGCTGGCTGGCCACCGCGACGATTGGCAGGACAGCGACGATGGCACGCTGGCGCTCTTGATCGTGCTCGACCAGTTTCCCCGCAACATGTTTCGCGGCGATCCGCGCACCTTTGCCAGCGACCCGAAAGCTCGCGAAGTCGCGGACCACGCCATCGCGCGCGGCGTCGATCAACGGCTCGACAGCGTGATGCGGCAGTTCATCTATCTGCCATTCGAGCATTCCGAAGAGCTGGCCGATCAGGAGCGCAGCGTAACGCTGTTCAAGGCGCTCGGCGATGCCGATAATCTGCGCTACGCCGAAATCCACGAAGACATCATCCGCAAATTCGGACGTTTCCCGCATCGCAATCAGGTGCTGAGACGCGAAACAACGGACGCAGAGGCCGCGTTCCTCAAGAACGGCGGCTTCGCGGGATAATCAAACGGAAGACTGTCGGACGGACTGCCTTAGCAGGTCCAGGCGAAGGCCACCTTGTCGAGCGTCTTGGGACCGAACTGCTCGGACGAGCGCGCGACCATGCGGCCGCCCAACGCGCGATAGAATTCGGTGGCCGGCTCGTTATCGGACAACGCCCAGATCACCATGCTCTTGAGATTGCTTTGCACCAGATCCCGCCGCGCGGCGGTGAACAGGCGGCGGCCGAATCCGAGGCCCTGAAATTCAGGCCGCAGGTAAAGCTCGTAGATCTCGCCTTCGAAATGCAGGCTACGAGCGCGGTTGCGGCCATAGTTGGCGTATCCCGCCACCTTGTCGCCGAACACCAGCACGCTGACGCGGCTGCCCTTGCGAATGGCGCTCTGCCACCACTGCGGCCCACGGCGATTGATCAGCTTGTCCAGCTCGGCGCCGGGAATGATGCCCTGATAGGCGGATCGCCACGCGTCGTCATGCGTCGACGCCACTGCGGATGCATCCGCAGTCTTGGCCGGCCGAACCTCGATCAGGGTTGTGCTCATACCCCTAATCAAAGCAAGACATCGGCCCGGCTTCAAGCTCCATCGTTAATATTCGGTTAATATGTGGATTTCCTGCATCAGTTGGTCGCAGGATTGTCCCGAAAAGGAACAGGCGCCGGCGTCGGCAGCGCCTTGCATCGCACAACTCACGAACAAAGATGGAATTTACCAGCCGCGCAGAAGTTCGCGCGCCGCCCGTTCGCCGCTGTCGCGCGCGCCATGGGCGGTCGAGAAGAAATTTGGCGAGGTCGCCTCGCCCGCGAAGAACAGCCGGCCGTCGACCGGCGCCGCCAGCACCGCGCGGCAATCCGCACAACCGGGCATCGCGTGCGAATAGGAGCCACGCGCGAACGGATCGTGCGCCCAGCGCGACGACGCCAGCGGCGTCAGCTTGCGGCGGAAATCCGAGCCCAGCATCGAAACAATCTCATCGATGCTCTGTGCCGCCAGCGCACCCTCACCGGCATCTTCCAGTTCTTGCGCGAAGCGGCCGCCGAAGAAGCCTTCGATGCACGGCTGGCCGAACGGTCGCGTGTGATAGGTCCCCATCGCGGTCCGCATCAACGCGCCGCGCAGGCTGCCGTCGATCGGCAATGCCTGCGGTTCGTCGAGCCGCAGCATTACCTTGTCGGCAAGCCCGAGCGGCAATCCGCGCGCCGCGCCGACTTTTGCAGGCAATGCCGGCGAGAACCTGATCGCTTCATCCGCGATCAGGTTGGTCGGCACCGTGATAATGACTTTCGCCGCGCTCAGCGTGCCGCGCGACGTCTCGATCTTCACCCGTGTGTCGGAATGATCGATCCGCGTCACGTTGGTATTCAGCGCGATATTGAGGCTCTCGCCGTAAGCGGCGATCAACGCACCATAGCCGCGCCGCACGCGCCAGTTGATCTCGGTGTCCTCGTAGGCGTCCATGTCGTAGACCGACACCGAATCGAGCTCGCAACCGTTGATGTAAGTCGAGATCGCATCGATCATCGGATTCCAGCGATTGCCGGGCTCCAGCCATTCGCTGGCGACGCTGTCCTGTGGCGCGTCGGAGGCATCTTCGGCGCGCTCGTAGAACGCATCCAGCGCACCAAGAAATTCGGCGCGCTCCCGTGGCGGGAAAGCCGGGTGCGACGATTGCTCGCGCCACGGCGGGCGATTGCGATCGATTTCGAAATGCAGTTGCTGCGCGATGGCGACAAACGAATTCCTGTCGGCGGAGTGCAGCCAGCCGCAGCCGAAATCGAACATCACATCGGGCGCGGGAAGAATGGTCTGGCTGCGCCCGCCAGGACGATCGCGCGCCTCAAGCACGACGACCGAAAGCCCTGCACCGTCCAGCGCATGGGCGGCACCGAGCCCGGCGGCGCCGGCGCCTATAATTGCGACATCGATTTCAGAGGGGAAAGACATCAGAACCTACCGGCGTCATGCCCGGTCATTGCCGTTGTGAACTGCCTAGACTTGTCGGCGACGCCGGGCATTCACGTCTTCAATCATATAGCGGATTTAAAGACGTGAATGGCCGGGACATAAGCGAGCGAAGCGACGCCGTTCTTCGAACGGCTGTGCCCGGCCATCACGATTTTTCTGCCTATGGGATGAGGTGCGGCGCTTACGCCACCAGATCCTTGGCCTTCTCGGCGCGCTTGCGCTCGTTCGGATCGAGATGCTTCTTGCGCAGACGGATCGATTTCGGCGTGATCTCCACCAACTCGTCGTCCTCGATATAAGCCAGCGCCTTTTCCAAGGTCATGCGGATCGGCGGCGTCAGGCGCACCGCTTCGTCCTTCGACGTGGTGCGGATGTTGGTGAGCTGCTTGCCCTTGAGCACGTTGATCTCGAGATCGTTGTCGCGGGTGTGCTCGCCGACGATCATACCCTTGTAGACCTTCCAGCCCGGCTCGATCATCATCGGGCCGCGATCTTCCAGCTTGAACATCGCGTAAGCAACCGCCTCGCCCTGATCGTTGGAAATCAGCACGCCGTTGCGGCGTCCCGCGATCTCGCCCTTGAACGGCAGGTAATCGTGGAACAGGCGGTTCATGATCGCCGTGCCCTTGGTGTCGGTCATCAACTCGCCCTGATAGCCGATCAGTCCACGGGTCGGCGCGTAGAACACTAGCCGCAGGCGATTGCCGCCGGACGGCCGCATCTCGATCATCTCGGCCTTGCGCTCGCTCATCTTCTGCACGACGACGCCAGAGAATTCCTCGTCGACGTCGATGACGACTTCCTCGACCGGCTCCAGCAGCTGGCCGTTGTCATCCTTGGTCAGCACCACGCGCGGACGCGACACCGACAGTTCGAAACCTTCGCGGCGCATCGTCTCGATCAAGATCGCGAGCTGCAATTCGCCGCGGCCCGATACTTCCATCGAATCCTTGTCGGCGGCTTCCACCACGCGCAGCGCGACGTTGCCCTCGGCTTCGCGCAGCAGACGGTCGCGGATCATGCGGCTCGTCACCTTGTCGCCTTCGGTGCCGGCGAGCGGCGAATTGTTGACGATGAAGGACATCGACACGGTCGGCGGATCGATGGCCTGCGCCTGAATCGGCGCCTCGACCACCGGATCGCAGAAGGTGTCGGCCACGGTGCCCTTGGTCAGGCCAGCGATGGCGACGATGTCACCCGCTTCCGCGATGTCGAGCGGCACACGCTCGAGACCACGGAACGCGAGAATCTTCGAGATGCGGCCGGTTTCCACCGTCTTGCCGTCACGCGACAACACCTTCACCGACTGGTTCGGCTTCACGGTGCCGGACGCGATGCGGCCGGTGATGATGCGGCCGAGATAGGGGTTGGCTTCGAGAATGGTGCCGAGCAGACGGAACGGACCTTCCTCGACCACCGGCGGCGCGACGTGCTTGAGCACCAGTTCGAACAGCGGTTTCATGCCATTGCCGTTGTCGTCCGGCGACACGCCCATCCAGCCGTTCTTGCCCGAGCCGTAGAGGATCGGGAAATCGAGCTGCTCGTCGGTGGCATCGAGCGCGGCGAAGAGGTCGAACACCTCGTTGAGCACTTCGGTGGCGCGCCCGTCGGGACGATCGACCTTGTTGATGGCGACGATCGGCTTGAGGCCGAGCTTGAGCGCCTTGCCGACCACGAACTTGGTCTGCGGCATCGGGCCCTCGGCGGCGTCAACCAGCACGATCACGCCGTCCACCATGGACAGGATGCGCTCCACCTCGCCGCCGAAATCGGCGTGGCCGGGAGTATCGACGATGTTGATCTGGGTATCGCCCCACTGCACCGAGGTGCACTTGGCGAGAATAGTGATGCCGCGCTCACGCTCCAGATCGTTGGAGTCCATCGCGCGTTCGGTGACGCGCTGGTTGTCGCGATAGACGCCGGACTGCTGCAGCAGCTTGTCGACGAGCGTGGTCTTGCCATGGTCGACGTGGGCGATGATGGCGATATTACGGAGATTCATGGACGTGCTTCTTCAGGTTCTCATGGGCCGTTCCGGCGCGGATTCCAGCACCAGAATTCGAGGCATGTGGATTTCAAGTATGGCGCATCGCGCCGCCCGGCTCACGCCGGCGGAGGCTGAATCAGTATCCGGGCTGGCTTGGCCAGGTCATGGATGAAGCCTGTTTCCTGTACCCGTCCGAGCGCGCCTGCCGACGGGATCAATCGATGTTCGCCATCAACGATCGGACGAACGGCTGGGCCGGACGTATCCATCGAAACGGCAAAAGCATGGTTAAAAAGCGGGTGCCCGGCTTCTCGTCGAACCGGGCACCTTGCGCTGCGATGCAATATAATCCAGTTCGCAGGTAAAAACAACGGCTGGTGAAGCATTCAACCGATGCCCGAAGGTCGATATCGGCCAAAATGCGCCCCATGACCGCCAATCAGGCGCTTTCGGTCTCCTCGGTCGGATACACCCCGCGCAGCACCTCCTCGAAATGGCTCTTTACCGACTCGTTGCAAAGGCAGGCCCGCGCCTGCAACGTGGCTCGATCGCGAACCAGAATCGCGCCCCGTCGGGTTTCAAGCACACCCTCCGCCTTGAACGCCTGGACCACCCGGCTCGCGTAGCTGCGGCCGACGCCAAGCATGGTGGCCAGTTGCTCGTGGGTCAGCACCACCCGATCGTTGTCGGTCCGCTCCATGGCTGCGATGATCCATTTCGCCGCCCGCTGCTCGATGGTGTGGATGGCGTTGCAGGCCGTCGACTGAAAAAGTTGCGCCACCATGCAATCCGCATAGCGCGCGAACAGATTACGCAAGGTCGCCGACTGCATCTTCGCCGCCTCCAGCGCGCCGACACGCAAGCGGACGAACGGACCGCCGAATTTCACGGTGATCCGCGAATAGGCCGGCAGAAAACCCTGGCTGACGATGCCACCGACCGCGCCTTCGCGGCCGATCAGGATCGTCTCCACGTCGCGGCCGTCTTCGTTGGCGATGAGGTAGGAGGCGAGGCTCGGCCCACAGGGGAAGTGCACAACCGCGACATCGTCCCCCGGATTGTAGAGCAATTCCCCGCCGGGGAGCACGCACGGCTCAAGGTGCGGAGCCAACAACGCGTAATCCGCCCTCTGCATCTTGCGCAGCAGATTATTGGACGGCCGCGCCTTAGCGTCGTTGGCGACCGGTTGATGCATATCCATCGCTGACCTTTCTGGCGGGCATCCTAGACCGGCTCTTCTCATCGGAATGTTCACAAGTGAACAGACAGACGCCTGACAGGTGTGGTGGGTTCCATCCGGAACCGGATTTGTGCTTTCAGGCATCTTCGGCACGCCGCGCCATTCCGCTGCTTTCAAAAAGTCCAACGGATGCCGTGCCTTCGCCCGGTTCATGCCCTTTCGCAGAAAGTTGCCTTCGCCATGCCGAACGACGTGCTGATTGTCGAAGACGACGCCATCATCGCCATCGATTTCGAAGCAACGATCATGGAGTTGGGGATTCAGCAGGTGCGGACAGCCGCCCATGCGACCGAGGCGCTGGCAATGATCGCCGAACGCGTTCCGGACTTCGCGTTGCTCGATGTCGGTCTCGGCAACGATACCAGCTTCGAGGTGGCCGACCGGCTGGATGCGCTGAAAATTCCGTATGCCTTCGTCACCGGCTATCGCGCCGACGCCGCCCTGGCGGGCCGGTTTGTCGGTAAGGCGGTGCTGAGCAAGCCATGCCTGCGCGAAGAACTGGAAGCAATCCTACGCGGCAGCCCCGAGCCCGCGGAGTAACTTTCCGCGGACTCATCGTTCGCAATAGCTATCCGATCTTCGGATCGAGCTTGGTCGACCATAGCAACGCGTCGGCACGGTCGCGCAGGCTGACCGTCATCTGTCCCGACGCGCCGTCGATGTGAACGTGGCCGAAGAACTGCATACCCTCCGTCGGCGGCAGGTTCTGCCGGCCGGCACCGGGCGCTTTCACGAAGCGCACTTCCGGCCCGAAGGTGTTGTCAAGATCGGCGGGGCCGAAGGTGCCGGCATGAAACGGTCCGGAGACGAATTCCCAGAACGGCTCGAAATCCTGAAACTGCGCCTTGTCCGGATTGTAGAAGTGGGCGGCCGCATAATGCACGTCCGCGGTCAGCCACACCGTGTTGGCGATGCCTGCGTTCTTGATGAAACGCAGCAGGTTCGCGATCTCCAGCTCACGGCCGCGCGCCGGACCGTCGCCCTGCGCGACCGCTTCCGAGCCGCGCTTGTTGGGAGCATCGTCATAGACAATCAGGCTGATCGGCATGTCGGAGGCGATGACTTTCCAGGTCGCCTTCGAAGTCAGCAACTCGCGCTTCAGCCACGCCAGTTGATCGGGGCCGATGAAGTAACTGTCGGGCCCATACTCCGTTTGCTGGTTCGCGCCGTTCGGCCCGCGATAGCTGCGCTCGTCGAGCATGAAAACATCGAGATGCGGCCCATAGTGAATGGTACGATAGATGCGGCCCGGCTCCTGGATGCTTTCGCGGATCGGATACATCTCATGGAAAGCTCGCGCGCCGCGCGCGGCAAGCAATGGGATATCGCGCACCTTGTAGGCCGCCGGCAGTTCTTTCGAGAGCGACCAGTTGTTTGAGATTTCGTGATCGTCCCACTGCACGAAGATCGGCACCTCGGCATTGAAGGCGCGAACGTGCTCGTCAAGCAGATTGTATTTATGCGCGGCGCGAAACTCGGCGAGCGTTTCCGCGACCTTGGCCTTCTCCTCGACGACGACGTTCTTCCACACCTTGCCGTCCGGCAATTTCACCTCGCTGGAGATCGGCCCATCTGCATAGATGGTGTCGCCGGAATGCAGCAGGAAGTCCGGCTTGTGCTTGCGCATGGTAGCGAAGGTGAACATGCTGCCGTCGTCGGGATTGATGCCCCAGCCCTGCCCCGCGACATCGCCGCCCCAGACGAAACTGACATCGCGGCGGCCTGCCGGCGCGGTGCGGAAGCGGCCGATCACCGGCTCACTTTCAACGCTGGAGTGCGAGAGATCGCGAAACTTGACGCGGTAGAAGATATCCTGATCCGACGGCAGATTGTCGATCAGCAGCTTCGCGGTGAAGTCGGTTTCCGGCAGCGCCGCGATCGGCGGCAGCGCCCGCGCATTGCGAAACGATTCCGTGGTGGAAACCTCGACCAGCATCTGCGAGGGACGATCCGCACGCGACCAGACGACGCCGCCATCGATGCCGACATCGCCGGACTGCACGCCATGGCCGATCGACGGACGATCCGCCGCACGGCTGAGATAGGGCATCGCCATATTGCCGGCGAGACCGATGCCGGTGGCGGTCGCGGTGGTGAGAAAGCGGCGGCGGGACAGGCGGAACGTCATCGGTGCCTCCTTGGAATCGTTCGAGGGAGGCACCTTCTATGCCGAGGCTATCTGACAGCCGCGGGACGTTTGCGTGACAGATTGACTACGATGAACTGGTGATCAACTGCACGTTGGCCTTGAGGGAATCCTGAGAGGCATTGGGCGGCAATGTCGCCAGCCACATCTTGCGATCCGCCACCGCGTTGTGGAACTGCTCCAGCGCGATGCTGAACGCGGTCAGCACACCCTGCTCGATGCCGCCGCACTCGAAGCAATCCAGCGTCGAGCGAAGAATGTCGTCGGCTTCGGCCTGCATGCGATCGAGTTCCTCGATCGAGTCGCTACGCCGCGCCAGCGCCAGCATATCGAGCAGGCGGCCTCGGTGCGAAGTGTTGCTGGTCCGCTCGTCACGCTTGAAATAGCTCGCGAACCAGGCGCCCAGCGATCCCAGCGCCGACAATCCCATCAGCGCCCACCAGATGTAATCGCTGTAGCGATCCATGAAGGATTTTTCTTCGCCATCGACATAAGCGGCGGCGCCGGGATGCGCCGGCAACACGGCGTCCTTGTCGGTGTCAGGCGTTTCGATCTTCGCCGCGAGCGGAAAGTCGGTCGCCACTTCCTGCCGGATCGCAAAAATCTCCCGGGTCAGCGCCGCCACCGTTGCTTCGGACAAGGTGTCCCGCGCCACGATATGATAGCCGAAACTGATGGTCTTGATTTCGCTCTGGGGACGTGCCGGCGCGCCGCCGAAAACTCCGGCGGGAATCTCCGCCGTGTCATACACCGGGTTATTCTGCACGATGGCATCGGCCGCATCGATCGGCAGGAAGATGGGCGTGCCGGCATCGCGCAACGCCGCCGCGATGGTTTCCGAAATCAGCCGGCCGCCAATCGGACCCGCCGCGAGATAGGCATCGGCCTTGTGGTTCCGAATAGCGTCGGAGATCTCCGACGGCGCGAACTGAACCACCGTCACTTTATCGGCCTCGACGCCATACTGGCCCAGGATGAGATGGAGCAGCTTCACGTTTGCCTGCGTCCGCCCGATCACACCGATACGGTGGCCAGCGAGTTGCGGGATGCTGGCAATTTTCCCGGCGTCACCTTGTCCGGCCGAATCCACCCTGGGCGACGGCACCAGCAGCATCACGACATTCTTGCGCAACGTCGCCACCGCCTGCGCATTCTTCGGGATGTCGAGATCGCCGCGAACGACGGCGAGATCCGCCGTGCCGTCCTTGATCGCCGTGGCACTGGCGCCGATATTCTCGGTGAGCACCGGACGCAACCGAACCGACTCGTGCTGGCGCGCGAACACCTGCGCCATGGTCTGGATGACCTTGACATCGTCGCTGTTAGTGGGCCCGACCGCGATCCGCAATGTCACCGGGCGCATGGCGAAGTAATAGGCGCCGGCGACAAGCCCGATCAGCGCCAGCGTGCCCGCCAGCGTGATCAGCATGACCTTTCGTTTGGCGGAACGCGGCGACAGCGGCGCGGGGCCGCTCTCGCGACCATCGGCGTCGCGGCGTGTGCCCCCCGGGGCGGTGCTTTCGCTCAATGTCGGCAGCCCGATCGTGTCAACAGTCATCTCCTCGCGAATGGCTGGCAATCGAGCGGCCAGACGAAAACCGCCAGAGGAACGCTTGGAACCTGTTTGGTGCAATATTGTGGCATGGCGCGAAGCTGCGCATTTCGATGCTAGAATAAAGTTCGCGTGAAGAAGGCGCGAGGAACCAGCGCGGAGGTACGGTCATGGTGGAGCGGTTGTCGCGGGAAGAGCGCGTAGCGGTATTGAAGGAACTCAAGGGGTGGGCCGAGGTCCCGGGCCGAGACGCCATCAGCCGGACCTTCGTGTTCAAGGATTTCAACGAGGCGTTCGGCTTCATGACGCGGGTGGCGCTGGCCGCCGAGAAGGCCGACCACCATCCGGAATGGCGCAACGTCTACAAGACCGTGGAGGTCGTGCTCTCCACCCACGATGCCGGTGGCGTCACCGCGCGCGACGTCGATCTGGCGAGGGCTATGAACGCCGCCGCGGCGCAACTCGGCGTCGCGTGATCGCGACTTGTACCGGCATCGGCGCATGACCAAATAGTGGGCATGAAGCTTTTGGCCCCGGCTGTATTGCCACACCATTCAGGGAATCTTGCGATGGCGACCGAGCAGACCATGGACTTTGAGCCGGCCTCGCGTCTGGCGGAAGATCCTGCGCGGGTGCGCAAGGAATTCTGGAAGAAGTTGAAGCGCGTAGCAGCGAAGTTGCCGTTCGTCGAGGATTTGCTGGCAGCTTATTACTGCGCGTTCGACCGACAGACGCCGCGCCATGTGCAAGCGGCGCTGCTTGGCGCACTGGCTTATTTCATCCTGCCATTCGATTTCATGCCCGACCTGATGCCGGTGCTGGGCTTCACCGACGATGCCGCGGTGCTCGCCACCGCGCTCCGCATGGTTGCCAGCAACATCAAACCCGTGCACCGGGATGCCGCCCGCGCGGCCTTGTCGCGCGGGCTGGAAGATGATGCAGCGATGAACGACGGCGGCTCATAACATCACGCATCCTCACGGATGCAGGATCACCTTGCCCATCGCCTGACGGCCGGCGAGTACCTTCAGCGCGTCGGCGGTCTGCCCCAAGGGGAAGGTGCGGTCGACATGCGATGAGATTTTACCCTCGGCCGTCCATTGCGCCAGTCGCTCGAGATTGGCGCGGTTCTTCGCCGGATTGATCTTGGTCCATGCGCCCCAGAACACGCCGCGAATATCGCAACCCTTCAGCAGCGCGAGGTTGAGCGGCATCTTCGGGATTTCGCCGGCAGCGAAACCGATCACCAGAAAGCGGCCCTCCCAGGCGATGGCACGCAGCGCGGCTTCCGAATAGCTGCCACCGACAGGATCATAGACGATGTCGACGCCCTTGCCGCCGGTGAGCTTCTTCAAGCCGTCCTTGAGGTCTTCCTTGCTGTAGTTCAGCGTCAGTTCGGCGCCGTGCTCTTTCGCGAACGCCAGCTTTTCGTCGGACGAAGCGCAGGCGATCACCTTGAGCCCCAGCAGCTTGCCGATTTCGCAGGCGGCGAGGCCGGTGCCGCCGGCGGCTCCCAACACCGCGAGCGTCTCGCCCGGCTTCGGGCTGGCGCGATCTTCCAACGCGTGCAGCGTGGTGCCGTAGATAATGGTGATGCCGGCAGCGCGGTCGAAATCGAGATTGTCCGGAATCTTGATGATAGCCGAGGCCGGCAGCGCGATTTTCTCGCGCGCGCCGTTGTGCCCGCACGACGCCATCACGCGATCGCCGACCTTGAGATCGGTGACGCCCGCGCCGACGCTCTCGATCACGCCCGCGACTTCCGCCGACGGCGAGAACGGGAACGGCGGCTTGATCTGGTACTTGCCCTGAATCATCAGGAGATCGAAGAAATTCAGCGCCGCCGCCTTGATCGCGATCACTGCCTCGCCGGGACCGGCGACCGGATCGGGAATATCCGCCAGCACGAGACCGTCGGGGCCGCAATATTGGGAGCAGAGGATGGCTTTCATGAACACACCTGAAGTTGCCAGACGGGCTGGATGACACGCACGAAGCGGAATGATGAGACTTTCTGCCGGATTTGGCCGCAGGCTACAATCTGATTCGAAAGTGGCGCGCGTTGCAAGATGCACGGCAAGCCGCAACTCGCGGTTATTCCGGGTCGTGGAAGGATTCAAACGATGTTCGAAAAGACTTTGCTTGCAGGCAAGCGCATTCTCGTCACCGGCGGCGGTTCCGGTCTCGGCGCGGCGATGGCGAAACGCTTTGGCGAACTTGGCGCGGAACTGACGATCTGCGGACGACGGCGCGAGATGCTGGACGCGACCGCGCAGCATTTGCACGACGAGACCGGCGCGACAATTCACGCCATGCCGTGCGACATTCGCGATGCTGCGGCCGTCGACGACATGATGGATGCAATCTGGCGCGATGCGCCGCTCGACGTGCTGATCAACAACGCCGCCGCGACCTTCATCGCGCAAAGCGAACATCTGTCGCCGCGCGCGGCGGACGCGATCCTCGCACCGACATTACACGGCACGATGTATTGCACGCTCGCCGCTGGCAAGCGCTGGATCGAATCGAACCATCGCGGCGTGGTGCTGAGCATTCTCTCGACATCGACGATTACCGGCCGCGCCTTCACGGTGCCGTCGGCGATGGCAAAGTCCGCCGTGCTGGCGATGACCAAAAGTCTCGCAGTGGAATGGGGGCCTAACGGCATTCGCCTTGTGGCGATTGCGCCCGGCTCGTTTCCGACACCGGGCGCGTCGGGACAATTGCAAGCCAAGAGGCGCAGCGACAGTGCTGCAAGGAATCCGCTCGGACGCGTCGGCGACCATGGCGAGCTGGCCGATCTCGCAAGCTTCCTGATTTCCGATCGCGCCGGTTACATCAACGGCGAGATGGTGGTGCAGGATGGCGGCGCGCATCTGCGCTCGTCCGGGGCCGAGGATCTGCTGCAATGGACTGACGCGCAATGGGCCGAGCAGCGCGCGGCCGTGCACGCCCGCAACAACATGACCAATCGGTAATCGCCATCATCGGCGTAAAATGCTATGTCCGCCTCATGCAGATTCGAGACAACACACGACAGAGCCATCTTCCAGTCACCAAGCAACGCAAACGAGGGCCGGCAATGTCGGTGCGGAGGACGTTGATTCTTCTGGCAGGCGCGATGCTGTGCGCGAGTTCGACGGTTGCGCTTGCACAGCGCGGCGCGAAATCCGAATCCAGCGAGCCGACGCTGCTCGGACAATTCGGAAGCTGGGGCGCCTATACCGCCGCGCCCCACGGCAAGAAGGTCTGCTTCGCGCTGGCCAAGCCGTCATCCTCGAAAACCAATCCGCCCAATCGGCCGCGCGATCCCGCCTATGCCTTTATCTCGAGCCGCCCGGCTGAGAAGGTCGTCAACGAGGTCTCGATCATGCTCGGCTATCCGGCCAAGCCCGGGTCGGAATCGACGCTCGAGGTCGGCAGCGGCAACTACGCGATGTATACTCAGGGCGACGGGCTCTGGATCAAGAATGCCGCGGAGGAGGAGAAGCTGGTCGAGGCGATGCGTAAGGGCGCCGACATGACCGTCAAGGCCGTCTCCAGCAGGGGCACCCAGACCACCGACGTGTTCTCGCTCAAGGGGCTGTCGCAGGCGCTGGACCGCATGGCGCAGGACTGCCGCCGGTAACCTGCCGGAGATTTGACCGGCGCGAACGGCCGGATTCGGCCATTTGCGCCTTTCCAGCGGGCCTGGGAAAGCCTATTTGGAGCGGGATCGCTCCTTAACAGACCGAGTTCCATGACTGTTTCGTCCGTTGAAGCCGGTTCCACCAGCGCCGCGCCGCGTTCCCGAGCGTTGCCATCTGGCGATATGCCGCTGGAAAAAGCCCCGCTGGAAAGCTACGTGCCCCCGGCCGTGCCGTCGCTGGTGGGTCTGTCGCGCACGGAGCTCGCCGACCTGCTCGGCGGCATCGGCGTCGCGCCGGCGCAGCGCAAGATGCGGGTGCAGCAGCTCTGGCACTGGATGTATGTGCGCGGGGTCGCCGATTTCGATGCGATGACCACCATCTCGAAGGAGATGCGCGCGCAGCTTGCCGGGCACTTCACCGTGGCCCGGCCGGAGGTGGTCGCCGAACAGATTTCCAACGACGGCACCCGCAAGTGGCTGCTGCGGCTGCCGAGCGGCACCGCCGGCGAAAATCCGCACGAGGTCGAGTGCGTCTACATTCCGGAGACGGATCGCGGCACGCTGTGCGTCTCGTCGCAGGTCGGCTGCACGCTGAACTGCTCGTTCTGCCACACCGGCACGCAGCGGCTGGTGCGCAACCTCACCGCCGGCGAGATCGTCGGCCAGATCATGGTCGCGCGCGACCGCCTCAACGACTGGGCCGATCGCGCGACGCCGACCGGCAACCGCCTCGTCACCAACATCGTGATGATGGGCATGGGCGAGCCGCTCTACAATTTCGATGCGGTGCGTGACGCGCTGCTGATCGTCACCGACGGCGACGGCATCGGCATCTCCAAGCGCCGCGTCACGCTATCGACGTCCGGCGTCGTGCCGAACATTGTCCGTACTGGCGCGGAGATCGGCGTGTCGCTGGCGATTTCGCTGCACGCGGTGCGCGACGAATTGCGCAACGAGCTGGTGCCGCTGAACCACAAGTATCCACTGGCCGAATTGCTGCAAGCCTGCCGCGACTATCCCGGCGCATCGAACGCGCGCCGCATCACCTTTGAGTACGTGATGCTGAAGGGCGTCAACGATTCGCTCGACGATGCGAAGCTGTTGGTGAAGTTGCTCAAGGGGATCCCCGCCAAAATCAATTTGATCCCGTTCAATCCGTGGCCGGGCACGCGCTACGAATGCTCCGACTGGGATCAGATCGAGAAATTCTCCGAATACGTCTTCAACGCCGGCTACTCGTCGCCGGTGCGCACGCCGCGCGGCCGCGACATTCTCGCTGCCTGCGGCCAGCTCAAGTCGGAAACCGAAAAACTCTCCGCGCGCGAACGTCAGGCGCTCCGCGCCATGGCGATGACGGATTGAGACTCGTGTTGCATGGCTGCATCGCCCTTCGAGGCCGCCGCTTTGCGGCGGCACCTCAGGGTGACGCGACCGGTACATCCGTCATCCTGAGGTGCGAGCGGCAAATGCCGCGAGCCTCGAAGGATGGCGGCAACGAGGGGCCATCACCTTCATGTCGCTGATCGGCCATCTGTTCGCGATCGTGATCGGCTTGCTGCTGGCGTGCTTTGCCGCCGGCGCGGTGATCGTGATGGCGATCCTGTTTCCGGACTGGAGCGACATGGCGCTCGGGCCGATCGATCCGGATGCGCTGAATGTCATGTTCGGCTTCGGCTTCATCTTCGTCAGCGGCTTCGCCTTGATTCCGGCGTTGCTGGTGGTGCTGGTCACCGAAACCTTCAGCATTCGCAGCGCCCTGACCTACGCGGTCGGCGGCGCACTCACAGGCCTTGCCTGCTATCTCGGCCTCGTACCATTCGATCCGGCGACCATGACTTTCGATGGCATCGTACGGCGGCATCTGGAAATCATGATGGGCGCCGGCGTCGTCGCCGGCGCGGTCTACTGGCTGATCGCAGGGCGCAAGGCAGGCGCGTGGCGCGAACCGCCAGTGTCGCAGGCACCCCCGGTGCCGCCGCCGGCCTGAATCGCAACATGGCTTCCCGGCTTCCCCCGGCCCCTCACCTCGGCTAAACCCGCGCCATGAACCGCACCGGACTTTTCATTGCGCTCGGCCTCGCGCTCGCCATCGGCGTGACGTTCGGCGTTTATCCCGAACTAGACCTGAAACTGGCTGCGCTGTTCTACGATCCCGCGATCAAGGATTTCCCGTTGCGCCTCGATCCGCTGGCCGATTTCGCGCGCGACGCCGCGATGTGGGTGGCGTGGGCCTTCGCCCTGCCCTCCATCGTCGCGCTGGTGGTGAAGATGTTTCGGCCGGATCGTCCACTGCTGGTGCGCGGCCGCACCGTCGCCTTCCTGCTGCTGACGCTGCTGCTCTCCGCCGGCGTGCTGACCAACTTCACCTTCAAGAGTTTCTGGGGCCGTCCCCGCCCGGTGACGGTGACGGAATTCAGCGGCCCGCTGCCGTTCGTGGCGTGGTGGGACCATCGCGGTCAATGCCCGAAGAACTGCTCGTTCTTCTCCGGCGAAGGTGCGACTGCATTCTGGACGCTGGCTCCGGCGGCTCTTGCCCCGCCCACATGGCGACCGCTGGCCTATACCGGCGCGGTGGTTTTCGGCGCGGTCACCAGCGGGCTGCGGATGGCGTTCGGCGGCCACTTCTTCACCGACGTCTCGATCGCCGGGCTCGTGACCTTTCTCGTGATCTGGCTGCTGCACGGCTACTTCTACCGCTGGCCATCGACGCGGACCACCGACGAGCGGATCGACGCCGCGCTGACGCGGTTCGCCTGGCCCGGCTACCGGATGATGCAGCGCTTGCGGGGCCGCGATGTCGGTCCCGCGCCATCGCGGTGAGCTAGGTTTAAGCGCCTGCCCGATGGCGCACCATTTGATATTCGCGTAGTAAAATCGCAGACGACAACCGGTCGATTGGAAGCTTCATGAGTACGATTTTAAAGAACCTGCCCAAGGGCGAAAATGTCGGCATCGCATTCTCGGGCGGGCTCGACACCAGCGCGGCGCTGCTTTGGATGAAGCAGAAGGGTGCCCGCGTGTTCGCCTATACCGCCAATCTGGGGCAACCGGACGAGGCTGACTACGACGAGATTCCGCGCAAGGCGATGGAGTTCGGCGCCGAGAAGGCCCGCCTCGTCGACTGCCGCACGCAACTGGTTCACGAAGGCATCGCCGCGATCCAGGCGGGCGCCTTTCATGTCTCGACCGGCGGCATCGCCTACTTCAACACCACGCCCTTGGGGCGCGCCGTCACCGGCACCATGCTGGTGTCGGCCATGAAGGAAGACAGCGTCAACATCTGGGGCGACGGTTCGACCTACAAGGGCAACGATATCGAGCGGTTCTACCGCTACGGCCTGCTGACCAATCCGGACCTGCGCATCTACAAGCCGTGGCTCGATCAGCAGTTCATCGACGAACTCGGCGGCCGCGCGGAAATGTCGGCATTCATGACGGCGAACGGTTTCGCCTACAAGATGAGCGCCGAGAAAGCCTATTCGACCGACAGCAACATCCTCGGCGCGACGCATGAAGCCAAGGATCTCGAGCACCTCGACAGCGGCATCACCATCGTCAATCCGATCATGGGCGTGCCGTTCTGGCGCGACGACTGCGCAGTCAAAGCCGAGAAGATCACGGTGCGGTTCGAGGAAGGCCAGCCGGTCGCGCTCAACGGCAAGACCTTCACCGATCCCGTCGCGATGTTCCTCGAAGCCAACGCCATCGGCGGCCGGCATGGCCTCGGCATGAGCGACCAGATCGAGAACCGCATCATCGAGGCCAAGAGCCGCGGTATCTACGAGGCGCCGGCCATGGCGCTGTTGCACATCGCTTACGAACGTCTCGTCACCGGCATCCACAACGAAGACACCATCGAGCAATACCGCATCAACGGCATGAAGCTCGGCCGCCTGCTCTATCAGGGACGGTGGTTCGATTCGCAGGCCCTGATGCTGCGCGAAACCGCGCAACGCTGGGTCGCGCGCGCTGTCACCGGCGAGGTCACGCTCGAACTGCGTCGCGGCAACGACTATTCGATCATGAACACCGAGAGCCCCAACCTGACCTATGCGCCGGAGCGGCTGAGCATGGAGAAGGTTGAGGACGCGGCGTTCACCCCGGCGGATCGCATCGGTCAACTGACCATGCGCAACCTCGACATCACCGACACCCGTGCCAAACTGAACCTCTATGCGAAGACGGGTTTGATCGCGGCCCCGGAGGGGGCGAACATCCCGAAGCTGGAGAACGACAAGAGCTGAGACGGCAACTAACCATGACGAAATAAGAAATGGCCGGGATCGCTCCCGGCCATTTCCATTTTCAGCGTGACTTCGCGCTTACCTCCGCGGCGGCGGGGCGGCCGACGCCGTTCCGCCGTTCAACAACGGCGTGATGCGGCGGACCGTGACGCGGCGATTCTCCCGTGCCGGACCATCCGTCGCCACCTTGAGATTCTGCTCGCCATAACCCTGCGTCACCAGATTCTCCGGTGGCACCTGGAATTGCTGCGTCAGCAATTCCGCAGCCGACTGCGCACGGCGATCCGACAGCGACAGATTGTCGACGTCGTTGCCGACCGCGTCGGTGTGGCCCTCGATCAGGAACACCTCGCGCGGATTGCGCTGGATCGCGCGATTGATGCCATCCGCGATCACCTGCAGCTTCGCCGCCTGATCGTCCGGGATATCCCACGATCCGGTTTCGAAGTTGATGGTGTCGAGATCGATGCTCGGCATACGCGCGCGCACCATCGGGCTGTAACGGATTTCATCCAGCGAATAGGCGCGCTCGATCCGATCCACCGGCGGAGCCAGCAACGTCTCGTAGATCACATCGGGCGGCGCGTGCTCCGCTTCGACAATGTAACGATCGCGCGGAATTCGAACCGTCGGTGGCGGCAACGACACGAAGTAACCGCCGATCGCACCGGCAACCATGCCGGCCGCGACGCCCGCCGCGACCGAACCGCCGCGGCCACCACGGCCGCCACGGTGATCGTGACGATCGTTGTCGATGATGATGATTTCCTGACCGCGCTGGTCGCGACGGATTCGACGCAGCATCCGGCCATCGCGATCGTTCACCGTGATGATCTGCGTACCGTCGGGGCGCACCACGATGGTTCGGGTATCGTTGCCCGCGCGCTCCTGCCGGATGTCGCGCGCGCCGCGGCGGAAGCGATCGTCCTCGTTATGCCGGATGAACGAATGGCCGCTCGGGTCGCGCACGATGACGCGCCCCGGCTCGGTGATGATGGTGCGGCCACCCTGCTGCGACTCGCGCCGCTCGGAACGGAAATCCTCCATCCGGCGCGGTCCCTGCCGCTGTCCATCGGGCGCGATGACCTTGTCGGCAACCGGAGGCGGCGGCGGCAACGGTGCGGAGACCTGCGGCGGCTTCACCGGCTGCGCAGGCGCGGCGGTCTGGCTGCCGGGAGCCTGCTTCGGCGTGCCGTAAGCGGACGACGGATGCGGAGCCCCACCCGCCGCGGGCGGCGGCGTCGGAGTGCTGCCCTGTCGACCGCTTGATGACGGCTGCGCTGGGGTTGAAGGCTGCGCTGGCGGCGGTGTCGGAGCCGCTTTCGGCGTGCCGTAGGCCGAGGACGGATGCGGAGCACCGCCGGCCGCGGGAGGCGGCGTCGGGCTGCTGCCCTGTCGTCCGCTTGATGACGGCGGCTGTTTCGCGGGCGCGGCAGGCTGCGCTGCCGGGGGTGTCGGCGCGGCCTTGGGCGTGCCGTAGGCCGACGACGGGTGCGGAGCACCGCCAGCGGCCGGCGGCGCTTTCGGCGCTGTCGGAGGAGATGGCGGAGTTGCAGCCGGGCGTTCGGGCGGCGCCGGGCGGGCAGCGGCAGGCGGCGTGCGCTGAGG
>JAEWIX010000024.1 GCA_023386885.1 Pseudomonadota bacterium
ATCGTGGATCGCGCCCGGCTTTCGTTTCAGCTTCGCCCGAGATAGTCGGCGCGGGCTACGATGCCGCGCCGCTTTTCGTCAACCCTGCTTGCCGTAGTCGTAGAACCCCTTGCCGGTCTTGCGGCCGAGGTGGCCGGCAGCGACCATTTCCTTGAGCAGCGGCGCGGGACGGTACTTCGAATCGTTGAAGCCCTCGTAGAACACCTCCATCACCGACAGCATGGTGTCGAGGCCGATCATGTCGGCCAGCGCCAGCGGTCCGATCGGCTGGTTGCAACCGAGCTTCATGCCGGCGTCGATGTCCTCGGCGCTGGCGATGCCTTCCTGCAGAGCGAAGATCGCCTCGTTGATCATCGGGCACAGGATGCGGTTGACGGCGAAGCCGGGGCTGTTCTTCGCGGTGATCGCCACCTTGCCGACCCGCTTGGCAAAATCGACGGCTTGGGCGTGGGTATCGTCGGAGGTCTGCAAGCCGCGGATCAGCTCCAGCAGCGCCATCAGCGGCACCGGATTGAAGAAATGCATGCCGATGAAACGGTCGGGACGGTCGGTCGCCGCCGCGAGTTTGGTGATGGAAATCGACGAGGTGTTGGTGGCAAGCAGCGCGCGCGGTTGCAGCGTTGCGCAGAGATCCTTCAGAATCTTGACCTTGAGATCTTCGTTTTCTGTCGCGGCCTCGATCACCAGATCGCAATTCGCGAGCTTCGCCTTGTCGGTGGTGCCGTTGATGCGCTTGAGCGCCGCCGCACGATCGGCTTCGCTCATCTTCTGTTTGTTGACCAGCCGCTCCAGGCTCTTGTCGACGACTGACAGTCCGCGCGCGACCGCCGCGTCGGAAATGTCGGTCATGACGACGCTCAATCCGGCCGCTGCGCAGATTTGCGCGATGCCGTTGCCCATGGTGCCGGCGCCGATGATGCCAACCGTTTCGATCATTTTCGTCCTCTGCTCCTGTCTGCGCACGCCGGGATCGCGGCGGCGTCCTTGTCCCGATGGCGCTTGGTTAGCAGAGCGGATCGGTGAGGGCAAAATCCTTGTCCTGGCGCGGACCGCTGCAAATCCTGATCTGCAGAGACTTGACGGGCGCTACAGAATAAGTAGCATAGCGTTCGCTACATTTATTGTAGCAATATGCTTCGTTCCATGGAGGTGTCCCGTGTCGGTTGCCGCATCCCGCATTTCGCCGCTCGATCCGCCCTACGCGCCGGACGTGCAGGCGAGCTTCGATGCGATCATGAAAGGCCGCGAGCCACTGGTGTTGTTCCGGACCATCGCCACCAGCACGCGGGCGTGGACAAAATTCCGGGACGGCTCGTTGCTGGGTCGTGGGCCGCTTTCGCTGCGCGATCGCGAGATCGTCATCGACCGCACCACGGCGCGTGCGAACTGCGAGTACGAATGGGGTGTCCACGTTGCGATCTACGCATCTCCCGCGGGTCTGACTGATGAGCAGATCGATGCCACGCGCAATGCGCCGTCGTCCGCAGCATGCTGGATCGAAAAGGAGCGGGCGTTGATCGCAGCGGTCGATGCCCTGCATGACAGAGCCACGCTGGACCAGGTCGAATTCGATCGGCTGCGTCTGCACTATGATGATGCGCAGATTCTCGAAATCCTGATGCTGTGCGGTTTCTATCGCACGGTCTCGTACGTCGCTAACGCGCTCGACCTGCCGCTAGAGCCGGGTGGTGTCCGCTTTCCGTCGTCGCCGCGAACCGCCGGGATCGAAAGCCGGCCATGACACGCAAGGCACGGAGTGTTGCGAAGGGCACGCCGCTTCCCGGCAAGCCGGTGCACGGTTCGGAGACCGGGCGGCCGATCATGGCCTTGCTCGATCTTGCGTCCCGCCGTGGCCTGCTTCGCATCGTGTGGGAATTGCGTCACGGGGCGCTCAAATTCAGGCCGTTGCAGCGGGCATGTGGCGATGTCTCGCCGACCCTTCTCAACCAACGCTTGAAGGACCTTCGTGAAGCCCGATTGATCGAACTCACGGACGAGGGATATCGCCTGACCGCGCTGGGTCAGGGTCTGCGCCGGGCCTTCGAGCCGGTATCCGTCTGGGCAGAGCAATGGACGCGCGAACTGGCGCTGCGAAGCGGGCAGCCATAGCGGTTACGGATCGAGTTCGGTGTCCCAATATAGATAGTCGAGCCAGCTCTCGTGCAGGTAGTTCGGCGGAAACAGGCGGCCGTTGCGATGAAGCTGATGCACGGTCGGCGCGAACGGCGTCTGCCGGGGATACATGTTGGCCTGCGCGGTGGTGAGGTTGCCCTTGCGAAGATTGCACGGCGAGCAGGCGGCGACGACATTCTCCCACGTCGTTTGGCCGCCCTTCGAGCGCGGAACGATGTGATCAAAGGTCAGGTCCTCATGCGAGGCGCAGTACTGGCAACTGAACCTGTCGCGCAGGAAGACATTGAAACGGGTGAAAGCGGGATGCGTGGTCGGCTTGACGAACGACTTCAGCGAGACCACGCTCGGCAGTTGCATCTCGAAAGAGGGGCTGTGCACCGCGTGGTCGTAGTGCTCGACGATGTTGACGCGGTCCAGGAACACCGCCTTGATCGCATCCTGCCACGACCACAGCGAGAGAGGGTAGTAACTCAGTGGCCGGAAGTCCGCGTTGAGGACCAGGACCGGCCAACCGCCTTGTGAGACATGTGCGTTCAACTAACGCTCCCGGCCTCCATTATGGCTGCGAAGCAGCTTGAAACTGAATACTACAGGCACCGTGACGGCATTGTGAAGGGCTTTGGCGGCTTATCCGCCGCTCGTGTCGCTATTGCTGCCGCGGCAGCAGGCCGGTCTCATAGGCCTTGATCTGCAATGCCAGGTACTTCGAGTTGATGCGGCATTGCGCCAGGCTTCCGGCAATGAACCAGAGGCCGGGTTGCGGCGTGCGGACGTACATGTTGCGTAATTCCTGGCCGTCGCCGAAGCCCCAGATCGGCCCGACGTGGGTGGCTGTCGCCTCGCCGAACAGCTTACGCACCAGATGTTCCTGCCCCTTGTAGCCGGTCGCCAACACGATCAGGTCGGCGGGCAAGGTCCTGCCGTCGTGCAGCAGTGCGCCATCCGCTACGAAAGCGTCGATATCGGTATACTGAACGAGGCCGACCTCGCCCGCCGCAACCAGATCGGAACAGCCGACGTTGAAGTAATAGCCGCCGCCACGCGTGAGATACTTGAACTGCCAGCCGGTGCCGTCCTCGCCAAAATCGTATTTGAAGCCGACCCGCGCCAGCCCTGCCAGCAGATCGCCGTCGAGTTCCTTCGACTTCGCGGTCATGAGCTGGTGGCTCTTGCGCGCCAGCGCGAGCGGCGTCGCGGTGGTGATCAGGTCGCAGTCTTCCAGCGGCGGGCCTTCGTCGTAGAGCGCATAGGCGAGTTGCGCGCTGGGTTCGACATTGGTGATCAGCGTCGGGCTGCGTTGCACCAGCGTGACATAGACGCCGCTGGCGTGGAGATCCTGCGCGATGTCGTGGCCGCTATTGCCGGTGCCGATCACCAGCGCGCGGCGGCCGCGCCACGCTTCGCCATCGGTGTATTGGCTCGAATGCAGCACGGTGCCGGCGAAGTCCGGCAAGGTCGGAATTTCGGGACGATTGGGAATGCCGCTGACGCCGGTGGCCATGACGATGTGACGCGGATGCATGATGCGCGTGGTGCCGTCAGTTCGGCGTAGCGTCACGGTCCAGCGACCGCTGGTCTCGTCATAGCTGCCGCCCTCGAATTCGGTGCCGGTCCAGAAATTGAGTTCGAGGCTCTCGACATAGGATTCGAACCAGTTGGCGAGCTTGTCCTTCGGAATGTAGGTCGGCCAGTTCTTTGGAAACGGCATGTAGGGCAGGTGATTGACATGCACCTGGTTGTGCAGCGTCAGCGCGTGATAGCGTTTGCGCCAGTTGTCGCCGATGCGCGCTTCGCGATCGACGATCAGCGTATCGATCTGAAGATGAGCGAGGCGTGCCGCGATGGCGAGCCCGGCCTGACCGCCGCCGATCACCAGCACGTCGGGATCGCGGTCCTGATAGGCGAGCGCGGCGCGGCGTTTGTCGAGCCAGTTCGGCCCGTGGAAATTGCGCGCCGTGGCGGTGCCGGTGGAGAGCGCACGGCCGTCGCGCTCCTCGTGACCTTTAAGTTCGTCGAGCGCGGTGAGCAGCGTCCAGGCCTTCAGCGCGTTGTTGTCTTCATGATCGGGGATCAGGCGCAGCACGCCGCTGCCGCGACCCTCGGCAGTTTCAAATTCGAAGATCGCCTCAAGGCATTGTGTGCCGGCGCGCATCACGCTGCGCGGCGCGGTGCGTCCCGAAGCAAGGCGGAAGTCGCGCGGCGCATGGCGTGACCCGAGCGTCGCAAGTGCGGCGAGAATGGCGTCGCGGCCATTGACGGTAGTGAAGGTCCAGCTCAGTGCCAGCACATCGCGCCAATAACTCTCGGCATGGAACAGCTTGGCGAGTTCGTTGCCGTTCGCATTCGACAGAGCGCTCTCGAACCGGTCGAGCCAGTCTTCAACCAGCGCGGCAGCGGGTCTTGTTTTGTCCAGCATGGCGGCGTCTCGCTCCTGTCCGTCTTGTCGCGGGTTCGGTGCAGCATAATCTATACGGTTTGTCCTGACCGAGAAGGGGGCGGGATGCATGACCCGTGATTGAAGCGATAGCCAGCGGGCGCGGGTTCCCGTAGACTTGCCGATGCTGAGGGGGCTGGATCGATGTCGCGACCGGGTTCGACGCCTGAGATCGACATTGTCGGTGCGGGCGTTGCCGGCAGCGCGATGGCGATCGTTCTCGCCCGCGTCGGCCGCGAGGTCGTGTTGCTGGAGAAGTCGCGGGCGCATGTCGATCGCGTTCGCGGCGAGTTCATTGTCCCGTGGGGTGTCGCCGAAGCGCGGCAACTCGGGCTACTCGATCTGCTGGAACGCGCCGGCGGCAACTACACGGTGAAGTCCGTCCCCTACGGAGAAGGGACCAGTCCGGAGCAGGCGCGCGCGGCCACGCTGGCGATGGACAGGATCGTGCCCGATGTTCGCGGCGCGCTGAATCTCGGTCATCCCCGGCTCTGCGATACGCTCAATGCGGTGGCTGTCAAAGCGGGTGTCACGCTGTTGCGCGGGATCGAGCGGCTGCAAGTGACGCCGGGACATCCGCCGCAAATCGCGTTCGAACGCGATGGCGAGTCTGAAATCCTGACGCCGAAATTGATCGTCGGGGCCGATGGCCGCAATTCGGCGGTCGCGCGCCAGGCCGGGTTCGAGCGATTGTCGGATCCCGTGCATCACTTCTTTACCGGGCTTCTAGTCGAGGGAGCCGATGCATGGCCCAGCGACGAGCAATCGATGGGCGTCGACGGCGACATCGGATTTTACGTGCTGCCCCAGGGTCAAGGGCGGATACGGCTCTATGCCGCCCATAGTATGGAGCAACGCCAACGTTTCGCGGGCGAGGGCGCGGTCGAGCGGTTTCTGGCGGCGTTCGATTGTCCGTCGCTGCCGCAAGGCAAGCACCTCGCGGCGGCGCGGCCCGCCGGTCCGTGTCAGGGCTATCCCAATAATGAGGTGTGGATCGATGTACCTGTAGCGCCCGGCGTCGTTCTGATCGGCGATGCGGCCGGGCACAGCGACCCCGCGGGAGGGCAGGGCATCAGCATCGCGTTCCGGGACGTGCGGCTGGTCGCGGCGGCGCTGGCAACGGACGCGGCATGGACGCCGGATGCGTTCGCGGACTATGTCGCCGAACGGCGCGAATTGATGCGCAGGCTTCGTTTCAGCACCCGGTTGCTCGCGGTCTTTCGGATGGAGTTCACCGACGAGGCGCGGCAGCGGCGGGCGCGTGTTCGGGCGCGCGTGGCGGCGGCGCCTGAACTTGGGTTTCCGTTCGCAGCTTTTCAGAAGGGGCCGTTCGCGGTGCCGGCTGAGGCTTTTGCACAATCGACGTGGGACCGCATCTTGAACTGATGGTCCGGAGCGACGCTCATTCCGACAGCGACAGCATGTGCGCCTGATCCGGCTTCACGCGGCCGTTCAGAGTGTCGAGATAGATCTGCTGAACGGCGGCCTCGCCACGGCCGTCGGTGATGCTGATCCAGCGATCCAGCATCGGCACGAAACTCGCCCATGCCACGCCGAAGCGGGTGTCGATGCCGCCGGGTCCCCACTCCTTGGCGCGCTTGCGAATTTGATCGGGCGCGAAGAACCATGTCGGCTTGGCGCCGGGCAGGGTCGCGCTGTCGTCGCTTGCGTCCTGATGCGTCAGCCCGACGCGGCCGCTATAGACCAGTTTGTCACTGAGATGCCGATGCAGTTGCGTGCGAAGCGCGCCGTTGCCGGCCATGTCGACATAGGCGGCGGGATGGTCGGTGGCGAGCGACGAGACATCGTCATAAGTCACCACGTCGTCATAGCAGCCGAGCGAGCTCACGTAATCCGCATTGCCGCGCGAGGTGAGGCCGATGACGCGGATCGGTTTGCGTTGCGTGTGCAGCAGGTGCGCGAGGCCGAACGCGGTCTTGCTGGATGCGCTCGACAGCATCACGCTGCGCGCGCCGAAGAAGGCGTTCTCCGCGAGAAAATCATCGACGAGAAACGACAGCATGAACAGCGGCCGCAGCAGCGCCTGATAATCGCCGGCGCGTCCCGCGAACGCCGCATCGCCGCTGACGCGCGTGTAGGCGTTGTAGACCGGTGCGACATCCTGGCGATGCGCAGCGCCATCGCGCAGTCCGCGCTTGTTGACGTCGGCGGCTTCGATGATGAGATGCGTGGCCATCGGGAAATAACCGAACAGCCGCTCGCCTTCCGGAATGTCGGGATGGCGCGAGGCGATCACGTCGCCGAATCCCCACACCGGAATGTTGCCGAAGCCGTTCGGCGCGGGAAACAGACTCCAGTATTTGAGCTGATCGCCCAGCATCGCGTAAGTGATGTTGTTGGCTGTGAAGGCGAAGCGATCGACTTTCACCAGCAGGCCATCGGTGGGCAGATTGTTGGCGTCGGGCAGTATGACGTCGATGAAGCGACTCTGCTGGAGATCGTTGCAGGCGACGATGAACTGTTGCGATGTCACGGCGTAGCTTTCGGTGGTTTGCGGGCGCGCGATGTTTTGGCTGCCGGCATTTTTGCCTTCATCGATGTCGGTTTTGCGACACGCGCTTTGTTTGAAACGGCGTTTGGAACAGGCGGCTTCGCCGCATCGTTTTTCGATCCGGCGATGACGCCTTCACGCTTTTTCATCACCTTGTAGTAGGCCCACCACAGATGCGCCGCCGCGCCGCGCACTGGCCGCCACGGTTCGGCCAACGGCGCCATTTGCTTGACCGTCGGTCGCGCCTGTAACCCGAGCCCGACCTTAATGGCTTCCTGCACCGCGAGGTCGCCGGCCGGCCACGCATCGCCATGGCCGAGGCAGAACAGCAGATAGACGTCGGCCGTCCACGGGCCGATGCCGTGCAGCGCGGTGAGCGTGTTGTGCGCGGCGTCGGCGTCTTCCTCGGCCAGCACGTCGAGGTTGAGGCGTTCGCTGGCAAGTTCGCCGGCGACGGCCTTCAGCGTCTTGATCTTCGCCGCCGAGAGCCCGAGCCGGCCGAGCCGGTCGGCTCTAGCCTTGCGGATGGCGTCGTGATGGAACGGATCGTAGGCCTTAGTGACGCGGCCCCAGATCGCGGCGGCGCTGGCGGTCGAGAGTTGCTGGCCGCAGACGATGGCCGCGAGGCCGGTGAAACCCGGCTCGCGCCGCCGCAGCGCCGGCATCCCGGTCTGTTCGAGGATCGGCGCAAGGCGCGGGTCGAGCTTGACCAGCAGCGCCATCGCCTCTTCGAGATCGTCCTGGGAGTTGAGGTGAATGGTCATGGCAGCCTAAAACGACCACGTCCTACGGAAGAGTTCAATGCCGCCACCCGTTTTCCGTTTCGCGCCGAGTCCGAACGGCTACCTGCATCTCGGCCACGCCTATTCGGCGCTGCTCAATGCCGATCTGGCGCGGCAGGCCGAGGGCCGGTTGCTGTTGCGGATCGAGGACATCGACGCCACGCGCTGCCGGCCGGAGTTCGAGGCGGCGATCTACGAAGACTTGGCGTGGCTCGGTATGGGGTGGGAGACGCCGGTGCGGCGGCAGTCGGAGCACTTTGCCTCCTATCGCGCGGCGCTGGACCGTCTTGCCGCGAAAGGGTTGATCTATCCGAGCTTCGAGAGCCGCGCCGAAATCGCCCGCATGGTGGCGGAACGTGACGCGCATACGTTGTGGCCGCGCGATCCAGATTGCGCGCCGCATTATCCCGGCACGGCGAAGCAACTCTCGGCACGCCAGCGCGAAGCGCTGATGGCGTCCGGCGCGCCCTATGCGCTGCGGCTCGATATGGCGAAAGCGCTGGCAATTGCCGGCGATTTCGACTGGACGGAGCACGGCGAGGGGCCCGGTGGCGAAACCGGCCTTGTGGCAGCGCGGCCCGAGGCGTGGGGCGATGTCATCCTCGCGCGCAAGGATACGCCGGCGAGCTATCACCTCGCGGTGGTTCTGGACGATGCGTTGCAGGGGGTGACGGATGTGGTGCGAGGACAGGACCTGTTCTGGGCCACCGGTGTCCATCGCTTGTTGCAGCGGCTACTCAGTTTGCCTGAGCCGCGCTACCGCCACCACGCTCTCGTGCGGGATGCCACCGGCGCAAAATTGTCCAAGTCGACCCAAGCGACCGGTTTGCGGGAACTGCACGCCGAGGGCGTCTCGCCGGGCGAGGTGCGGCGGCGTATCGGTCTCGGGTGACGGCTGCAAGCGGGCCGGTTGAAAAAGCCTCTCTCGTGCTCGTACGGGCCTGTCTCGCCATGCTATGAAGTCTCCAGTTGGGGGACATCATGGCGCTCACATCACGGGCACCGCGAGGGAAACGTACGCCGGACAAGCGGGCGGCGAAGAAGCGTGCCCCGACACCGAAGGCCACCGCCAAAAAGAAGACACCGCGCCGCGGCCGTGCCACCGACTCGACCGCAACGGTGGAGGCGGCACTGGCGGCATTCGCCCATGAGGTCCGCACGCCGCTGACCGGGATTCTCGCGGTCAGCGATCTGTTGGCGACGTCGGATCTCGGCGAGCGCGAGCGGCGTTGGGTCGATACCATCAAGACGGGTGCGGAGCACCTTGCCAGCCTTGCGACGCTGTTTGTCGATGCCGCGCGCAGCCGCGCCAGGGGCGGTGGGCCAGAGGCGCGGCAGGACTTCTTCGATCTGCGCGCGGTGGCCCGCAGCGTCGGGGATTCGCTGACCGGTCGCGCCGCCGCCAAGGGGCTGCAATCGCAGGTGCGGATTTCGGATCGGCTGCCGGCCTTCGTGACCGGCGATCCGGTGCGGCTGCGCGCGGCGCTGGAAAATCTCGTCGACAACGCCGTCAAGTTCACGTCGGAAGGCGATGTCGGCCTCAAGGTGACGGTAGCGCGGGCCGCCAGGGGCAGGGTCGTGGCGGCTTTCGCGGTGTCGGACAGCGGCATCGGGTTGACCTTGGCCGAGATCAAGCGGCTGTTTCGGCCCTTCTCGCAGGCTAATGTCGGCATCGCCGCGAGGTTCGGTGGCGCCGGGCTGGGGCTGTCGTCGGTGAAGCAACTGGCGCGCGCCATGGGCGGCGATATCGTCGTCGCGTCGCGCCGGGGCGGCGGTGCCACCTTTACGTTGACGGTTACGCTGGCGCTGGCGGGAACGCCGGTCGCGGACGGCGCCGAGGATGCGTCCGATGTGTCATCCGTCGGCGGCATGCGTATCCTGAGTGTCGAGGACAATCCGTTCGGCCGTGTCGTGCTCAACGCGATTTTGACCGAACTCGGTCATCACGCCGAATTCGTCGGGCGCGGCGAGATCGCCGCCGAGCGCGTGGCGCAGGGCGGGTTCGATGCGGTGCTGATGGACATGGTACTGCCGGGCATCGACGGCATCGAGGCGATCCGGCGTATCCGCGCGCTGCGCTCCGATCAGCGCGGCATTCCGATCATCGGCATCTCGGGAAAAGATGCGGACAAGGCCAGGGCTCAGAAGGCCGGCGCCGACGCCTTCCTGCTCAAGCCGGTGTCTCCCCGTGCGCTGGCGACGGCGCTGCAAGCGGTCCGATCCTGACATTTGCATCCTGTCGCGGCAGGCGCTTTGCAAATGTCAGGATCAAAGGACCGCTTGCGATATTAGGTTTCTAGTGGAGTTTTTGAATTTGACATTCGCTTGCGAGGCGTCGCTGCAAACGGGTGGCGAATGTCAAATTCACTCCACTAGCGGTCCGCCATCGCGCGGCTGCCGCGCCTTGATGATGGCGGCGTTCAGTTCGCCGCCATAGACGAAGATCGCGGCAAGGAAATACAGAAACACCAGTGCAATGATGACTGACGCGAGGCCGGCATACATCGAGACGTAGTTGCTGGCGAAACGCGCGAGATAAATGCCGAAGCCGATGCTCGCCATCAGCGAGGCGACCATCGTGAAGACGATGCCCGGCAGGATCTGCGCGAAGCTGCGGCGTCCCGCCGGTAGCCACGCGTGCAGAATGAACAGCGCGACGATCATCGCAGGGATGGCGATGCCGTAACGGGTCAGCGTCAGCATCCGCGCGTTCGATTCGACCAGCAATGGAATATAGCGACGGGCGGTTTCGAGGATCAGCGGTCCTAGCACGATCAGGAATGCCAGTAGCAGCGCAGTGGCAGCGGCCATCAGCGTATAGCCAATCGATTCCAGTCGCAGCCAGTACCAGCGGCGCTGTTCGGTGACAGCATAGGCACGGTTGAGCGCGACGCGCAGGCTCTCGACGCCGTTCGACGCGAAGTAGAGCGCGAGTGCCGCGCCGATGGTCAGCGCATCGCCGCGCGTTGTCGTCAGGACGTCGTGGATTTCGCTGGAAAGCGTGTTCGCGACTTCCAGCGGCAGGACCTGCAACATCAGTTGTGCGGATTGATCGGCCAGATCCTTGGAGCCGAAAAAGCCCGCGAGCGACGTCAGTACGATGAGGAACGGAAACAGCGCCATCAGCGTCGATAGCGCGATATGGCTGGCGATGGCCCAGCCGTCGTCCGCGAGGAACGTGTAGAAGGCATCCAGCCCGATCATGAAGAGGCGACGAAGTCTCCTCACATTTCACCCCGGTGTCCGAATCGCGGTTGGCAAACTCAAGATACCTCCCTTAGAGCCTTTTAAGGTCTGGTGGAATCCGAAGCGGTAACGGCCGGGGAGACGGTTTGTTGCAAACAGAACACTGGAATCCGCCATTGGCGCGCTCCCATCACGGGTGTATGGAACGGCGATGACGACTTTCCTTGCTAGTTTTCTTCTGCCGATCGCACTGATCGCGGTCACCGTGGTTCTGCTGCTCGGCCTGCTCAACATGATGCGCGGCGGCTCGCCCAATCGTTCGCAGAAGCTGATGCGGATGCGGGTGCTGCTGCAATTCGTGGCGATCATCATCGCCATGGCGGCGGTGTGGGCGCTGGGGCGCTAGAGCATGATCCCGAAAAGTGGGCTCCGGTTTGCGCTGTGCGGCCCTTCGGGTCGGACACAGATCATGCTCAGGCAAAGAAATGCGGGGCAAGCCTGGATTTCGAGGTAGGTCGATCATGGTCACACTCAACCGCATCTATACCCGCACCGGCGATGACGGCACCACCGCGCTCGGCAGCGGCGAACGCCGCGTTAAATACGATCTGCGGGTCGCGGCGTACGGAACCACCGACGAAACCAATGCCGTGCTCGGCGTGGTCCGACTGCATCTGGCTGAGGCGCCCGACCTCGATGCCATGCTGGGCCGGATCCAGAACGACCTGTTCGATCTCGGCGCCGATCTGGCGGTGCCGGAGCGCGAGGGCAAGGCCGAGCGGTTAAGGGTCATTGCTAGTCAGGTCGAGCGGCTGGAGCGCGACATCGACACGCTCAACGCCAGGCTGGCTCCGTTGACGTCTTTCATCCTGCCGGGCGGCGTGGCGGCAGCCGCTTACCTTCATCTGGCACGCACGGTGTGCCGCCGGGCGGAGCGGATGATCGTGGAACTCGCGGCGCAGCCGAATGAAAAGGTCAGTCCGGCGGTGATTCATTACATGAACCGGCTGTCGGATTTCCTGTTCGTGGCGGCCCGCGCCGTCAACGGCAACGGTGCTGGCGACGTGCTCTGGGTGCCGGGGCAAAACCGCTGAGCGGAATGCGAGCGCGGCATTGGAACCAGCATTTTGGCCGCTTTTCAGCCCGGTTGACCGCGATTGGCGGGCGATCTAGGTTCCGCGCGAAGCTGATATTGCAAAGCCGAACAATCAAACCCAACACGAAAGAGGATCGATGAAGGTTCTGGTGCCGGTCAAGCGCGTGGTTGATTACAACGTCAAGGTGCGCGTCAAGAGCGACGGGTCTGGCGTTGAGCTCGCCAACGTCAAGATGTCGATGAATCCGTTCGACGAGATTGCGGTCGAGGAAGCCCTTCGCCTGAAAGAGGCGGGCAAGGCGACCGAAGTGGTGGTGGTCTCCATCGGGCCAGCGCAGGCGTCGGAAACCATCCGCACCGGCCTCGCCATGGGCGCCGATCGCGGCATCCTCATCAAGGCCGACGGCAACGTCGAGCCGCTCGCTGTGGCCAAGCTGCTCAAGGCGGTGGTCGACGAAGAGACGCCGGGCCTCGTCATTCTCGGCAAGCAGGCGATCGACGACGACTCGAACCAGACCGGCCAGATGCTGGCCGCACTGCTCGGCTGGTCGCAGGCGACCTTCGCTTCCAAGCTCGAGGTCGATGGTTCCGACTTCAAGGTGACGCGCGAAATCGACGGCGGCTTGCAGACGGTGAAGCTGAAGGGCCCCTCGATCGTCACCACCGACCTGCGCCTCAATGAGCCGCGTTACGCGTCGCTGCCCAACATCATGAAGGCGAAGAAGAAGCCGATCGCGGACAAGACCGCCGCGGACTACGGCGTCGATCTCACGCCGCGTCTCGAAGTGCTCAAGACCGCAGAACCCGGTGGCCGCAAGGCTGGCGTCAAGGTGAAGGACGTCGCTGAGCTGGTCTCGAAACTCAAGAACGAAGCCGGGGTGATCTGATGACCACGCTGCTGATTGCCGAACACGACAACAATTCGCTGAAGGACGCCACCAACAAAGCGCTCACCGCCGCCGCCGAACTCGGCGCCGAGGTGCATGTGCTGGTCGCCGGCGAGAACGCCAAGGGCGCGGCCGATGCCGCCGCCAAGCTCAACGGCGTCACCAAGGTGCTGCTGGCCGATGGCGCGGCTTACGCGCACGATCTGGCGGAGCCGCTGGCCGCGCTGATCGTCTCATTGGCGCCGAACTACGACGCCTTCGTCGCGCCCGCGACCTCGCGCTTCAAGAACGTGATGCCGCGCGTCGCTGCGCTGCTCGACGTCATGCAGGTGTCGGAGATCATCAAGGTGGTCGCGCCCGACACCTACGAGCGGCCGATCTACGCCGGTAACGCGATCCAGACGGTGAAGTCGAAAGACGCCAAGAAGGTCATCACCGTGCGTACCTCGACCTTTGCAGCCGCCGGCGACGGTGGCAGCGCGGCGGTGGAGAACGTCACGGCTGTGGACGATCCAGGGCTGTCGAGCTTCGTCGGCGAGGAGGTCGCCAAGAGCGATCGTCCGGAGCTGACCTCGGCCAAGATCATCGTCTCCGGCGGTCGCGCGATGCAAAGCCGCGAGAACTTCGCCAAGTACATCGAGCCGCTGGCCGACAAGCTCGGGGCCGGTGTCGGCGCCTCGCGCGCGGCGGTCGATGCGGGCTACGCGCCGAACGACTGGCAGGTCGGACAGACCGGCAAGGTGGTGGCGCCGGAGCTGTACATCGCGATCGGCATTTCCGGTGCAATCCAGCATCTCGCCGGCATGAAGGACTCCAAGGTGATCGTCGCGATCAACAAGGACGAAGACGCGCCGATCTTCCAGGTCGCCGATTACGGTCTGGTCGCAGACCTGTATCAGGCTGTGCCTGAATTGACAGAAGAACTCGGCAAGGCGGGTCGTTAAGTTCTGGGCGCTAAGTCCAAAGCATAGGTCGGCCGGAGCGGACTCCGGCCGACGTTTATGCCAGAATGGAGTAGGGCGATGTTGCCCGGCTCGCACTTCGGCGAAAATGACGAGATGGCGGTGATGATCAAGAAGGTCGGCGTGATCGGCTCGGGCCAGATGGGCAATGGCATTGCACATGTGGCGGCGCTCGCCGGATATGACGTGGTGCTTCATGATGTCTCGCCCGATCGTCTGAAGTCGGCGATGGCGACCATCAACGGCAACCTCACCCGTCAGGCCGCCAAGAAGACGATCACCGAGGACGCTCACAAGCAGGCACTCAGCCGCATCGAAGCCAAGGAAAGCCTCGACGGTCTAGCGGATTGCGATCTGGTGATCGAAACCGCGGTCGAGAAGGAAGACGTCAAGCGCAAGATTTTTCAGGATCTCTGCGCGGTTCTGAAATCCGACGCCATCATCGGTTCCAACACCTCGTCGATCTCGATCACCCGGCTTGCGGCGTCCACCGACCGGCCGGAGCGTTTCATCGGCATTCACTTCATGAATCCGGTGCCGGTGATGGAGTTGGTCGAACTGGTGCGTGGCATCGCCACCGACGACGCCACCTTCGACGGCGCGCGCGACTTCGTCACCTCGCTGGGCAAGCAGATCGCGGTGTCGGAGGATTTTCCGGCCTTCATCGTCAACCGCATCCTGCTGCCGATGATCAACGAGGCGATCTACACGCTGTATGAAGGCGTCGGCAACGTCGAGGCCATCGATGCTGCGATGAAGCTCGGCGCGCATCATCCGATGGGGCCGCTGGAACTGGCCGATTTCATCGGCATCGATACCTGCCTGTCGATCATGCAGGTGCTGCACGACGGGCTGTCGGATTCGAAGTACCGGCCGTGTCCGCTGCTGGTGAAGTATGTCGAGGCCGGCTGGCTCGGCCGCAAGACGCAGCGCGGTTTCTACGACTATCGCGGCGACAAGCCGGTTCCGACCCGCTGATTCATCCGGTTTCCGGTTTCGTTAACCTCCAGTCCCTAGAACGGGGCGTGGAGTGCTGCGTATGGATATGAGTCTGGTGACAGCGGCCGTCGGGATGATGGCAGCCAACACGCAATCGCAGGTGGCGACGCGCGTGCTGAAGATGAATCTCGACGCACAGGCGGAAGTGCTGCAACTGCTGGCGCCCGCGCAGAATGCTCCGACGGCCAACAATGCACCGGGCATCGGCGGCAACGTCGACAAGTTCGCCTGAAATGCCGGACGATCACGCCGACGGCGTGATCCATCCCATGGCGGCACCGCCCGGCAGCATAAGAATCGCCACCCGCCCGACATTCGGAATCTCGAAGATCGGCTTCATCAGCTTCGCGCCCGCCGCGACGGCTTTCTCGACACGCGCACCGACATCGTCGACTGCCAGATAAGGCATCCAGTTGTCCGGCATGGATTCGAATTCCGGTCCGCTCACCTCATAGATGCCGCCGACAGGCTTGCCATCCATCGTCGCGACCCAGTAGGTGCCGCCGCCCGCCAGCGGCCGCGCCTCGTAGTCCCAGCCGATCTGCTCGCGATAGAATTGCTTTGCGCGCTCGGCATCGCGGGTGACCAGTTCGTTCCAGTTGAAATGACCATGCGGAGTCATGGCTTTGCTCCGGTTGTGATCGAACGACGCGCTACAGTTTCACCAGCGTTTCGAAGCCGCCAAAGATCATACGCTTGCCGTCGAACGGCATGGCTTTCGGATCCATCATCTTGGCAAGGCGCGGATCCTTCATCACCTTGGCGTTGACCTTGTCGCGATGCTTGCGCGACTTGTAGGTGATCCACGAAAACACCACGGTCTCGTTCGGCTTCAGTTTTACGCTTTGCGGAAACGACGTCCACTTGCCTTTCTTGACGTCGTCGGCGACGCACTCGCGATAGTCGAGCGCGCCGTGCTCGCGCCAGACCTTGCCGGCCTTGCGCGCGATGGCGCGATAGGCGTTGAGACTTTTCTTCGGGACCGGAACGATGAATCCGTCGACATACTGCATGAGATTTTCCTCTGGTGGTAATCAGGAATGGCAACAGGCGCCGGACTTGTTGCCGCTTTCATATTCGTCGTGACGCTTGACCCAGTCGGTCAGACTGCCGGTTGGCGTTTCGTCGCGACCCTTCGGGGTCATGTCGAGCAGCGCGTAGGTACCGAGCAGTGCTTCCGCGCCGCGCGCGAAGGAAGAATAGGTGTGAAACACCTCTCCCTGCGCATTCTTCGCAAATACGCTGTAGCCGGGCAGTTCCTCGATGCCGGGATCAATCGTCTCGTAATTGTATTCGGCACTGTGGGCTGCGAGTTCGTCCGGTGTGAAGGAAACATGGAAGTCGTAGTTGAAGTCGTTACCGAACGACGACACCCAGTCGAAATGCCACCCCATCCGCTTCTTGTAGGCTTCGATTTCGGCTAGCGGAGCGCGCGACACCGCAACATAGGCGACGTCGCGCTGCGCCAGGTGCGGAAGCACACCTTCGACATGATCGGCGCCGAACGAACAGCCGACGCAGCCTTCCGTCCACCCCGGCGCCAGCATGAAATGATTGACGATCAACTGGCTCTTGTCGTCGAACAGTTGAGCCAGCGTCTTGAGGCCGGTCGGCGTGCCGAAGACATATTCCTTCTCGACCTTCACCCACGGTAGTGTGCGCCGCTCGGCGTGGATGGCGTCGCGCAGGTGCGTCAGTTCTTTCTCGCGCGCCAGGTGCGCCTTGCGTGCGACGAGCCATTCCTGCTGCGAAACGATGTGAGGCTGTTGCATGGCGTTCTCCCGTTGTTTCTCTTCAAGCGAAGAAGCGTTCGAGTTTGTCGAGCGTCCCGGTCCAGCCACGCTCGTGGCCGTCGCGTGCGGCCTCGTCGAAGAATTGCGCGTGGTTGAGTGTGAGCAGCGTGCCATCGCCGTCCAGGCGCAAGGTGATGGTGACGAGCGATTCACGCTCCGGCGTCGTGTGCCACGCCCAACTGAACACCAGCCGCTGATCTGGTGTCACGTCGCGATAGCTGCCGCCGACTTCGTGTGTCTCGCCGTCGTCGGTAGCGAAGCGAATACGAAAGCGGCCGCCGACGCGCACGTCCATCTCGGCCCGAACCGACTCAGCGACCGTATTCGCGGGGCCGAACCAGCGGGCTATTTTTTCGGGATCGATCCACGCCGCGAAAACCTTTTCGGGCGTGGCATTGATCCGGCGGTTGATGGTGAGGCTGGGTTGGGTGAGCACGCGTCGTCCTCCACAAAGGCTGCGAGACGGTCGAGTTGTTCGGTCCAGAACCGCTGGTAGCGATTGAGCCACTGCATGGCGTCTTCCATCGGGCCGGCGTTTAGCCGGCAGGTCACCGCACGTCCGACCTTGCTGCGCGCGATCAAGCCGGCATCGGACAGCACGTCGAGATGCTTCATCACCGCGGGCAACGACATCGCGAACGGCTTGGCGAGTTCGCTCACGGTAACGCAGTCACGGCTTTCGAGTTGCGCCAGCAGGGCGCGGCGCGTCGGGTCCGCCAGGGCGGCAAAGGTGCGATCGAGCGGGTTGGTTGGATAGTAAACCATTTGGTTAAGTATAGAGGCGAGCCGCTGCGCGTCAAGGGCAGCAATTGACGCATGGGTGTTTGCGAAATTCGGATCGGGCAATGGACGCGCGGCGTCGCCTCATCAGCAGCGTCGTCCCCGCGAAGGGAGAGGTATTCGCGGATACAGCAGCGCCCGGGTGTCCGAATTGTTACTGCGCCACCGCCGCTTGGATCAGCTTGACGGCGTCGTCGCTGCTCCATTCGGCAGGCCCCGCCATGTTGCCGATCTGGCAGCCCTTGCCGTCGATCAGCACCGATGTCGGCATCCCCAGCGCGAGCCCGATGCTCTTGAGGTCCTGAAATACCTTCGCCTTGGCGTCGCTGAAATTGCCGAGCCGGGTCAGGTTGGCGTCCTTGAGGAAGGCTTTCGGCTTTTCGAGGTCGCGAGTGTCGATATTGACGGCGACCACCTGGAACTTGTCGCCGCCGAGCTTGGCTTCGAGCTGCTCGAGCGCCGGCATTTCCTTGCGGCACGGCACGCACCACGTCGCCCACAGGTTGAGCAGCACGGTCTTGCCGCGCCAGTCGGAAAGCTTTTTCGGGTTGCCTTGGCCGTCGTCGAAGACGAGATCGGGCATCTTCATCGGTTTCTGGACCATGGTCAGAGCCGCCACTTCGCCGGTCGCCAGCGGCGCGATTTTCTGCGCCAAGGCGGCCGCGCCCGCGCAGTCCGGGTCGCCAGCCGCTTGCTGCATGGCGTTCCATTGGGTGACGATGCCGTAGCCGACGATGGCGCCGGCCGCGATCGCGCTGAGCAGCAGCGGCAGGCGGCGGGAGGCGGGGCGGGCAGGCGGATTGTCGGGCATATCGTTTGTCATCCGGGGGGTGATGCGGTTATGCAGGGGCTTATACGGGAAACCGGGCGCAAAGCGGAATCAGCGATCCCGCCGGCCTCGGACAAATCGAGCGGAATAGCATGAGCAACAAGATGTGGGGCGGCAGGTTCGAGGACGGACCCGACGCGATCATGGAGGAAATCAACGTCTCCATCGACGTCGATCGCCACCTTTACGCGCAGGATATCGCCGCATCCAAGGCCCACGCCGCCATGCTTGCCGCGCAGGGCATTATCACCGCGAGTGATGCAAAAAACATCGCCAAAGGTCTAGACACGATTTTGTCAGAGATCGCGGCCGACAAATTCACGTTCAAGCGAGCGTTGGAAGACATTCACATGAATGTCGAGAGCCGCTTGAGCGAATTGATCGGCCCGGCGGCGGGGCGGTTGCATACCGCGCGCTCGCGCAACGATCAGGTGGCGACCGATTTTCGGTTGTTCGTGCGCGACACCATCGACGCCATCGACGCGGCCTTGGCGAGCTTGCAGCAGGCGCTGGCGGAGCGTGCGTTTGAGCACGCCGATACCGTGATGCCCGGCTTCACGCATTTGCAAACGGCGCAGCCGGTGACGTTCGGTCATCATCTCCTCGCCTATGTCGAGATGACGGCGCGCGACCGTGGTCGCTTTGCCGACGCGCGCAAGCGGCTCAACGAAAGCCCGCTCGGCGCGGCGGCATTGGCCGGCACCTCGTTCCCGATCGACCGCCACGCCACCGCGAAAGCGCTCGGTTTCGACCGCCCGATGGCCAATTCGCTCGACGCGGTGTCGGATCGCGACTTCGTGCTGGAGACGCTTTCGGCGTCATCGATCGCGTCGGTGCATCTGTCGCGCCTCGCGGAGGAGATCGTGATCTGGACCTCGCCGCTGGTCGGTCTGGTGCGGCTGTCCGACAAGTTCACCAGCGGCTCCTCGATCATGCCGCAGAAGCGCAATCCCGATGCCGCCGAACTGGTGCGCGCCAAGACCGGCCGCGTCATCGGTTCGCTGAACGCGCTGCTGATCGTGATGAAGGGCCTCCCGCTCGCCTATCAGAAGGACATGCAGGAGGACAAGGAAGGCGCGATGGAAGGCTTCGCGGCGATCTCGCTGGCGATCCGCGCCATCGCCGGCATGGTGCGCGACCTCGTGCCCGATGAAGCCCGCATGAAGCTCGCGGCCGGCGAGGGCTACGCCACTGCGACCGATCTCGCCGACTGGCTGGTGCGCACCCTGAAGATGCCGTTCCGCGACGCGCATCATGTCACCGGGCGCATCGTCGGCATTGCCTCGAAGCAGGGCGTCGCGCTGCACGAACTGCCGCTGAAGGCGATGCAGGCGGTCGAGCCGAAGATCACGGCGGCGGTGCTGGAGGTGCTATCGGTGGAGGCCTCGGTGAAAAGCCGCGTCAGTTACGGCGGCACGGCGCCGAAGAACGTCCGCGCGCAGGCCAAGGCCTGGCTCAAACGCTTGGAAAAAGAGCAGAAATCGGGCCGTGCACGGTGATTCAAGACAATTTCCCGCAGCAGCAGGGCTGGCCAGCGCCATTCAATCTTTGTATGGTGGCGCCGCATTCTTGGGGAACTCTACCGTGAGCCGCATACCTCACCCGGTCTCGTCCCGATGGGCCGTGATTCTGTTGACCGCTGCGACGCTGGCGCTGGCCGGTTGCGGGCGCAAAGGTGCGCTCGATCTGCCGCCCAACGCGCCGACACAGCCGAACGCGGCACAGGACGCGCCTCCTCAAGAGCGGGGCAGCGTGTTCAATCCGTCGCCTGAGAACAACCGGGAGCCGGCAGCGGCCAGGGGTCGCCAGAGGTCGTTCGTTCTCGATCCTTTGCTGGATTAAATTTCGATGCGTCACTTCGACTATCGCGACGGCGTGCTGCACGCCGAGGCCGTGAACCTGTCCGCGGTCGCCGACGCGGTCGGCACGCCGTTCTATTGCTATTCGACGGCGACGCTGGAACGGCACTATCGCGTGTTTACCGAAGCCTTCGCCGGCACCGACCATCTGGTCTGCTACGCGATGAAGGCAAATTCGAATCAGTCGGTGCTGCGCACGCTGGCGAAGCTGGGCGCGGGCGCCGACGTGGTCTCCGGCGGCGAACTCAAGCGTGCGCTGGCGGCAGGCATTCCGGCCGACAAGATCTTGTTCTCCGGCGTCGGCAAGACGGCGGACGAATTGCGGCTCGCGGTGTCGCACGGCATCCGCTGCATCAATATCGAATCCGAACCCGAGCTTGAATTGCTGTCGCAGGTCGCGTCGCAGATGGGACGCACCGCGCACATCTCGATTCGCGTCAATCCCGATGTCGATTCCGGCACGCACGCAAAAATTTCCACCGGCAAGTCCGAAAACAAGTTCGGCATTCCGATCGCGCGCGCGCGCGAGGTCTATGCCAAGGCGGCGAAGCTGCCCGGCATCGCGGTCAGCGGCGTCGACATGCATATCGGCAGCCAGATCACCGATCTCGGTCCGATGGAGGCAGCGTTCCGCCTGCTGGCGGAGTTCGTCACCGTGCTGCGCGGCGACGGTCACACGATTTCGCATGTTGATTTCGGCGGCGGGCTCGGCGTGCCGTATTACGAGGATCGCGCCGCGCCGCCGGAGCCGCTCGCCTATGCCGCGATGGTCAAGCGCGTCACGCACAATCTCGGCTGCACGCTGATGTTCGAGCCCGGCCGCATGATCGTCGGTAATGCTGGGATACTTGTCACGCGCGTGATCTATGTGAAGCGCGGCGACGTGCGCAACTTCGTCATCATCGATGCCGCGATGAACGACCTGATCCGCCCGACATTATACGAGGCCTATCACCAGATCATGCCGGTGCGCGCCGCGGCGCCGGATGCGCCGGTGCTGGTCGCGGACGTGGTCGGCCCGGTGTGCGAGACCGGCGACTATCTCGCGCTCGGGCGCACCTTGCCGGAGCCGAAGGCGGGTGACCTGCTGGCGATCATGACCGCCGGCGCTTACGGCGCGGTGCAGGCCGGCACCTACAACACCCGGCCGCTGGTGCCCGAGGTACTGGTCAAGGGCGATCAATACGCCGTGGTGCGCCCACGCATCGACGTCGATCAGTTGATCGCGATGGATACCTCCGCGCCCTGGTTGTGATCCGAACCCGGCCTTGTCACGTTGTCGTGTCATGAAGGGGTGCCTGCCAGGACAGGCGCGAACCGTGCCTCAATGCCGCCGTTGTGGTAGGATGCTTTAGCTTCGCAGGGGCAACCGGAGAGTTGCAACCCGGAGAGTTGATTGAGCGCTGCCGCACCTGATCCATCCGATCCGCTCCGCGTTGCCGAAACGGCGGCGCGGCCTCCGGCGAATGCCGTGCTGGAGCAGGCCGTGCGGCGCGCGAGCTGGGCCATCGCGTGGGAGCGCGGTTGGCCGCATGCAGCGCGCATCCTCGGCGTCGTCGGATTGTTCCTTGCCGCCTCATGGGCCGGCTTGTGGCTGGCGTTACCATTTGTCGCACGTATTGTCGGATTGGGGCTGTTCGCGGTGCTGGCTCTCGCGGCGTTGGTGCCGTTGATCCGGTTCCGCTGGCCGCGCCGCGACGAGGCGCTGCGGCGCCTCGATCATGGCAGCGGCATCCGCCATCGCCCGGTGACGACGCTGGCCGATACGGTGTCGTCGCACGATCCGGTCGCGCTGGCGCTCTGGCAGGCTCAGCGGCAGCGCACATTGGCCTCACTGAAGCGGATTCGCGCGGGCTTGCCGTCGCCGCGACTGGCGCTACGCGACCCATGGGCGCTGCGCGCCTTGGTGGTGTTGCTGGTGATCGCCACCTATGTTGCCGCCGGTGGCGACCGCACGGCTCGGATTGCCGCAGCCTTTGACTGGAACGGTGTTCTGGCGCCCGCCAACGTCCGGGTCGACGCGTGGGTGACGCCGCCGCTTTATACTGCCAAGCCGCCGATCATTCTGTCGGCCGCCAACAAGGAGGTCGATGGCGCTCCGCTCTCGGTGCCGGCCGGCAGCACGCTGATCGTGCGCTCCAGCGGCGGCAGTCTCGATGTCGCCGTTAGCGGCGGTGTGGCGGACGCGCCGCAGGCGACTGACGCGCCGCAAGGCACCAGCGAGCGCCATTTCGCCATCACCGGCGACGGCACCGCTCAGGTGCGCGCGCCCTCGGGGCAGCCGCGCTGGGCCTTCACCGCGGTACCCGACCGGCCGCCGACCGTTACGCTCGCCAAGGATCCGGAGCGGCAGGCGCGCGGTTCGCTGCAACTGACCTATCAGATCGACGACGACTACGGCGTCACCGAAGCGCATGCGCATTTCGCCGTGCGCGCGGACAATCCGTCGCCGAGTGGCGAGAGTTCGACGGCGCGTCCGCTGTTCGATCCGCCGCAACTGGCGCTGGCGCTGCCCAATGCGCGGACCCGGAAGGGCGTCGGTCAGACCGTCAAGGATTTCAGCGAAGACCCTTACGCCGGCGCCGAAATGACGATGACGCTGACGGCGCGCGACGAAGCCGGCAACGAGGGGCATAGCGAAGCCTATGCGATGCGGCTGCCGGAGCGGGTGTTCACCAAGCCATTGGCCCGTGCGCTGATCGAGCAGCGGCGCAATCTGGCGCTGGATGCCAATCAGGCGCCACTGGTGGAAGTGGCGTTGAAGGCGTTGCTGATCGCGCCGGAAGCCTTCACGCCGGAGGCCGGACAATATCTCGGTCTGCGTTCGGTGGCGCGGCAGGCCGAACGCGCGCGCACCGACGATGCGTTGCGTGAGGTCGTCGCCAGCCTGTGGGCGCTCGCGCTGTCGATCGAGGACAGCGACATCACCGATGTCGACAAGGCATTGCGCGCGGCGCAGGACGCCCTGAAAGAGGCGCTGGAGCGCGGCGCCAGCGATGAGGAAATCAAGAAGCTCACCGAGAATCTGCGTGCGGCGCTCGACAAGTTCCTGCAACAACTGGCCGAGCGGCTGCGTAATAATCCGCAGCAACTGGCGCGTCCGCTCGATCCCAATACCCGTACCATGCGGCAGCAGGATCTCGACAGCATGATCGAGCGCATGGAACGTCTCTCGCGTTCCGGCGACAAGGACGCGGCCAAGCAGTTGCTCGATCAACTGGCGCGGATGCTCGAGAACTTGCAGATGGCACGACCGGGCCAGGGCGGCGACGGCGATATGCAACAGTCGCTCAACGAACTAGGCGACATGATCCGCAAGCAGCAGCAGTTGCGTGACAAGACCTTCAAGGAAGGTCAGGATTCGCGGCGTGACCGGCAGCGCGGCCAGCAGGGCAATCGCGACGCCATGAACGGGTTGCAGCAGGATCAGCAGGCGCTGCGCGAACGGCTACGCAGATTGCAAGAGCAGTTGGCGCAGCAGGGCATGCAGCCGGGTCAGCAAGGCCAGGGTCAGAAAGGGCAGGGCGAATCCGGCGACGGTGAAAACGGGCTGGGCTCCGCCGATTCGGCAATGGGTGACGCGGATGGCCAGCTCGGCGATGGCAACGCCGACGGTGCGGTGGACTCGCAGGGTCGCGCGCTCGATGCCTTGCGCAAGGGCGCGCAGAATCTGGCGCAGGCGATGCAGCAAAACGGCGAAGGCCAGCAGAACGGCCCCGGCGATCGTCTCGGCCGGCAGCAAAGCGGCGGCAATCGCACCGATCCCCTCGGCCGTCCGTTGCGCGGCCGTGAACTCGGCGACGACCTGTCGGTGAAAATTCCCGGCGAGATCGACGTGCAGCGCGTGCGTCGCATCCTCGAGGAGTTGCGCCGCCGGCTGGCCGATCCGGCGCGGCCGCAGATCGAACTCGATTACATCGAGCGGCTGCTCAAGGATTATTGAGAGATTGTCAGCTTCCTCAGGATAGCTCTCGCGCAGGCAGCGGGGCGCAGAATCTAGGTCGCGCCCTTGCGCGAGGCCAGTGCGGCGTTGACCGCCGCGCGGATGTCGCTCACCGAAAACGGCTTGGTGACCACGTCATGCACGATGGCGCTGAGGTTGGATGCGCGCTCGCGTTGATCGGCAAAGCCGGTCATCAGCAACACGGTGAGATCGGGAAAATCGCGCGCGACCGTGAGCGCCAGCGCGATGCCGTCCATCACCGGCATCTTGATGTCGGTGAGCAGCAGGTCGAACGCGCCTTCCTCACGAGTCAGGATATCGAGCGCCTCGGCGCCGTCTTCCGCGGTGACCGTCTCATGGCCGTCCATGGCGACGGCGCGCGCCACCAGCGAGCGCATCGAGTCTTCATCGTCGGCGATCAGGACGCGCGGCATCACGGCTACTCTGGTTCAGCGCGAAAGTTATGACACGCCGCCTGCGGCGAGGTCGTGTCGATTGAAGAAACGCACATCGATATGGCGTCCTTCGGGCGGCGGCGCGGCCAGCCGGGAGCGAAACCAGGCTTTCTCGCCGGGCTTCAGCGACGCCTGCTCCAGCACCGCATTCCACGCGTAGATTTCGGCCCCCTTGGCGTCACGGACGACGAAGCGCAGCCGTGGCAATTCGACCGTTCTGCGCGCGACATCGACGACGTTGCCTTCGATTACCAGCACCGGCTTGTTGTCGACGGTCTCGGTGCTGATCTTGACGTCCTTGATGGCGAGTCCGCGCAAATTCACCTCGAGACCGATCAACCGGTAGAACGTCGCGGTTTGCGGCAGCAGGCGGACGATCTCGACGCGCCACATCACAACCGCGGCGGCCAACGCCGCCATCGCGACGCAAGCGATCGGCAGCGTCAGGATCGGTCTACGGGAGCGATGCGGCCGCTCGCCGCGTCGCCGAAGCCATGGCTTGAACCACGAACGGCGTGGTGATGGCCCTGCGGCAAAGCGGCCATTGCCGGGTGCATGTGCACCGTCCGGGGAGCCGTCGCGATCGTGATGATCGTTCGGCAGGTCGGCTGCAATCGAGGGGCTGTCGATAATCGGTGCATCGCTTGGCGGCTGCGTGTCCGACGCCGAGGGCTCGTTCCATTCCACCGTCTCGGGATCGGTGGCATCGCCCGCTGCATCGCTAGAGGCGAATGCAGGCATCGCGGGATTGGCGGAGGCGGACTGCTCGGCCCGTGCCAGCCACATCTGCTTGCAGCGCGCGCACCGCACCATCCGCCCGGCACGGCCGAGCTTGGCGGGATCGATGGCGAAAAAGGTCGTGCAGTGGGGACAAACGATGTTCATGAGCGAATCGCCGCGATGAGACTCCCGGCAGCCTAGCCGCGGTCCGTTAACGAACCGGAAACCATAATGGCGGCACAACGGTTAAGAAGTTTACGCCGTGTCGCGGCTCCGGACCGAAGCGCTCGCGCGGGTAGCAGGTCCGTTGCGCTGCCTCGGCCCGTGTCACCTCGAACGCTCGGACGGAGCTGCCTGTGGTCCGGTTCGAAAATGTCGGATTGCGCTACGGGCTCGGCCCGGAGATTTTGCGCGACCTCAATTTTCAGATTCCCGCGCATTCGTTTCAGTTTCTCACCGGGCCATCCGGCGCGGGCAAGACGTCGCTGCTGCGGCTGCTGTTCCTGTCGCTGCGGCCGACCCGCGGGCTTGTGAATCTGTTCGGACAGGACGTCTCTCTGCTCGGCAAAAACGAGGTCGCCGATCTTCGCAAGCGGATCGGCATCGTGTTGCAGGATTTCCGCCTGCTCGATCACATGACGACGTATGAGAATGTCGCGCTGCCGTTTCGCGTCATGGGCCGCGCTGAATCCACCTACCGTCGCGAGGTGATCGATCTTCTGAAATGGGTCGGCCTCGGCGAGCGAATGGATGCGCTGCCGCCGATCCTGTCAGGCGGCGAAAAGCAGCGCGCGGCGATTGCGCGGGCCGTGATCGCGCGGCCGAATTTGCTGCTGGCCGACGAGCCGACCGGCAACGTCGATCCCACGCTGGGTCGCCGCCTGCTGCGGCTGTTCATCGAGTTGAACAAGTCCGGCACCGCCGTCGTCATCGCGACGCACGACATCGCATTGATGGATCAATATGAAGCGCGACGATTGGTGCTGCATCAGGGGCGGCTGCATATTTATGAGTAAGGCCCGATGAGCAAGACTCGATGAGCAAGACTGGGGACGATCGACGCGATGCCTTGATGGACCTCGGCCATGAGCGGCCGCAGGTGCCGGCCAAGGCGCGCAACGTCTCGTCGATTGTGCCGCGCGGCTCCATCGTCGGCCGTGCGCTGGTGGTGGTGGTCGCCATCATGACCTTTCTTGCCTGCATCAGCACTGGCGTGGTGCTCCTTGTGCGTGCCTCTGCCGCGGAGTGGCAGTCTGACGTTGCGAGCGAACTCACAGTGCAGATTCGTCCCGTCACCGGGCGCGATATCGAGCGCGACGTTGCCGCCGCCGCCGATATCCTCAAGGCGCAGCCGGGGATCGTCGACGTGCGGATTTTCACGCGGGAGGAATCCAACAAGCTGCTGGAGCCGTGGCTTGGCAGCGGGCTGTCGCTGGACGAACTGCCGGTCCCCCGCATCATCGTCGGCCGGACCACGTCCAGCGCGGCGCGCGATCTTTCGACGCTCGACGGAAAACTGAAGCAGGTCGCGCCATCCGCCAGCGTCGACGATCATCGCGCCTGGATCGAGCGGATGCGCACGATGAGCGGAGTGACGGTGCTGGCGGGAATCGGCGTCCTGGCGTTGGTCATCATCGCTACCATCATCTCGGTGTCGTTCGCGACCCGGGGTGCGATGGCGGCAAATCGTCCCATCGTCGAGGTGCTGCATTTCGTCGGCGCCAGCGATCGCTACATCGCCAACCGCTTCCTCTATCATTTCCTGCGTCTCGGGCTCGAGGGCGGCATTATCGGCGGCGTCGCGGCGATGTTGTTGTTCGGCTTCTCGGAATCGATCGCAGGCTGGTTCGCGGGCACGCCGACGGGCGATCAGTTCGTGGCGCTGCTGGGGACGTTCGCATTGCAGCCCTCAGGCTATCTGGTGCTGGCGGCTCAAGCGATTTTGATCGCGGCCGTCACCGCCTGGGCATCGCGCCGCACATTGTTCGCAACGCTGGACGATATCGGCTAAATCGCTAATCGGGTCGCGTGCATTTGGTGTCCGAACGGGGTCCTTTTCGCGAAGATCCGCGCTAGACTTGGATGCGCCAGATTTGACAATGGCCCGATGGAGACGGAGTAGATTCAGTCAGCATCGTCATGGATCAGCATGTCGACCATAATCCGCCGGAAACCGCGGCCGCCCCGGCGCGTCCGCGCGGTTTTCTGCGTGCGCTGATCGTCGCCGCGCTGGCCGTCGCCTTTGTCGGTGCGGCGCTGGGATTTGTCGGCTTTCTGTCGCAATTGCGGGTCGCGGAGTTGAAGCCGTCCAGCAATGCCGACGGCATCGTGGTTCTCACCGGAGGCTCCTCGCGGGTGTCCGATGCAGTCGAACTGCTGGCCAAGGGGTACGGCAAACGGCTGTTGATTTCCGGCGTGCATCCCACCAATGGCGTCAGCGACATTTCGCGGTCGGTGCCGGACAGTCAGGCTCTGCTGGACTGTTGCGCCGATCTCGACCGTTCGGCGGTGAACACGCGCAGCAACGCCGCCGAGACGCGGCGCTGGGCGCACGAACGCGGTTTCCGTTCGCTGATCGTTGTGACGTCGAACTATCACATGCCGCGTGCCATCGTCGAAATGTCCCACGCCATGCCGGATATCGATTTGATTCCTTTCGCCGTGGTCAGCGACAAATGGCGCGACGAGCCGTGGTGGACCAACGGCGCCGCGATGCGGCTGTTGCTGTCCGAATATGTCAAGTACGTCGCGGCCGAAGTCCGCGTTCGTCTTGCCGACCTCGGGCTCGATCTGTTGCCGGAGTTGGGCGAACGGCCGGGAGCGCCGTCGCGCAAGACGGCCAAAGCCGCGGCGAGTTGATAGGGTTGCTGATGGCCACGATCTTTTTGCGTTCGCTGATTTACAACGTGTTGTTTTATGCGTTGCTGGTGGCGCTGATCCTGGTCGCGCTGCCGACCTTCCTGCTGCCGCGCTGGGGCGTTCTCGCCGTGGCCAAGTTTTGGGCACGCAGCAGCATCTGGCTATTGCGTGTGGTCTGCGGCACCAAGGTCGAGTATCGCGGCGTCGAGAAGATTCCCGCAGGCCCCCTGATCGTCGCCTCGAAACATCAGTCGATGTGGGAGACGTTCGCACTGCTACAGTTCTTCGATCAGCCGCTCTACATCCTCAAGCGCGAACTGCTCTGGATTCCGTTTTTCGGCTGGTACTTGTGGAAAGCCGAGATGATCGGGATCGATCGCACGTCCGGCGGCAGGTCATTGCTCGAGATGGCGCGCCGCGCGCGTGAAGGCGTCAAAGGCGGTCGGCAACTCATTATCTTTCCGGAAGGTACACGAACCGCTGTCGACGCACCGCCGCGATACAAGAACGGCGTCGGGCTGATCTATGCCGGCTGCGACGCGCCATGCATTCCCGTCGCGCTCAATTCCGGGTTGTTCTGGCCACGCCGGAACTTCATGCGATATCCGGGAACGCTGGTGGTCGAGTTTCTCGATCCGCTGCCGGCGGGACTGCCGCGCGACGAGTTCAATACCCGCATCAGCACCACGATCGAGCAGGCCAGCCGTCGCCTGATCGAGGCCGCGCGCATCGAGCAGGCGCAGTTGTTCGGCGGGGTACCGGGGTCGTCATCGGCGAAGGTGTGATCACTCCATCGTCGGTGCATGATCCGGCGAAGGAACCTCGATGCGCAGCGCCGTGGCGAGCCGATGCAAGGGCGCATCCCGAAAGCCCTGCGCCTCGATCGCGGCAACGGTGGACAGCACATAGTCGCGATTGTTTCCGGAACGTCCGTGCCCTTGCCGCACATAGCGCAATTGATCCTGCAAGCCGAGACGGCCGGCATACTGCACATGGCCGCGGTTGACGATGTAAGTGAGCGCTGTGATACGGTAGCGTGGATCGTCTCTCAGCCACACCGAACGCATCACCTCATGATAGACGTTGGTGGTCTGTTCGCGGGCGCGCAGATAGGCGACGGTTTCGTCGCGGCGCGTGGCGGTAACCCGGAAGGCGATGCCGCGGCAGGCGCCGCCGCGGTCGAGGCCGAGCACCAGTCCGGGGCGTTCGGCGGTGCCGCGATGATCGAACGAGTAGACGCACAGCGCGCGATGCGCGCCGATCAGCCGGGCCTGCACCTGTTCCTCGAACGCGAAGCCCGGCCGCCACATCAGCGAGCCATAGCCGAACACCCATAGATCGCCGCCGGGCGGCTCGGTTGAAATCGGGTTCGTCATGTCGGCACGGGTGGAGACGTCTCTTGACTGCGCGTTGCTAATTGTCGAACCCCACGAACACCGTAGCTTCCTCGACGGACTTTCGTTCGGACACCACCGCATTGGCCGGGAAGTCGTCATCCGGCCATCCGAGCGCAATGCTTTTCATGATCACCTGATCGTCGGCGATCCCGGCGTGTTCGCGGACGACCGGCGATTGCATGATGCCCTGGCTGTTGATGACAGCGCCAAGTCCACGCGACCACGCGGCATTGACCAGCGCGGTTGCCACCGCGCCGCAATCGAACGGCGTGTCGTCGCTGCCGTCCAGCACGCGATCGTAGGTCACGATGACGCAGACGGGTGCGTCGAACTGGCGGAAGCCGCGCAACACCCAGTCCTGCCGCATATCCTTGTCGTCGCGTGCGATCCCCATCGCGGCGAACAATTGCTTGGCGACACCCACCTGCCTGTCGCGGTGCTGGCCCGTGAAAGCCTGACCGGTGCGGAATTCGCGCGACTGCGGGATACCCGCGACCATCCGCTCGGTGTTTCCCGTGCGGATGCGATTGAGCGGTTCGCCGGTGATGACATAGAAATTCCAGGGTTGGGTATTCATCGATGACGGTGCGCGCATTGCCAGACCGATGATTTCCTCGATCAGTGCCTTGGGGACGGGGTCCGGCTTGTATCCGCGAATGCTCCGGCGGCCGAGGATGACGTCATCGAACTGCATGGGTTTGGAATTCCTTGAAGTGACCTAAGTTGTTCGGATATTTGCGGTTCGTCGGCCTTCGTGCAAGACGGAAGATATGCGGCGTCGAACCGGCACGCCTCGTTTGTGGCGGCCCTATATTCCGACGACGGCCGGATGTCCAAAATAGCCAGATTCATCTCGTTAAGGTCGCCGATGCCCGATTCGATAAAGCCTCCCCGCCAGCGTTCGCTGTGGCCGGTGTTCGTGATGCCCGCTCTGGTCGTGATCGCCGCGATCGGCTGGAGTGCGTTCTGGTTTTACGCTGCGTCGCAGGTCGATCAGACGGTGGATGTCTGGCGCGCGCGTGAGGCCAAGGCCGGTCGCGTCTATGATTGTGCCAAGCGTTCGGTGGCCGGATTCCCGTTCCGTCTGGAAGTGACCTGCGAAGACGCCAGCGTGACCTTGGTGTCGCAGACGGCCCATGGAGTCGAGGATGGCGCGGCGGCCACGCCGGTCACGGCCCGGCTCGGCAAGATCCTTGTGATCGGGCAGATCTATACGCCCGGTCTGCTGATCGCGGAATTCACTGCGCCAGCGACGTTGGCGCCGCGCGGCGAGCCGCCGGCGATGCAGGTCAACTGGAAAACGGCGCGCAGCAGCATCGCAGGTCTGCCGGGCATTCCCCAGCGCGTGGCGCTGGTGTTCGATCAGCCCGCGGTCGATCGCATCAATAGCGGCGTCGCAGTACCGCTGGCGCGCGCGGCGCACGCCGAATTGCATACGCAGTTCGCCGCGAGCACCACGCCCGATCATCCGGTGATCGATGTCGCGGTGGATGTGACGCAGGGCAGCGTGCAGGACATTCATCCAGCGCTGGCGCAACCCTTTGACGCGTTGATCGGCGCGCGGCTGACCGGCCTGACGGATTTTGCGCCAAAGCCATGGCCGGTTCGCTTCCGCGAAATGCAGGCCGCCGGCGGCAAGATCATGATCGAACGCGCCCGCATCCAGCAAGGTGGGATGATCGCGACTGCCGCCGGTTCGCTTGGCCTCACCTCGAGCGGCAATCTCGATGGCGAATTGCAGATGACGGTGGCCGGTCTCGATCAGGTGATTCCGCTGCTCGGCATCGAAAAGATGCTGGAGGAAGGCGTGCCGCAGGCGACGTTGGATCGGGTTGCGCCCGGGGTCAGGGCGCAGGATGTCAACAGCCTGCTTGGCTCGCTCGACCGGGTGATTCCGGGACTCGGCAAAGTGGTCCGCCAGAACGCCGGTGCTGGATTGGCCGCAGTGGTCAATTCGCTTGGCAGCGCGGCTGAACTGGAAGGCAAGCCGGCGCGATCGTTCCCGCTGCGCTTCGTCGACGGTGCCGTATTGCTGGGGCCGATCAAGGTGGGGCAGGTACCACCGTTATTTTAGACAACATCCCGTCAGTTCGCGTATGACGTAACCAATTTACTGGACTGGGCCGACCGCCCGAATCACGGAGCTTTCCATGCGTATCGACGCCATTTCCCTCGGGGCCAACCCGCCACACGAGGTCAACGCCATCATCGAGGTGCCGGTCGGCGGCGAGCCCATCAAGTACGAGATGGACAAGGAGGCCGGTACGCTGGTGGTGGATCGCTTCCTCTATACGGCGATGCGCTATCCCGGAAATTATGGCTTCATCCCGCACACGTTGTCGAGCGACGGCGATCCCTGCGACGTGCTGGTGGCCAACACCCGCGCCATCGTGCCCGGTGCGGTGATCGCGATCCGCCCGGTTGGCGTGTTGATCATGGAGGACGAAGCCGGCGGCGACGAGAAGATCATTGCGGTGCCGACGTCGAAACTGACGCAGCGTTACGACAAGATCCGCACCTACAGCGACCTGCCGGACATCACCCTGCAGCAGATCCAGCACTTCTTCGAGCACTATAAGGATCTTGAACCCGGCAAATGGGTCAAGGTGCTGCGCTGGGGTGGCGCGGAGGATGCGCAGCGGTTGATTCTCGACGGGATCGAGCGCGCCAAGAAAGGCTAACGCCGGTCAGCAAGACCGCGACAGGGGTGGCGAGGGATGCGGCGGTTGTTGAAGTGGGTCGGCGGTCTTGTCGTGATCGCATTGGTCGGTGTTGCGGTGTTGGCCGGCATTGTGCTGGTCAACACTTTCCGCCTTGGTTCGAAGCAGCTTCAGGTCGCGGCGATTCCGCGCGCCGCCGTGGACGAACAAGGTGCGGCGAAGCGACTCGCTGAAGCGGTCCGCTTCCGGACGATCTCGAATTTCCTCAATCCGGATCAGGATGCCGACGCGCTGCGCGGCTTACGCGAGCATATCGCCGCGAGCTTCCCGGCGTTTCATGCCGTGGCCAAACGCGAGATCGTGGGTGGGCACAGCCTGCTCTACACGTGGGAAGGGTCGGACGCGGCGGCGAAGCCGATCGCGCTGCTGGCGCATCAGGATGTCGTGCCGGTCGCGCCCGGCACCGAGAAGGACTGGCAGCAACCGCCGTTCGATGGCGTCATCGCCGACGGTTTCATCTGGGGCCGTGGCTCCTGGGACGACAAGGGCAACCTCTATTCCATGCTGGAAGCCGCCGAGCAGATGGCGAAGGCCGGCTTCCGCCCGAAGCGGACGATCTATTTCGCTTTCGGTCATGACGAGGAAGTTTCGGGTCAACGTGGTGCCAAGGCCATCGCGGCGCTGCTCGAATCGCGCGGCGTCAAGCTCGACTTCGTGCTCGACGAGGGCCTGCTGATCACCGACGGCATCATGAAGGGGCTCGACAGACCGGCGGCGCTGATCGGTGTCGCGGAAAAAGGCTATGCGACGCTGGTGCTGACCTCGCGCGCCACGCCCGGGCATTCGTCGATGCCGCCGCGCGACACCGCCATCGGCATGATGGCGGCCGCATTGGCGCGGCTCGAGGATCACAGTCTGCCGGCGCGGGTGCGCGGCGCGGTCGGCGAAATGTTTGACACGCTGGCGCCGGAGATGGGTGGCTTCAACCGCGTGGTGCTGTCGAACCTCTGGCTGTTCAAGCCGCTCTTGGTGCGCGAGTTCGACAAGTCCGGCCCGACGCGGGCGATGGTGCGCACTACCACGGCACTGACGATTTTCAATGCCGGCGACAAGGACAACGTGCTGCCGGGCAATGCCGAAGCGACGGTGAATTTCCGGCTGCTGCCGGGCGATACGCAGGACAGCGTCACCGCGCATGTGCGTGACACCGTGAAGAACGATAAGATCGCGATCGCGCCGTTTCCCGGCAATACCGATCCGCCGCCGGTGACGGGAACGGCGAGCGCGGGTTATCGAGCGCTCAACCGGACCATTCGCGAGATTTTTCCGGACGTCATCGTCGCGCCGGGACTGATGATCGCCGCGACGGATTCGCGGCATTATGCCGGGCTCACCGACAACATCTTCCGCTTCTCGCCAGTGCGCGCGACGTCGGAAGACCTCAAGCGCTTCCACGGCACCAACGAGCGGCTCAGCATCGCCAACTACGCTGACATGATCCGCTTCTATCTGCGGTTCATTCAGTCGAGCGCTGGCTGATTCTTACACCGCCGGCGGCGGCAGGCCGCGGATGGCGCAGGCGGCGCGCAGCGTGTTGACCAACAGGCACGCGACCGTCATCTGGCCGACACCGCCCGGCACTGGCGTGATGGCGCCGGCGGTCGCCAGCGCCTCGGTGAACGCCACGTCGCCCACCAGCCGAGTCTTGCCGTCGCTGCCGGGCAGGCGGGTGATGCCGACATCGATCACGGTGGCGCCGGGCTTGATCCAGTCGCCGCGCACCATTTCCGGCTTGCCGACGGCGGCATAGACCAGATCGGCGCGGCGGCACAGGTCGGGCAGGTCGCGCGAGCGCGAATGCGCGATGGTCACGGTGGCGTTTTCGTTGAGCAACAGCTGCACCAGCGGACGGCCGACCAGATTGGAGCGGCCGATCACCAGCGCATCCATGCCTTCCAGCGATTCATGGACGCTTTTGGTGAGGATGATGCAGCCGAGCGGCGTGCAGGGCGACAGCGCCGGCAGTCCGCCAGCCAGCCGTCCCGCATTGTTGGGATGCAGGCCGTCGACGTCCTTGGCAGGATCGATGGTCGCGATCACCGCCTCGGTGTCGAGCCCTTTCGGCAGCGGCAATTGCACCAGAATGCCGTGGACGGCCGGATCGCGGTTAAGCCGGCCGATCAGGCCGAGCAGCTTCTCCTGCGTCACATCGGCGGGCAGTACATGCTCGAACGAGGCCATGCCGGCCGCCTGCGTCTGCTTGTGCTTGCTGCGGACATAAACCTCGCTGGCGGGATCGTTGCCGACCAGCACCACCGCAAGGCCCGGCGTCAGGTCGTGGTCGTGCTGGACCCGCGCCACCTCGTCGGCGACCCTGGCCCGAAGCTCGGCGGCAATGAGCTTTCCATCGATGATGCGCGCGGTCATGTCGTCCTCTATCAATCAGGTATCGTCAGCGGCCTTGGTCTCGATCTTCGCGGCGACCAAAGCCTTCAGCATCTTGCCGAGCCGGCGGGGATCGCCGTCGACCGCGACCTGCTTCAGTCGCGAGGTCGCGCCCGCCAGCAGTCGCACATTGCGTTTCGGCACCCCGAGCGCCTTGGCGAGCAGCTCCGTCACGGCGCGGTTGGCTTCGCCGCCCTCGGCGATGGCCCGGACCCGGACTTTCACGACACTCTTGCCGTTGGCCAGCATTTCCACGCCGTCGATGTCGTCCCGGCCACCCCGGGGCGTCACCCGCAATGCAACGCTGATGCCCTCGGTGGAATAGCGCCAAGGATCCATTGGCCGGTGCCAGTCAACTCAGAACACGGCGGGATAGATGTAATAAGTGATCACCCGCTGAATGAACATGATGATCAGGATCAGGATGATCGGCGAAATGTCGAGGCCGCCGAGATTGGGCATGAAATTGCGGATCGGCCGCAGCAGCGGCTCGGTGATGCGGTAGAGGAACTCGGCGACCGAGGCCACGAACTGGTTGCGGGTGTTGACCACGTTGAATGCGATCAGCCACGACAGGATGGCGGAGGCGATGAGCAGCCAGACGTAGAGATCGAGGATGATGAGAACGATGTCGAGAATGGCGCGCATGGCGGGATAAGCTCGCGGGGTTGGTCGCGGGTTCAGGGGCTCGGTGGGCCGGAAACTATCGGTTCAACCCCCGCTAAACAAGGGAAGTTCCGGCCCTTTTTGCGGCGTGCCCCGGAACGTGCGGCGTCCTTGACTTGGTCCCGGCCGGGATTTAAATGACGCCCACTTGCCGTCGGCGCAGTTCCAGTCGCCACGCTGCAATGGGGCCATAGCTCAGCTGGGAGAGCGCGTCGTTCGCAATGACGAGGTCGGGAGTTCGATCCTCCCTGGCTCCACCAGCCTTCGCTGGCTTCGCCAGCTACGGCTCGGCAAGCCACATTCCAAGCCCTCTAGGGAAGCAAGCGAAGGCTGCCGCGGCGTAGCCCGAAGGGTGACGACGGGCTGATATCTCACCGTAAATTCATCTCCGCCCCTCACTTCCCCGTAAATCGCGGCGGACGCTTTTCCATGAAGCTCGCCACGCCTTCGCGGAAATCCGCACCGGCTAGCGCGACCGCCATTTCGCGGTTGGCGTCGATGGTGGCTTCCGCCAGCGTCTGGAACGGCACGTCGTAAAGCTGCCGCTTGATCACCGCCATCGCGGACGGCGAGACATTTTCGGCGAGGTCCCGTGCATAGGCGTAGGTCTGTTCGCGAAGCTGGTCCGGCGGATAGAGCCGGTTGACCAGCCCGATCCGCAATGCTTCCTCGCTCGACACGCGCCGCGCCGACAGCAACAGGTCGAGCGCGTTGGCGTGGCCGACGATGTGCGGCAGCATCCAGCTGATGCCGTGCTCGGCGATCAGCCCACGCCGCGCGAAGGCGGTGGTGAACACGGTGTTGTCGGCGGCGAAGCGCACGTCGCAGTACAGCGCGTGAACTAGTCCGATGCCGGCGGTGGCGCCGTTCAACATGCCGATGATCGGCTTCGCAATCGACGGATAGAAACCGTAACGCGACTGCCAGTCCGGCCGCCGGTTCATGTCGAACGCCGGAATCTCGTTGCCGCGTTTCTTGATGTCGTTGGGATCGAGTCCCTTCAGTGCATCCATGTCGGCGCCGGCGCAGAAGCCGCGGCCCGCGCCGGTCAACACGATGACGCGGACGTTGTCGTCGTTCGCAGCTTGGCCCATCGCCTCGCGTACCTCGCGCTCCATGGTCGGCGTCCACGCATTCATGCGGTCCGGCCGGTTCAGCGTAACGGTCGCGACGCGATCCTCGACGTCGTAGAGAATGTCCTGATAGCCCATCGCGCGCTCCTGTTATGTGTCCTGTTATTTGTTGGGTGTGGTGCCGGCTTTCGGCCGCGCCAGATAGGCAACGGTCTCCGGCCGCTCCTTTAGCCAACCGGTCCAGCGATTGAAAACCTTGTTCATGCGCTCGGGCGCGACGCCGAGTTGCGCCATCGCCACGCCGCCGTTCACTGACTCGCGATACTCCGCGATCAGCCCGTCGCGCATGATGAAGCGGCTCATGCCGTCGATCACGATGCGCTGGCCTTTGAATTGCGGAATCGTCGAAGTGAAGCTCGACAGCGACCACGCATAGCCCATGTCGCCGTTGATCACCGGATCGAACATCTCCCAGCGATAGTCGGTGGCGTCGCGGTGAAACATGTCCTGCATCATATGCGCGATCTCGGCGCGGCCCTGATGCGGCCCGTAGATGTAATCGTGGTAGGTCGCATCCTCGGTGAAGTGTGCGGCGAAGCGGGCGCCGTCGCCGGATTCGGCGGAGAGCGCGAAGGCGCGCAGCAATGCGGCGAAGTCGTCAGTCGTCATGCAGCAAGGCTCCCGGCTCGGTGACGCGATCCGGAAAACCTATCGGGCTTTGGCAGGAAGTAAAACTGGTTCGACTTCGGCAATCCCGCGCGACGGAAATCACTCGGCGGCTTGCGCCGGAATGAGATCGTCCGCGCGCGCCTGGCCGCAGCGAAGCCAATGTTGCAGGAAGGCCGTCAGCCAGAGTCGTTCCGCGACGTCGTGAACGGCGCGGCCGGCGAAATGTGCCGCACGCGGCTGCGCTCCTGGCAGCGACAGCCGCTCGGCGCCACGGGTGGTCCAGCGATACATCATCGCGTTAGTGACGTCGGGGTGAAACTGCAATCCGAAGGCGGTGTCGTCGCGAAACGCCTGGGCCGGAAATTCATCGCATTCGGCGAGCAACTCGCTGCCATGGGGCAGGGTGAATCCCTCGCAATGCCACTGATAGACCTGCGCGGGCCACGGCCCGCACAGCGCATGGCCGGCGGCGGTGAGGCGGATTGGATAGTACCCGATCTGCGCGCGCCCTTGCGGATGCGGCGCGACGGTGCCGCCAAGTTGTTTGGCCAACATTTGCGCGCCGAGGCAGATGCCGAGATAAGGTCGCCGCTCTTTCAGCGGCAGCGCAATCCAGTCGATCTCCCGCCGGATATAGGCGTCGGGATCGTTGGCGCTCATGGGCCCGCCGAACACGATCGCACCCGCGTGATCGTCGAGTGTCGACGGCAGCGGATCGCCGAAGCGCGGCTTGCGAATATCGAGGGTGTAGCCGAGAGCGCGCAGCGCATTGCCGACCCGGCCCGGTGTCGAGGTTTCCTGATGCAGCACCACCAGTACCGGACGGCGATCGCCGCCGAAATTGTCCGGCGTCGCGGCGATCTGAAGATTAGCCGAGCGAATCGACATCGTGCGTTCTTGTCCGGCGCGTCGTGCGCGCGAAACCATGATTCGAGGATTATCCGGGTTGGTAAATTTTTAATAACCGGGAGAAGGGCCGAAACAAGGCGACTGTCGTTTTATCGACGACGCTGGATCAGGCCCACCATCGTCAGCACGAAGCCGCGCGGCACGAAGCGCAGCAGAAACGGGATCGCGCGGATGCCGAGGCCCGGCAGCACGATTCGCTTGCCGCGCGTCAGCCCGCGATAGCCGGCCAGCGCCACCTTCTCCGCGCCGACATGGAGTACGGTGGAATCCATCCCGGGCTTGAAGCCGGCGCGGCGCTGGAATTCGGTCTGCACCGGTCCGGGACAAAGCGCGGTAACACGGACGCCGTGACGGCCGAGTTCGTTATGCAAGGCGTCGCTGAACGACAGCACATAAGCCTTGGATGCGTAATAGACCGCCATACCCGGCCCCGGCAGGAACGCCGCCACCGACGCGACGTTGAGCAGGCCGCCGCGATGGCGGATCAGGCTGTCCGAGAAGCGCAGCGACAGGTCGGTCAGGGCGCGGATATTGACCGCGATCATCTCCAACTGCTGGGTGCGGTCGAGGGCAAACGATTGGCCGAACAGACCGAAGCCGGCATTGTTGACCAGAATGTCGACCTCGACATTCGCGGCGGCGAGCGCCGTGGTGATCATGTCGCCGGCATCGGGCTGCGTCAGGTCGCATGGAATGACAAGCGGCGGCGTGCCGCCGGCTGCGGCAATTTCTTGTGCTAACGCGGTGAGCCGATCCTCGCGGCGCGCCACCAGCGCGACGCGGTGGCCGTGCGCAGAAAAAATGCGCGCCAGATTGGCGCCGATGCCGGACGATGCGCCGGTGATCAAGGTGACGCAGTTGGTCACGATGTCATGCTCTTGAGAAGAACGGGCGGTTCAAAACAACGGATCACGCGGTCGGATCGGCCTGGTCCTGTGCAATGCGATGCTTGAGATGAATGCGGTCGCGCGATGACACGCCGAGCAGGTCGGCAGCACGCCACACCACATTGTCCTCGAACTCGCTGACGTTGCCATCGGCGTAGACCAGTTCCCACATCATCTCGACGATGCGTTTGCGGCCGTCTTCATCGACCGAACGCATGATGACGCTGGTGAAATGATAGAGGTCGACGGCCTCACCCTCGACCAGGGTAGCCTCTGCGATCAATTGCGTGGCGGTTGCCGCGTCGAGCTGGAAGCGCGCCTGAAGCACGGCGTGCAGCTTCTGCTTCTCGACCTCCGACGGCTCGCCATCCAGTGATACGACATGGATCAGCAATGCCGTGGCGGCAAGGCGATAGTCGGTTTCGCTGAAGGGGCGGTTGTCCTGCGTGAGCGGCGAGGCGACCTCGGCAATGAACTGACGTAATTTATCCAGCATCCATGGTTCCGTGAGTTGCCGAAGGACGTTGCGGAGAAGGGCGGCGCTCTATGGCCTGAAAATGCAACGCTGGCAATCCATTTCGGGTTCCGGATATCCGCATTACGGTTCCGTAATCCGGTTGCCCAGATGACGCCGAGGGTCTCAAACCCTGCATGACGCTACGGAATTTCGAACACCACCACCTTGTCGGCGATGCCGCGTAGCGCCGCATGTTTGCGGATCGGCGTGATCGAAGCCTTGTCCAGCATGGCGGCGACGGCCGGTGTCTCGATGATCGGTCCGGTGACGTGGATCGCTTGCGACACCGACAGCCCCTGAACGCGCGCGGCGATATTCACGGTCTGGCCGAAATAGTCCTGCCGTTCGTTCAGCATCACGGCGAGGCAAGGGCCTTCATGGATGCCGATTTTGAGGACGAGATCCTTGGTGCCGCGCCGGTCGTTCAGCGCATCCATCGCCTGGCGCATCCGCAGTGCGGCCGTGAGCCCCTGCTCGGGGGTGACGAAAGTGGCCATCACCGCGTCGCCGATGGTTTTCACCACGGCGCCACCCTCCGACGAGATGATGTCGAGCAAGGCATGGAAGTGCGCGCGCACCAGATCGAATGCCGCGAGGTCCCCGACGCGCTCGTAAAGCGCGGTTGAGCCTTTGAGGTCGGTGAACAGGAAGGTCAGCGACGTGATCTTGAGCCGCTGGTCGATGTTGAGATTGTCGGCCTTGTAGACGTCGCGAAATGTCTGGTTGGTCAGGATCCGCTTGGCGGTGAGGATGGGTTTGCGCTTGCCGAGAAGTTCGTGGAGCGCATCGCCGGCGACCCACACGGCGGGAAGCACGCGGATATCGGATTGATTGTCGAGCATCAGGCGCAACGGTCCCGGCCGCATCGCCACCGTTCCGGTAGGCGCGTGCAGTCTGTTGAACACGACGGAGAGCTGTTGCCGTTCGCGTGTCGGCTCGCCGCCGACGTCGAGAAACTGCGCTGAATGGGTGACCGGCTCGAACACGATGCAGAATTGGTTCGGCAGCTGCAGCGAGAGCACGGCTTTCTCGCCGGGCGGCAATTCGATGGCTTCCAGCGTCACCTCGTCGATCAGGCGCGAAAACGATTCCTCGTTGAAATCGATGCCCGAACTCCAGAAGATCTGTCGGGCGTAATCCCACAGCGGCAGGGTGTTGGGATCGTGTGCCGCGATGCGCCGAACGCGCGGGCTGACGGTGAAGGCGACTTCGACCTGCTCATCGACCGAGGCCTCATAGCCCGCCGCGCACAACGCGCAGTTATAGTCGTCGTGGCGCAGCGACTTCAGCGTGCTGTGCGCATCGAGGACGCCGCTGCAGCCCGGACACAGCACATTCCAGGTCAGGTCGAACAGGCCGAGCCGGGACGCATGCAGGAAGCCGGCGATGACAGGCTCCTCCGGCAACCCGGTGGTTCTCGCAAAATCCAGCAGGTTGATGCGGTTGAGTTCGCGGTCCTCGCCCTTCTCGACAAGTCGCTGAATGGCGTCCGCCACCCGAGCCTCGGCGGTTTGCCTCAAGACTGAGAACAAGGCCTGGACTTCACTCATGCCGTGATTTTAGAGCAAATTGGTCGATCGTCCAATCCGGACGTTGCGTGACACATCACTTTCGCATTGGCCGAGGCGCGTCGTGGTCAGCGCCGCGTGATGTGGAATGGTGGCGACCGGTCCGGCTGGGTGGTGACCACGCCTATCGGCATGACCGGCGCGCGATCGGTCAGTTCGACATGGAACGCACCGATGATTTTCGCAAGCGCCAGCGTCGCCTCGACGATGGCGAAATGCGCGCCGATGCAGACGCGGGGACCGACGCCGAATGGCAGGTAGGCGAAGCGGTCCGGCGCCGCCGTGCCGGGCGCGAAGCGCTCGGGGGCAAACGCGTTGGGATCGTGCCAGAGTTTTTCGTGTCGATGCAACAGCCACGGCGCGATCAGGATGACGTCGCCTTTGGCAACGTCCAGACCGTTGCCCAGCGTGTCGGAGCCGGCGGCTGCACGCGCGATCAGGAATGCCGGCGGATACAGCCGCATTGTCTCGTCGATCACCGCGCGGGTGAATGTCAGCCGCTCGATATCCGGAGTGTCATCGCCGGCAATGCCCCGCACTTCCGCTGCCACCCGGTCCTGCGTCGCAGGGTCCAACGCCAGCACATACAGCGACCAGAACAGCGCCGTTGCGGTGGTCTCATGGCCGGCGAGGATCATCGTGGCGACCTGGTCGCCAAGCTGTTCGTCGGAGAAAGCCTGCCCGGTTTCCGGATCGCGTGCCGCCACCATCAGTTCGAACAGATCGCGTGGCGGCGCGTCCTCGGCCTTGCCGGCGGCGCGGCGTTCGGCGATCAGGGCCTGAATGAACCGCGTCCAGCGTCTTCGGAAGAACACGCGGGAAATGTCCTGCGGGCTCGGCCAGCCGACCGGCAGCACCAGATCGAAGAAATGCGGCCGTGCCAGCCGCGAGCCGTATTCGACGACGAAATCGCGCAAGGCCGCGCCGTGCCGCGTCATGCCGAAGGAGAACATCGTGCGGCCGGCGATCTCCAGCGTCATGCGCTGCATCGCTTCGCGCAGGTCCACCGGCGCGTCGCGTTGCTTGTCCAGCGCCGCGACCGTTTCATCGATGGCCGAGACCATATGCGGCACCAACGTTGTTACCGCGCGCGGCGTGAAGGCCGGGGCCAGCGTGCGGCGCTGATGTTTCCAGTTGCGGCCTTCCGCCAACAGCAGGCCTTCGCCCAGCATCGGGCGCAGCACGCGGATGCCGGCGGGCGTGCGGGTGTAATTCTCGTAGTTCTCCACCAGCACATGCCGGATCGTTGCCGGCGTGTTGAGGATGAAGCTGCTGTGGCCGAAGAAGCGGCCGCGGATGATGTCGTCCTCATAGGCGCGCTGGCCCCAGCTTGCGATGGTGCTGGTGCGGATCGCCGCGATGCGCGCCAACCGACCCATGTTCTCGGGCGCCCGCGGCGGAAACGGCGGCACCAGCGGCGGATGGCTGATCGGCGGATCGATGACCTCGGCAATGCTCACGTGCGGCCTCGCGGTTGTCGGGTTTGCTCGCCTCGGGTGGAGCCCCTCCCGTCGGCGATCTGACGATACAATCTGGGCGTCCATGGGATTTGGGAAGCCCGTTCAAGAAATAAGCCTATCCGGTAATCGGTTAATCAGTCCGGCAATCATTGCCATGGTCCGGCGCGATAATCTTTTTGCCCGGCTCCGGCGGATCGAGGTGGGCTTGTCCGGCAAAGACACCCGGGTCCGTATCGGTCTCGGCGGCCGCGCTGCGGCAGGCGTCGCCCGTGCCTCGCCGTACGCGTCGCTTGCCTCGCCTCGATATTCGCCCCTAAGTTTTGCGGGCACCGACTCACAGTCGCCTCGTTACGACCATCGATATCCCAGGCATCCACGCCCTATGACCGAGACGCCGAAACAATCGCCGCTCCCCGCCAACGGTCTTGCCGCGCCGCTGCGGATCAAGGTGTTCCGGGGTATCTGGTTCGCGAGCCTGTTGTCCAATCTAGGATTGATGATCCAGAGCGTCGGCGCGGCCTGGGCCATGACCCAGATGACCTCGGCCGCCGACAAGGTCGCGCTGGTTCAGACCGCCTTGATGCTGCCGATTATGCTGATCTCGATGCCGGCCGGCGCCGTTGCCGATATGTACGACCGGCGGCGGGTGTCGCTGGTGTCGCTGGCGATCGCATTGGCGGGAGCGAGCGGCCTGACTTTGTTGACGTGGAGCGGGCACATCACGCCCAATCTGCTGCTGATATTCTGTTTCCTGATCGGCAGCGGCATGGCGCTGTTCGGGCCGGCTTGGCAGGCCTCGGTCGCGGAACAGGTGCCGCCGGACACGCTGCCGTCAGCGGTGGCGCTGAACGGCATCAGCTACAACATTGCGCGCAGTTTCGGTCCGGCCATCGGCGGCATCGTGGTGGCGGCGGCGGGCGCGGTCGCGGCCTTCGCGGTCAATGCATTGTGTTACGTGCCGCTGCTGGTGGTGATGTTCCTGTGGCGCCGCGTCAGCGAGCCGTCGCGGTTACCACGCGAGCGGCTGCCGCGCGCCATGGTGTCCGGCTTCCGCTACATCGCCAACTCGCCCTCGATCCGCATCGTGTTGGGTCGTACGCTGGTGACCGGCATTGCCGGCGGTTCGATCTCCGCCTTGATGCCGCTGGTGGCGCGCGACCTGCTGCACGGCGGCGCCCAGACTTACGGCATCATGCTGGGCGCGTTCGGCATGGGCGCGGTGATCGGCGCGCTGAATATCAGCGAGATCCGTAAACGCGTGAACGGCGAGACGGCGGTGCGGCTGTGTGCGCTGGTGATGGGCATCGCCATTGTCATCGTCGCCATCAGCAAGCTAGCGGTGATCACCGCTGCGGCTCTGGTGGTGGCCGGCGCGGTGTGGATGCTGGCGGTCGCACTGTTCAATATCGGCGTGCAACTGTCGGCACCGCGTTGGGTCGCCGGACGCTCGCTGGCGGCGTTTCAGGCCTCGATCGCCGGCGGCATCGCCATCGGCAGTTGGGGGTGGGGCCATCTCGCCGATCTGATCGGCGTCGAAGGCGCATTGATCGTGTCGGGCGTGACGATGTTCGTCTCGCCGATCCTGGGGCTGTGGATGCGGATGCCGCCGGTCGGGGGCCACGATGAAGCTGCCGATCTGCTGGACGATCCCGAGGTGCGGCTGCCGCTCACCGGGCGCAGCGGGCCGATCATTGTCGAGATCGAGTATCGCGTCGACCTCAACCGCGCCCGCACCTTCTATCGCCTGATGCAGATGGTCCAGCTCAGCCGCAAGCGTAACGGCGCCTATGGCTGGTCGATCGCGCGCGATATCGCCGACCCGCAACTGTGGACCGAGCGCTATCACTGCCCGACCTGGTACGACTATCTGCGCCAGCGCAACCGTGCGACCCAATCGGAGCGCAAGCTGCACCTGCGGGCGATGAAGTTTCATCACGGGCTGGAGCCGGTGAAGGTGCGGCGCATGCTGGAACGGCCGTTCGGTTCGGTACGCTGGAAGGAGAACTCACCCGATCCGGCTGCAGTCGCGGCGGTGGAGGTGTTGCCGGCCGCCACGCCGGCAGGTGTCAGCACGTAAGCTCAAAGTGCTTTCGCGTGAAGTGGAAGCAGGTGCGCGTGGCAGAATAAAGCGTCGAAGCAAAAGACGTCGGGAGGCGATTACAGGCCGGTGTAGCCGGCCCTGACCGAATCGATGCTGCCGTCACGCTCGCGCAGATAGGTCAACCCGCAGACCGTGAGCCGATCAAGATCGGCCTCGCCGGCGGCGTGGAGTTTTTCCAGATAGTCGATCAGTTTCTCGCGCGCGTCGACGCGATCGTTCTCGCTCCGGCTCGCGAGCAGATCGTACGTCATCATCACGCGGTCGATCGCCGCCTGCACGATGGTCGCGCTCGCGGGTTGATCCGGCGCTTGTTGTGCGGAGCTTTGTTCAGGCGCCATGAGGGGCCTGATCGTGGATGGCCTGATAACGACGGATGGCGCGGTTGGCGATCCGGATCCGGTTGCGGTCGCCGAACTCGAACAACTCGACGATGATCTCCAGCAGCGATTGGTCGGTTCGGTGGGGGTCGACAAGCATGCCGCTTCTGTTCAGGTAATCGGCGGCAATGGAATAAGCCTGTCCGATTACGTCGATATTGATGACCTGGACGTCGCGTTCAACCAGCATGGCATTGGCCCTCCAGTACCATGACAAGTCGCGACATGGCGTTCCGGTTCCATCGTCGTTCTTCCGAAATCGCCGCAAAGAAAAACGGCGGCTCCGCAAGGAACCGCCGCTGGTGATTGTCGGGATAAGAAGCGTCAGCGCCAGTCGCGAATGTCGACGAAGTGGCCGGCGATCGCCGCCGCTGCCGCCATTGCCGGTGACACCAGATGGGTGCGGCCCTTGAATCCCTGACGGCCTTCGAAGTTGCGGTTCGACGTCGAGGCGCAGCGTTCTTCCGGCGACAGCTTATCGGGGTTCATCGCGAGGCACATCGAGCAGCCCGGCTCGCGCCACTCGAAGCCGGCCTTGATGAAGATCTTGTCGAGGCCTTCGGCTTCGGCCTGCTCCTTTACCAGACCCGAGCCCGGCACGATCATGGCGTTGACGTTGCCGTTGACGGTCTTGCCCTCGGCGACCTTCGCCGCCGCCCGCAAGTCCTCGATGCGGCCGTTGGTGCAGGAGCCAATGAAGACACGGTCGAGCTTGATGTCGGTGATCCTGGTGCCGGCCTTCAGGCCCATGTAATCGAGTGCGCGATGCTTGGAGATGCGCTTGGCCTCATCCTCGATCTTGTCGGGGTCCGGCACGAGGCCGGTGATCGACACCACGTCCTCGGGCGAGGTGCCCCATGTGACGATCGGCGGCAGCTTGGCGGCGTCGAGGCGGATTTCATGATCGAAGTGCGCGCCTTCATCGCTGCGCAGCGTGTCCCAATAGCGCCGCGCCGCATCCCACGCATCGCCCTTCGGAGCCTTGGTGCGGCCTTTCAGGAATTCATACGCGATCTCATCCGGCGCGATCAGGCCGGCGCGGGCGCCGCCCTCGATCGACATATTGCAGACCGTCATGCGGCCTTCCATCGACAGTGCGCGGATCGCCTCGCCGGCGTATTCCAGCACGTAGCCGGTGCCGCCCGCGGTGCCGATCTCGCCGATGATGGCGAGGATGATGTCCTTCGCGGTGACGCCGTCCGGCAATTTGCCGTCGACCACCGCGCGCATGTTCTTCGCCTTCTTCTGGATCAGCGTCTGCGTGGCGAGCACGTGTTCGACTTCCGAGGTGCCGATGCCGTGCGCCAGCGCGCCGAACGCACCATGCGTCGAGGTGTGGCTGTCGCCGCAGACGATGGTGGTGCCGGGCAACGTGAAGCCCTGCTCGGGGCCGATGACGTGGACGATGCCTTGCCGCTTGTCGAACTCGTTATAGTACTCGATGCCGAAGTCCTTGGCGTTCTGCGCCAGCGCGGCGATCTGCTCGGCGCTTTCCGGATCGGGATTGGGCTTGGAGCGATCGGTGGTCGGCACGTTGTGATCGACCACGGCCAGCGTCTTCTCCGGCGCATGAACCTTGCGGCCGGAGGTGCGCAACCCTTCGAACGCCTGCGGCGAGGTGACTTCATGCACCAGATGGCGGTCGATATAGAGCAGGCAGGTGCCGTCGTCGGCCTCGTGGACCAGATGATCGTTCCAGATCTTGTCATACAGTGTGGTGGCGGATTTTGAATCGGACATGGTGTCGGCCTCAAACGGAAATGAAATGGTGTGGTGCAGGCGGGCGGCGCGCGTGCGCCAGGCGTCAGCCCGCGAGGAGCGCGGTGGTCGTCAGGCGGCCGAAGAAGCGCCACGGCAACCGGCTGCGGTCGTCGAGCACGATCCGGGCAACGATCTCTTTGCGATCTGGAACCATTCCATATCCTAGCACAGGCGCAATCGCCCCGACAATGAAGCCAGTGGCATGGCGCCATGCCTGCTTCGTTATGTCTGCTCAGTTATGTTACTCAGATAGACGCGGCACGGTCCGTTTGCATGCAACAAAAAAGCGCGGGTGAGCCCCGCGCTTTTCGACGTCGCGATGCGACGGGGATTACTCGGCGGCAGCGGCCTGCGCGCGGTCCTGCTTCTTTTCGACGATGCGGGCCGACTTACCGCGCAGGTTGCGCAGGTAATAAAGCTTGGCGCGACGCACCTTGCCGCGACGCACGACCTTGATCGAGTCGATCATCGGGGAGAGCAGCGGGAATACGCGCTCGACGCCTTCGCCGTAGGAAATCTTGCGGACAGTGAAGCTCTCGTTGAGTCCGCCGCCGGAACGGCCGATGCAGACGCCTTCATAGGCCTGCACGCGGGTACGCTCGCCTTCGACCACCTTGACGTTGACGATCACGGTGTCGCCGGGGCCGAACTCCGGAATGGTCTTGTTGGCCGACAGCTTGTCGAACTGCTCTTTTTCGAGCTGCTGGATGATATTCATTGCAAAACTCCATCGACGGCGCGCCAGCCCTCCGGGGCGGCTGCGTGAAACTCGTTATCCTGCGCGGATTTCCGCGCTCCTATACGGCAAAGCAAAGGCGTTGTCACCCGTCTGTCGTGCTTTTTGGTCCTTTTTGGTTGCCGGGCTGGCCGTCATGCGCCGCCCACAGGTCCGGACGGCGGTTCCGGGTAAGATTTTCGGCCTCCGCCCGGCGCCATGCCGCGACCTTGGCGTGATCGCCGGAGAGCAGGATGTCGGGGATCGGACGGCTCTCGAAGTTTTGAGGCCGGGTGTATTGCGGATATTCCAGTAGTCCGGCGGAAAAACTCTCGTCGGAACCGGATTCCAGCTTGCCCATCACGCCCGGCAGCAGCCGGACGCAGGCGTCCAGCAGCACCATGGCGGCGATTTCGCCGCCCGACAGCACATAATCGCCGATCGAGACTTCCTCGAGCCCGCGCGCATCGATCACCCTCTGGTCGATGCCCTCGAACCGGCCGCAGACAATCAGTGGGCCGGGACCGGCGGCGAGTTCCGCCACCCGCGACTGGGTCAATGGCCGACCGCGCGGGCTCATGACCAGTTTGGGACGATCCGGGGCGATGGCGGCTGCATCGATGGCGGCGGCGAGCACGTCGGCGCGCAGCACCATGCCGGGGCCGCCGCCGGCCGGGGTGTCGTCGACGCTGCGATGCTTGTCGGTGGCGGCATCGCGGATGTCGCGCACATCCATCTCCCAAACGCCGGTCGCGAGCGCCCGCCCTGCCAGGCTCGCGCCGAGCGGGCCGGGGAACATGCCCGGAAACAAGGTCAGGATCGTCGCGCGCCAAGTCATGAAGGTGGTGCCTCGATCTCCCTCCCCCTGCAAGGGGGAAGGGTGGGAAGGGGGTTATGCCGGCAGAAGACCCCCACCCGATTTGCAATGCAAATCGACCTCCCCCTTGCAGGGGGAGGTAAGAGACCGCCTGCGCGCGCGGCCACGTCAGGCGTCCGTACTGTTCGGCGTATCGCCGTCGACCTCGCCCGGTAGGTCGATCACCACGCGGCCGCCCGCGATGTCGACGGTCGGCACCACCGCGTCGGTGAACGGCAGCAGCAGCGTCGGGCCGCTGAGTGGGGCGATTTCGATGACGTCGCCGGCGCCGAAGTTGTGTATCGCGACGACGCGGCCGATTGGCCCGCCATCCATCGAGACGGCGGCGAGATCGATCAGGTCGACATGATAATATTCGCCGTCTTCGGCAGGCGGCAGTTTGTCACGCGCGACATACAACTCGATGCCGTTGAGTTTCTCGGCATCGTTGCGCGTGGTAACGCCTTGCAGCGTTGCGACCAGATGATCCTTGGCCTCGCGCGCGTTGCTCACTTCGAACCGGCGCGCGCCGTCCTTGGTCGAAAGCGGTCCGTAATCGAGAACCGCGAACGGGTCTTCGGTGAAGGTCCACAGCTTCACCGCGCCGCGCACACCATGCGCGGCGCCGATGCGGGCGATGCAAACGAGTTTTGTCATCGCCCCGACGAAGCCTTACTTCGCTTCGGCGGCCTTGCGCTCCTTGCGCGGCACGGCCTTTTCCGGGTTGTTGCGCGGCGCGCGCTTCTGGACACCGGCGGCATCGAGGAAGCGCGACACGCGGTCGGACGGCTGCGCGCCCTTGGCGAGCCAGGACTTCACCTTCTCCATGTCGAGCTTCAGGCGCAGGTCGTTGTCCTTCGGCAGCAGCGGATTGAAGTAGCCGAGACGCTCGATGAAGCGGCCGTCGCGCGGAAAGCGCGAGTCGGCGACGACGACGTGATAGACCGGACGCTTCTTGGTGCCGGCACGGGCGAGGCGGATAACGACGGACATAGAGTTCTCCTTTGAAGATCTGTTCGAGTCTGTTGTTGGGTTTGTTTGAGTTGGACGTGACTATTTCTTCTTCCCTAAACCGGGAAAGCCGCCGAGGCCCGGTAGTGTCGGTTTGCCGCTGAGGCCGGTAAGGCCCGGCAGGTTCGGCAAGCCGCCACGCAGGCCGGCGGGAAGATCTTTCGGCAGTTGCGGCAGGCCGTCGGCGCCCTTCGGCAGCTTGTCGGCCATCGCCTTCATCTGCTCCGGCGAGGGCATGCCGCCGCCGCCGAAGCCCATGGCCTGAGCGATGCCAGCCATTGGGCCGCGCTTGCCCGATCCCATCATCTTCATCATGTCGGCCATGTTCCGGTGCATCTTGAGGAGCTTGTTGATGTCCTCGACCTTCTGCCCGGCGCCGGCGGCGATGCGCTTCTTGCGGCTGGCCTTGAGGAGGTCGGGATGTTTGCGCTCCTGCCGCGTCATCGAATCGATGATCGCGGTCTGACGCTTGAGAATCTTGTCGTCGATGCCGGCGGCGGCGATCTGGTTCTTCATCTTGGCGATGCCGGGCATCATGCCCATCAGGCCGCCGATGCCGCCCATGTTCGCCATCTGCTGCAACTGGTCGCGCATGTCGTTGAGGTCGAACTGACCTTTGCGCATCTTCTCGGCGACGCGCGCGGCCTTCTCGGCATCGATATGCGCGGCGGCTTTCTCGACCAGCGACACGACGTCGCCCATGCCGAGGATGCGGCCGGCGATACGGTCCGGATGGAAGTCTTCGAGCGCGTCGGTCTTTTCGCCGGTGCCGATCAGCTTGAGCGGCTTACCGGTGACCGCACGCATCGACAGCGCCGCGCCGCCACGGCCGTCGCCGTCGACGCGGGTGAGCACGATGCCGGTGAGGCCGACGCGCTGGTCGAATGAGCGTGCGAGATTGACGGCGTCCTGACCGGTCAGCGAATCCGCGACCAGCAGCACTTCATGCGGATGGGCGGCGGCTTTGATGTTCGCCGCCTCAGACATCATCTCTTCGTCGAGCGTGGTGCGGCCGGCGGTGTCGAGCAGCACGATGTCGTAGCCGCCGAGCTTGCCGGCTTCGATGGCGCGCCGCGCGATCTGCTCCGGCTTCTGGCCGTCGACGATCGGCAGCGTCGCGATCTCGAGATCGCGGCCGAGCACGGCGAGCTGCTCCATCGCCGCCGGGCGATAGATGTCCAGCGAGGCCATCAGCACCTTGCGCTTGTCGCGCTGGGTCAGGCGGCGCGCGAGCTTCGCGGTGGTGGTGGTTTTACCGGAGCCTTGCAGACCGACCATCATGATCGGCACCGGCGCCGGCGCGTTGAGGTCGATGGTCTGGCCGTCCGATCCCAGCGTCGCGATGAGCTGGTCGTGGACGATCTTGACCACCATCTGGCCCGGCGTCACCGATTTGACGACGGTGGCGCCGACCGCCTGCTCGCGCACCTGATCGGTGAAGCTGCGCACCACTTCCAGCGCGACGTCGGCTTCCAGCAATGCGCGACGCACTTCGCGCATCGCCGCATCGACGTCCGCCTCGGTCAGCGCGCCGCGGCGCGTCAGCCGATCGAGAATGCCACCAAGCTTTTCCGACAGATTGTCGAACATGAGCCACTGATCCAAACACGTTTGCGCCCGAGGGCGCACAGCGCTGTCGGGCGTTGGCCTCCGGTCTCAAGGGCCGGGCGGCGGGTCGAAAAGAACATCTTTCCGAGAAGTTGGGCGGTTAAACGCCGGTTGTCCCGCAAAGTCAACAAAAGTTGACGGAATGGCGCGTGACGCTCTGAGCGGTATCGAGATAAGTTTCGCAAAATCAATGGCTTGAAATGATGCGATGCCCGCCTTGCCGAATCCCGCGATTTTTGGCCCAATCCGCCGATGACGATCACCCGCCGCCGGTTTCTCGCTTCTATGGCCGGCATTGCCGCCATGCTCGGCGGTTCCGCGTTCTGGGCCTCCCTCATGAAAACCTACAATGGGCCGGTGTCGGATCATTTCGACGGGCTTCGCTTTTTCGATCCGCATGGATCTTCGCCCAAGAGCCTCGCCGAGGTGCTGCGCTGGCAGTTCGGCGGCGACCGCGAGCGCCACAAATGGCCGGACTGGGTGCCGAGCCCCCACGCAGACACCCCGCCGCCCCGCGTGCTGAGCGGCATCAGGCTGTCGTTCGTCGGACACGCGAGCTGGCTGATCCAGACGGCCGGGCTCAACATCCTGATCGATCCAGTGTGGTCGGAGCGCGCTTCGCCGTTCTCGTTCGCCGGGCCGAAGCGCCACAACGATCCCGGCATCGCCTTCGAGGCGCTGCCGCCGATTGATGCCGTGCTGGTGTCGCATGGCCATTACGATCATCTCGACGTGGCGAGTTTGTCGCGATTGCAGGCGGAGTTTGCGCCGCGCGTCATCACGCCGCTCGGCAACGATGTGGCGATGCGCGCGGCCGATGCCGCGATTCGCGTCGAGGCGTTCGACTGGCATGACAGCGTCGACCTCGGCAACGGCGTGACGGTGACCTTGGTACCGACGCGGCACTGGTCGGCGCGCGGCCTGTTCGACCGCAACAAGGCACTGTGGGCGAGTTTCGTATTGAAGACGCCCTCCGGCAGTCTCTACGTCGTTTGCGATTCCAGTTATGGCGACGGCGGCCACTTCCGCCGTGTGCGCGATGCGCACGGGCCGTTCCGGCTGGCGATCCTGCCGATCGGCGCTTACGAGCCGCGCTGGTTCATGCGCGACCAGCACATGAACCCCGAGGAAGCGGTGAAGGCGTTCGCCGACTCAGGTGCCGAGTGCGCGCTGGCGCATCACCACGGCACGTTTCAACTGACGGATGAGGCGATCGACGCGCCGGTCGCGGCGTTGCAGGTCGCACGCGAAGCCGCCGGCATCGCACCCGAGACATTCATGGCGTTGCAACCGGGGCAGGTGGTGGAGATTTGAGGGAGTCTCTCCACGCGTCATGGCCGGGCTTGTCCCGGCCATCCACGCTCTTACAAGTGCTTCGCTAAAACGTGGATGCCCGGGACATAGGCGAGCGAAGCGACGCCGTTCTTCGAACGGCTATGCCCGGGCATGACGGCGTCAACTAAACTACTGCGCCGCCGCCTTGATCGCCCACGACACGCTGACATTGATATGCAGCGTTTCCTCGCCCGGTGCGACCGGGGCGGCGGCGAAATCCATCTTGGCCGTGCGCACCATCGGCATTGGCGGCATGGCGCCGCCTTCGCTGATGCTGACCGGATCGCCCAGCGTCACGCCGGCGGCCTTGGCATAGATCTCCGCCTTGCGCCGCGCGTCGGCAATCGCCTTCGGCCGCGCCTCGTCGAGCAACTTTGAAGTGTTCGACACCGCGAAGTGAATGCCGCCGATGTCGTTGGCGCCGGCGGCGACCAGGGCGTCGATGATGCTCGCGACCTTGCTGACGTCGCGCAGTTTGACAGTAACGCGGTTGCTGGCGCGATAGCCGCTCACTACCGGCGGACCGTTCCGGTTCGGGCCGGTGTTGGCATATTGCGGCGAGAGCGACAGCCGCGAGGTCTGGTAGTCCTTCTCGGCGAGGCCCGCGCCTTGCAGCGCCAGCAGCACCTTGCCCATCGCGGCGTTGTTGGCGTCGCTGGCCTCGCGCGCGGTCTTGGCGTCGGTGGTGACACCGCCGTCAATCTGCGCGAGATCCGGCGTGGCGTTCACGGTGGCTTCGCCGGTCACGGAAATCATCGGCGGCAAGGTTGTGTCGGCCATCGCGGCTCCGGACAGGCTCAGGAAGGTGGCAGCAAGGGCGGCGGTCAAGATGCGGGGTGCGATCATGGTTCTCACTTCAGCGGGACGTAGACGTTGATCACCAGCTTGTCTTCCGCGGTCTTCAGCGGATCGGTGGTGTATTCCTCGATGAACAGGTCTTTCGCTTCGAGTTTCTTGTCGTCGAGATGATTGGTGATCGCCTCGTAGGTGTTGTCCATGTTGTCGTAAGACCCGCGATGCACGAACTTCAGCGCCTTGCCTTCCGGCGATTTGCCCATGCTCATGTTCTTCGGCAGGTTCTTCGGCTCCTGATCCACCGGCATTTCGGCCTGGAATACGAAGCCGTTGTCGTCGGTCGAGGTGTAGACGATCATCGGGTTGCCAGCGGGCGTGATCCCCTGCTTGGCGAGCAGGCCGGAGACCGCCTTGAAGGCGTCCATCAGGCTTTCGAACGCCGAATCCCAGGTCGCGTTGCCGGTGTAAATCAGCACCGTTTTCGGCGTCAGCGTGATCTCCTCGCCGAACGGATCGGCGGTCTGCGTCGCCGGCGGTGACGCAGGCGCCGTGGCGCTGGCCGGCGGCGTTGTCGGAGTGGGTGTCGCCGGGGCGGCGGTTGCCGGCGCGGTCTGGTCCGGTTTGTCCGGCGTCGGCGCGGTCGGGGCGGGCGTCGTCGGCGTATCCGATGGCGCGGGTGTGGCCGGTGGCGAGGTGGCAGGCGGTGTAGTAGTCGCGGGGGGCGTTGCCGGTGGCGCCTGCGCCAGCGTCACGGCCGGACCGAGCATAAGAGCCGCCACCGGAGCCAAAGCGACCATGGCGAAGCGAAGCAAGCGGGACTTGGAGCCATTTCCGGCCCGATTAAATCGGACCGGGGCACCAGATTGATGTTTGGACGCGTTTTCTTGACGCGAACCGGTATCCACTTCGCTTGAAAACGCTTTGGTCATTCCGAAGTCTCCATGGCCGGACCGGCGGGCGAGAGGCTGAATTGCTGTTCCATTGTCATGCTTAACACGCCGATTCGGCTTTCGTCCCGCGCGGGGCTGTCATCTTCGTAGAGCATGGAAGCTGTCCCGGACATGAATGGGACCACTGGCCAATCCATCGCTGTTCGCCATATAACACGGCACAAATATGGAATTTGTGATGAGCGCGCTGGCCAACCATAGCTTCAGCAAGATGAACGGCATCGGCAACGAGATCGTCGTGCTCGACCTGCGTGACTCTGCCGCAGCGATCACGCCCGACGACGCGCGCGCCATCGGTTCACCTTCCGGCGTCTCTTTCGATCAATTGATGGTGTTGCTGCCGCCGCGCGCCACCGGCACCGAGGCGTTCGTCCGCATTTACAACAACGACGGCTCGGAAGCCGGTGCCTGCGGCAACGGGATGCGCTGCGTGGCACGGCAGACCTTTGCCGCGACCGGCCAGTCCGCGCTGACGTTCGAGACCCGCGCAGGGCTCATCAATTGCTGGCAGGGGCCGGCGGCGGATCTCTACACGGTTGACATGGGCGCGCCGAAGTTCGGCTGGCAGGATATCCCGCTGGCCGAGGAATTTCGCGACACCCGCTACATCGAGTTGCAGATCGGGCCGATCGACAAGCCGATCCTGCATTCGCCGTCGGTGGTGAGCATGGGCAATCCGCACGCGATCTTCTGGGTGGATGACATCCACGCCTACGATCTCGAACGGCTGGGGCCGCTGCTGGAAAACCATCCGATCTTCCCGGAGCGCGCCAACATTACGCTGGCGCACATCGTCGATCGCGATCACATCGTGATGCGCACATGGGAGCGCGGCGCGGGCTTGACGCTCGCGTGCGGCTCGGCGGCCTGCGCCACGGCGGTTGCTGCTGCGCGGCTCAAGCGCACCGGCCGCATTGTGCATATGACCTTGCCGGGTGGCGAACTTACTATTGAGTGGCGCGAGCGCGACGACCATGTGCTGATGACGGGGCCTGCCGCGTTCGAATACGAAGGCCGCCTCAACCCGGCGCTGTTCGCGCCCGCTGCCTGATATGGGCGTCGACGTCGTTACCTTCGGCTGCCGGCTCAATGCGTTCGAGTCCGAAGTGATCCGCCGCGAGGCGGAAGGCGCCGGCGTCGACGATGTCGTGGTCATCAACAGTTGCGCGGTCACCAACGAGGCCGTGGCGCAGGCGCGGCAATCGATCCGCAAATTGAAGCGCGAACGGCCCGGCGCGCGCATCGTCGTCACCGGCTGCGCGGCGCAGACCCAGGCCGCGATGTTCGCGGCGATGCCGGAAGTGGCGCGCGTCGTCGGCAACGACGACAAGCTGCACGGCGCGGCGTGGCGCGACACGCGCATGGCGCTGGATCGCGCCGCCGACTTCGGCATTTCGAGCGAAGAAAAAATCGCCGTCGCTGATATCATGGCGGTGCGCGAAATGGCGCCGCATCTGATCGACGGATTCCAGACCGGGTTGCCGCGCGTGTTCGTGCAGGTGCAGAACGGCTGCGACCATCGCTGCACGTTTTGCATCATTCCCTACGGGCGCGGCAATTCGCGCTCGGTGCCGATGGGCGGCGTCATCGATCAGGTGCGCGCGCTGGTGGAGCGCGGCCACGCCGAGATCGTACTCACCGGCGTCGATCTCACCAGCTACGGCGCAGACCTTCCCGGCGAACTGAGGCTCGGCACGCTGGTGAAGCGCATCCTCAAGCATGTGCCGGAGTTGCGGCGGCTGCGCATCTCGTCGATCGATTCCATCGAGGCGGATCGCGACCTGCTCGATGCCATCGCCAGCAACGAACGGCTGATGCCGCATCTGCATCTGTCGTTACAGGCCGGCGACGACATGATCCTCAAGCGCATGAAGCGGAGGCATTCGCGCACTGACGCGATTGCCTTCTGCGACGAGGTGCGGCGGCTGCGGCCGGATATCGTGTTCGGCGCGGATATCATCGCCGGCTTCCCGACCGAGACCGAGGAGATGTTCGCGCGCTCGCAGTCGCTGGTGGAGGATTGCGGCCTGACGTTCCTGCACGTGTTTCCCTATTCGCCGCGACCCGGCACGCCGGCGGCGCGAATGCCGCAGGTCGATGGTCGCGTTATCAAGGAACGCGCGAGGCGTTTGCGCGCCACTGGCGACGCAGCATTGCGTCGCCGTCTTGACGCGGAAATCGGCGCAACGCGCTCCGTGCTGATCGAAAGCGCGACCCAAGGCCGTACCGAACATTTCGTGCCGGTGGCGATTTCGGATGGTGTTGCCGGCGAAGTGCGAACAATGACCATCACCGGCCACGACGGCGCGCGGCTGTTGGCGTAGTCCTACTCTCCGTTCCACCCGCACGCCTTCAACCGCTCGTGCAAATGCGGAGGCGCAGGCGCCACCACCCGCACCGGCGGCTTGTTCTTCGACAATGGAATCACGATCTCGCGCGCGTGCAGGTGCAGCGACGGCTCGCCGAAGCGCGGACCGTTGCCATAGATATTATCGCCGACGATCGGCCAGCCGCTCGCCGCGCAATGCACGCGCAATTGATGGGTGCGGCCGGTGACCGGTTCGAGCGCGAGCCATGTCAGCCCGTCGCCGCGTCCCAACACCTTCCAGTTGGTCAGCGCCGGTTGTCCCTCGGGATCGGGCTTCTGCCACCAGCCGCGCTCGGCATTCAATCGGCCGAGCGGAATGTCGATGACGCCGTCGTCCTCAAGCGGGCCGCCTTCGACCACAGCCCAATAGGTCTTGTCGATCTCGCCGTGCTTGAACAGCAGTCCCAGCGACGCGGTGGCCTTGCGATGGCGTCCGAGCACCAGACAACCGGAGGTGTCGCGATCGAGCCGATGCGCCAGCACCGGCGGGCGCGGCAGGCCGAAGCGCAGCGCGTCGAACGAATCCTCCAGATTGGCGCCGCCCTTGGGGCCGCGATGCACCGGCAACCCGGCGGGCTTGTCGATCACCAGCATCAGGCCGTCGCGATGCAGGACGCGGGCCACAATGTCTTCGGCGCTGAGTTGCGGGGTATCCATAAGGGGAAGGTGTCTTTCGTTTGCGGCGCAAAGTGTTTAGAGCATTCCCGCTATGAGCGACAACGATCCTGACCAACCGAAACAAAGCTGGTGGCGCCGGCTGTCCAGCGGACTCAAGCGCACCTCGGCCTCACTGGGAACCGCGGTCGCGGATCTGGTGGTCCGCCGCAAGCTCGACCGGGCCATGCTCGAGGACATCGAGGATGTGCTGCTGCGCGCCGATCTCGGTTCCGATGTTGCGGCGCGGATTGCGGCTGCGGTTGGCCATGGCCGCTACGACAAGGCGATCTCCGCCGACGAGGTCAAGGGTGTCGTCGCCACCGAAGTCGAGAAGGTGCTGACGCCGGTGGCGAAGCCGCTGGTGGTCGAGCCTGCGCAAAAGCCGTTCGTGATCCTGATGGTCGGCGTCAACGGCTCCGGCAAGACGACCACCACCGGCAAGCTCGCCTCGCGCTTCGCGGCGGAAGGCCGCAAGGTGATGCTGGCGGCGGGCGACACGTTTCGCGCAGCCGCCATCGAGCAATTGAAGGTGTGGGGCGAGCGCACCGGCGCGCCGGTGATCGCGCGGCCGCAGGGCTCTGATGCCGCCGGCCTCGCGTTCGATGCGCTCACGGCGGCGAAGGCCGAGGGCAGCGACGTGCTGCTGATCGACACCGCCGGCCGCTTGCAGAACAAATCCGAGTTGATGAGCGAACTCGAGAAAGTCATCCGCGTGATGCGCAAGGTCGATGCCACGGCGCCGCACGCGGTGCTGCTGGTGCTCGATGCCACGGTGGGACAGAATGCATTGTCGCAGGTCGAGGCGTTCCATCGCACCGCCGGCGTGACCGGTCTTGTCATGACCAAGCTCGACGGCACCGCGCGGGGCGGCATTCTGGTGGCGCTTGCGGAGAAGTATAAACTGCCGGTGCATTTCATCGGCGTCGGCGAAGGCGTCGACGATCTGTCGCCGTTTACCGCGGCGGATTTCGCCAAGGCGATTGCGGGAATCGAGAGCTAAGCATGGACAAGAAGCAGCCGCATCCGATGTTCAAGCTGGCGACCGAGCTCGGCCCGCTGCTGATCTTTTTCTTCGCCAATGCCAAATTCAACCTGTTCGTGGCGACCGGCGCATTCATGGTGGCGATCGTCGTGGCGCTGGTCGCCTCATGGACGGTGACGCGGCACATTCCGGTGATGGCACTGGTCACCGGCGTCATCGTGCTGGTGTTCGGCACGTTGACCCTGGTGTTGCACGACGAGACCTTCATCAAGGTGAAGCCGACCATCATCTACGGCCTGTTCGCGGCAGTGCTCGGTGGCGGACTGCTGTTCGGCCGCTCCTTCATCGCGATCCTGTTCGATCAGATGTTCAACCTGACGCCGGAAGGCTGGCGCAAGCTCACCTTGCGCTGGGCGTTGTTCTTCGTCGCCATGGCGCTGCTGAATGAAGCGATCTGGCGCACGCAGACCACAGACTTCTGGGTCGCCTTCAAGGCGTTCGGCGTCATTCCGATCACCATGGTGTTCGCGATGCTGCAAATGCCGCTGGTGAAGCGCTACAGTTGCGAACCCGCAACGCTGGAAGCCAGCGACGCACGCGAGGGTGATATCGGGAAGAGTTGAATTTACAGCTATCGTCACCCTGAGGTGCGCGCACTTGCGCGCCTCGAAGGGTATGATGGCCGCCTCATCCTTCGAGGCTCGCTATGCTCGCACCTCAGGATGACGATCTTGTCGTTGTTTACGACCCGGCCTTCAGTGCCTTCTCGATCTCGACCTTCAGCACCTTCTCGATATTCTCCGGCGTGATCGCGCCGATCAGTTTGTAGGCGATCTTGCCGTCGCGGCCGACGATGAAGGTTTCCGGCACGCCGTAGACGCCCCATTCGATGGCGGCTCGGCCGTTCGCATCCACGCCCACATGGCTGAACGGATTGCCGTAACGGCCGAGGAAGCGGCGAGCGTTGTCGGCCTTATCCTTGTAGTTGATGCCGACAATCTGGATGCGGCTGTCGCCGGCGAGCGCGGTCAATAGCGGCGCTTCCTCGTGGCATGGCACGCACCACGATGCCCAGACATTCACCAGACTGACTTTGCCTTTAAAGATGTCGGGCGCGATGCCGGGCACCGCCGCACCGTTGCGCGTCAGCTCGTCGAGCGCGGGCAGTGTCGTTTGCGGCGCGGGGCGTCCGATCAGCGCCGAGGGAATCCGCGACACGTCGCGATCGCCGAGCCGGACCCAGAACAGCGCCGCCAGCGCCGCGAAGGCGACGAGCGGCAGCGCCATCAGCCAGCGCCGCTTTGGCGGCGCGCCGTCGCGGGGCGTTTCGCTCATGACAGGTCCGCCGCGCCGCGACCGGAACGGCGCGTCACGCCGCGCGCCTCAAGCTCGCGCAGCCGCGCGCGCTGCTGGCGATAGTCGAGCGCGATCCAGCCGATCAGGATCAGCACCACCAGTGCCACCAGCAGGTAGGACCACACGATGAAGGAGGCGTAAGGACCGAGCGACATCGGATCAGGCTCGCGGCTGGCTGGCTTGCTGCATTTGCAGCGCGCGGACGCGGCGGCGCAGAATCTCGTTGCGCATGGCGGCGAGATGCAGCGTGATGAACAGCAGCGAAAACGCCACCGCCATCACCAGCAAGGGAATCAGGAAGGCCTTGTCGAGCGTCGAGCCGCCCATGCGCAACACCGAGGCGGGTTGATGCAGCGTATTCCACCAGTCGACGGAAAACTTGATGATCGGAATGTTGATCGCGCCGACCAGCGTGAGCACCGCGGCGGCGCGCGCCGCGCGCGAGGGGTCTTCCACCGCGCGCCACAGCGCGATCAGGCCGAGATACATCAGGAACAGGATCAGCACCGAGGTCAGCCGCGCGTCCCATTCCCAATAGGTGCCCCACATCGGGCGGCCCCACAGCGAGCCGGTGACCAACGCAAGGAAGGTGAAGGCGGCGCCGATCGGCGCGGCGGCCTTGGCCGAGACGTCGGCAAGCGGATGCCGCCACACCAGCGTGCCGAGCGCGGAGAGGCTCATCACGCCCCACACGAACATCGACAGCCAGGCGTTCGGCACGTGGATGAACATGATCTTGACGGTCGCGCCCTGCTGGTAGTCGTCCGGCGCCATCGCCGATTGATAGAGGCCGACGGCGAGCAGGATGGCAGTCGCCGCCGCGAGCCACGGCAGAATCTTGGCCGTCAGCGACAGGAACCGGGTCGGATTGGCGAGGTCGATCAGCGTCATGGCTGTCCTGATAGTCGCCGCGCGCCCGGCAGGCAATGCGCCCAAGGATTGTTCCCCCTAGAGCCATTTCCGTTCCGATGAAATCGGAACGGGGCTCTAGACTCTTGTTTCGACGCGTTTTCTTTACGCGAACCGGTATCCACTTCGCTCGAAAACGCTGTGGCCTCCGCGAGAGTTGATGGCGAAATCCGCTGCATTGTCAGTCGAGTCCGTGCCGCAGGCTGGCGGCCGCCGCCAGCGGGCCGATGACGAGGCCGGCGAGCGAGAGCGCGCAGAGGATCGAGAGCGGCGCGCCGAAACCGGCGGGCTCCAGCACGGCAGCGTTGGAGGCCGCAACGCCGAAGATCAGCACCGGGATCGACAGCGGCAGCACCAGCACCGCCAGCAGCAGGCCGCCGCGCCGCAGCGCCACCGCCAGCGCCGCGCCGATCATGCCGGTGAAAGTCAGGGCCGGCGTTCCCGCCAGCAGCGTCAGCGCGACCGCGACGGTGGCGTCGCCGTCGAGGTTGAGCAGCAGTCCGAGGATCGGGGTTGCGACGATCAGCGGAAGCCCGGCCACCAGCCAGTGCGCGACGGCTTTGGTGAGGCAGACCAGTTCGAGCGGGGTGTGGCTCATGGTCAGCAGGTCGAGCGAGCCGTCGTCGTGATCGGCGGCGAACAGCCGGTCGAGCGTCAGGAGGCTTGCTAACAGTGCGCCGAGCCACAGAATTGCGGGGCCGAGCTTCTTCAGCAGCGCGAGGTCGGGGCCGACCGCGAACGGCATCAGCACCACCACGATCAGGAAGAACAGCACGCCGATCAGCGCGCCGCCGCCCACACGCAGCGCCACCTGGATATCGCGGCGGAGCAGGGCAACGAGCGCAGTCATGCGGCTGCCCCAATCCGCAATTCCCGCGCGGCAATGCCGAGCGGCAGGTGAGTTGCGGCCACGATGACGCCGCCGCCGGCGAGATGATTGCGCATCAGGTCGGCCACCATCGCCTGTCCGTCGGCGTCGAGCGAGGAGGTCGGCTCGTCGAGCAGCCAGATCGGCCGCTTCACCACCAGCAGCCGGGCGATCGACAGCCGACGCCGCTGTCCCGCCGAGAGATAAGCCGCCGGAAGCTGCGCGATATGATCGAGCCCGACCGCGTTCAGCGCGGTATCGATGTCAGTGGCCTCGCCGCCGAGCGCGGCGCGCCAGAAGGCGAGATTCTCCATCACGCTCAGCGCCGATTTCAGGGCATCGCGATGGCCGAGATAGTGGGCCTGCTCGGCGGGCGAGAGATCATCATCGCCACCCGCGAACGTCACTTTTCCTCCCGCCGGTGCGATCAACCCGGCGATCAGCCGCAGCAGCGAGGTCTTGCCCGCGCCGTTGGCACCGACAACCGCGAGCGCTTCGCCGGCGTCGGCAGTAAAATCGAGTCCGGCGAAGATTTCGCGCCCACCCCGCACGCATCGAAGGTCTTTTGCGGTGAGCCGCATGTCTGCGCTTCCCCTGATTTCGCGGCTCATCTATTTCACATCGCGCAAACGTGTTGGTCGATGTGGCAACGGTCCTAGAAACATTCTATAAGCCCGGTCTTGATGCAGCACACAATGCGCGCCTGCAAGTCAGTCGGCCCAGCCTCGATGGTGTTTTAATACCATTTGCCGGTCGGCCGTCACGGAAAATTGGGATCGCTCCATATGACCTCGCTCGACAGCTTCAAATGCCGGAAAACCCTCAAGGTCGGCACCAAGACCTACATCTATTACAGCCTGCCGACGGCCGAGAAGAACGGCCTCAAGGGAATTTCGCGGCTGCCCTATTCGATGAAGGTGCTGCTGGAGAATTTGCTGCGCAACGAGGACGACCGCACGGTCAAGAAGGCCGACATCCTCGCCGTCGTGAAGTGGATGAAGAAGCGCGCGCTCGAGCACGAAATCGCGTTCCGCCCGGCGCGAGTGCTGATGCAGGATTTCACCGGCGTTCCGGCGGTGGTCGATCTCGCCGCGATGCGCAACGCCATGCAGGCGCTGGGCGGGGACGCCGAGCAGATCAACCCGCTGGTGCCGGTCGATCTCGTCATCGATCACTCGGTGATCGTCAACTTCTTCGGTGACAACAAGGCGTTCGGCAAGAACGTCGCCGAGGAATACAAGCAGAACCAGGAACGCTACGAATTCCTCAAGTGGGGCCAAGGCGCTTTCTCGAATTTCTCCGTCGTGCCGCCCGGCACCGGCATCTGCCATCAGGTCAATCTCGAATATCTCGCGCAGACGGTGTGGACCCGTAAGGAGAAGATGACTGTCGGCCGCAAGACCGGCACCTTCGAGGTTGCCTATCCCGACACACTGGTCGGCACCGATTCGCATACCACCATGGTCAACGGTCTGGCCGTGCTTGGCTGGGGCGTCGGCGGTATCGAGGCAGAAGCCGCGATGCTCGGCCAGCCGCTGTCGATGCTGTTGCCGGAAGTGGTCGGCTTCAAGCTCAAGGGCAAGCTGCGCGAGGGCGTCACCGCGACGGACCTCGTGCTCACCGTGACGCAGATGCTGCGCAAGCTCGGCGTGGTCGGCAAGTTCGTCGAGTTCTACGGCGCCGGTCTCGATTCGATGTCGGTGGCCGACAAGGCGACCATTGGCAACATGGCGCCGGAATACGGCGCGACCTGCGGTTTCTTCCCGGTGGACGCCGCCACCATCGATTATCTGAAGACATCGGGCCGCAAGCCGGCGCGTGTCGATCTCGTCGCCAAGTACGCCAAGGCGCAGGGCCTGTTCCGCACCGCCAATTCGCCGGACCCAGTGTTCACGCAGAAGCTGGTGCTCGATCTCGGCGACGTGGTGCCGTCGATGGCCGGTCCGAAGCGGCCGGAAGGGCGCGCGGCGCTGGAGACCATTCCAGGCGGATTCAGCGCGGCAATGGAAACCGAATACAAGAAGGCGGATGACATCGCGAGCCGCTACAGCGTCGAGGGCCGCAGCTTCGACGTCGGCCACGGCGACGTGGTGATCGCGGCCATCACCTCCTGCACCAACACTTCGAACCCGAGCGTGCTGATCGCGGCCGGTCTGCTGGCGCGCAAGGCCGCGGCCAAGGGCCTCACCGCGAAGCCGTGGGTGAAAACCTCACTGGCGCCGGGTAGCCAGGTGGTTGCCGAGTATCTCGCCAATTCCGGCCTGCAAAAGGATCTCGACAAGGTCGGTTTCAATCTGGTCGGCTTCGGCTGCACCACCTGCATCGGTAACTCCGGCCCGCTGGCGCCGGAGATTTCCAAGACGATCAACGACAACGGCATCGTCGCCGCAGCGGTGCTGTCGGGCAACCGCAACTTCGAAGGCCGCGTCTCACCGGACGTGCAGGCGAACTATCTCGCCTCGCCGCCGCTGGTGGTGGCGCATGCGCTCGCCGGCACCGTGACCAAGGATCTCACCAAGGAGCCGATCGGCACCGGCAAGGACGGCAAGCCGGTCTATCTGCGCGACATCTGGCCGACGACGCAGGAGATCAACGCCTTCATCAAGAAGTACGTCACCTCGCAGATCTTCAAGAAGAAATACGCCGACGTGTTCAAGGGCGACACCAACTGGCGCAAAATCAAGACCACCGCCGGCGAAACCTATCGCTGGAATATGTCGTCGACCTATGTGCAGAACCCGCCGTACTTCGAGGGCATGACCAAGACGCCGGCGCCGGTGACCGACATTGTCGATGCGCGCGTGCTCGCACTGTTCGGCGACAAGATCACCACCGACCACATCTCGCCCGCCGGTTCGATCAAGCTGACCTCGCCCGCAGGCAAGTATCTCACCGACCATCAGGTGCGCCCCGCCGACTTCAATCAGTACGGCACGCGGCGCGGCAATCACGAAGTGATGATGCGCGGCACCTTCGCCAACATCCGCATCAAGAACTTCATGCTCAAGGGTGCCGACGGCAACATTCCGGAAGGCGGCCTGACCAAGCATTGGCCCGACGGCGATCAGATGACGATCTACGACGCCGCGATGAAGTACAAGGAAGAGCAGGTGCCGCTCGTCGTGTTCGCCGGCGCCGAATACGGCAACGGCTCGTCGCGCGACTGGGCGGCGAAGGGCACGCTGCTGCTTGGCGTCCGCGCGGTGATCTGCCAGAGCTTCGAGCGCATCCATCGTTCGAATCTCGTCGGCATGGGCGTGTTGCCGTTGACCTTCGAGGACGGTACGTCGTGGGCGTCGCTCGGCTTGAAGGGCGACGAGCAGGTTACCATTCGCGGTCTGCAGGGCGACCTCAAGCCGCGGCAGAAACTGTTCGCCGACATCGTGTCCAGCGACGGTTCGCTGAAGCAGGTGCCGCTGCTGTGCCGCATCGATACGTTGGACGAACTCGAATATTACCGTAACGGCGGCATCCTGCAGTACGTGTTGCGCCGTCTCGCGGCGTAACGCATTGCGGCGGTTTGCCTCACCGTGAAGTGAGTGGAGCGTGACGGGAAGGCGGCCTATGAAAGGTCGCCTTCTTGCGTTGAATGGCCTGATGTTCTCGATCTGATATTGTCGGGCTCGATGTCTTGAGGGTCGCGGCTCCAAATGGAAACATGATGGCGATCACTGATTTGCTGCGATGGTCTGGAATAGCGGGTGTGGTCGCGATGGCGGCGACCGTCCAGCCCGCCACCGCCCAGTCCCCACGCGCGGTGGTTGAGTTGTTCACCTCGCAAGGCTGCTCGTCGTGTCCGCCTGCCGACAAGATTCTCGGCGAACTCGCGCAGGATCCGTCGGTCGTCGCGCTGACGATGCCGATCGATTACTGGGATTATCTCGGCTGGAAGGACACGCTGGCGGATTCGCGCTTCAGCACGCGTCAGAAAGCCTACTCACATATGCGCGGCGATCGTGACGTCTATACGCCGCAAATGATCGTCAATGGCGAACGTCACCTGATCGGCAGCGATCGCCCGGCGATCGATGCCGCGATGCGTGAAACAGCCAACGCGAATGATGTGATGTCGGTGCCGGTCTCGATGGCGGTGTCGGGCAAACAACTCAACGTCACGGTGACAGCTGCCTCGCCCGCGCATGCCGCGCGTCAGGGCGAAATCTGGATCTGCGCGATTTCGCGCGCGGTGCCGATCGCGATCGCGCGCGGTGAAAACCGCGGCCGCGAAGTCGTCTATCACAACGTCGTCCGCAATTGGCTGAAGGTCGGCGACTGGTCCGGCAAGACCGCGAGTTGGAGCGTGCCGATGGAGAACATCGTGCGTGACGGCGTCGATGCCGCCGTGGTCTATGTGCAGGACGGAACGCGCGAGCGGCCGGGCGCGATGTTGGGTGCGGCTTTCGCACCGCTGCACTAGTGTGGTGGTTCAGAAGTTCGCTTCATTTTCTCAGCGAGTCCTTCAAGCGAACTTCTGAACCTAACCCACACTAGAATTATAAATATGCTAGTGTCCTTTCGAATCTGAAGTTAGCTTTGTGGGTGCTGCCCAATGTGGCGAACTTCAGATTCGGGACACTAGTTTCATTCTGTTGACATGACGATTGCCGCTTACATCGGGGCCGCGCTGGCGGAAATCGCCGGCTGCTTCGCGTTCTGGGCGTGGTTGCGGCTGGACAAGTCGGCATGGTGGCTCGCGCCGGGCATTGCCTCGCTGATATTGTTCGCCTGGTTGCTCACGCTGGTCGATTCGCCCGCGGCCGGGCGCGCCTATGCGGCCTATGGCGGCATCTACATCGTCACATCGTTGGGTTGGCTTTGGATGGTCGAAGGCGTGCGGCCGGATCGCTGGGATGTCGGTGGCGCGGCGCTGTGTCTCGCAGGCGCCGTGATGATTCTCGCCGGGCCGCGATCGGTCTGAACTGCGGACGCGGGTCGAAGAAGCCGCCCCTCCAAAAAAGAAAAGGACCAACTTTCGTTGGCCCGGAGTGGGGGATTAACCTCCCTGCGTACAGGCCCGATCCTGACGACCCCGGGGGGCTGGGGGCTGAGGAAACCGGGACCGAAAGAACCGGGCCGACGCAGTGATTATGTTGTCGCAAGTCAGCGCGGCGTCCGATGGGCGGAAATTAGGCCGTATTATGATTTACCTAACGTTCCTGTGAGTCGGGTGCATGTGCTCCGCATGCATTCCGCCCTTGCGGTGGCGCGCGGTCGGGGTGATCATGATCGTTGCATGACAGGAGGCGCCGATGAGTTTGACGTCGGGGGAGGCCGGCCCGGACGAAAGTCGCGGATCGGAGCGTGTGGCGGCAACGCCGCCAGGCAACGTCACGTTCAATCGCCTTGAACTCAACCGTATCCTCAACCTCTACGGGCGCATGGTCGCCGATGGCGAATGGCGCGACTACGCCATCGATTTCCTGAAGGACAAGGCGGTGTTCTCGATCTTCCGCCGTGCCTCCGAGGTGCCGCTCTATCGCATCGAGAAAGACCCCCGGCTGGCGCGCAAACAGGGTGCCTACAGCGTCATTTCGGCGGGCGGCCTGATCCTGCGGCGAGGTCACGATCTCGACCGCGTTCTGCTCGCGATCGATCGTAAGCTGGCGTTGGTGTAGGCGAAATCAGACGGCAGTGTCGGCAGGCACTGTCTCCGCGCCCTCGCCGAGCGCGCGCTGCATCATCACGGTGTCGAGCCAGCGGCCGAACTTGAAGCCGACATGCGGGTGGGTGCCGATCATCGCAAAGCCGCAGCGGCGATGCAGCCCGATCGATCCGGCGTTGGCCGAATCGCCGATCACCGCGATCATCTGGCGATGGCCGCGCGCCTCGCATTCCGCGATCAGGCGCTGCAGCAGTTGCGTGCCGATGCCGCGGCGCTGCGCCGCGGGCGCGAGATAGACCGAGTTCTCCACGGTGAAGCGATAGGCCGGGCGCGGCCGGTAGGAGCCGGCGTAGGCGTAACCCAGCACGTCACCGTCGAGCGTTGCCGCGAGATAGGGGAAGCCGCCGTCATGCAGGGCGCGGAACCGGCGGGTCATCTCGGCGAGGTCGGGCGGCGTCAGCTCGAACGTCGCGGTTTTCTCGCGCACCTCGTGATCGTAGATGGCGGTGATGCCGGGCAGGTCGGTTTCGCGCGCGGGCCGGATTTCGACGGACGACATGCCCGCAGATTATTTTCGCAAGCGGCAAAAGAAAAGCCGCAAAAGAAAAGCCCCGGCGCAAGGCCGGGGCTTCGGTGGCAGGCTCGTATGAGCCGGTAATTTAATCGCGCTGTCCGAGCAACTGCAGCAGCAGCGTGAACAGGTTGATGAAGTTCAGGTAGAGCGACAGCGCCCCGGTGATGGCCGCGCGTTCGGCGATGTCGCCGCCCTGGCCGGCATAACCGTAGATGTAGTCGTTCTTCAGCCGCTGGGTATCCCAGGCGGTGAGGCCCGCGAACACCAGCACGCCGACCACGGACACCACGAATTGCAGCATCGAGGAGCCGATGAAGATGTTCACCAGGCTGGCGATGATGATGCCGAACAGGCCCATCATCAGGAACGAACCCATGCCGGTCATGTCACGCTTGGTGGTGTAGCCGTAGAGGCTCAGCGCACCGAACGCCGCGGCGGTGATGAAGAACACCCGCACGATCGAGGTGTGGGTGTACACCAGGAAGATCGACGACAGCGAGATGCCCATCAGCGCCGAGAAGGCCCAGAACAGCATTTGCGCGGTCGCAGGCTTCAGCCGGTTGATGCCGAAGGAGATGACGAACACCATCGCCAGCGGCGCCAGCATGAACACCCACTTCAGGGGGCTCACGAACATCGCGACGCCGAACGACGTCAGGTAGGTGTTGCCGACCTTGGCCGCGGCGCCCGAGGCGTCGCCGGTGACGGCCGCCATGTAGACGCCGAGCGCGGCGAGACCGGTGATGGCCAGGCCGATCGCCATGTAGTTGTAGATGCGCAGCATGTAAGCGCGCAGACCGGCATCGACGGCGGCGGTGTCTACCCGCCCGGCGGCCCGGCCGAAAGGTGAAGTGTAGTTACGGTCGAAGTCCGACATGGTCGAAACCCTCTAGGTTGTCTGGCAAAGTGCGAAGGGCTCGCGCCGCCAGCGCGAAACTGTATCCCAGATGCCGCCATCTGCGACATGAATTCCAAGACATAAACTGTATGCCACGAATTCAATGCCATCAAACCGGCGTCTGACCCAAGCTCCACTGGTATGTGGTAAACTAACACATTTGCTGCAAGCTTCCACGCGCGGCTGAATGTCGCTCCGCAGCATTCCCATGACGGAAATCGCCGCGCCGTTGAGGCTCGAATCCATCGTAAACAAGCGCCGTTGCACAATTCGTTAACGCCGGAACCCAGGCGGCCGGAGGGGCCCGGCGCCTGCTTCATATTGTCATAAGCCGCGCAGCACCGAGGCCGGTTTGCGGTTGAGCGCGCTCAAGGTGCCGGCGAGGCCGAGCCCGACCGTCACCGCCAGCGCGGCGGCGACCACGGTGGTGGCGTTGCCGGCCTGCCAGATGAAACCCAGTGTCATGAGCTTGGTGACGATCAGCCATGCCGCCACCGAGCCGGCGAGGACGCCGAACGCCGCCGTCGCGATGCCGATCATCAGGTATTCCAGCGCGTAGGCGCCGAGCAGGCGCGCGCGGGTCGCCCCCAGCGTCTTGAGGATAACGGCGTCGTAGACGCGATGACGGTGTCCCGCGGCCAGCGCGCCGCCGAGAACGAGGATCGCGGCCAACAGGGTGATGGCGCTGGCGCCGCGAATCGCCAGCACCAGATTGGTCACCACGGTGCCGATGGTCTGCAATGCCTCGCGCACCCGCACACTGGTCACCATCGGGAAAGCATTTGCAACCGCCTTGACGATGCGGGCGTCCTCGTCCGCGCTGGTTGTCGGCGGCGTCAGCGTGGCGATATGGGTATGCGGCGCGCCGCGAAACGCATTCGGCGAAAACACCAGCACGAAATTGATGCCGAGGCTCTGCCAGTCGACGCTGCGCAGGTTGCTGATGGTGGCGGAGATGTTGCGGCCGAGCACGTTCACCACCACCTCGTCGCCGATCTTGAGGCCCAATCCGTCGGCGAGTTTCTTCTCGAACGACACCAGCGGCGGGCCGCTGTAGTCGGGCGCCCACCATTCGCCTTCCACCACCTTCGAGCCGCGCGGCACCTCGCTCGTGTAGGTGAGGCCACGGTCGCTTTGCAGCACCCATTCGGCGTCGTGCGTGGGCTTGAGGTCCTCGGCCTTGACGCCGCGCGCGGCAACGATGCGCCCGCGCAGCATCGGTACGTCCTCGACGGTCGCGTTCGGCGCTTGCTGCTTCAAGAAGGCATCGAAGCGAACGGCGTCGGTGGAGGGAATATCGATGAAGTAGAACGACGGCGCATGGTCCGGCAGCGCTGCCGTGAATTGCCGCCGCAGGTTGCCGTCGATCTGGGTGATGGTCACCAGCACCGCTAAGCCTAGGCCGAGCGACAGCACCACCGACGGCGTCAACGCGCCGGGCCGATGAATGTTGCTGAGCGCGAGCCGCAGCATGGTGCCGCGCGGGCGCGGCAACCGTCGCGCGACAGCCATCAATCCGGCGGCAAGCGCCCGCAGCAACGCGAACACCACGACGGATGCGGCGACGAAGATCGCGGCGATGCGCTTGTCATAAGCGAGCGCGATGACCACCGCGATCAGCAGCGCGATGACCACCGCCATTCCGATCAGATAGGGCAGGCGCGGGCGGCGGCGTTCCTCGCTAACGGTGTCGCGAAACAGTGCCGCGACCGGCACGTCGTGGATGCGCGCCAGCGGCCACAGCCCGAAGGCCAGCGCGGTTAACAGACCGTAAACGAAGGCCATCGCCAATTCGCCGCCGTGCAGCGCCGGCTCCACCGGCAGCGGCAGCAGCTTGCCGAACAGACCAACGATGACGAACGGCAGCGCCGCGCCGACCGCGAGCCCGATCAGCGAGCCGATCGCCGCCAGCAGCATCACCTGCGTCAGATAGATCGCGAAGATGCGGCTCGCCGGCGCGCCGAGCGATTTGAGCGCGGCGATGACGTCGCGGCGGCGGTCGATGTGACTCTTCACCGCATTGGCGACACCGACGCCGCCGACCAAGAGCGCGGCAAGGCCGACCAGCGTGAGGAATTGCGTGAAACGCTTGATGGTCCGCTCCAACTGCGGCGAGGCGTTGCTTTGCGAGCGGATGTCCCAGCCGGCGCTGGGGAGCGCCGCGCGCGTGGCGTCGATGAAGGCTTTCGCGCCGGCGTCGGTGGCATTGTTGTCGGGTAGGCGCACGCGGTAGATCCAGCGCACCAGGCTGCCGGGCTGCAACAGGTGCGTCGCGCGCAACGCTTCCTCGCTGACCAGCACGCGCGGCGCGAAACCGATGCCGCCGGCAAGTTTGTCGGGCTCCGACGTGACGGCGCTGCGAAGCTCGAACGTCGCCTCGCCGATGGTGACGCGGTCGCCGACCTTCAAGCCGAGCCGCGCCAGCAACACCGGATCGACAGCCGCGCCGAACGCGCCGCCCCGTTCGGCAAGGAGATCGGCAACGGGCATCGGTGGTTCGAGTGTCAACGCGCCCAGCATCGGATAGGCGGCATCGACTGCTTTCATTTCGGTCAGCGCCAGTTGTCCGTCCGGCGCGCGCACCATCGCGCGCATGGTTGCGGCGACCGAGACGGTGCCGTGCGCGCGGAGAAATGCCAGTTCGTCGGGCTTCGCCTCGCGCTGGATCAGCGACAGCGCGACATCGCCGCCGAGCAAAGTGCGGCCCTGCTCGCTCAAGCCGGCCGCGAGGCTGCCGGCGACGGAGCCGACGCCGGCAATTGCCATCACGCCAAGTGCGATACAGGCGATGAAGACGTAGAAGCCGCGCAACCCGCTGCGCAACTCGCGGATCGCATAGCGCAGCGGCAGCAGCGAGATGGCGGAACGAGGTGACGAGTCGACAGCGAAACTCATGCCGTCTCGGTCCAGCGCCGCTCCGGCTCCGGCGTTTCGATTTGTCCGGAGCGCAAGCGGACGACGCGGTCGCACTTGTGCGCCAGCGCCGCGTCGTGCGTCACCAGCACCATGGTCATGCCGCGCGCGGCGTGCTGCGCGAACAGGAGATCGACGATCTGCTGGCCGGTCGCTTCATCCAGATTACCGGTCGGCTCATCCGCAACGAGAATCGCGGGATCGGGCGCGAGCGCGCGCGCGATGGCGACGCGCTGTTGCTCGCCGCCGGAAAGTTGGCGTGGATAGTGATGCAGCCGTTCGCTCAAGCCCACCAGGTCGAGTTCGCGCGCGGCGCGGGCGGCGGCGTCGGGATGGCCGGCGAGTTCGAGCGGCACCGAGACGTTTTCCAGCGCGGTCATGGTCGGGATCAGATGGAACGACTGGAACACGATGCCGACATGGCGGCCGCGAAACCGCGCCAGCGCGTCCTCGTCGAGGGCATTGAAGGAGGTGCCGTTCACCACCACCTCTCCCTTGTCCGGACGCTCCAGCCCCGCCATCACCATCAGCAGCGTGGACTTGCCGGAGCCGGACGCGCCGACGAGGCCGATCGCTTCGCCGGAGGCGATCCGCAGCGAGATGTTTTTCAGGATGTGAACGCGGGCGGGCCCCGTCCCCAGCGAAAGGTCGAGGTTGGTGATTGAAATCGAAGGCGTCGCGTCGCGCGTGGCGGACGGGACCGATGAAGCGGGGGATGCGGTGAGACTGTCCATGCTTCGGTCATATGGCGATTGGCGCGCGGCGGTCGAGGGGGCGGCGCGGATGTTTGTGGCGGCGGTTGCCGCTGCACTCATGACGCTGCTTGCCACCGGGACAGTGCAGGCGCAGACGCCGGCCGCCGGGGCGAAGCCGCTCAAGGTTGTGGTCTTGGGAGATTCGCTCAGCGCCGGTTACGGCCTGCCGGCGGCCGCAGCCTTTCCAGCGAGGCTGCAAACCGCCTTGCGTGCCAAAGGGATAGCGGTCGATATCGACAATGCCGGGGTGTCCGGCGACACCAGTTCCGGCGGGCTCGGCCGGCTCGACTGGTCGGTTCCGGGCGGCACCGATGCGGTGATCGTCGAGCTTGGCGCCAACGACGCGCTGCGCGGCGTCGACCCGGACCTTACACGCAAGGCCCTTGGCGAAATCATCCAGCGGCTGCAAGCCCGTCACATATCGGTATTATTATGCGGAATGCTGGCGCCGCCGAACTACGGCGCGGATTACGCGGCGCGGTTCAACGCGATCTATCCCGATCTGGCGAAGCAATTCGGCGTGCCGCTCTATCCTTTCTTCCTCGACGGCGTCGCCGCGGACGCTGCGCTCAATCAGGCGGACGGGATGCACCCGACCGCCGCCGGCGTCGATCGTATCGTCGAACGGATTTTGCCGGCGGTGGAAGCTTTTCTCGGCGGCATCAGGACGGCTGCGAAATAGCGCGTTCGGAGGTGCCGCGCCGCAGTTGTCCACCTCGCGCAGGGCAATCGCTTCGCTCTGTCATGTATCTGCGGTAGAAACAGCTATCGGTGATTCGTCATCGGGTTCAGCATCGGGGGTCGCGATGCCGCGTTTGTTTACTGGACTGGAAATTCCCGTCGAGGTCGGACAGACACTGTCCCAGTTGCGCGGCGGGTTGCCGGGAGCGCGCTGGATCGACCCGGAAAACTATCACGTCACCCTGCGATTCATCGGCGATATCGACGGCCTCGCGGCCAACGAAATTGCGTCGCTGCTGCCCCGGATCAATCGCAGGCCGTTCGACGTCACGCTACAAGGTCTCTCCAGCTTCGGCGGCAAGAAACCGCGCGCGGTGGTCGCCTCGGTGGTGCCAAGCCGGCCGTTGATCGAACTGCATGCCGAACTCGAACGGTTGATGCAGCGGATCGGGCTCACGCCGGAAGGCCGGAAATTCACTCCGCATGTGACGCTGGCGCGGCTGCGCACCGCGTCGAACCAGGACGTCGCCGACTACCTGTCGCTGCGCGGCTATTTCCCGACGCGGGTGTTCCGGGCCTCGCGGTTCGTGCTGTTTTCCTCGCGGGCCTCGGTGGGCGGCGGACCCTATGTGGTCGAGGATGCCTACGCGCTCAGCGCATAAGGCGCATGAAATGGCCTCATTTCCGGCTTGCATTTTCGCGCGCGCTGGGGCCGTTAGCAGCTCATGGATGCTGCTTCGCCTGCCTCGTTTCGCGCCCGTTACAAGTCCCTTGTGACCTCCGGAGCCATTGAAGCCGACCCCGCGCAGGCGCGCGCGGTGGAAGCCTTCGCCGCGCTCGACGAGCAACTGTCGCGCTACCGGCCGGCACGCAAGCAAGGCTTCTTCGGCCGCCTGTTCGGCGACAAGAAAGATAGTGCGCCTCGCGGACTTTACGTCCATGGCGAAGTCGGCCGCGGCAAGACCATGCTGATGGATTTGTTCTTTGAGCAAAGCCAGGTGATGCACAAGCGTCGCGCGCACTTCCACGAGTTCATGGCCGACGCGCATGAGCGCATCTACAACTTTCGTCAAAGCATCGCGCGCGGCGAGATTGCCGATACCGACGTGGTGCATCTCACGGCGTCGTCGATCTTCGACGAGGCGTGGCTGTTGTGCTTCGACGAATTCCATGTCACCGACATTGCCGACGCGATGATCCTCGGCCGCCTGTTCGCACGGCTGTTCGAACTCGGCACCGTCGTTGTCGCCACCTCCAACGTCGCGCCCGTCGATCTCTACAAGGGCGGGCTCAACCGCGCGCTGTTCCTGCCGTTTATCGACCAGATTCAAGAGCACATGGACGTGCTGCGGCTGGATTCGCGGACCGACTTCCGGCTCGAGAAACTCGCCGGCGTCAAGATGTGGATGGTGCCGGCGGATGACGCGGCGGAGGCCGCGTTGGACGCCGCATGGACCAAACTGACCGGCGGCGCGCGTGGCGAGGCGGTGGATCTCACCGTGAAGGGCCGCAAGCTGCATGTGCCGCGCGCGGCCTCGGGCGTCGCACGATTTTCATTCGCCGATCTGTGCGAGCAACCGCTTGGCGCGTCTGACTATTTGCGGCTGGCGCACGACTACCACACGATCATGATCGACCGCATTCCGGCGATGGACGCGGCCGACCGCAACGCCGCCAAGCGTTTTATCGCGCTGATCGATACGCTTTACGACAACGCCGTGAAACTGATGGCGTCGGCCGACGCCGATCCGATGTCGCTCTACAGTGCAACCGACGGCACCGAAGCGATGGAGTTCCAGCGCACGGTGTCGCGATTGATCGAGATGGGTTCGGAATCGTATCTCGCCTTGCCGCACGGTCGCAGTGACTCCACCGCGTCGGGCGCCAGCACCGGTCTGGTTGAAACCTGATCCAGCGCCATTTCCGTTCCGGTCGAAGCGGAATGGGGCGCCGGATCTTTTATGATGACGCGTTTTCTTGACGCGAACCGGCATCCCTTCTCGCGCGAAAACGCACTGGTTCCACCGCTGGTATCGGGCGATTTTTGACCAAGCTGCGACTTGAACGGTTCCCGCGAAAGGTCTAACCAACCTGCCAAGAATTCCCTCCTTCCTCCCCTCCCTGCTTCAAAGGACAAGTTTCCCATGGCGCGCAACAAGATTGCTTTGATTGGCTCCGGCCAGATCGGCGGAACGCTCGCTCATCTCGTCGGCCTGAAAGAACTCGGCGACGTCGTGCTGTTCGACATCGCGGAAGGCGTGCCGCAGGGCAAGGCGCTCGATCTGGCGCAGTCGTCGCCGGTCGACGGCTTTGACGCCAATCTGTCCGGCGCCAATTCCTATGAAGCGATCGAGGGCGCGGACGTCATCATCGTCACCGCCGGTGTGCCGCGCAAGCCGGGCATGAGCCGTGACGATCTGCTCGGCATCAATCTCAAGGTGATGGAGCAGGTCGGCGCCGGCATCAAGAAGTATGCGCCGAACGCCTTCGTTATCTGCATCACCAATCCGCTCGACGCGATGGTGTGGGCGCTGCAGAAGGCCTGCGGTCTGCCGCATCGCAAGGTGGTCGGCATGGCCGGCGTGCTCGACTCCGCGCGCTTCCGTTATTTCCTCGCCGACGAGTTCGGCGTCTCGGTGGAAGACGTCACCGCCTTCGTGCTCGGTGGTCACGGCGACACCATGGTGCCGCTGGTGAAGTATTCGACCGTCGCCGGCATTCCGCTGCCGGACCTCGTCAAGATGGGTTGGACCTCGCAGGCGCGGCTCGATGAGATCGTCACCCGCACCCGCAACGGCGGCGCGGAGATCGTCAACCTGCTGAAGACCGGTTCGGCCTTCTACGCGCCGGCGGCCTCTGCCATCGCGATGGCGGAGAGCTATCTGAAGGACAAGAAGCGCGTGATGCCCTGCGCCGCCTATCTCAACGGCGAATACGGCGTGAAGGACACCTATGTCGGCGTGCCGGTGGTGATCGGCGCCAAGGGTGTCGAGCGCATCGTCGAGATCGACCTTGCCGGCAAGGACCGCGAGGGCTTCGACAAGTCGGTGGGCTCCGTGCACGGCCTGATGGATGCATGCCGGCAGATCGCTCCCGATCTGCTCGGCAAGAAGTAAGACATCTCACCGCGCGGGCCCGGCCGGCGCGGTTTTCGTATCGGACGACGGATTGTAAGGGGCGCGGATGAATATTCACGAGTACCAGGCCAAGGCGCTGTTGCGCGAATTCGGTGTGGCGGTGTCGCGCGGTGTTCCGGTTCTGAAGGCGGAGGACGCGGAAGCGGCCGCCAAGGAACTCGGAGGGCCGGTATGGGTGGTGAAGAGTCAGATTCACGCGGGCGGCCGCGGCAAGGGCAAGTTCAAGGAAGCCTCCGCCGGCGACAAGGGCGGCGTGCGCCTCGCCAAGTCGGTCGATGAGGTCAAGCAGTTCGTCAAGGAAATGCTCGGCGCGACACTGGTGACGGTGCAGACCGGCCCGGCTGGTAAGCAGGTCAATCGGCTCTACATCGAGGAAGGCTCCGACATCGACAAGGAGTTCTATCTCTCGGCGCTGGTCGATCGCGAAACCTCGCGCGTGTCGTTCGTGGTTTCGACCGAAGGCGGCGTCAACATCGAGGAAGTCGCGCACAAGACGCCCGAGAAGATCGTCACCTTCTCGATCGATCCGGCGACCGGCGTGATGGGTCATCATGGCCGCACCGTCGCCAAGGCGCTCAACCTCACCGGCGATCTCGCCAAGCAGGCCGAGAAACTGGTCGGGCAGCTCTATACCGCGTTCATCGCCAAGGACATGGCGATGCTGGAGATCAACCCGCTGGTGGTCACCAAGCAGGGCCAACTGCGCTGCCTCGATGCCAAGGTGTCGTTCGACGACAACGCGCTCTATCGCCATCCGGACGTGGTCGCGCTGCGCGACGTCACCGAGGAAGACGAGAAGGAAATCGAGGCGTCGAAATTCGACCTCGCCTACATCGCGCTCGACGGCAACATCGGCTGCATGGTCAACGGCGCGGGTCTGGCGATGGCCACCCTCGACATCATCAAGCTCTATGGTGAGAACCCGGCCAACTTCCTCGACGTCGGCGGCGGCGCGTCGGTCGAGAAGGTGACGGCGGCGTTCAAGATCATCACCTCCGATCCCAACGTGAAGGGCATCCTGGTCAACATCTTCGGCGGCATCATGAAGTGCGACGTGATCGCGCAAGGCGTGATCGTCGCGGTGGCGATGGTCGGCCTCAAGGTGCCGCTGGTGGTGCGCTTAGAGGGCACCAATGTCGAAGAAGGCAAGAAGATCATCCGTGAGTCCGGCCTCAACGTGTTGCCGGCGGACGACCTCGACGACGCCGCGCAGAAGATCGTCAAGGCCGTGAAGGAGGCCGCGTAATGTCCGTTCTGATCGACAACAATACCAAGGTCATCACGCAAGGCTTCACCGGCAAGAACGGCACGTTCCATTCCGAAGCGGCGATCGCCTACGGCACCAAGCTGGTCGGCGGCACCTCGCCCGGCAAAGGCGGCTCCACCCATCTCGGTCTGCCGGTGTTCGACACCGTGCGCGAGGCGCGGGAGGCGACCGGCGCCGATGCGAGCGTCATCTATGTGCCGCCGCCGGGCGCGGCCGACGCCATCTGCGAGGCCATCGACGCCGAGATCCCGCTGATCGTCTGCATCACCGAGGGCATCCCAGTGCTCGACATGGTGCGGGTGAAGCGCTCGCTGTCGGGCTCCAAGTCGCGGCTGATCGGGCCGAACTGCCCCGGCGTCGTCACCGCCGGCGAATCCAAGATCGGCATCATGCCGGCCAATATCTTCCGCCCGGGTAACGTCGGCATCGTCTCGCGCTCCGGCACGCTGACCTATGAGGCCGTGTTCCAGACCACCCAAGAGGGCCTCGGCCAGACCACGGCGGTCGGCATCGGCGGCGACCCGGTCAAGGGCACCGAATTCATCGACGTGCTGGAGATGTTCCTGGCTGACCCCAAGACCCTGTCGATCGTCATGATCGGCGAGATCGGCGGTTCCGCCGAGGAGGACGCCGCCCAGTTCCTGAAGGACGAAGCCAAGCGCGGCCGCAAGAAGCCGATGGTCGGCTTCATCGCCGGCCGCACCGCCCCTCCGGGTCGCCGCATGGGCCATGCCGGCGCTATCATCTCCGGTGGCAAGGGCGACGCCGGTTCCAAGATCGCGGCGATGGAATCGGCCGGGATCGCGGTGTCTCCGTCGCCGGCGCGGCTCGGAAAGACACTTGTCGAAAAATTGAAATCTTGATTCAGTTTTTTGCTCTTTTGAGCGGGAAACTTCATCCTAAATAGGGTAAAAGGTGCCAAGGAGAGGTCGATCCGTCCGCGGGTCGACCCTCCTGCCTCATTTTATGTGTGGCATCAAAACCTTAGGACGAATCAATGTCTCGCCAGGACGCCAACGCCGCTTTTGCCCTCTCTTCCTTCCTCTACGGCGCCAATGCCGCCTACATCGACGACATCTACGCGCTTTACGAGAAGGACCCCGGGTCCGTCGATCCGGAGTGGCAGGAGTTCTTCGGCAGCCTGAAGGACAAGCCGGCGGACGTTCAGAAGAACGCGGAGGGGCCGTCCTGGGCGCGGGCGAACTGGCCGCTAACTCCCAAGGACGAACTGACCTCGGCGCTGGACGGCAACTGGGTCCAGGTTGAAAAGGCCGTCGGCAACAAGTTGCAGGCGAAAGCGGCCGCCGCCGCGGCGCCGGGCGCGACGCCTGCCGACGTCCATCAGGCGACGCGGGATTCGGTGCGCGCCCTGATGCTGATCCGGGCCTACCGGATGCGCGGTCATTTCCATGCCAAGCTCGACCCGCTCGGTCTGGAGCCGGCCAAGGACCACGAAGAACTCGATCCGCGCAGCTACGGCTTCACCGATGCCGATCTCGACCGCAAGATCTTCCTCGATCACGTGCTGGGCCTCGAATACGGCACCTTGCGCGAGATCGTCGCGCTGTGCGAGCGGACTTATTGCCAGACGCTCGGCGTCGAGTTCATGCACATCTCCAACGGCGCGCAGAAGGCCTGGATTCAGGAGCGCATCGAGGGGCCGGACAAGGAAATCTCCTTCACCCCCGAGGGACGCCGCGCCATCCTGATGAAACTGGTCGAGGCGGAAGGCTTCGAGAAGTTTTGCGATCTCAAGTTCACCGGCACCAAGCGCTTCGGTCTCGACGGCGGCGAATCGCTGATCCCGGCGCTGGAGCAGATCATCAAGCGCGGCGGCAATCTCGGCGTGAAGGAGATCGTGGTCGGTATGCCGCATCGCGGCCGCCTCAACGTGCTGACGCAGGTGATGGCCAAGTCGCACCGCGCGCTGTTCCACGAGTTCAAGGGTGGCTCGGCCAATCCGGACTCGGTCGAAGGCTCCGGCGACGTCAAGTATCACCTCGGCGCCTCGAGCGACCGGGAGTTCGACAGCAACAAGGTCCACCTGTCGCTGACCGCGAACCCGTCGCATCTCGAGATCGTCGATCCGGTGGTGCTCGGCAAGGTCCGCGCCAAGCAGGACCAGCACGGCGATCCGCCGGACCAGCGCACCTCGGTGCTGCCGTTGCTGATGCATGGCGACGCCGCCTTCGCGGGGCAGGGCGTGGTGGCGGAATGTTTCGCGCTGTCGGACCTCAAGGGCTATCGCACCGGCGGTTCGATCCATTTCATCGTCAACAACCAGATCGGCTTCACCACCTATCCGCGCTATTCGCGTTCGTCGCCTTATCCGTCCGACGTGGCGAAGATGATCGACGCGCCGATCTTCCATGTGAACGGAGACGATCCGGAAGCCGTGGTGTTCGCCGCCAAGATCGCGATCGAGTTCCGGCAGCGTTTCCACAAGCCGGTCGTCATCGACATGTTCTGCTACCGGCGGCACGGCCACAACGAGGGCGACGAGCCCGCGTTCACCAACCCGCTGATGTACAAGAAGATCGCGACGCATGCCTCGGTGCTCGACGTTTATGCGAAGCGATTGGTATCCGATGGCGTCGTCACCGAAGCGGAGGTCGACAAGGCCAAGGCGGACTGGCGCGCCAAGCTCGATATCGAACTCGAGGCCGGCACCAGCTACAAGCCGAACAAGGCGGACTGGCTTGACGGCAAGTGGGCCGGCTTCAAGACCGTCGGCGAGGATGACGATCCGCGCCGTGGCATCACCGGCGTCGACGTTGCGGTGCTCAAGGACATCGGCCGCAAGATCACCAGGGTGCCGGACGGCTTCCGCGTTCACCGCACCGTGCAGCGCTTCCTCGACAATCGCGAAAAGGCCATCGAGAACGGCGTCGGCATCGACTGGGCGACCGGCGAGGCGCTGGCGCTCTGCACGCTGATGCTGGAAGGCCATCGCGTCCGCCTGTCCGGACAGGACAGCGAGCGCGGCACCTTCTCGCAGCGCCATTCGGTGTTGTTCGATCAGGAGGACGAGAGCCGCTACACGCCGTTCAATCACCTCAGCCCGGATCAGGGACACTACGAGGTCATCAACTCGCTGCTGTCGGAAGAAGCAGTGCTCGGTTTCGAGTACGGCTACACGCTGGCCGAGCCGAAGGCGCTGACGATGTGGGAAGCGCAGTTCGGCGATTTCGCCAACGGCGCGCAGGTGCTGTTCGACCAGTTCATCTCGTCGGGCGAACGCAAGTGGTTGCGTATGTCGGGCCTCGTCTGCATGCTGCCGCATGGCTACGAAGGGCAGGGGCCAGAGCATTCCTCGGCGCGCCTCGAGCGTTTCTTGCAGATGTGCGCGGAAGACAACATGCAGGTGGCGAACTGCACCACGCCGGCGAACCACTTCCACATCCTGCGCCGCCAGTTGCGCCGCGAATTCCGCAAGCCGCTGATCCTGATGACGCCGAAGTCACTGCTGCGCCACAAGCGCGCGGTGTCGCGGCTCGATGAACTCGGCGACGGCACCTCGTTCCATCGTATCCTGCACGACGACGCGCAGATGCTGCCCGACGAACCGATCAAGCTGGTCGCCGACGAGAAGATCCGCCGCGTCGTGCTGTGCTCCGGCAAGGTCTATTTCGACCTTTATGAGGAGCGCGAGAAGCGCGGCATCGACGACATCTATCTGCTGCGCATCGAGCAGCTCTATCCGGTGCCGCTCAAGGCGCTGGTGCAGGAGCTGTCGCGATTCAAGAGCGCCGAAGTGGTGTGGTGTCAGGAAGAACCGCGCAACATGGGTGCGTGGCACTTCATCGAGCCCTATCTCGAATGGGTTCTGAATCAGGCCGGCGCCACCAACCGGCGGCCGCGCTACACCGGTCGCGCCGCGTCGGCCGCGACCGCCACTGGCCTGATGTCGAAACACCTCGCGCAACTCAAAGCATTTCTCGACGACGCGCTGGGATGACGTGATCCAACGCCGCGATGTCCGGCCGCAGCCGGGCGTCGCGGTCTGCCGTTCATTTGAATAACGACATGATATGGCGGGCAGGCTCCGCGCTTATCGCAAGAGGACAGACAATGACTGAAATCCGTGTCCCGACGCTGGGAGAATCCGTCACCGAAGCCACCATCGGCAAATGGTTCAAGAAGGCCGGCGACGCCGTCGCGGTCGACGAGCCATTAGTCGAACTGGAGACCGACAAGGTCACCATCGAAGTGCCAGCGCCGTCCGCCGGCACGCTCGGCGAGATCATCGCCAAGGACGGCGAGACGGTTGCGGGCGGCGCGCTGCTCGGCCAGATCACCGATGGCGCCGCGCCCGCCGCGAAGCCCGCCGCGCCGGCTGCACAGGCGGCCCCCGCTGCTGCTGCTCCGGCGCCCGCCGCTGCACCCGCGCCCGCAAAAGCGCCGCCGGCCGATGCGCCATTGGCGCCGTCGGTACGCAAGCTCTCGGCCGAGAGCGGCATCGATGCTGCGAGCGTCGAGGGCACCGGCAAGGACGGCCGCGTCAGCAAGGGCGACATGCTGGCTGCCATCGAGAAGGCTGCTTCAAGTGCGACTCCGGTGAATCAGCCGGCCGCTGCCGTGCAGGTGCGCGCGCCGTCGCCGGCGAGCGATGCCGCGCGCGAGGAGCGCGTGAAGATGACGCGGCTGCGCCAGACCATCGCGCGCCGCCTCAAGGACGTGCAGAACACCGCCGCGATGCTGACGACCTTCAACGAGGTCGACATGGGCAACCTGATGGCGCTGCGTTCGCAATACAAGGACGTGTTCGAGAAGAAGCACGGCACCAAGCTCGGCTTCATGGGCTTCTTCACCAAGGCTTGTGTGCAGGCGTTGAAGGACATCCCGGCGGTCAACGCCGAGATCGACGGCACCGACTTGATCTACAAGAACTACTATCACGTCGGCGTCGCTGTCGGCACCGATCGAGGCCTCGTGGTGCCGGTGGTACGCGACTGTGATCAGAAGTCGATTGCCGATATCGAAAAGTCGATTTCGGATTTTGGTCGCCGCGCGCGTGACGGCCAGCTCAAGATCGACGAGATGCAGGGCGGCACCTTCACCATCTCCAACGGCGGCGTCTACGGGTCGCTGATGTCGACGCCGATCCTCAACGCGCCGAAGTCCGGCATTCTCGGCATGCACAAGATCCAGGAACGGCCGATGGTCGTCGGCGGCAAGATCGAGATCCGCCCGATGATGTATCTGGCGCTGTCCTACGATCACCGCGTCATCGACGGCAAGGAAGCGGTCACCTTCCTCGTCCGTGTCAAGGAATCGCTGGAAGACCCGGCGCGTCTGGTGCTGGATCTGTGAGGCGCGTGCGATGACCGATGCAACGCGCGAGTCCCGCGTCGCGATCATCACCGGCGGCAGTCGCGGTATCGGCCGTGCGGCGGCGCTGGCCGCGGCGAAGCACGGCTGGCGCGTGGTCATCGGGTACGTCAGCAACGAGAAAGCCGCGCGCGAAACTGTCGCGGCGATCGAAGCCGGTAACGGCAAGGCGCTCGCGGTGCGCTGCGACGTCGGAATCGAGTCCGACATTCTCGGGCTGTTCAAGGCGGCGGACGGTTTCGGTACGCTCGGTGCGCTGGTCAATAACGCCGGCATCGTCGGGCAGACCGCGCGTGTCGAGGCGCTGACGGCGGATCGCATCAATCACATGCTGCGCGTCAACGTCACTGGCAGTTTCCTCTGCGCGCGCGAAGCTGTGAAACGCATGTCGACCAAGCACGGCGGCAAGGGCGGCGTCATCGTCAACCTGTCGTCGGTGGCGGCGACGCTCGGCTCCGCCAACACCTATGTCGATTATGCGGCCTCAAAAGGCGCCATCGATACTTTTACCATCGGGCTCTCCAATGAAGTCGCGACTGAGGGCATTCGCGTCGTCGGCATTCGGCCAGGCCTGATCGATACTGAAATTCATGCCAGCGGCGGCGAGCCCGATCGCCACTTCCGCTTGGCGAAAACAGTGCCGATGCAGCGCGTCGGCACTGCCGATGAAATCGCCAATGCCATCGTCTGGCTGATGTCGGACGAAGCGTCCTACGTCACCGGCACCACGATAAATGTTTCCGGCGGTCGCTGATCCCGCCTCTGTACCGACAGGATTGATATCATGGCTTCCTACGATCTCGTTGTCATCGGCACCGGCCCCGGCGGTTACGTTTGCGCGATCCGCGCGGCGCAACTCGGCATGAAGGTCGCTGTGGTCGAGAAGAACGCGACGCTCGGCGGCACCTGCCTCAATGTCGGCTGTATGCCGTCGAAGGCGCTGCTGCATGCGTCCGAACTGTTCGAAGAAACCGAGCATTCCTTCGCCAAGATGGGCATTGCGGTGGGCAAGCCGTCGCTCGATCTGCCGGCGATGATGAGCTTCAAGCAGGAAGGCATCGACGGTAACGTCAAGGGCGTCGAGTTCCTGATGAAGAAGAACAAGATCGACGTGCTGCGCGGCACCGGCCGCATCGTGGCCGCCGGCAAGGTCGAGGTGAAGGCCGCCGACGGCGCGGCGCAGACGGTCGAGACCAAGAACATCGTCATCGCCACCGGCTCTGATGTCGCCAGGCTGAAGGGCATCGAGATCGACGAGAAGCGCGTCGTCTCTTCCACCGGCGCGCTGGCGCTGGAGAAGGTGCCGGGCAAGCTCCTGATCGTCGGCGCCGGCGTCATCGGTCTCGAACTCGGCTCGGTGTGGCGGCGCCTTGGCGCGCAGGTCACTGTCGTCGAATTCCTCGACCGCATTCTGCCGGGCATGGACGGCGAAGTCGCCAAGCAGTTCCAGCGCCTGCTGGAGAAGCAGGGCTTTGCCTTCAAGCTCGGCGCCAAGGTGACCGGCATCGACACGAGCGGTGCGGCCTTGAAGGCGCAGATCGAGCCCGCCGCCGGCGACGCGGCGGAAACGCTGGACGCGGATGTCGTGCTGGTCGCCATCGGCCGCGCGCCGCACACCGAGGGGCTGGGCCTCAAGGAGGCCGGCGTCGCGCTCGACGATCGCGGCCGCGTCGAGATCGACAATCACTTCGCGACCAATGTGAAAGGCATCTATGCCATCGGCGACGTGGTGCGCGGTCCGATGCTTGCTCATAAAGCGGAAGATGAAGGCGTTGCGGTCGCGGAAGTCATCGCGGGTCAGGCCGGGCATGTGAACTACGACGTCATTCCGGGTGTGGTCTACACCACGCCGGAAGTGGCGAGCGTCGGCAAGACCGAGGAAGAGTTGAAGCAGGCCGGCGTCGCCTACATCGTCGGCAAGTTCCCGTTCACCGCCAACGGTCGGTCGAAGGTCAACCAGACCACCGACGGTTTCGTGAAGATTCTCGCCGACGCCAAGACCGACCGCGTGCTCGGCTGTCACATCATCGGCCGTGAGGCCGGCGAAATGATCCATGAGGCCTGCGTGCTGATGGAGTTCGGCGGTTCCGCCGAGGATCTGGCCCGCACCTGCCACGCTCACCCGACGCGCTCGGAGGCGGTCAAGGAAGCCGCGCTTGCGGTCGGGAAACGCGCCATCCATATGTGATGAACGTCCGGGCTTCGCCGGATGGCGGAGCCCGTTTGATGCGTCGCCTGCTGCAACCGGTCTGGTTTCTGCTCGCGCTGATCTTTCTGGTCGAGGCGTGGCTGTGGGATCACCTCCAGCCCGTTGTCGCGCGCGTGGTGGCGTGGATTCCGCTGCGCGAGATCAAGGCCTGGATCGCCGAGAAGATCGAACACCTGTCGCCGCCGCTGACCTTGATCGTGTTCCTGATCCCGGCAGCGCTGCTATTCCCGTTGAAGGTCGCAGGCCTCTGGCTGTTGGCGCATCACTACTGGTTCAGTGCAATGGCGGTGGTGGTGTTTGCCAAGCTGCTGGGCGTCGGCGTCGCCGCCTTTATCTTCGACGTGACGCGGCCGAAGCTGTTGCAGATGACGTGGTTCAAGTGGGTCTATGAGACCGTGCTGACGGTCCGCGCCAGGGCCCACGCGCTGGTGGCGCCGGTGATGACGCGGATCAAGGCCAGGCTGCGGTGGCTGCGCGCCGGATCGTCCTCGCGCTGGGTGCGCATGATCCAGCGCATCCGCCATCGCGTGCAATCGGCGCGGTAGCATTCTATCTGTCGTCATCCTGAGGTGCTCCGCGCGAAGCGCGGAACACCTCAGAATGGTCCGTCGCCCTTCGAGGCTCGCTGCGCTCGCACCTCAGGGTGACGGAGTTGCTTACATCAAATGCACCGCATGTGGCGCAAACAGGCCGATGGCGGTGAAGACGATGCCGGCGAGCATCAAGAGGCCCGCGCCCCAGCCCAGCACGATCATGCCGGTGATGATGGTGGCCGACGCCAGCACGATGGCGATCTGGAAGGCGGCGGAAGCAACCTCGAAGTGATGATACTTTGCCATCGACAGATCGCGGGCATGCTCGGCATGCTTGGCGCGCGCGGCCAGTTGCTTGCGGCCTTCGCCGGTCTCCGGTTCGTCGTCGTAGCGCGCGGCGGTCTTCTGCCAGCTTTCGACGCGCTTCATCAGCGCCGCCTTCACCGCCGCATCGGTAGTGGCGTCGGCCTGCACCTGAAGCTGTTCGGCGGCGGTCTTCACCGTGGTCAGGCGGATGCTCTTGGCCTGGAAGAATGCCCACAGGTTGGCTGCGGCGACGTTCTCGCTAATCGATTCGGTCTGCGCGCCCTTGCCGAGCGTTTCCGACAACGCCAGGCACAAGGCGATGACGGCAATCAGCAACGCGATCTTCTTGTTCGAGCCGGACGCGTGTTCGGCGTGCTCGGCGTGTTCCATGCTTTCGTGGGCGCTCATCGAGTCCATTCTCCAGAGAATGAAGGGCGCGCACGATTGACCGAACCGCCGTCACCGGACAAGGGGGCCGGTCCGGCGTCACGCAAATAATTCCGCGTTGAGGTGGCCGCGCATCAGGCGCGGGGGTGGGCCGTCTTGTAGACCTCGAGCAGCCGCTCGGTGTCGATGCCGGTATAGACCTGGGTGGTCGAGAGCGAGGCGTGGCCGAGCAATTCCTGAATGGCGCGCAGGTCGCCGCCCCGGCCGAGCAGATGGGTCGCGAAGGAGTGGCGCAGCGCGTGCGGGGTGGCGCTGTCGGGCAGGCCGAGGCCGCCGCGCAACCGCGCCATGGCAAGCTGGATGATGCGCGGGCTGAGCGGGCCGCCGCGCGCGCCGACGAAGATCGGCCCGTCCGCCGGTAGCGGATGCGGGCACATCGCCACGTACTCCTGAATCAGCGCCAGCACGTTTTGCAGCACCGGCACCATGCGGGTCTTGTTGCCCTTGCCGAGGACGGTGAGGGTGTCACCCTTGCCGGGCAGCGGCACGTCGCGCTTCTTCAAGCCCAGCGCTTCCGAGATACGCAGGCCGGAGCCGTAGAGCAGCGCCATCACCGCGGCGTCGCGCGCCAGCACCCACTGTTCGCGGTCCTCTCCGGCGCGGATGTCGGCGTCGGCCAGGAGTTTCGCTGCTGTCACCCCGATCGGCTTCGGCAGGCTCTTGCCGATCTTCGGCGCGCGGATCGCCGATAGCGCGCCGACCTTGCCGCGACCCTCGCGCTCAAGGAAGCGGCCGAACGAACGCAGCCCCGCGAGCGAACGCATCAGCGAGCGGCTGCCGATATTGTCGGCGCGCCGCGCCGCCATGAAGGCGCGCACGTCGCTGGCCTCGAGCGTGGCGAAGTGCGCCAGCGTCACCTGTTCGTCCCGGTGATCGGCCAGAAAGCCGAGGAACTGGCGCAGGTCGCGCGCGTAGGCCTCTTGCGTCTTGGGCGACAGCCGCCGCTCGGAGCGCAGATAGGCCTGCCAGTGCACCGCTTCCGCGAGCAGCTTCGGCTCGGCGCAGGCGAGTTCGAACAGGGCTGTGTCGGCGGCTGGTTTCGCCATAGTCTGCGGCCTCGAATCGTTCTTCACTATATCGCCTGAGCAGTATTTATCCTTCGCTAACCGCCGCCGCATGGACCGTTCACCGCCGCAATCCCAGTCGTCAGGCCCGCGCATCGTCGATGTGCTGGTGCCGGTGGCGCTCGACCGCGCCTATTCCTATCGCGTGCCGCGCGGGCTGGATCTGAAGCCCGGCGATGTCGTCAGCGTTCCGCTCGGCGCGCGCGAGGTGACGGCGGTGGTGTGGGCGGAGAACCCCAATCCCGATCCGCGCCTGCACAACCGGCTCAAGGACATCTCGGAACGGGTCGAGGTGCCGCCGTTGCGCGCGGAACTGCGCACCCTGGTGGATTGGGTCGCGAATTACACGCTGTCGCCGCGCGGCATGGTGCTGCGCATGACCTTGCGGATGGGCGAGCATCTCGGGCCGGAACGCGTGCGCGCCGGCGTGCGGCTGGTCGGGCCGCCACCTCAAAGAATGACGCCCGCGCGCCGCCGCATCATCGAATGTCTCAGCGACGGCCTGCTGCACGGCAAGTCGGACGCGGCGCGCGAGGCCGGCGTCAGCGTCGGCGTGGTCGATGGCCTTGTGGACGAGGGCACCTTAGCGGTCGAGCCGTTGCCGAAGCCGCCCGCGCCGCCGGCGCCGGACCCGACCTTCGTGGAGCCGGATTTCTCTCCGGATCAGCAGGTCGCCGCGCAGACGCTGCGCGAGATGGCAGCGGGCGAGGCGTTCGCGGTGGCGCTGCTCGACGGCGTCACCGGCTCCGGCAAGACCGAAGTCTATTTCGAGGCGGTGGCGGAAACGGCGAGGCGCGGCAAGCAGGTGCTGATCCTGATGCCGGAGATCGCGCTCACCGGCCAATTCCTCGAGCGCTTCGCGCAACGCTTTGGCGTGAAGCCGATCGAGTGGCATTCGGAACTGACGCCGCGCACCCGCGCGCGCAACTGGGCGGCGATCGCGGCGGGCGAGGCGCATGTCGTGGTCGGCGCGCGCTCGGCGCTGTTTCTGCCCTATGCCGATCTCGGTCTCATCATCGTCGATGAAGAACACGACCAGGCCTACAAGCAGGGCGACGGCGTGCATTACCATGCCCGCGACATGGCGGTGGTGCGCGCGCACATCGCGAAAATTCCGATTGTGCTGGCCTCTGCCACACCGTCGGTCGAAACCGAAGTGAATGCGCGCAAGGGGCGCTATACGCGCGTGCCGTTGCCGTCGCGGTTCGGCGGCCAGCACATGCCGCAGATCGAGGCCATCGATCTGCGCCGCGCGCCGCCGCCGCGCGGACGATTCATCTCGCCGCCGCTGGCGGAAGCGATCAACCATGCCGTCGAGCGCCGCGAACAGGCGCTGCTGTTTCTCAACCGGCGCGGTTATGCGCCGCTGACGTTGTGTCGCGCTTGCGGCCATCGCTTCTCCTGCAACATCTGCGATGCGTGGCTGGTCGATCATCGCTTCCGGCAGCGGCTGGTGTGCCATCACTGCGGCTTCTCGATTCCGCGCCCGCATCAGTGCCCGCATTGCGGGGCGGAGGAATCGCTCGCCGCTATCGGCCCCGGCGTCGAGCGCTTGCAGGAAGAAGCGGCGGCGTTGTTTCCCGATGCGCGCACCATGGTGCTGTCGAGCGATCTTATTACGTCGATCGAGACCATGCGCGCGGAGCTGAACGCAATCGCGGAAGGCCGCGTCGATATCATCATCGGCACGCAACTGGTGGCGAAGGGGCACAACTTTCCGCGCCTCAATCTGGTCGGCGTGGTCGACGCGGATCTCGGTTTAAGCAACGTCGATCCGCGCGCGGCGGAGCGCACCTTTCAATTGCTCAACCAGGTGATCGGCCGCGCCGGGCGCGAGCAGGGACGCGGCGTCGGTTATTTGCAGACCTATCAGCCGGAGCATCCGGTGATGAAGGCGTTGGTCGCGAGTGACCGGCAGGCGTTCTACGACACCGAGATCGAATTGCGCGAGCGCACGCTGTATCCGCCGTTCGGCCGGCTTGCGAGCATGATCATCTCCGCAGGCGATCGCCCGACCGCCGAAGGCTTCGCGCGCAAACTGGCCTCGGCCGCGCCGCGCGACGAGGCGGTGCAGGTACTGGGCCCGGCGGAAGCGCCGCTTGCCGTGGTGAAAGGCCGCTATCGCTTTCGCCTGCTGATAAAGTCGGCGCGCGGCGTCGATCTGTCCGGCTACCTGCGCGACTGGCTCGCCGTCGCGCCAAAGACCAAAGGCAATCTCAAACTGGAAGTCGACGTCGATCCGCAGAGTTTCTTGTAGCCGTCACCCATTCCGTCGTCATCACCGGGCATAGCCGTTCTTCAAACGGCTACACCCGGCCATGACGAACTGAGAGGCAATAATCTACGTCGCCATGAAAAAGGCCGGTGCGATCAGCACCGGCCTTTTCAACTCAACGCGACTTGAACGCGACTGAACTCAACGCAACGCTACTCAACGCAACACTTACGCAATTACTTTCGCGAAAGTGCTCACATCACTTCCGCGACGACACGGCCGACGCCGCGGCCGGTGAGGCCGATGGCATGCGCTGCGCCCTTGGAGAGGTCGAGCACGCGGCCGCGAATGAACGGTCCGCGATCGTTGATGGTGACGATCACGCTGCGGCTGCCGTGGGTGACCTTCAGCTTGGTGCCGAACGGCAGGGTGCGATGGGCGGCAGTCATGGCGTGCTGATTGAAGCGCTGGCCGGAGGCGGTCTTGTTGCCGGCCTCGTTGCCGTAATAGGACGCGATCCCGGAGAAGCTGCGACGGCCGGTCGGGCCGATCGATGCATTGGCGTTCAGCCAGGACTTCTCGGCTTTTTGCTTGTGGTGATGATGATGGTGGTGGTGGTGACGGTGATGGTTTCGCGATTTCGCTGAAGCCTGCGTGATGCTCCCGCCGATCAAGAGAGAGGCGGCGATCAGGGCGACGGTCATGCGCGACCGGTCCAGACGTCGCAGAGCAGATGATGTGGATTGAAGCATTAGATAGAAACCCCTTGAAACAAGTATTGCCGCCGACGCGGCAAATGAAACCCCCATACCTGTTGGCGGCGGAAGCGTTGGCTGCTTAATAAGGCGTAAAATTGGCGGGAACGCCAAGCAATACAGCCATGAAATATCTTGTGATGGACTCACGTATCCGGGCAAGATTTACCGGTTCTTATGGTTAACTCTTAAATAACCAATCAATACTTGATAATGTAATAGACATTCTCACGAATACTGTAGTTTTAGAATTCGCTAAGTATTCGCACGCGGATAATTGTGCGCTGCACGCGCCGCAACAGGCGCGATGACTTGCCAAGCCTCGGACGGAACCTGTCGCCCGAAGCCTGTACGCGGCCAAGCTGCGATGTCGTCTGGCCGGCGCGGGTTCGGCACCGGTTTTGCGGTCGTGCGACAAACCGCCCGAACTACAGATGCGACATGGCGGCACCGTTTGCCGTCGTCATGTTGCGCCTGCGCGCGCGCTATGTTAGCAAGGCCGCGATTTTGACGTCGCCGGGATGCTCCATCCCGGTCGAAAATCAAAGTTTCGATTGAATTCCAGGGGCTTAGATCGATTGGCGCCGCGCTTTCCGGCGACGGTTTTTCCCTTGCGGATTTGACAGCTTAAAGAGCGCGCGAGTGGCAGCAGAAGATCAACCCGTTTCCGGCGTAGCCGGTCGCTATGCGATGGCCTTGTTTGACCTCGCCCGCGACGAAAAATCCGTCGATGCCGTCAAGGCGGACCTCGACAAGTTCGATGCGATGCTGGCCGAGAGCCAGGATCTGAACCGGCTGGTCCGCAGCCCGGTTTTCACCTCCGACATCCAGGGCAAGGCGTTGTCCGCCGTGCTGGCGCAGGCGGGCATCACCGGCATTGCCGCCAACTTCCTGAAGTTGCTGACGGCCAACCGCCGCCTTTTCATCATCCGGGACGCGATCACCTCGTTCCGCGCCCTGGTCGCCAAGTACAAGGGCGAGGCCACCGCAGACGTCACCGTCGCGGAAGCGCTCAATGACAAGAACCTCGACAGCCTCAAGGCCGCGCTGAAGGCGGTGACCGGCAAGGATGTCGTTCTCAACGTGAAGGTCGATCCGTCGATCATCGGTGGGCTTATCGTCAAGCTCGGCAGCCGCATGGTCGACAGTTCGCTTCGCACCAAACTCAATTCGATCAAGCACGCGATGAAAGAGGCAGGCTGATGGACATCCGCGCCGCGGAAATTTCCGCGATCCTCAAGGACCAGATCAAGAATTTCGGCCAGGAGGCGCAGGTCTCCGAAGTCGGCCAGGTGCTCTCCGTCGGTGACGGTATCGCCCGCGTCTACGGTCTCGACAACGTTCAGGCCGGTGAAATGGTCGAGTTCGAGAACGGCACGCGCGGCATGGCGCTCAACCTCGAAACCGACAACGTCGGTATCGTGATTTTCGGCGCCGACCGCGAGATCAAGGAAGGTCAGACCGTCAAGCGCACCCGCGCCATCGTGGACACGCCGGTCGGTAAGGGTCTGCTCGGCCGCGTCGTCGACGCGCTCGGCAATCCGATCGACGGCAAGGGCCCGATCCAGTCGACCGAACGCAAGCGCGTCGACGTCAAGGCGCCGGGCATCATTCCGCGCAAGTCGGTGCACGAGCCGATGGCCACCGGCCTCAAGGCCGTGGACGCACTGATCCCGATCGGCCGTGGCCAGCGCGAGCTGATCATCGGCGACCGCCAGACCGGCAAGACCGCGATCGCGCTCGACACCATCCTCAACCAGAAGCCGCTCAACGCCACCGGCGACGAGAGCATCAAGCTGTACTGCGTCTACGTCGCGGTCGGTCAGAAGCGCTCCACCGTCGCGCAGTTCGTGAAGGTGCTCGAGGAGCAGGGCGCGCTGGAATACTCGATCGTCGTCGCGGCCACCGCGTCCGATCCGGCGCCGATGCAGTACATCGCGCCGTTCACCGGCTGCACCATGGGTGAGTACTTCCGCGACAACGGCATGCACGCGGTCATCATCTATGACGACTTGTCGAAGCAGGCCGTCGCTTACCGCCAGATGTCGCTGCTGCTGCGCCGCCCGCCGGGCCGCGAAGCTTACCCGGGCGACGTGTTCTACCTGCACTCCCGCCTGCTGGAGCGCGCCGCGAAGCTCAACGACGACATGGGCAACGGGTCGCTGACCGCGCTGCCGGTCATCGAAACCCAGGCCAACGACGTGTCGGCCTACATTCCGACCAACGTGATTTCGATCACCGACGGTCAGATCTTCCTCGAAACCGACCTGTTCTTCCAGGGCATTCGCCCGGCGGTGAACGTCGGTCTGTCGGTCTCGCGCGTCGGTTCGTCGGCGCAGACCAAGGCGATGAAGAAGGTCGCCGGCAAGATCAAGGGTGAGCTGGCGCAGTACCGCGAAATGGCGGCGTTCGCGCAGTTCGGCTCCGACCTCGACGCCTCGACCCAGCGCCTGCTGAATCGCGGCTCGCGCCTCACCGAACTCCTGAAGCAGCCGCAGTTCTCGCCGCTGAAGATGGAAGAGCAGGTGGTGGTGATCTGGGCCGGCACCAACGGCTACCTCGATCCGCTGCCGATCAACAAGGTGCGTGCGTTCGAGGACGGTCTGCTGTCGCTGCTGCGCGGCAAGCATGCCGACATCCTCGACGCCATTCGCGACACCCGCGATCTCAGCGATGAGACGGCGGGCAAGCTCAAGAGCGTCGTCGAAGGCTACGCCAAGACGTTCGCTTAATTTCTTTACCTCTCCCGCTTGCGGGGGAGGTCGACCGGCGCAGCCGGTCGGGTGGGGACCCTTCGTGCGTGGAATGCCCCCTCCCTAACCCTCCCCCGCAAGCGGGAGAGGGGACAAGCTGTGCCCAGGGATGAACAGAGACCGACGAAATGGCTTCACTCAAGGACATGCGTGTCCGCATCGCCTCGACCAAGGCGACGCAGAAGATCACCAAGGCCATGCAGATGGTGGCGGCGTCGAAGCTGCGCCGCGCACAGAGCGCGGCTGAGGCGGCGCGGCCCTACGCCGAAAAGATGGATTCGGTGATTTCCAACATCGCCAGCGCCGCGGCGGGGTCACCCGGTGGTTCGCCGCTGCTGGTCGGCACCGGCAAGGATCAGGTGCATCTGCTGCTGGTCTGCACCGGCGAGCGTGGCCTGTCCGGCGCGTTCAACTCGGCGATCGTTCGTCTCGCCCGCGAGAAGGCCTACGCCCTGATGAACCAGGGCAAGGACGTGAAATTCTTCTGCGTCGGCCGCAAGGGCTACGAGCAGCTTCGCCGCACCTTCGACAAGCAGATCATCGGCAACGTTGAGTTGCGCTCGGTGCGCCAGCTCGGCTTCGTCAACGCCGAGGACATCGCCAAGAAGGTGCTGGCTCTGTTCGACGCCGGTGAGTTCGACGTCTGCACGCTGTTCTATTCGCGCTTCCAGTCGGTGATCTCGCAGGTGCCGACCGCGCAGCAGGTGATTCCGCTGGAGGTTTCTGCCCCGGCCGCGACCGCCACCGCTGCCAAGACCTCCTACGAATACGAGCCGGAGGAAGACGAAATCCTCGGCGGCCTGCTGCCGCGTAATCTCGCGGTGCAGATCTTCCGCGCGCTGCTCGAGAACAATGCCTCGTTCTACGGCGCGCAGATGACCGCGATGGACAACGCCACCCGCAACGCCGGCGAAATGATCCGCAAGCAGACCCTGATCTACAACCGCACCCGACAGGCGATGATTACGAAGGAACTGATCGAAATCATCTCCGGCGCCGAGGCGGTCTAAGTCGAAGGAGACGCAGCATGGCTTATGTCACCAAGGCGACGACCAAGGGCGGCCGCAACGGCCGCGCAATGCTCGACAATGGCGGCCTCGCGCTTGCGATGGGCTTGCCGAAGGAGATGGGCGGCGCTGGCGAAGGCCACAACCCCGAGCAACTGTTCGCGCTCGGCTGGTCGGCGTGCTTCGGTCAGGCGGTGCTCGCGCTCGCCAAGAAGCATGGCCTTGACGGTCAGGCCGCTGAAGTCGGCTGCAACGTCACCATCGACAAGGACGAAGTCAGCTTCGCGCTGAAGGCCGAACTCTCGCTGCGCATTCCCGGCGCGGACAAGGAGAAGGTCCAGGCGCTGCTCGAAGACGCTCACAAGATCTGCCCGTATTCCCGGGCCACGCGCAACAACGTGCCGGTGACGCTCAGCGTTCTCTGACACGCGTATTCGTTAAAGGAGACTCTCTCATGGCTACAGCAGCCAACCAGGTCGGTCGTATTACCCAGGTCATCGGCGCCGTCGTCGACGTGCAGTTCGAAGGTCATTTGCCGGCGATTCTGAACGCGATCGAGACCAAGAACGGCAACAACCGTCTGGTGCTCGAAGTGGCGCAGCATCTCGGTGAATCCACCGTGCGCACCATTGCGATGGATACCACCGAGGGTCTGGTCCGCGGTCAGGACGTCACCGACACCGGCGCGCCGATCCGGGTGCCGGTCGGTCCGGGCACGCTCGGCCGCATCATGAACGTCATCGGCGAGCCGGTCGACGAGCAGGGACCGATCAAGGCCGAAGACCTCCGCCCGATCCACGCGGAAGCGCCGTCCTACACCGACCAGTCGACCGAAGCTGAAATTCTCGTCACCGGCATCAAGGTCGTCGACCTGCTGGCTCCGTATGCCAAGGGCGGCAAGATCGGCCTGTTCGGTGGCGCCGGCGTCGGCAAGACCGTGCTGATTCAGGAACTGATCAACAACGTTGCCAAGGCGCACGGTGGTTACTCGGTGTTCGCCGGCGTCGGCGAGCGGACCCGCGAAGGTAACGACCTCTATCACGAGTTCATCGAATCCGGCGTGAACAAGAAGGGCGGCGGCGAAGGCTCCAAGTGCGCGCTCGTCTACGGCCAGATGAACGAACCGCCGGGCGCGCGTGCCCGCGTCGCGCTGTCGGGTCTCACGGTCGCCGAGCAGTTCCGCGATCAGGGCCAGGACGTGCTGTTCTTCGTCGACAACATCTTCCGCTTCACGCAAGCCGGCTCGGAAGTGTCGGCGCTGCTCGGCCGTATTCCTTCGGCGGTGGGTTATCAGCCGACGCTCGCCACCGACATGGGCGCGCTGCAGGAGCGCATCACCACCACGCAGAAGGGTTCGATCACCTCGGTGCAGGCGATTTACGTGCCGGCCGACGACTTGACCGACCCGGCGCCGGCCACCTCGTTCGCCCACTTGGACGCGACCACCGTGCTCAACCGCGCCATCTCGGAAAAGGGCATCTACCCGGCGGTGGACCCGCTCGACTCCACCTCGCGCATGCTGTCGCCGCTGATCGTCGGCGAAGAGCACTACCAGACCGCGCGTATGGTCCAGCAGGTGCTTCAGCGCTACAAGTCGCTGCAGGACATCATCGCCATTCTCGGCATGGACGAACTGTCGGAAGAGGACAAGCTGACGGTGGCCCGCGCCCGTAAGGTCGAGCGCTTCCTGTCGCAGCCGTTCTTCGTCGCCGAAGTGTTCACCGGTTCGCCGGGCAAGTTCGTCGACCTCGCCGACACCATCAAGGGCTTCCGCGATCTCTGCGAAGGCAAGTACGACCACCTGCCGGAAGCGGCGTTCTACATGGTCGGCACCATCGAAGAAGCCGTCGAGAAGGGCAAGAAGCTCGCGGCCGAAGCGGCCTGAGGCTGATGAAAGATCAGCGCTGCGACGCTCGCGGCGCGCTCCCTCTCCCGCTCGCGGGGGAGGGTTGGGGAGGGGGTCTTGTCTCCTCCGCATGAAGAAGCCCCCACCCGCCCGGGGGGGCCGGGGGGCCCCCCCCCCCCGCCGGGGGGGG
>JAEWIX010000015.1 GCA_023386885.1 Pseudomonadota bacterium
TGGTGATGCCGGGCGCGTCCCGCTCCTCTCCGGGCGCAGGGGCACAAAAAGCTGCGGCCACGCTCCGAAAGCGTGGCCGCGAGCCTTCTGTCGTCAGATGATTTTGACTTACGACGCCGCGGCGCGCGGCGCGCGATTGCGAGAGTTGCGCTGGAAGAACAGCGCTTGGCTCGCCACCGCCGACACCATCGCCGGCTGGAACGGTTTTGAGATCAGGAACGCCGGCTCGGGGCGCTCGCCGGTCAGGAACCGCTCCGGATAAGCGGTGATGAAGACCACTGGCACCTCGAAGGTTTTCAGAAGATCGTTCACCGCATCCAGTCCGGAACTTCCGTCCGCAAGCTGGATATCGGCGAGGATCAATCCCGGCTTCTTGGTTTTCGCCAGAGCCAGGGCATCGCTATGCGTTCGCGCGACACCGATGACGTTGTGGCCGAGCTTCTTCACCAGGCTTTCGATATCCATGGCGATGAAGGTTTCGTCCTCGATGATCAGAACGTCGGTGGCGATTTCCGCCGCCAACTCCTGACCTGCTTCATCCGTCAGCTTGCGCACATCCGCGACGTCGATCTGCAGAATGAAGGCGACCTCTTCCTCGGAGAAGCCTTCCAGCGACAGCAACAGGAACGCCTGACGCGGCAGCGGCGTGATATTGGCCAGCCGGTGTTCGGACGAACTGATTGTCGGCGCGGCATCGCCATTGACCGAAACGGAATTCCATATCTGGGTGAAAAGCCGGAACAGGCCGGCTCTGGCGCCGCGCTCTTCGTTGAGCAGCGACGGGTCTTCCAGCAATGCTTCCAGCATGGCGCCGACATAGGCATCCCCAGATGCTTGGCTCCCTGTCAAAGCACGAGAGTAGCGCCGCAGCAGCGGCAAATTCTCAGCAACGAGCTGTGATCGGGACATCCCCATTCATCCTTATTCGGGTTGTGTGCGTGAAATCTGGCGTTCCGGTTCTAACATTCGCATCGTTTCGCAGCCGTCTCTTTGCGATTGTCGGGACCAAGGAGCGCTAGAGAATACAGAGTTCTGTTGTGGTTCTGGATCTGACATCCGCTCCCATGAGAAGCCGCAGCGAGACTGGAGCAAATGTCACATCCTCCGCGCCGGCCGGCGCCTTCGCGCCGCCGGCCTGCTATTTACGTATCAGTTCGATAAAAGTTCCACGACAGTCGGAACTTTCCAACATGTTCAGCATTACCCCGCCGTGAACAGTCGCGATCGGCGGCCTGCTGCCGGCGAAATTCCTTCGCAATTCAAAAGACTTAGACGTTTGGGACATTCGGAACAAACCCATGAATGATGCAAAGAAGCCGGGCAAGCAGGGTGGCCTGAATGCGGAGATTCAATCCCGCATCGGACATCAGCTTCGCGCGATGTATGACGAGGTCGTGCGCCAGGGTGTGCCTGATCGGTTTGCCGACCTGATTCGGAAACTCGATTCTCCGGATGCGAACCTCGCCGCCAACAAAGACGGGAGGGACTAATGCCTCTCACCAATGAGCTTCGCGACGACATCTTGGCGTCGGTTCCGAGTTTGCGCGCCTTTGCGATTTCACTGAGCGGAAACGGCGATCGTGCCGATGACTTGGTGCAGGAGACGCTGTTGCGCGCCCTTGCCAACATCGACTCGTTTCAGCCGGGCTCCAATCTGCCGGCATGGTTGTTTACCATTCTCCGCAACCTGTTCCGCTCGGACTATCGCAAGCGGCGCCGCGAGGTCGAGGATGCCGAAGGCAATTATGCCAAGACGCTGAAGTCGCAGCCGGGCCAGAACGCGCATCTCGAATTCGAGGAGTTTCGCGCCGCGCTCGACAAGCTGCCGCAGGACCAGCGCGAAGCGCTCATCCTGGTCGGCGCCTCGGGCTTCTCCTATGAAGACGCCGCCGCGATCTGCGGCTGCGCCGTCGGTACCATCAAGAGCCGCGTCAACCGCGCGCGGACCAAGCTGAGTGCGTTGCTGTACGTCGATGGCGCCGAGGATTTCGGCCCGGACGACACCGTGCGCGCCGTGATCGGCGGCAGCGGCGGCAACGGCTAACCAACCTCAACGTCATAGCGTCATTGCCCGAAAACGCTTCACGGCGCTTTCGGGCAATGCGCGTTTCAGATGCATCACACGTGTGTCTACGATGCAGCCGCGTCGATACGAAGACTGAGGCCCGTCGCCGCCTCGAGATCCGCGATGGCCTGATCGCCTGAAAGCACCTTGATGGTGGTCATGCCCATCGCACGCGCCGGCTTCAGGTTGACGCCGAGATCGTCGAGATAGACGCAATTTTTCGGATCGACGCCGAGCGTCTCGATCATCATCTGGTAGATGCGCGGATCCGGCTTGCGCAGTCCGATCTTCGCCGACTCGATGACGTGATCGAACAGCGTCATCACCTCCGCAACATAGAGCGTGCGGCCGCTGGCGCTGCCGATCGCGTTGTTCGGCAGGTTGTTGGTGATGCAGCCGGTCTTGAACCGCGCCTTGATGCGACGCAACGCCTCGACCATTTCGGGCCGCAGATCGCCGGACAACAACGGCAATACATCGCGGCCACGCACCTCGGCGCCCAGCGCCAGCGATTCCGCCGCGAACAGCGCGTCGAAGGCATCGAGATCGACTTCGGCGCGCTCGAACTTGGCCCAGGCGTTTTCCAGATGATTGGCCGCGTTGGTGCGGCGGATGATATCAGCCGGCAGCCCGCGCTCGGTCTCGAATCGCGCGAACGCATCGAACGGCGATGACGTGATGACGCCGCCGAAATCAAAAATCACTGCCTCGATCATTTGTCCTCGCTTATCCTCAAGCGTCATGGCCGGACTTGATCCGGCCATCCACCTTTTTTGAATCGATGGGTGCGCGGGTCAAGCCCGCGCATAACGTATCGCTATTTGGCTTAACCAATATCACTGATAACTCGCGACGATATCCGATACCGCGCGTTCGAGCTGCTGTGCGGTCGCGCACTGGCGCACCACCGTGCAGAAGGTCGAATAGCGCGTCATCTCGGAATCGCCAAAACCCCACGCCATGCGGTTTTCCGGATTGAGCCAGACCAGCCGCTTGGCGCGCTCGCCGATGGTGCGCAGGATATCCGCGCGCGGATCGAGATTGTTGGTGCGGGCGTCGCCGAGCACGATCACCGTGGTCTGCGGCGTCACCGTCGACAACCACTCCTTCTCGAAATTTTCCAGCGAGGTGCCGTAATCCGACGAGCCGAAGCCGACCTTCGCCATGATCTCGCGCATCGCTTCTTCCGGCGGCATCTTTTCCAGAATGTCGCTGACCTCGATCAGATGACCGGAGAAGGCGAAGGAACGCACGTCGGACACCACCTCGTGCAGGCTGTGGATCAACAGCAGGAAGAAGTCCGACACCCGCGCCACCGAGCCGGAGACGTCGCACAGCGCGACGATCTTCGGCTTGTCGCGATGCTTGCGCTTCCACGCGGTAAGAAACGGCACGCCGCCCCACGCCGCGTTGCGCCGAAGCGTGCGGCGCACGTCGAGATGGCCGCGACGTTGGCGTTTGCGCGGCTTGCTGTAGCGCTCGCGCAGGCGCCGCGCGATCCGGCGGATCAGCGCGCGCATCGCCTCGACCTGACGCGGTTCGATGCGCGACAGCGGCGCGTTGCGCAAAATCTCGTTGCGCAGGTTTTCCGATTCTTCGCGCCCGTACAACAATAGCGCCTGCGCCACCGCCTCGCGCACGCTTTCGCGCAGCGCATCGGTTGCCGCCGCGAGCCGCTCGGCGGTGGTCGGATCGGTTTCGGTCAATCGGTCGAGATCGTCGCGCAGCCGCGCGATGCCGAGCGCATCCAGCATCCGCGTGGTGAAGATGCCGCGCTGGGTGAAGAAACGGATGTCGGAGAGCGACGCCGCGCTCGCGGCATTGGCCATTGCGGTGGCCAACGCATTGCGGTCCTGCGACAGCAGCATCTGCGCCAGCTGGCCGAGATTGGAATCGGACGGCGCGCCGCCACCGCCGGAGGGCTGCGATCCGCCGGACGGCATCTCCCCCGGCGAGGACGCATCGTCCGCCTCATCGTTCTTCGTGTCAGTTTCGTCGGCTTGCGGCGGGCTCGCGTCGGCGACCTCAGGCGTGTCGAAGAACAGATCGAAGCAATCGTTCAGCGCGCGCTTTTCATCCTCGGACTTCGCCAGCGTCAACAGCAGTGTGTCGCGCAACACATCGCGATCATTGAAGCCGACCACCGCGACCGCGCGCATCGCATCGATGCTTTCGGCGGGCGAGACGTGAACGCCGACACCGCGCGCCGCCCGGAAGAACCGATGCAGGTTCTCCCGCATTTAGCCGAACACGCCCTGCCGGCCGGCGCGGGCGACGAAGCCGGAGACTTCCGGCAGTGCCGCCTCGATATCGGCCTCGTACTTCAACAGCACGTTGAGCGTTTCCTTGACGATCTCTGGCTCCAGTTCGGACGCCTGCAGCAGCACCAGCACGCGCGCCCAGTCGATGGTCTCGCTGACCGACGGCAACTTCTTCAGATCGAGCGTGCGCACGTCATTGATGAAGCCGACCAGTTGCCGGCGCAGCGATTGCGCGATACCGGGCACACGGCTCTCGACGATGCGTTCCTCGAGCCGCTGCTCGGGGAAGCCGATATGCAGATGCAGGCAACGTCGCTTCAGGGCGTCACCGAGATCGCGTTCGCCGTTCGAGGTGAGGATCACGGTCGGCGGCACCACCGCGGAGATGGTGCCGAGTTCGGGAATGGTGATCTGGAAGTCGGACAGGATTTCCAGCAGCAGCGATTCAAATTCGGCGTCCGACTTGTCGATCTCGTCGATCAGGAGCACGCAGCCCGCCGGCTGCTCCAGCGCCTGCAACAGCGGGCGCGGCTCGACGAATTCCTTGGAGAAGAACACGTCGCCGAACGCGTGAAGCTGATTCAGCGCCTGCGCCAAGGTCTCCGCACCGCCGAGCACTTCGCCGAGCTTGTCTTTCAAAATCTGCGTGTAGAGAAGCTGCTTGGCGTATTTCCACTCGTACAGCGCCTTGGCCTCGTCGAGGCCCTCGTAGCATTGCAGGCGGATCATGCTCTGGCCGCGCCAGGCGGCAATCGCTTTCGCCAGTTCGGTCTTGCCGACGCCGGCAGGGCCTTCGACCAGGATCGGCTTCTCGATCTGCTGCGCCAGATAGACGGCGGTGGCGATCTGCCGGCTGGCGATGTAGCCCGCGCCTGCAAGTCCCTTTTCGACATCCGCGATGAGATCCGACGATCGTTGTTCCGCCACGCGTCTCGCTCCAGTTCCTCGGCTTGGCCGGCGGCTGTGCCGGCACGCGTTCTGGCTACGACGTTGCGGGGGTGGCGTCCAGAGCCCGCCGACCGCGAGGCCGACAAAGGGCCATGCGGAATCCGGAGGCTTCGCGGCGACAGGCAATCGCCAAGTTCACAACACGGAATTTATGGGCGTCAGATCAGAGTTTGGCGACGACGGCGAGACGCTTGATCTGGCCGCTTTCAAACGCCTTGATGAAGGCGTTGTAGTCCTTGAACGACACGCAGCCGTTGGAATCGCCGTTCGGGCCGAGCATGTAAGTATGGGCCAGCAGCCCGGTGCGGCCATAGATGCTGCTGTTGCCGCCGACCGGATTGAGGCGGATGGCACGCACGCCGTGGAACAGCTTCTCGCGCCACGACAGGTCATAGAGGTGCGGCGGGGTCGCGCCGCGCATCCGCTCATGGACAAAGCGCGGATCGTCGAGGCGGCTGCCCAGTCCGGAATGGGCTTCCAGCTTGCGGCCGTCCGGCATGTAGACGGTTTTGGCGCTGATGTCATAGACGGCGGTATAGCGGTCGTACTTGCCCGGCGTCATGCTGCTGCCGTCGCTGAACACGCCACCATCGGGCGAGGCGAAGGCGAGTGTCGGGCCCTTGCCCTGGAACACGCCGAACAGCTTCTTGAAGATCGAATCGTCTTCGGCGCGCGGGGTTGCCAGCGCCACGGACTTGTTGGGTTGCGCGATCTCGTCGGCCGACGGACCGTTGGCGACCTGCGTCGCAGCCGCCGGACGCGGCATCGGCAGCGGCACGTTGGCGACGGCGGGCGGTGTTTCGGGGCGCTGCGGCGGCAGCGGTGCGGCGGCCTGTGGTGCCGCCAGCATCGGTTCGACCGGCGCTGCGACCGGCGGCGCTTCCGGAACGGTCAGGCTGGCGAGTTGCAGACGCGAGCCACGCGGGGCGACGCCGGAGAAGGTCGACGGTTGCCCGCCGAGCGAATAGCTCGGATCGAGCACCGCGGCATAGGTCTTCGCGGCCTTGTCGGCGCGGGGTGCCTCGGCCGTCGCGACGGTCTCGATACCGGCGACGCTGGTATTGGCAACACTGGCATCGGCAACATTGGCATCGGCGTCGGACTGATAGACCAGCGCAAAGCCGAAGAATGCCAGCGCAACACCGACGAACGCACCGGCTCCGACACCCTTCGCGGAAAACAACCGCGCGGGAGCTTTGCGGGCGGGCGCTTGCCGCGCCGGCGCGCGCACGACACGCGCATGCTGCTGCGACGGCGCGTGATGCGACGGGTGAGACCGAACCTTTTTCGGTGCGGCTTGCTTTGCTGCGGCTTGCTTGGCTGCGAGGTGTTTGGGCGAGACTTGCTTGGGCGCAGCATGCTCTGGGAAAGCGTGCTCCGGTGAAACGTGCTGCGATGACGGTCTGCGCGGCGGGGCATGATCCGCGAAGGCGCGCTCGACGAAATCGTGCTTCGGCACCACGGACCGCCGCGTCGGGATATGTCCCGCACGGTCTTGCCGGGAAAGCCCTCGTCGCATGTCTGCGGGCGAGGCTTGCCTGCCGTTCCGATCTTTCATATGCCCCGATTCCAGTCTGGTTCCAATCGGACCCCGAACCAAGCTTGAGTCCTGCTTAGCAAATTCCGCCCGGCTCGCCTAGCCTTCCGACCCTCTTGAGGACCCCAACGGCCGCAAACCATGCGCTCCCGACCCTGTCATCCGACAGGGCGAGAAGAGCTTTATTAAGGCGGATTTTGGTTAAACGCGGATTAAATTCCGGTTTTTGAGGACCGGAAAGCTGCTTTCAAGCGGCGTCAGGAGGCCGGTCAGGCCGCCCACTCGCCTTTGCGGAACACCGGGACGCGGCGGCCGTCGGCATGGACGCCGTCGATGTCGATCTGGTCGGAGCCAATCATCCAGTCGATGTGGATGAAGCTCTTGTTGCCACCCTGCGCCGCGATCTGCTCCGGGGTCAGCTTGTCGCCGCCGACGAAGCACTTCGAATAGCACTGGCCGAGGGCGATGTGACAGGAGGCGTTCTCGTCGAACAGCGTATTGTAGAACAGGATGTTGCTGGCCGAGATCGGCGACGAATGCGGCACCAGCGCCACCTCGCCGAGCCGCCGCGCGCCCTCGTCGGTGTCGAGCACCTTGTTCAGCACCTCGGCGCCGCGCGAGGCTGTGGCCTCGACAATGCGGCCGCCCTCGAACCGCACCGCGATGTCCTCGATCAGGGTGCCTTGATAGGACAGCGGCTTGGTGCTCCGCACCTTGCCCTCGACGCGCTGCGCGTGCGGCGTAGTGAAAACCTCCTCGGTCGGGATGTTCGGATTGCAGACGATGCCGTTCTTTGCCGTCGACGCGCCACCGACCCATTCGTGACCGTCCGCGAGGCCGATGGTCAGATCGGTTCCGGGGCCTGAGTAATGCAGCGCATGGAATCGCTGGCCGTTGAGCCAGTCGGTGCGGGTCTTGAGCGCGGCGTTATGCGCGGCCCATGCCGCGATGGGATCGGCGCTGTCCGCCCGCGATGCCTTGAAGATAGCGTCGGCCAGCTTGCCGACCGCCGTATCCTCATCGTCGTTCGGAAACACCAGCTTGGCCCATGACGCACCGGGATAGGCGACGATGTTCCAGTTGACGTCGAAGCCGGTGATCCGCGACAGCGCGGGCTGATAGGCCATCGCATTGGCCTTGCTGGCGCGCGCCACCTTGGCGGCGTCCTCGCCAGAAAGCAGCATCGGATCGTCACCGACGATGGCAAGCCGCGCGGTGTTGTTATCGAACGCTTTCGCCACGCCGTCATAGAGCCAGCCGGGAGCGCGATCGAAGCTGTCGTCCTGCGCGAAGCGATAGCGCGCCAGCGTGATCTCCTCGTCCGACAACATCGGCGTCACCAGACCCGCGCCAGCCTTATAGGCGTGTTCAACGATACGCCGCACCAGCGGTAGCGCGCTCGCCGGCGCGGTGAGGAATACGTCCTGCCCCGGCTGAAGCTGCAGCCCGACCTTGACTGCGACTTCGGCGAGCCGGTCGAGTTTGACCGAATCGATGACGGCGGAAACGTTACGCGGATACGAATTCATGGCATGGGCCTGCGATGATGGGAGCATGATCCCCGAGAAGCGGGAACTGGTTTTCGGACAAGATCATGCTCAAACGAAAAGACTCTTCACGATAGATAAGCCAACCTCGCGGCAAGTACCACCCGAGATGATCATTCCATCAGCGTGAACTGCAACAGAAGCGTGCGCTGGATCGCCAGGAAGTTGTCGTCCGATACCAGGGTCAGCACGGTGTCACCTTCGGCGGTGACGTGAACGTCGAGCCCCTCGAAATTGTCGATCTCCTGACCAAGATCGGCATCGAAAATCGAAGGGCCATCGACCACCGCGCCAAGAGCGATCGTCGCGCGCGCGATGCGGCGGATGCGGATGCCAATGCCATTCATCATCGTGAACTTGCGTTCCAGCAGCAGGAGATCGCCGCCCGGCAACAGCGCGGCATCGCTGATGTCGAAGGATCCCGTGCGCCGCACGGCGAACGTACCCGGCGACGGCCCGCCGATCAGATACGCTTTGATATTGCCGTCGCCATCGAGGCCGCGCTCCGAGATCGCGATCAAGGAGCCCGCGAGCGGCAAGCCCTTCGGCACCGCGACCAGCGCTTCAAGCCCGGAATTATAAGGCAACTTGCGAATGTCGGCGGGCGCCAGCACGGTCTCGGCACGGGCGCGCAGGCCGTTGCGGCCGAAATCGAACCGCACGATGCGGTTGGCACGCTCGATGCCGACGTAAATCCAGTTGCCGTCACGCGCCATCGATTCGGTGTCGAACCAGCCGTGCGACGCCAAGGAGTGGCCATCGGCCCCCAGCATCGGTGCAGTCTCGACCTCAGTAAGCCCGACCATTTCCTTGCCGCGATAGACGATGCGGCCGGTGAACCAGCGGCCCCTGTCACTCGCGGCGATGAGGCGTTCACCGCTCGCATCGAGCCGCAGGCTCGACAGCCCGCCGAAGCGGCTATAGGGCGAGGTCAGCACCAGACCGGAGCGAAAACGCAACTGCCCGAACTGCACGCGCGTGCGGTCGCGCAGATCGAACCCCGACAGCGGACGCGCGGAAACCTCGATCGACGTCGGATGGTTGTCGGCGGCGAGCTTGAGGGTTTGCGCGGAGGCTGGTGCGATGGGGGCGGCGAATAGCAACACGGCTGTGGCCGTTGCTGCGATGGCATGATGCAGCAACGCACGCCATCCGTTCCCCTCCCCCCTGTGGGGAAGAGAAACCCCTTCCGTTACGATGGAAGTCAGGTGTCCCTCGGTCGTCATGGCCGGGCTTGTCCCGGCCATCCACGTCTTTGACATGATGTGACGAAAGGACGTGGATGCCCGGCATAAAGCCGGGCATGACGACCGAATATCGATCGCGCCCGGCAACGCCGATTCAAGAATGCAGCCGCCGACGACGAGCACCATGTCCGTGCGACGGCGCGGGGGCCTCGTGAGTCTCGCTGAACAGTTCGGCGAGCTTTTCGGTGATGGCACCGCCGAGTTCTTCGGCGTCCACGATGGTCACCGCGCGGCGATAGTAGCGCGTCACGTCATGGCCGATGCCGATGGCGATCAGTTCGACCGGCGAACGCGTCTCGATCTCCTCGATGATGTGACGCAGGTGCCGCTCGAGATAGTTGCCGGCGTTGACCGACAGCGTCGAGTCGTCGACCGGCGCACCGTCCGAGATCATCATCAGGATCTTGCGCTGTTCGGAGCGGCCGAGCAGCCGCTTGTGCGCCCAGTCCAGCGCCTCGCCGTCGATGTTCTCCTTGAGCAGACCTTCGCGCATCATCAGGCCGAGATTTTTTCGCGCGCGACGCCACGGCGCATCCGCCGACTTGTAGATGATGTGACGCAGGTCGTTGAGGCGGCCGGGATTGGCCGGCTTGCCGGCGGCGAGCCACGCCTCGCGCGATTGGCCGCCCTTCCACGCCCGCGTGGTGAAGCCGAGAATTTCCACCTTGACGCCGCAGCGCTCCAGGGTGCGCGCGAGAATATCGGCGCAGGTCGCGGCCACCGTGATCGGCCGCCCACGCATCGAGCCGGAATTGTCGAGCAGCAGCGTGACGACGGTGTCGCGGAAGGTCGCGTCCTTCTCGCGCATGAACGACAGCGGCTGATACGGGTCGGTGACGACGCGCGACAGCCGCGCCGGATCGAGGATGCCTTCCTCAAGATCGAATTCCCAGGCGCGGTTCTGCTGCGCCATCAGCCGGCGCTGCAGCCGATTGGCGAGCCGCGCCACGATGCCCTGCAAATGCGCGAGTTGCTTGTCGAGATAGCTGCGCAGCCGCTCCAGTTCGTCGTGATCGCAGAGGTCTTCCGCGGCCACCACCTCGTCGAACTTCGGCGCGAAGGCGTGATATTCGGGACCGCGCGGCTCGTTGCCGCCGCGTCCCTGCGGCCGCGTCGCCTCGCCCGGCGTCTCGTCGTCGCCAAGCTCCTCGTCGTCGAAACTGTCGCTGGCGGAAGCCTGCGCGCTTTCCATCGCGGCGTCGGACATCTCGTCGGTGGTCGCTTCAGCCTGCTCGGCGCTCATCTCCTGCGCGGAGTCGGAATCGGGCGAACCGTCAGAGCCGGACTGGTCGTTCTCGCCTTCCTTGTTCTCGTCCTGGTTCTCGTCTTCCTCGGCGTCGGCATCGCGGTCGTCGCCGAGATCGAGATCGTGCAGCAGATCGTGCACCGCGTCGCCGAACCGCGCCTGATCCTCGGTGAGGCGATCGAGCCGGTCGAGCCGCGCACCGATCTTGTCTTCCAGCACCGGCCGCCACAGGTCGACCACCTTGCGCGCGGCTTCCGGCGGCGCGAGGCCGGTGAGGCGTTCGCGCACCAGCATCGCCAGCGCATCCGCCAGCGGCGCGTCGGCGCGGTCGGTGATCTCGTCGAACTTGCCGCGATGAAAATGATCGTCGAGCATCGCGGTGAGGTTTTTCGCAACGCCCGACATGCGCCGCGCGCCGATGGCCTCGACGCGGGCCTGCTCCATCGCCTCGAACACGCCGCGCGCCTGCGGATTACCCGGCATCAGTTTGCGATGCACCTTCGGATCGTGACAGGCGAGCTTCAGCGCGATGGAATCGGCGTGGCCGCGCACGATGGCGGCGTCGCGCTTGGAGAGCTTACGCGCCGGCTCCGGCAGCCGCGCCTTGCCGGGCGCGAGGCCGGGACGCTCGGCCGCGAACGTCACCTCAAGCTCCGGCGTCTTGGCGATGGCGCGCAGGCACGAACTCACCGCGCGCTTGAACGGCTCGGCGGGAGCCTCCTTCGCACCGGTACGGAATTTATTGCTCGGTGGTGTGCTCATAAGAACCTAACCGGTCATCCCCGTGACAAAGACGGGGACGACGCCGCAAGCCGCCTGACAAAATCAGCTCAGCGCCACGTTGAGCGAGGATTCCGCCAGTTCGACGTTGAAGCAGCGCTGATAGAACTCGGCCACCAGCGGGCGCTCCAACTCGTCGCATTTGTTGAGGAAGGTGACGCGGAAAGCGAACGCCTGATCGCCGAAGATCTCGGTGTTTTCCGCCCAGGTGATTACCGTGCGCGGGCTCATCACCGTGGAGAGGTCGCCGTTGGCGAAGGCGTTGCGGGTGAGATCCGCCAGCCGCACCATCTTGCCCACGGTGTCGCGGCCTTCCGGCGTGCGATAAGGGTGCGCCTTGGCCAGCACGATTTCGACTTCCTCGTCGTGCGTCAGGTAGTTCAGCGTGGTGACGATCGACCAGCGGTCCATCTGGCCCTGGTTGATCTGCTGGGTGCCGTGATAGAGGCCCGAGGTGTCGCCGAGACCGACGGTGTTGGCGGTGGCGAACAACCGGAACGAGGGATGCGGCCGGATCACCTTGTTCTGGTCGAGAAGCGTCAGCCGGCCGGAGACTTCCAGCACGCGCTGGATCACGAACATCACGTCGGGGCGGCCGGCGTCGTATTCGTCGAACACCAGCGCGACGTTGTGCTGAAGCGCCCACGGCAGGATGCCGTCGCGAAATTCGGTGACCTGCTTGCCCTCCTTGACGACGATCGAGTCCTTGCCGACCAGATCGATACGGCTGATGTGGCTGTCGAGGTTGACGCGCACGCACGGCCAGTTCAGCCGCGCCGCCACCTGCTCGATGTGGGTCGATTTGCCGGTGCCGTGATAGCCGGTGACCATGACGCGGCGGTTGTGCGCGAAGCCGGCGAGGATGGCCATCGTGGTCGGACGGTCGAAGCGGTAATCGGGGTCGACATCCGGCACATGCGGATCGGTTTCGGAGAAGGCAGGCACTTCGAGGTCGCTGTCGATGCCGAAAACCTGCCGGACCGAAACCTTCATATCAGGGATGCCGGTGGGCGCGGGCCCGGATTGTTGCGCTTTAGTGATGGCGGCGGTCATCGGTCCTCCGTGGTCGCGGGCACTCCCGAAACCAGATGTATGCATTGGCTGCGGTGGTTATGATTTGGAACCTAGCAGAGTGTCGCGGCCGGAAGAAGCCCGCCGCGCCATCAAGGTTCCACTGTACTATCATCAAGATACGCCCTCGCAGCGGTTTTTGGAAGGCTGCCCTGCGTTGCGCTGGAGGCTGGGCAAGCAAGTTGTTGCGCGTCGTGAGCGGCCACCGAAACGAAAAATGCCGCAGCGGTGGACCGCTGCGGCATTTCGTATCCCTGAGAACGCCGCCTTGGCGGCGATCAGGCGGTCAGATCGAACCGGTCGGCGTCCATCACCTTGGTCCAGGCCGCTACGAAATCCCTGGCGAATTTCGCCTTGGAATCGCTACAGGCATAGACTTCGGCGAAGGCGCGAAGCTGCGAGTGCGACCCGAAGATCAGGTCGACGCGGGTGGCGGTCCACTTCGACGCTCCGGTCTTGCGATCGCGACCCTCGTAGAGGTTGTCGCCGGTCGGTTGCCATTCGGTGTCCATGGTCAGCAGGTTGACGAAGAAGTCGTTGGTCAGCTTGCCGACCTGCTGGGTGAAGACACCGTGCTTGGAGTCGCCGGCATTGGCGCCCAGCACGCGCAGGCCGCCGATCAGCACCGTCAATTCCGGCGCCGTCAGGTTCAGGAGTTGCGCGCGGTCCACCATGGACTCTTCCGGGCCCATGAATTGCAGCTTCTTGTCGTTGACGTAGTTGCGGAAGGCGTCGGCGCGCGGCTCCAGCGGCGCGAACGACTCCACATCGGTCTGCTCCTGCGTTGCGTCCATGCGGCCCGGCGTGAACGGCACCTTGACATCGACACCACCGTCCTTGGCGGCTTTCTCCACCGCCGCAGCACCCGCCAGCACGATCAGGTCCGCGAGCGATATCTTTTTGCCGCCGCCGGCCGCACCGCTGAAGTCCTTCTGGATGGCTTCCAGCTTGGCCAGCACGGTGGCGAGTTGCTTCGGCTGGTTGACCTCCCAGTCCTTCTGCGGAGCGAGCCGAATGCGCGCGCCGTTGGCGCCGCCGCGCTTGTCGGAGCCGCGGAACGTCGAGGCCGAGGCCCACGCCGTCGAAACCAGTTGCGGGATAGTGAGGCCAGAGGCGAGAACCTTCGCCTTGAGGTCCGCGATGTCCTTGTCGTCGACCAGCTTGTGATCGACCGCCGGAATCGGGTCCTGCCAGATCAGCACTTCCTTCGGCACCATCGCGCCGAGGTAGCGCTCGCGCGGCCCCATGTCGCGATGGGTCAGCTTGAACCAGGCGCGCGCGAAGGCATCGGCGAACTGGTCCGGATTCTCGTGGAAACGCTTCGAGATCTTGCCGTAGGCCGGATCGAACCGCAGCGACAGGTCGGTGGTCAGCATGGTCGGCACATGCATCTTCGACTTGTCATGAGCGTCCGGCGTGATCGCCGGGGCGTTCTTCGCCCGCCACTGGTTGGCGCCGGCCGGGCTCTTTTCCAGCTCCCATTCGAACTTGAACAGGGTGTCGAAAAAGTTGTTGTCCCACTTCGTCGGCGTCTGGGTCCAGGTGACTTCAAGACCGCTGCCGATAGCGTCGCCGCCCTTGCCGGTGCCGTACTTGCTCTTCCAGCCGAGGCCCTGATCCTCGATCGCGGCCGCGTCCGGGGCCGGACCGACCAGCGCGGCATCGCCTGCGCCGTGAGTCTTGCCGAAGGTATGGCCGCCGGCGATCAGCGCCACGGTTTCCTCGTCGTTCATCGCCATGCGAAGAAACGTCTCGCGGATGTCCTTGGCCGCCGCGACCGGATCCGGCGTACCGTTCGGGCCTTCCGGGTTGACGTAGATCAAGCCCATCTGCACGGCCGCCAGCGGCTCCGCGAGTTCGCGCTCGCCGCTGTAACGCTCGTCGCCGAGCCACGTCCCTTCCGGACCCCAGAACAATTCCTGCGGCTCCCATTCGTCGGCGCGGCCGCCGGCGTAACCGAAGGTCTTGAAGCCCATCGATTCCAGCGCAGCGTTGCCGGCGAGCACGTAGAGATCGGCCCAGGAAATCTTGCGGCCATATTTCTGCTTGATCGGCCACAGCAGGCGGCGCGCACGATCGAGCAGCACGTTGTCCGGCCACGAATTCAGCGGCGCGAAGCGCTGCTGGCCGCCACCGGCGCCGCCACGGCCGTCGGTGATGCGATAGGTGCCGGCGCTGTGCCACGCCATGCGCACCATCAGGCCGCCGTAATGGCCGAAGTCAGCCGGCCACCAATCCTGCGAGTCGGTCATCAGCGCCTTCAGGTCGGTCATGACGGCGTTGAGATCGAGCGTCTTGAACTCGGCGGCGTAATCGAACGCCTCGCCCATCGGATCGGACAGGTCCGAATTGCGATGGAGAACCTGAAGGTCGAGCAGGTTCGGCCACCAGTCACGATTGCTCTGGCCGCGTGCGCCTCCGGTGAACGGGCACTTGCCGGCGCCCTTGTCGTCAGTCTTTGCGTCCATGATGTTCTCCAGTTGCGTTGGATGGTTGTTCTGGTTGAGCGATATAGAACGATTGCAGAATCAGGATGGTGTCGCCGGACACATTCCCGTGGGTGCACCTTGTTGCAGCGTCGGCGTCGTTGCGCGGGCCGCGTGTCTCGCCCGCAATGGTAAAGGTCAGGGCGCGCGATGCGCGGCAAACGCCGCATCGCAGACAATGACACTGAAGATTTGGGCACTCCGCATTCCGGGCATTACCGCAGCCATCGTCATTATCGCCATCGTGTCTGCTTCGCTCATGCCTCACCTTGCGGCGGTCTTCGGGCTGTCTTCGGCCGCCATTTATTGAGCTTAGGTCGCATTGCCTATCAGGTCTAATCGTATTAAGAATAATTCTTGATAAGAAAATCTGATTATTAACTGAGATAGGTCATGTTGTCGCTGAAGCAACTGCGCTATTTCGACGCCGTCGCGCGGACGCGTCACTTCGGCCGCGCCGCCGAGCGATGCGCGGTGACCCAGCCTGCCCTGTCGATGCAGATTCAGGAGCTGGAGAAGACGCTTGGCATCAAGCTGATCGAGCGCAAGCGCAACGGGATCATGCTGACCAAGGCCGGGCACGAGATCGCCGAACGCGCCGCCCGGGTGCTCGCCGACACGCGCGACATCGTGGATGTCGCCCGCGCCCAAGGCGACACGCTGGCCGGGCCGCTGCGCCTCGGCGTCATTCCGTCGATCGCACCCTACGTGCTGCCGGTGTTGCTGCCGGTGATCCGCGACCGCCACCCCGATCTCGATCTGCACTTGCGCGAAACCCAGACGCAGCATCTGGTCCGCGAACTGAGCGACGGCGGGCTCGACCTCTTGTTGCTGGCACTGCCGGTGGATGCGCCCGACATCGAGACGCGTGCGCTGTTCGACGACCGCTTCCTGCTGGCGATGCCGAGTTCGCGGAAAATCACGCACCGCATTCACGCAACACCCGAACTACTGGAGCAGGATCGCCTGTTGCTGCTCGAGGAAGGCCACTGTCTGCGCGATCAGGCGCTGGCGTTCTGCAACCTGCGCCGCGCCGACAACATCGACACCTTCGGCGCATCGAATCTGTCGACCATCGTGCAGATGGTGTCGAACGGGCTGGGCATGACGCTGCTGCCGGAAATGAGCATCAAGCTGGAATGCCGCCGCAGCGACATTCACCTGATGCGCTTCGCCGATCCGCAACCCAACCGCGTCATCGGCCTGGCATGGCGGCGCAGCTCTCCGCGCGCGTATCACTTCATCGAGTTCGGCGAGCTGATCACGTCGGTGATGGCGGAGCAAATGCGCGAGGCGCAAGCGGCGTAAGGTCGTCCCTGCGAAGGCAGGAACCCATATGCCGTGTCACTCATGATGCAGGCAGCGTTCCCTACTTGGTCATGGCCGGGCATAGCCGTTCGAAGAACGGCGTCGCTTTGCTCGCCTATGGTCCCGGCAATCCATCAATTCATGGAAGATGGATGCGCGGGTCAAGCCCGCGCATGAAGACATACATGAGACGAAGCCTCAGCTTCGCACCACCGTCTTGAGATAATTGTACGCCTTGATGATCTCGATCAGGCGATCTTCGGTCGAGCGATCGCCGCCGTTGGCGTCGGGATGGTGCTGCTTGACCAGCGCCTTGTATTTGGCCTTGACGACTTCGAGCGTCGCATCGGTGCCGAGCCCCATCACCTGCAACGCCTTGCGCTCGGCGTTGAAAACCTTGCGCGCTTCCGGCTTCGGCTCCGAGGACGCGCCGCCGGGACCGGGCCGCCATTTGCCACGGCCGTTGAGTTCGCTGAAAACGTGGAACGGATCGTTGGCGGTGTCGAGATCGACCTCGCCGGCCTTGCCTTTGCCCTTGGCGCCGTTGGCGCCCATCTTCCAGGTCGGACGATGGCCGGTCAGCGCATCCTTCTGATAGCGCGCCACGGCGTCGGCATTCATGCCCTGAAAGAAATTGTAAGACTGGTTGTATTCGCGGACGTGGTTGAGACAGAAGTGAAAATACTCCTTCTCCTGACCGCGTCCCTTCGGCGCGCGATGCGAGCCACGGTTCTCGCAACCCGCCCACTCGCAGGTGATGGCTTCCTCGCGCACGGGGCGCTTCGCGCCCGCCGTCTTGGTCGGCTTGATGCGAATGCTGTCGAAGAATTTGGATGAATCGATGGGCATGATGGCCTTTTGAACCGCAACCGCTCAGGCTTCAAGTCTTGACATCACACAAGTCTTAACAGTTGCATCGATTAGCAGCGGCGTTCGCTGCATTTGAAAAGAATGTGATCAACCGCGTCCCGATTGACCCGCAACCGTCATCGGCGCTATGCCCCGGCCATCAATGACCCACATCGGATCGTCGGCCCATGAACGTCCAACATCAGATCGCGGCGAAACTCACCGCGGCATTCGCGCCCACCGGCCTCGACGTCGTCGATGAATCGCATCTTCACGCCGGCCACGCCGGTCATCGCCCCGGCGGTGAAACGCATTTCCGAGTTTATATCGTGTCGCCGGCCTTCGATGGGAAGAGCCGCGTCGAGCGCCATCGCATGATTCATCAGGCGCTGGCGGACGAACTCGCCGGCGGCGTTCACGCCTTGGCGCTCAAAGTCCACGCGCCATCCGAAGTGAACTGAACGAAGAACCTTAGCGCATCGCCGAGAAGCGGCCATCGAACGAGTTCGACGGCACGGCAGGCTGCGAGCCGGAGACGGCGTTGGCCTGCTTGCGGACATCACGACCATTCGCGGGTGCGCTCGCGGCCGGCTTGGCCGCTGCTTTCGGCGCAACATGCTTCGGTGCGGGAGCCCGGCTCGCGGTGCGCGCCGCGCGCGGATCGTGCCGCTTGGCGGTTTCCACCTTGGGTTTCGTCGGCGCCGGGGGACGCGGAACCGTCGCCGTCGATGCCGTATTGTCCGAACCGCCGAGGCCCACCTTGCGGGCCAGCGACGAGAAGAAATTGCCAGGCGATGAGGATTGCGACGAGGATCGCGATGACGTCTCCGGCGCGGCGATCGCCATCCGCGTGGCCGGTGCGGGCGCCGGCGTCTCGGCCACTACAGGCGGCTGTTCCGGCTCAAGCGCGCGCGGCGGATTGACGTGCGAGGGAATGGTGCCCGGCAGTTTGGCGGACGCCAAGGATACACTTGAGGTGGCCGGATCGGAGAGCCCCGTCGCAGCGCCGCCCGGAACATGCGCGGCGAACACCTTGTTCATGCCGCCGTCGATGCCGGTGTTCATGCGCGCCACCGGCGTGCCCTTGGCGACCAGTTCGGCGACCTTGGCGTCGTCGGCACGCTCCTTCGCCTTCACCGCGTCGGCCACCGCCGCATCGACGGTATAGGCCGGGCATGCACCCGCGGCGTTGAATGTCGGCGGCTGGGTCGATCCCGGCAGCGGCACCGCATCGAACACGTATTTCTTCTCGCAGAAGTCGACCTTCGGCTCGCGGTGCGTGACCTCGAAATGATCGTAGCCGACCTTGATCATCTTCCAGAACGGCATGTTCGGATTGTTGCGGTGCTTGGCCATGTTCACCGGCGTCATCCGGAACGGATAGGCCTGCACCTGGAACGCGCGCTGGCCGCCGAAGAACGATTCACGGCCGAGCGCGTAGATGTCGGAAATCTGTTCGTCGGTCATGGCGTAGCAGCCGCGCGACGAGCAATCGCCATGCACCATCAGTTGCGAGCCGGTGCGGCCGAGCGCTTTGTCGAACGCGTTGGGGTAGCCCATGTTGAACGACAGGTAATAGGCCGACTGCGGATTCATCTGCGCCGGCGTAATCGAGTAGAAGCCTTCCGGCGCCTGACGATCGCCTTCGCGGATCTTCGGGCCGAGATCGCCTGACCAGCGGCAGATCGGATAGGTTTCGAGCAACGCGAAGTCGCCGGAGCGGGTCTGCTTCCAGACCTCCAGTTCGGCTTCCTGCTTGAACAGGCGGATCAGGATCGGCGACTGCAGATCCATGTCCTTCTTCTGGATTTCGGCGACGAGTTTCGGCGGGACCGGCTTGTTGGCCTTGGCGTTGTTGGCGAGCGATACCTGATCGCTGTTGCAGCCGGCCAGGAGCGCACCGGCGGCAAGCACCATCGCCGTGGCAAGCACGCGATTCAACGACCGAAAATTCACAGCCAAGCTCCGCAACGGATGGGCAAATCCGCCCCCCAAGATCGACACGTCAAGATCGACACGTCAGGCCCCCAGCCATTGAATAAAATAGTAGCGTTAAAGAACACCTGCCCGCAACCAGCGACCGGCATCGGCGCGCGGCTGCTTTTGGCCGTGGTGAACAGAGCTTAAACGCCACAGTCGCGGCCGAATTAGGGCCGGAACCTCAGCCCAGCCTGCGGCCGATATCGAGGAACTTCTGCCGCCGCTGACGGCGCAGCGTGTCGCCGTCGAGACTGCGCAAATCGTTCATGGCCTGGGCGATGGCGTCGCCCGTCACCGCGATCATCGCCTGCGGATCGCGATGCGCGCCGCCGACCGGTTCCTTGATGATGCTGTCGATAATGCCGAACCGCATCAGGTCCTGCGCCGTGATCTTCATGTTGGTGGCGGCTTCCTGCGCCTTGCTGGAATCGCGCCACAGGATCGAGGACGCCGCTTCCGGCGAAATCACGCTGTAGATCGCGTGCTCCAGCATCAAGACCTTGTTGGCGGTGGCAATGGCGATGGCGCCACCGGACCCGCCCTCGCCAATGACGACGGCGACATTGGGCACCTTGAGCGTCAGGCAAGCCTCGGTGGAGCGGGCGATGGCCTCGGCCTGGCCGCGCTCCTCGGCACCGATGCCCGGATAGGCGCCCGCCGTATCCACCAGCGACAGCACCGGCAGGCCGAAGCGGTCGGCCATTTCCATCAGCCGCACCGCCTTGCGATAACCCTCGGGCCGCGCCATGCCGAAATTGTGCTTGAGCCGGCTCTCGGTGGTCGCGCCCTTCTCCTGACCGAGAATGCAGACGCTTTCGCCACGGAAGCGGCCGAAACCGCCGACCAGCGCCTCGTCCTCGGCGAACTTCCGGTCGCCCGCCAGCGGCGTGAATTCGGTGATCAGCGCGTCGATGTAATCCATGCAATGCGGCCGCTGCGGATGGCGCGCCACCTGCGTCTTCTGCCACGGCGTCAGCGCGCCGTAGAGTTCGCCCAGCGCCTGCCCGGCCCGGCCCTCGACCCGCGCGATCTCATCGGCGATGTCGCTGCCACTGGCGGCCAATGTCCGCAACTCGTCGATCTTGGCGTCGAGTTCGGCGACAGGCTTTTCGAAATCGAGATAACTGCGCATGCGGATCGATCATTCACATCGGGGATGAAAAGAAGCCGCCGGGGTCCCCAGAACCAGCCACGCAGGCTTTTCAAGTCAAACGGCCCGCCAAGTCAAGCGCATGCGCGCCGCGTCGGTGGAAAAAGCCTTTTCAAATCAACGCGTTGATTTTTTGTTCACCGGTTCGAAGGGGGCAAGGCGCGCCCTCGCCCCTTAAGCCAGTCTTCGCAAGGCCTTAAGCCAGTCTTCGCAAGGTAAGAATAGACCTACCCTTCCGCCAGAGGATGCAGGTCGCGGACCAGGCTTTTCAGCCGTTCCTCGACGACGTGAGTGTAGATC
>JAEWIX010000044.1 GCA_023386885.1 Pseudomonadota bacterium
CTAAGCTCGCGCCGCCGGCGCCGCCCTTGCGGTCGCCGCCCGATGAGGATGACGAGCGGCCGCTGCCGATGCGGAATCCGTTGTTGAAGAAGAGGCGGAAGAACAACTCGCCAACGAAGCCGATGACGCCGGCGATGATCACCGCCACCACCATCAACTGCACATCGCCGTTGCGGATGTGGGTGAGTTCATGGCCCAGCACGGCCTCGACCTCGGCGTCGTCGAGATTGTTGAGGAGACCGCTGGTCACGGTGATGGCATATTGCCTTGGATTGAGGCCGGTCGCGAAGGCGTTCAGCGCCGGGCTGTCCATCACCTTCAGTTTCGGCATCGGAATGCCGCGCGAGATGCAGAGATTTTCCAACTGATTGTAGAGACGCGGCTGCTCGGCGCGGGTCACGTCGCGGCCGCCGGTCACCACATCGATGATCTTCTGGTGGAAGAAATAGGCGATGACGATCCACACCACCGCGCCAATGGTCGCCAGCGGAATGGCCGCATACATGTCGCGCCATGCGGCCTGGAGATAGTAGTCGACGGCGCGGTTGTTGTGCCGCAGCACTTCCGCCAGCAACGCGCCGGCGAACACCATGACGTAGACCAGAAAAAACAGCCCGGCGAGCAGCAGCATCGAACGCATCTTGTTCGAAGCGATGTGCGTATAAAGACCGTAGGCTGCCATGGGCGTGTGTCGGGGTTGCGGGGTGTTATGCCGTCATTGCGAGGAGCGTTTGCGCTGAAGCAATCCAGATCTTTACTGCCGCTTCCGGATTGCTTCGCATTGCTCGTAAGGACAGCTCTTTGCGAACGATGCCGCTCAGAATTTCACCGAGGGCACCTGCTCGACCTGGGTACGGGTTTCGCCGAGGTCGAAGAAATCCTTCTTGGTGAAGCCGAGCGCCCCGGCGAACAGCGCCGCCGGAAGCTGCTGGATGCCGGTGTTGTATTCCTGGACCGCGTTGTTGAAGAAGCGGCGCGCGGCGGCGATCTTGTTCTCGATGTCGGAGAGTTCGGTCTGCAACTGCTGGAAATTGGTGTTGGCCTTGAGGTCCGGATAGGCTTCCGACAATGCGATCAGCCGACCCAGCGCGCCGCTCAACTGGTTTTCCGCCGCCGAGATCTGCGCAGGTCCCTGTGCGGACATCGCCGAGTTGCGCGCCTTGATGACATCGTCGAGCGTACCGCGCTCATGCTGGGCGTAGCCTTTCACCGTTTCGACGAGGTTCGGGATCAGGTCGTGACGTTGCTTGAGTTGCACGTCGATATCGGCAAACGCCTGATTGACGCGCTGGCTCAGCGCGACCAGTCGGTTGTAGGCGGCAAAGGCGATGAAGGCGAGGACGACGATGACGCCAAGGACAATCCAGCCGGTCGACATGGGGAGGGCTCCTGAAAGGACGACGTGAAGGCGCCCACCGTAAACGAAATTACCCGCAAACGGCAGGGGCCGCGGAAAGCGGCCTTTCTAGGTCGGGGCAACCCTTAGAAATGTTCAAATTGTCCGCCGGATTTTTCTGTGTGAAGCAGGAACGGGCGGCGGGATAGAGTGGAAGTACGTGCAGATGATCGCCGGCAAACAATCGTTTGATCACGAGCCGACCGATACGGCCGATCCGGTGGCCGCGACGCCACGACTCACTGCGCCAAAACTCGCTATCCCCCCAAGGCTGATGCGCGGGGTTTATCTGACACTTGGCATCGGCTTTGTTGCCTTGGGCTCCATCGGCGCTTTCCTGCCGGTGCTGCCGACCACACCGTTTCTTATCCTCGCGGCGGCCTGTTTCGCGCGGTCTTCGCCGCGACTGGAGAACTGGCTGTTGCAGCACCGGCAGTTCGGGCCGCTGCTGCGCAACTGGCGGGAGCGTGGCGCCATCCCGATGAAGGCCAAGCTGATGGCGCTGGGCGGCATGGCGATCGGCTTCGCGCTGTTTTGGTTCGGCGGTCATCCCAGCCTATGGCTCACCGTGGCGGTGGCGCTGCTGATGTTGACGGGATTGGCCTACGTATTCACGCGGCCATCGTAACGATAATCACGCATCCGCCGAAATAACGGTGTCTCCCCAATCAAGCCGGCGAACCTTTGCATAAGCGGCCTTGTCACGGCGAGGTACGCTGGCGATGCGAGCGCTGCCGTCAGGTTGACAGAGCTTAAGGCGCATGTCCGCCTTGGTGACGAGCGGCGGCGCAAGTATCCGTGCCGGCCGTTGCGAGATGGCTTCGCGCGCGAGCACGACATAACTGAACTTCTCGTCCTCGAACGGCAGTTCCGCGCCCTTGATCTGCTTGTGCGCGCGCGAGCGGGCGAGGCGTTGCGCGAAATGGCACCAGTCCGGCTTGTCGAGCGGACAGGTGAGATCGTGTGGGCAGGGCGCGACCACATGCGCGCCTTGTGCGATCAGTTGAGCGCGTAGCGCGACGATGCGGGCATAGCCGGCCGGCGTGCCGGGCTCGACCACCAGCAGCGTATCGCGCGTCTTGCGCCATAGCTCGGTGGCGAAAGCGGCGCGGGCTTCCTGCGCCAGTTCGCCGATCATGTAACTCACGATCACCAGATCCGCCTGCGGCATCGCCGCGATCCCGGAGCGCGCATCGGCTTGCTGGTAGTCGAGGGGAACGCCTTGCATCTGTTCGGCTGCAAGCGTTAACGCCAGCCGGCGCAGCGCGATGTTGGCATCGAGCAGCGATATCGTTTGTAACGACGGATAGACTTGCAATGCCGCCCATGTTGCGGTGCCCGGTCCCGCGCCGACATCCAGCAGGGTTGTAGGCTGGAAATCGCCGCGCGCGTCCGTCAGCGCATTGAGGCAGGCGGTAACGGCGGCATAAGTCGCAGGCATCCGGGCCAGCGCATAGGCCAACGCATCGGCGTCGCTGCGGATCGTCCCGGAATTGCCGCCGTCGCGATAGGTGCGTGAGATGCTTGCCGCGCGCACAGCAGCATCATTGCGCGACAGGCCGTGAGCCATCTGCTCGAGTGCGGCGCGCAACGGCGCGGGAAGGTCGGGAGAGATCATTCCGGGACGGATGCCTGATGCCACCTAGAAAATCGTCATGCCCGGGCATAGCCGTTCGAAGAACGGCGTCGCTTTCGCTCGCCAATGTCCCGGGCATCGACTTCTTCAAAGGCAACCGTAGCAAATCAAGGCGTGGATGGCCGGAATAAATCCGGCCATGGCCATTTCCGTGTCACGCCACGTTCTGGTCGAGAATCTCCACCGCGGCATCGAGATCAACCGACATCAGTTGCGACACGCCGCGTTCCGCCATGGTGACGCCGAACAAGCGGTTCATACGCGCCATGGTGATTGGGTTATGCGTGATGACGATGAAGCGGGTCTCGGTCACGCTGGTCATCTCGTTCAGCAGGTTGCAGAACCGTTCGACGTTGTGGTCGTCGAGCGGCGCGTCGACTTCGTCCAGCACGCAGATCGGCGACGGGTTAGTCAGGAACACCGCGAAGATCAGCGCCAGTGCGGTCAGCGCCTGTTCGCCGCCTGAGAGTAGCGACAGCGATTGCGGCTTCTTGCCTGGCGGCTTGGCGATGATCTCGAGCCCGGCTTCCAGCGGATCGTCGCTCTCGATCAGGTGCAGCGCCGCTTCACCGCCGCCGAACAGTTGAGAGAACAGCCGCTTGAAATGCTCGTTAACAGTCTGGAACGAGGTCAGCAAGCGCTCGCGCGCCTCGCGGTTAAGGCTCTGGATACCGGTGCGCAGCTTCTTGATGGCTTCGACCAGATCGTCGCGCTCGGTGGCGAGGCCTGTGTGCTGGGCCTCGACCTCGCGTAGCTCTTCCTCGGCGCGCAGGTTGACGGCGCCGAGCCGTTCGCGGTCGCGGCGCAGCTTTTCGAGTTCGGCTTCGGTATCGTCGAGCGGCGGCAACTCGTCGCCGGGCTTGATCTCGGCAATGCCGGTGAGGCCGCTCGGCTCAATCTCCAGCACGTCGTGGATTTCGCGCTCGACGTCTTCGAGCCGCCGCTTGGTGGCTTCCATCCGCTCCTCGGCGCGGGCGGTGGCCTCGCGGGCGGCGGAGAGGGCTTCCAAGGTCAACTTGGCGACGCGGTCGGTTTCCGCCATCGCGGCTTCCGCCTCGGCCAATGCGTCTGCGGCGGCGCGGCGGTCGGCTTCGGCGTGTTCGACCTCGGTGATGAGGGCGTCGCGCTTCTCGGCAAACAGCGCCGGCGCATCCTCGAGTTCGGCACGTTCGGCGCGCACTTCGGTGACACGCGCTTCAATGGTGGCGATCTGCGACGCCGCGCTCTGCTTGCGCGATTGCCACTGGTCGCGCTCGGCAATGATCGCCTGCACGCGGCGATCGGCCAATTCGGCCTCGCGCGCGAGAGCCTGCGCTTCGGCGCGGACCTGCGCGGCAAGGCGCCGATGACCCTCGATCTCGCCGCGCACGGCGGCGAGTTGCGCTTCGGTCTCGTCGCTCGGCGCCAGTTCGGCGAGCATGTCCTGCGCGCTGGCGTGGGCGGCTTCGACTTCGGTGCGATCCGCCGCGAGACGGGTCTGCGCCTCGGTCAGCGCCGACTTGCGCGCGGCATGGCGATTGATTTCGCGCTCGGCATTGGCCAAGCGTTCACGCGCGGCATCGACTTCGCGGCGGGCGGCGCGCAGGGCCTCGCGGCTTGCGGCTTCCTCGGCGGCGGCCGTCTTGAGTTCTGCGTCGGCGGTTTCCAAGGCGCCACGCTTGAGCGCTGCGTCCTCACGCGCCTGCTCGAGCTCGTTTTCGATATCGACCAGCCGCGCCCGCTCGGCCAGACGGCGCGCGGCGCCGGTCGGCGCATGCGCAGCGGTGATGAAGCCGTCCCAGCGCCAGACATCGCCTTCCAGCGACACCAGCCGCTGGCCCGTCTTGAGTTGCGACACCAGTTCCGCGCCACGCTCCTTGGCGACGACGCCGATCTGCGCCAGACGGCGCGCCAGCTCCGGCGGCGCCTGCACATGGGCGGACAATGCTTCGACGCCTTCCGGCAGCGCCGGGTCGCCTTCGAGGACGCCGGTATCGGTCCAGCGCATCGGCGCGGAGGGATCAACCGGCGCGTCGAGATCGTCGCCGAGCACCGCGCCGATGGCTTTCTCGTAGCCCTTGGTGACAGTGACGCCGTCGATGATCGGCGGCCACAGGTTCTTGGTTTCGCCGTTGAGAATTTTCGACAGCGTGCGCGCTTCGGTCTCGAGGCGCTGCACGCGCTTGTCGGCTTCGGTCAGCGGCGCGCGGCTCGCTTCCAGCGCCTGCCGCGCGACGATGTGGGTGGCCTCAGCGGTTTGTACCGTGAACTCGGACTGGCCGAGCATCTCCTGCGCGGCCTCGACAGCGCCGGCCAGCGCGTCGACATCGCCGAAGCCGCTGGTCTGCGCCGCGATCTGCTCGACATCGGCGTTGACGGTGGCGATCTCGTGGTCGAGCCGCGCCAGCCGGTCACGATGCGTGCGCACATTGGCTTCGAACTGGGTGCGGCGCGCGGTCAGGTCGGCCAATGCAGTGGTCAGCTCAGTGAAGGTGCGCTCGGCGGCGGCCAGTGTCGCCTCGGCTTCGGAGACACGTTCGTCGACGCCGCTGCGCAACTCAACGCGGGTCCGGATTTCTTCCTTGAGTTCGGCGTCCTCGGTGTCGAGCCGAGCAAGCGCCGCGTCGGCATCGAGATTCTGCTGCTGCTCGCGCTCGACGTCGGCGGAAAACTGCGTCAGCCGGCGGTCGAGTTCGACCACGCGTTCCTTGGCGCGCTGTTCTTCGCGATCGAGCATCTCGCGCGCGTTGTTGAGGCGTTGCAGCCCGGCGGCGGCGCGGGCTTCCGCTTCGCGCAGCGCCGGAAGTTCGGAGGCGCGGATCGCCTGGATGCGCGCGGCCTCGGCCTGATGCTGGGTCCGCTCGGCCATTTCGCGGACGCTGAGGTCATGAGTCTGTCCGGCGTCGTTGACGTCAGCATGGGACTGAAGCCAGCGCAGGTGGAACAACGTGGCTTCGGCCTTGCGCACGCGGGCAGCGACCTCGCGATAGCGGATCGCCTGCCGCGCCTGCTTCTTGAGGCCTTCGACCTGGCTCGACAGTTGCCCGATCACGTCCTCGACGCGGGTGAGGTTGGTCTCGGCGGCTTTCAGCCGCAACTCAGCCTCGTGGCGGCGGGCGTGCAATCCGGCGACGCCGGCGGCGTCTTCCAGCACGCGGCGGCGCTGCTCGGGCTTGGCCTGAATGATCTCGCCGATCTTGCCCTGGTGGACCAGCGCCGGGGACCGCGCACCAGTGGCGGCGTCGGCGAACAGAATCTGCACGTCGCGGGCGCGCACGTCGCCGCCGTTGATGCGATAGACCGAGCCGGCTTCGCGCTCGATGCGGCGCGACACTTCGAGAATTTCCTGATCGTTGAACGCCGCCGGCGCCGAGCGGTCGGCGTTGTCGATGGTCATCACCACTTCGGCGTGGTTGCGCGCCGGGCGGCCGTTGGTGCCGGCGAAGATCACCGCTTCCATGTCGGTGGCGCGCAGCGACTTGTAGGACGTCTCGCCCATCGCCCAGCGCAGCGCTTCGACCAGATTGGATTTGCCGCAGCCGTTCGGCCCGACCACGCCGGTGAGACCCGGCTCGATCAGGAAGTCGGTCGGCTCGACAAAGGATTTAAATCCGTGCAGGCGAAGGCGCGTAAGTTTCATGAATGACATGCCCTATTGGCAAGACGCGAATCAGCCCGCCGCCACCATACCATATGTAGTATTGTGGGTAGCCCTGAGTCGCGCATCTCGCGAGAATGGACAATGGCGAGCCCCAGCCGGCAGGGCAACCGCGCAACTGGGCTTTTCCAATGGCTTTTGCGGGACTTAACCAGAACATCGCGGCGCGTACGTGACGGCACGGCGAAAGTTACAGCGGTTCCATGTGCTAGCGGGAACTGCCAAGGGCTGAAAGCCGAATCTGGCGAAGGGGCAGACCTGTCAGGACCACTCGGACGCCGGCTTCCGAGAGCGATCAGGTCTTGAGGATCGCCTTGATGCGCTTGTCGAATTCCTCGAACGAGGTTTCGCCTTTGATCATCTCGCCGTTGATGAAGAACGTCGGCGTCGAGTTGACCTTCAGCTTCTCGTTGGCGAACTTCTGGTCGGCGGCGATCTTGTCGAGCAGCGTCTGATCCTTCAGGCACTTGTCGACGTCGGCCTCGCTGAGGCCCGCCTGCTTGCCGATCAGCGCCAGTTGCTCGCTGGTCTTGCCCATCACCCAGGTCTCCTGCTGCTTGAACAGGGTGTGGATGGCGGCGAAATATTTCTGCGAATCGTCCTTGGCGATGCAGCGCGCCAGCATCGAGCCGGCGGCGGCCTTAATGTCCAGCGGGAACTCGCGGAACACGAACCGGATCTTGTTGGTATCGATGTAGGCTTCCTTGATCTTCGGAAACACCTGCTCGGTGAACGCCGCGCAGTGCGGGCAGGTCATCGAGGCGTATTCAACGATGGTGACGGCCGCATCCTTCGGCCCTAACCCCATGTCGGGGAGGGACGGCGGCTTGGCGAGATCGGCGGCGAGTTGGCTCTGCGCCATAGCCTCGCCGATGAAGCGCCAGGGCGACAGGCCGGCGACCGCGGCCAGGCCGGTCAGCGACAGGGCGGTGTTGAAAGCGCGGCGCGTGATCATCAACGGAAGGCTCCTTAATCGACGTCCCGTGGACGTCCTTTTGTCGAGACTGGCTAGCTTGAAACCGCGATTGTGGCAATGGCGCGCCGAGTAACCGGCTGCCGGCGCCGGGGTCACCGACTGTCAATTTCGCTTGATCGCAGCGCCGAGCCGCGCCAGCGCCGCGCGCAGATCGTCGTCCTCGATCGGGCCAAGCGTTTCTGCGACCCGCGCCACGACGGTGGCGTCCGGCGCTTTCGGAGGTTTGCGCGCCGGTGGCTGCGACAGCGGTGCCTGTCGTAACGCCAGCTTGCCGACCGCGTTCCAGCCGAGGAAGCGATTGACCCGTTGCAGGATGACGTCGGACATATGCTGGATTTCCAGCGCCATCGGCCCCTCGACCCTGAGCACCAGTGTCGCGGGCTCCTGCGGCTGGCCCTCCACCGGGCGCGGCCATTGCATCTTCAGCGGCTCGGAATGGCGCGCAATCTCGGGCCCCGCGATTTCAGCCCAGCGCGTGACCAATTCGCGCGAGGCGAAACCTTGCTTGGCGAACACGTCGGAAAATACCCCACCCAGCAGCGTGGAGAGTGGTTTCGCGGTGATCGGGCCGGGCTTGGACATGGGGATGCGCTTTGCGTAGATACGCCAATGACTCTAGCAGGCTTGGCAACACGGCGGAAGAAAGCTGACGCGTCGGATCGTCCCGCGCGGCTGCTCGCGTGGTACGATCGTCACCGGCGCCGCCTGCCGTGGCGGGCGCTGCCGGGCGAAGCCGCCGATCCCTATCGCGTGTGGCTGTCGGAAATCATGTTGCAGCAGACCACCGTAAAAGCGGTGGGGCCGTATTTCGAGAAGTTCATCGCGCGCTGGCCGGACGTGGCCGCGATGGCGCGTGCATCGCTGGACGATGTTCTGCGCATGTGGGCCGGGCTCGGCTATTACTCGCGGGCGCGCAATCTCTATGCCTGCGCGGTGGCGGTGGCGCGCGATCACGGCGGCAGCTTTCCCGATATCGAGACGGAGCTGCGCTCGCTGCCCGGTATCGGACCCTATACGGCGGCGGCGATTGCGGCGATTGCGTTCGACCGCCGCTCGATGCCGGTGGACGGCAACATCGAGCGGGTGGTGTCGCGTCTTTATGCAGTGGAAGAGACGCTGCCGAAGGCCAAGCCGCGCATTCAGGAATTGGCCGCGACTTTGCTCGGGCCGTCACGCGCCGGCGACAGCGCGCAGGCGCTGATGGACTTGGGCGCGACCATCTGCACGCCGAAGAAGCCGGCCTGTTCGCTATGTCCGCTCGATGACGGCTGCATGGCGCGGGCGCGCGGCGATCAGGAGACGTTTCCGCGCAAGGCACCGAAGAAAACCGGTGCGTTGCGGCGCGGCGCGGCATTCGTCGTGACACGCGGCGATGCGTTGCTGGTGCGGACCCGCGCGGCGAAAGGCCTGCTCGGCGGCATGACCGAAGTGCCGAATTCGCAATGGCTGGCTGAGCAGGAGGATAAGGCTGCGCTGGTGCAAGCGCCCATCGTCAAAGGCGTGAGCCGATGGCATCGCAAGGTCGGCGTCGTTACCCACGTCTTCACGCATTTCCCGCTGGAGCTTGTGGTTTATACGGCGAAGGTGCCAGCGCGCACCCGCGCGCCGGACGGGATGCGATGGGTGCCGCTGGCGACGCTACAGGGCGAAGCGTTGCCCAATGTCATGCGCAAGGTGATCGCGCACGGGTTGGATTGATAACGGCGGACGATGAAAGGGAGCATGACATGCAACACGACGCGGCCAGCGTTCTGACGACATGGGTGAATGAATTCAATGCGGGTAATGTCGACGCCATCGCCAGCCTGTACTCACCGGACGCCACGCTGTTCGGAACGATCAGTCCAGCTCTCACCAAGCGTCCCGAGGATGTGAGAGCCTATTTCGCGGCTGTCGCGAAAAGCCGGATGCAGGTGAAATTGGTGGACGCGCCAACCGTCACAAGCATCGTCGATGCAGCCGTGGTTCTGTCCGGACTCTACGAGTTTCCGGCCCGCGGCCGGATGGCCAGAGCTTCGCGATGCCCGCTCGCTACAGTTTCGTTGTCGCGAACATCAACGACCAGTGGCGGATCGTGCATCAGCATTCTTCACCACGGCCAACGTCAAAGTGAAGTTACGTGACGCCTCTTCGCTTCGGAAGACTCAAGCGGCCGAACACGGCACGATCGGCGGCTTGGCGTTGAGCGCCTCGACCTGGAAGCCGGCAACGCGTTTGTAGTTCGCGGCGATGTCTTCCAGTTCCTGCTGCGACAGCACGTCGGTGACGACATTGAAACCGTTCGGCGCGCGTTCCTCGACCAGTTGCATCACCTGCTCGGGGCCATTGCGCCGGTTGAGCTTGACCAGTTCGGTCGTCGCCGGACGCCGCTCGGCCTCATAGGCTTGAAGCGCCGCCGGGACTTCGCCTTGCGCCAGAATTTCGCGCGTCAGCACCCGCGCGTCGAGGATCGCCTGCGACGCGCCGTTGGAGCCGATCGGGTACATCGGATGCGCGGCGTCGCCGAGCAGCGTGACGCGGCCGAAGGTCCAGCGGTCCAGCGGGTCGCGGTCCACCAGCGGGTATTCGTAGGCGTGCGGACAGTTGCGGATTAGCCCCGGCACGTCGAGCCAGTCGAAATTCCAGGTCTCGAACCACGGCAGGAATTCGTCGAGCCTCGCGGTGCGGTTATAGTCCTCGCGCCGCCACTGATAGGTCGGCGGCATGTGACGCTCGGCGACCCAGTTGATCCGGTGCTTGCCGCGCGCATCCGGCTCGCGCGAGATCGGATAGCAGACGAATTTCAGGATTTCATGCCCGGCCATGATCATGGTGCGGCCGGAGAGGAACGCATCCGCCTCGGTGATGCCGCGCCACAGGATGCGGCCGTTCCACAGCGGTGGGCCTTCGTCGGGATAGAGCTTTTCGCGGATCGCTGAGTGAATGCCGTCGGCGGCGATCAGCAGCGTGCCGTCATGGCTGCCCGCGCTTTGACCGGTCGCCCTGTCGATGAAATTCGCGCGCACGCCGTCCGGCGTTTCGCTCCAGTCGGTGAGATGATGGCTGGTGCGGACATTGTCGGCGCCAAGGCGTTCGACGGCGGTGTCGAGCAGGATCTGCTGCAACTGGCCGCGATGCACCGAGAACTGCGGCCACTTGTAGCCGGCCTCCAGCCCGCGCGGCTCGCTCCAGATCGGCTTGCCGAATTTGGAGAAGAAGGCGAGTTCTTTGGTCCGGACGCCGATGCCGTCGAGCTTGTCAAGCAGGCCGAGTTCGATCAGTTCGCGGACCGCGTGCGGCAAGACGTTGATGCCGACGCCGAGCGGCTTCAACTCGCTGACGCTTTCGAACACGCGGCACGGCACGCCGATCTGATGCAGGCTGAGCGCCAGTGTCAGCCCGCCGATGCCGCCGCCCGCGATGAGAACCGTCATTCTTGCCTCCCGGATTACAATCGCGTCATCGCATGAAGACGCAGGCTCGGGCAACCGGAAAGGCTTGTCGCGCAAAGGGAGGCGGCGTACCAAAGAGGTCGAGACACGTCTCTCCTCGGTCAATCCCGGAAACCGCCATGTTCAAACTCTACTATACGCCCGGCACCTGTGCGCTTGCCTCGCATATCGCGCTGGAGGATGCCGGGGCGCCCTATGAAGCGGTGCGCATCAGCTTCAAGACCAACCAGCAGAACAGCCCGGAATATCTGGCGATCAATCCGAAGGGTCGTGTGCCGTCGCTCGTCACCGATCGCGGCATCCTGACCGAGACGCCGGCGATGCTGGCCTTCATCGCGCAGAGCTTTCCTGCCGCGAAACTCGCGCCGCTCGACGATCCGTTCGCGTTCGCCGAGGTGCAGGCCTTCACCAGCTATCTTTGCTCGACGGTGCATATCGCCCACGCGCACCGCATGCGCGGCTATCGCTGGGCGACCGAGGACTCCTCGTTTGCCGACATGCAGCGCATGGTGCCGAAATCCATGAGCGCCTGCTATGCGATGATCGAAAACAACATGCTGCGCGGCCCGTGGGTGATGGGCGAGCAGTATACGATCTGCGACCCTTATCTGTTCACGTTGGTGCAATGGATGGAAGGCGACAGCGTCAATCGTGGCGACTTCCCGCGGATCGGAGATCACTACGCACGAATGGCGGAGCGCGATAGCGTCCGCGCGGCGCTTGCGATCGAAACCCGCGTGTAGCGGGGCAGGCTCGCGCGATGGTGACTGCGGGGAACGGAACTATTCGCCGTCATCCGCGTTTCGGCTGCATATAGTCCGAATCCGACAGGAGGCAATTCATGCAGGCGACGGAGGTTCATGACTACGCGCGCAAACTTTTGGCGCAACGCGGCGCCAGCGCGATCGCGGAAGCTGCGCAGAAGGCAGCCAGTCTCGAGGAAGAAGGCAACGCCAAGGACGCTGCGGACTGGCGCCGCATTGTCGACGCCATGAAGCAGATGCGGGGACCGCACCAGAGCTAGGACATATCTGGATTTGTCGCAGCGATGACGACGCGGGCAGATCAGCCGACCGCCGCCATGTCGCGGCGGATTTTCGCCCGTAGTTCGTCGATCAGCTTGAGGCCCTTCTTGGTTTCGACATGCCAATAGGTCCAGCCGTTGCAGGCGCCGGAGCCCTGCGCCACCGCGCCCATGCGGTGGATCGAGCCGACCTTGTCGCCAAGCATGATGGCGCCGTCGGCGCGCACCAGCGCGTTGTGCTTTTTCTTGGCGTCGAACAGCGTTGCACCGGGCATGATCATGCCGCGCTCGATCAATTCGGAAAACGGCACACGCGGCGCTTCGCGCGCGGTGACGAACGGGGCGAGCGTCGCGCCCGGCAGCGGCAGGATCGAGGCGATGCGCGCTTCGGCGGCTGCCGCATAAGTCTTGTCACGCTCGAAGCCGATGTAACGGCGGCCGAGGCGCTTGGCGACGGCGCCGGTGGTGCCGGTGCCGTTGAACGGATCGACGATCAGATCGCCGGGGCGCGACGACGACAGCAGCACACGGGCCAGCAGACCCTCCGGCTTCTGGGTCGGATGAACCTTCTTGCCGTCCGCGCCCTTCAGGCGTTCTTCGCCGGTGCACAGCGGAATCAGCCAGTCCGAGCGCGCCTGCACATCCTCATTGGCGGCCTTCAGGGCTTCATAGTTGAAGGTGTAGCCCTTGGCGTTCTCGTCGCGCGCGGCCCAGATCATGGTTTCGTGCGCATTGGTGAAGCGGCGGCCACGGAAATTCGGCATCGGATTGGTCTTGCGCCAGACGATGTCGTTGAGAACCCAGAAGCCGAGGTCCTGCATGATCGCGCCGACGCGGAAGATGTTGTGATAGGAGCCGATCACCCACAGCGTCGCCGACGGTTTCATGATACGGCGGCAGGCCAACAGCCAGGCGCGCGTGAAATCGTCGTACGCGGCGAAGGACGAAAACTTGTCCCAGTCGTTGTTGACGGCATCGACATGGGATTCGTCGGGGCGCTTGAGGTCGCCCTTGAGCTGCAGGTTATAGGGCGGATCGGCGAACACCAGATCCACCGAACCGGCGGGCAGCTTCGACATTTCGGCGACGCAATCGCCGACGATAACCTGGGTACTCGGGATCGAAATCTCGGTACGCGGCACAGACTCGAATTTGGTGCGGGGCGCCCTTGCAGACGCCCCCCGACGCGACACAACCATGACTCAATGACTCTGACTCAGGCGACGCTGTCGGCGACGCGGGACTAAACAACCGACTGGCGCTACACTGACTTGGCAAAGTAAAAATCGGCTTAATTGGAAAAGGCTTCAGACTAGGCAATAATTGCCGGGCGCGTTATTGATTGGCGGCTGGAAGATTTTAGATTTCTGCGGCGTTGAGTGATGGCCGATGCCATCCGAACTGTGAGGACATGCACCATGCGCTACGATGACTTCCGCCGCAGCGATAACATCGATGATCGCCGTGACGATGGCGGCTTCGGCGGCGGGGGAGGCGGTGGCTTTGGCCTGCCGATGGGGCGCGGAGGTCTTGGTATCGGCACCGTCATCGTGCTCGGTCTGCTCGGCTACGCCTTCGGAATCGATCCGCGCATCCTGATCGGCGGCGCGGAAATTCTCACCGGCGGACAGCAGGCGCCGAGCTATCAGACCGACCGCCGCTCCGGCCCCGCCAAGACCGGTGCACCGAGCGATGAGATGGGCAGCATGATCGCCGGCGTGCTCGGCGAGATCGATGACCGCTGGGATGAAATCTTCAAGGCTGGCGGCCAGACCTACAAGGGGCCGCGCATCGTGCTGTTCAAGAACGCCACCAACGGCGGTCGCTGCGGCATGGCGCAATCGGCGATGGGGCCGTTCTATTGCCCGCCCGATCAGCAGATATTTCTCGATACCGCGTTCTTCCGTCAGGTGGAGACGCGCTTCCGCGGTTGTTCGGGCAACGCCTGCAAATTCACCGCCGCCTATATCATCGCGCATGAAGCAGGGCATCACATCCAGAATCTGCTCGGCATTCTGCCGCGCGTGACGCGCTTGCAGCAGCAGGCCGGCAGCAAAGCGGAAGCCAACGCACTACAGGTGAAGGTCGAGTTGCAGGCGGATTGCTTGTCGGGTGTCTGGGTCAATCGCGAGGAAAAGAAGCGGCCCGGATTCCTTGAGGCCGGCGATATCGATGCGGCGCTGCAGACGGCGTCGGCAATCGGTGACGATACCTTGCAGCGGCAGGCCACTGGTCGCGTGGTGCCGGATTCGTTCACGCACGGCTCGGCGGCGCAACGCAAACGCTGGTTCATGATCGGCTATCAGCAGGGGACCGTGCAGGCTTGCAATACGTTCGCGACGAATAATTTGTGACGTCGAGGTGCGTGCCCCGGACGCGATGCAATACGAAGTATTGCTTCGCAGAACCGGGGTCATCACGACGGCATCCGCAATGGTCCCGGCTCCGCGGAGCAGTGTGAAGAGCGCTTCATCGCGTCCGGGATACGAGGAATGAACTCGACATGTCCATCGATGAAACGAAACAGTTCATCCCGCTCAACATTGCGGTGCTGACGGTGTCCGACACCCGTGCGCTTGCCGATGATAAATCGGGCGCCGCATTGGCGGATCGACTGACGGCGGCGGGCCATCGCCTCGCGGCGCGTGAGATCGTTACCGATGACGTCGAGGCTATTCGCGGCATCGTTCGACGATGGATCGCCGATCCGGGCGTCGATGCGATCATCACCACCGGCGGCACAGGATTCACCGGCCGCGACGTCACGCCTGAGGCGATCGAGCCACTGTTTGAAAAACGGATGGACGGCTTCTCCATCGCATTCCATATGCTGAGCCATGCCAAGATCGGCGTGTCCACCATCCAGAGCCGCGCCACCGCCGGCGTCGCGGGCGCGACCTATATTTTCTGCCTGCCCGGCTCGCCTGGCGCCTGCAAGGATGGCTGGGACGGCATTCTCGTGCATCAACTCGATTATCGCGCGCGGCCGTGCAATTTCGTCGAGATCATGCCGCGCCTCGACGAGCATCTGCGTCGCCCCAAGGCCAAGGGTGCAACGGCGTGATGGCGAGAGTATAGCGCATGTCGCGGGCGACGCTGCTGTTCTATCAGGTGCTGGTGGCGGTGGTGCTGCTCGCGCTGTGGTATGTTTTCAGTACGGTGCCCATCTTCGGCGTGATGCTGTTGCCGCCGTTCTTCTTCTCCAATCCCGTCGATGTCGGCAGTCAGATCGTCGACTGGTTCGTGACCGGCGTGATCTGGAGGCACCTGGCGATCACGCTGTGGGAATCGATCCTGGCCTTCGTGATCGGTTCGGTCGGCGGCGTTCTGTTCGGCTTCTGGTTCGCGCGGCAGCCGATGGTCGCCGCCGTGTTCGATCCTTACGTCAAGATGGCGAATGCGTTGCCGCGCGTCGTTCTGGCGCCGATCTTCACCTTATGGCTCGGGCTCGGCATCTGGTCGAAAGTCGCGCTCGGCGTCACGCTGGTGTTCTTCATCGTGTTCTTCAACGTCTATCAGGGCGTCAAGGAAGTCAGCGGCACCGTGCTCGCCAACGGTCGCATGCTCGGCATGAACGAGCGCCAGTTGATGCGGCACGTTTATTGGCCGTCGGCTCTGTCGTGGATGTTCTCGTCGTTGCATACCTCCGTGGGGTTCGCCGTGGTCGGTGCGGTGGTCGGCGAATATCTCGGTTCGGCCGCCGGGCTCGGTTATCTGATCCAGCAGGCCGAGGGCATCTTCGATGTTGCCGGCGTTTTCGCGGGCATGTTCGTGCTGTCAGCGTTTGTGATTCTGATCGACCTTGCGGTGACGGTGGTGGAACGCAGGTTGCTGGTGTGGCGGCCGGAGGCAGCCGGGAGCAGAAGCTGACACATTGAGAAGGTCAGGGCGCTCATCTATTGTGGCGGTAACGACGTACATGGAGGAAACCATGCGGACGATTTTCGGCAAGCTTGTCGCGCCGTTGCTGGCGCTGTTCTTGATGCCCGGCATTGCTTTCGCGCAAAGCAAGGTGACAATCGCAATCGGCGGCGGCGCGTGCCTCTGTTACCTGCCGACCGTGCTGGCGAAGCAACTCGGTGAATACGACAAGGCCGGTGTCAGCGTCGAACTGGTCGATCTCAAGGGCGGCTCCGATGCGCTGAAGGCCGTGCTTGGCGGCAGCGCCGACGTGGTATCCGGCTATTTCGATCACTGCGTCAATCTCGCCGCCAAGAAGCAGGAGATGCAGGCCTTCGTGGTCTATGATCGTTATCCCGGCCTCGTTCTGGTGGTGTCGCCAAAGCACACCGATGAAATCAAATCGATCAAGGATCTTGCCGGCAAGAAGGTCGGCGTCAGCGCTCCTGGTTCCTCGACCGATTTCTTTCTCAAGTATCTGCTGAAGAAGAACGGTCTCGACCCGACTAGCGCAGCGGTGATCGGCGTCGGGCTGGGCGCGACGGCGGTTGCGGCGATGGAGCAGGGCCAGATCGATGCGGCGGTGATGCTGGACCCGTCGGTGACGGTGCTGCAAGGTCACTACAAGGATTTGCGCATTCTCAGCGATACCCGCACGCAGAAGGATACGCTGGCGGTGTTCGGCGGCGAATATCCCGGCGGCGCGCTGTATAGCACTGCGGCATGGGTCAAGTCGCACGAGAAGGAAGCGCAGGCGCTCACCAATGCGATCGTCAACACGCTGAAATGGATTCACGCGCATTCGCCGGAAGAGGTGATGGCAAAAATGCCGCCGGGGCTCGTCGGCAAGAACCAGGAGCTTTATCTGGCGGCGCTCAAGAACACCATTCCGATGTATTCGGAAACCGGCGCCATGGACCCCAAGGGGGCGTCCGCCGTGCTGGCCGTGTTCAGCGAAGGTTCGCCCGCGGTCGCCAAAGCGAATATCGACGTCAGCAAGACCTACACCAACAGGTTTGTGGAGCAGGCCAACAAAGCGGCCGGAGCAGGCGCGAAGTAGCGCGTGGCATCGTTTCCTATTTACCGGGTAAGGCGGCTCGACCTTTGCGTGACGCCGTGGCGCTGGCCGTTCGCGGACGAGCGGCGTCGCGACATCGATGCGCATTTCGCGAAACTGCAACGCGAGACGCCGCAACTCTGGAACGGGCGCGTGTTGCTCGGGCGTAACCCGTGCTTCCAGGGTGATGCCTTCATGGCGGAGTATTTCGAAACCGACTTCGCCAGTTTCATCGCGTGGCGCGACTGGGGATTTCCGGACGCGTCGGTATTCAATGGTTTCGGCATGGGCGCGTTGCAAAGCTGCGACGGCGCCTATGCGCTGGGCGAGATGGCGGCTCATACCGTCAACGCCGGCAAGATTTATTTCCCGGCAGGAACGCCCGATCTCAACGATGTCAGGGACGGAAGGGTCGATATTGCCGCCAGCGTGGCGCGCGAGGTTGCGGAAGAAACCGGTCTGACGGTGGCTAATTATCAGGCTTCCGACCATTGGGATTGCGTCGTCACAGGTCCACTGATCGCATTGATGCGCAGCTTGCAATCCTATCTCGAGGGCGAGACGTTGCGGCAGCGGATCGAAACCAATCTGGCGCGGCAGTCCATGCCGGAACTGGCGCGCATCCATCTGGTCCGCAGTCGCCGTGATATTTCGTCGGCGGTGCCAGAGTACATGGCTGCATTTCTTGACGCCCGATTGCCCGCTGCGGTGTGAATGGCGTGTATCTTCGGTTAGGCTGAAGGCTTCCGGTTCGCGGATCAGGAGAAGTAAACGTATGGCTGACAAGACCGAGCAACCGAGCCTCGCGCAACTGGAATCCTACGTGCATCCGTTTCGGGTCGATGGGTCGAAGGAATTTCATCTGAAACTGTTCCGACATGACGAGAACGGTGACCTCGAGAAGGACGAAGGCAAGGCCATCATCGAGGCCAACCGCAAGCGGCTCAGTGATTTGCAGGAGAAGTTGTACGCGCAAGACTGCTGGTCGCTGCTTCTGATCTTTCAGGGCATGGATGCCGCCGGTAAGGACAGCGCCATCGAAAGCGTATTCGAAGGCGTTAACCCGCAAGGCTGCGAGGTCTATTCCTTCAAGACGCCGACATCCAAGGAACTGGATCACGATTTCATGTGGCGCTCGGCGGTCTGCCTGCCGGAGCGCGGGCGCATCGGTATCTTCAATCGTTCCTATTACGAGGAATGTCTGATCGTCCGGGTGCATCCCGAAATTCTGGCGAAGCAGCGCATTCCCAAGAAGTTGGTGACGGAAAATATCTGGCGCGAGCGTTTCGAGGATATTTCGGCGTTTGAGCGCTATCTCTCCCGCAACGGCACGGTAGTTCTGAAGTTCTTCCTCAACGTCTCCAAGGACGAGCAGCGCCAGCGCTTTCTCGACCGGCTCGACGAACCCGAGAAGAACTGGAAGTTCTCGCTCGGCGATGTCGCCGAACGCGCGCATTGGGATCGCTATCAGGCGGCCTATCAGGATATGATCCGCCACACGGCGAGCGCCGCTGCGCCCTGGTACGTGGTGCCGGCGGATCGCAAGTGGTTTGCGCGCGTGGTGATCGGTTCGGTCATCGTCAACGCGCTGGAAAAGCTCGACCTGCACTTTCCGAAGGTCGACAAGGCGGCATTGGCGCAGTTCGATCAGGCGCGAATTGCCCTCGAGAAGGAAGGCAGGGGCGGTTCGGATAGGGCGAAAAAAGTCGCGAGCGGCAAGAAATCGGCGCGGTGATCCTGATCAGGCAGCGTATAGCCGCGTCGTCGTCTCGAACCCCTTGAGTTGATAGTCTCGCGCCTGGCTTTCGGGAAGCTCGGAGCGGCTGCGTTCATAGAGCGCTTCGGTCAGCAGGATCTGACCGGACAACGCGGCTCCCTGTGCGCGTGCCGCGGTGTTCACCACGGTGCCGATCGCGGTGATGTCAGTGTGCGAGTGACCGAACTCGCCAAAACTCAACTGTCCGCAATCGATACCGATACCGACGCCGACGTTACGCCCTTCGGCCTCGCTCAGTGTGTCTCCGATCTCGCGCCATCGCGCCTGAATCTGGCGTGCGGCCTGGAGAGCGCGAACGGGATGATCGGTATGGCTGATTGGAAAATTAAACATAGCCAGCACACCGTCGCCCATCGTCTTGTTGATGATGCCATCGTGTTCCCATATTGCGCCGGCACACTCGTCGTAGAAGGTATCGAGCAATGACGATATCGCCTCGGCGGAGCGGGATTGCGACAGGTTCGTGTAGCCGCGCAGGTCGGCGAACAGCACCGTCGCATCGATGGTGACGTGGCGCGCCTTCATCACCTTGGTGAACATCATCTCGCAGATGGTGCAGGTATTGGGATTCATTCGGCTCGGTCGGATGCCGAACGCGCGGAACGGCACCGATACCACGCCGCGCAGCGGCACCGGCAGATGCATGTGCTCCCAGCAGCCCATGCATATTTTGGCTTGATGCAGCGCCATGAAACCTCTCTAGCTCCTGGACGCTCAGGCGGACCCGATCCCATCAGGCCGCTTGCCGTGTCGGAGATGATATCAAAGGCTCAGGCCGCCGACGAGGGCTGGAGCGTCGCGGACGACAAAAAGGCGTCGGGATTGGCTCCGCCGTCCGCCGGGTATCTTTTGCATTGCGGGACCCGGCGATTGTCGTCTAAAATCGCAAAAGGCAGGTATCCCGGCAATGATCCGTCAAGGGTTTGCGCCAAGACTACCGCCCAAAGGGACCAGCAATGCCGATTCGCAGCGACATCGATGGAATTCACGGGGGCGCCTCCACAGGCGGATCCGTCGCGATTCCGGCTGCCTTGTCGCGTGTCCTGGCATCGTCCCTGCTTATTGGCGGACTGCTTCTTATCGGCCCCTGAGGGCCGTCTGGGCGATTGCGCCTGGGCACTCAGGGGTTTTGCGAGATCATCCGCCACCCGAGCGCCCCTTGATGCGGCGCACCTGACCAAAGGAATTTTCCAATGACGACCGCCAACAAGTCCGAGAAGGACCGCGTTGTAATTTTCGACACCACGTTGCGCGACGGCGAGCAGTGCCCCGGCGCCACCATGACTTTCGAGGAAAAGCTCGAGGTCGCCGAATTGCTGGACACCATGGGCGTCGATGTCATCGAGGCCGGTTTCCCGATCACCTCCGAAGGCGACTTCCAGGCGGTCAGCGAGATCGCCCGGCGCTCCAAGAACGCGGTCATCGCCGGCCTGTCGCGCGCTCACCCCAAGGACATCGACCGCTGCGCCGAGGCGGTGAAGTTCGCCAGGCGTGGCCGCGTCCATACCGTGATCGCGACCTCGCCGCTGCACATGCGCGTCAAGCTGAACATGACGCCGGAGCAGGTGATCGAAACTTCGGTTGCCAACGTCACTCGCGCCCGCAACCAGATCGACGACGTCGAGTGGTCGGCCGAGGACGGCACCCGCAGCGAGATGGACTTCCTCTGCCGCATCGTCGAAGCGGTGATCAAGGCCGGCGCCACCACGGTGAATATTCCCGACACCGTCGGCTACACGGTGCCGGAGGAATACACCCACTTCATGCGCACGTTGATCGAACGCGTGCCGAACTCCGACAAGGCGGTATTCTCCGTGCATTGCCATAACGATCTCGGCATGGCGGTCGCCAACTCGCTGGCCGGTATCGCCGGCGGCGCGCGTCAGGTGGAGTGCACCATCAACGGCATCGGCGAGCGGGCAGGCAATGCCGCGCTCGAGGAAATCGTGATGGCCATCAACGTGCGCAACGACAAGTTCCCGTTCTGGAACAAGATCGACACCACGATGCTGACCCGCGCCTCGAAGGTGGTGTCGGCCGCGACCTCGTTCCCGGTGCAATATAACAAGGCGATCGTCGGCCGGAATGCGTTCGCGCATGAGAGCGGCATCCATCAGGACGGCGTGCTGAAGGACGCATCGACCTACGAGATCATGCGGCCGGAAATGGTCGGCCTGAAGCAGTCGTCGCTGGTGCTGGGCAAGCACTCGGGCCGCCACGCCTTCATCCATAAGCTGGAAGAGCTGGGCTACAAGCTGGGCGACAATCAGCTCGAGGATGCGTTCGCGCGGATGAAGGCCTTGGCCGACCGCAAGAAGGACATCTACGACGAGGACATCGAGGCGCTGGTCGATCAGGAAATGGCGGCGACCCATGACCGCATCAAGCTGACGTCGCTGACGGTGATCGCCGGCACCCACGGGCCGCAGCGCGCTACCATGAAGCTCGACATCGACGGGCAGGTGAAGATCGAGGAAGCCGAGGGCAATGGCCCGGTTGACGCGGTGTTCAACTGCATCAAGGCGCTGGTGCCGCACGAGGCCAAGCTGGAACTGTATCAGGTTCATGCGGTCACCGAAGGTACCGACGCACAGGCCGAAGTCTCTGTTCGTCTCGCGCATGAAGGCCGCTCGATGACGTCGCGTGCCGCCGATCCGGATACGCTGGTGGCATCGGCCAAGGCCTATCTCGGCGCGCTCAACAAGATCGTCATGAAGCGCCAGCGCGACGTGCCGGCCGCCGCCGCGGCGAGTTGATCTGGCGCAACGTCCGGCGGCCTTAATCCTGACCATAAAAACGCGGCGCTTTACCGGCGCCGCGTTTTGCGTTGCAGCACAGGTTTGTTTCGATCCAGCCAAAGGAAGCATAGCCGCGACAGAGACAAACCGGTATTGACGGCCTTTATCCTTTTCAAGGATGGTATCGGTTCGGTCGAATGGACTGGGGCGGATACCACAATCGAATCCGGGAGGAAGAATGCGTAAGATCATGTTCCTGGGGGCTGCGATCGCGGCTCTCGGTTTCATCACGCCGGCTGCCGCGCAGCAGCCGATCGTCATCAAGTTCAGCCACGTTGTCGCGGACGCGACGCCAAAGGGACAGGCGGCCATCAAGTTCAAGGAGGAGGCCGAGAAGCTTCTCGCCGGCAAGGTGAAGGTCGAGGTCTATCCGAGTTCGCAGCTGTACGGCGATGGCAAGGAAATGGAAGCCCTCGCTTTGGGCGACGTGCAGTTCATCGCGCCGTCGCTGTCGAAATTCGACAAGTTCACGAAGCAGCTTCAGGTCTTCGATCTGCCGTTCCTGTTTGACAACATCGAGGCTGTCGATCGCTTCCAGCAGGGGCCGATCGGGCAGAAACTGCTGACTTCGATGCAGTCGAAGGGCTATCTCGGTCTGGCCTACTGGCACAACGGCATGAAGGAGCTGTCGGCCAAAAAGCCGCTGCTGGTGCCGGCGGACGCGAAGGGGCTGAAATTCCGTGTGCAGGCGTCGGACGTGCTGGCCGCGCAGTTCCAGCAACTCGGCGCCAATCCGCAGAAGCTGGCCTTCGCGGAAGTCTATCAGGCACTGCAGCTCGGCACAGTCGACGGGCAGGAGAATACCTGGTCGAACTGTTTTTCGCAGAAGTATCAGGAAGTGCAGTCGGACTTCACCCACACCGATCATGGTGTGATCGACTACATGGTGGTCACCAACGCGTCGTGGTGGAATAAGCTGCCGCCGGATATTCAAGCCGGCCTGAAGAAGGCGATGGAAGCGGCCACCAAGGTCAACAACGACGTCGCCGGCAAGCTGAATGCCGACGCGAAGAAGAAGATCGCGGAATCCGGCACGGCGAAGATCCATGAACTGACACCCGCACAGCGTGCGGAGTGGAAGAAGGCGATGGAACCGGTCTGGGCCAAATTCGAAGCTGGCATCGGCAAGGATCTGATCGAGGCTGCGAAGAAATCTAACGGCAGCTAGGCGATCAAAGAAATGAGGCATGGGGGGCCCCGTGGGGGGGGGCGGGGGCCGGGTTGGGGG
>JAEWIX010000025.1 GCA_023386885.1 Pseudomonadota bacterium
GCGCGACAGTGTCGCGCGGCGGGGCTTTACGCAGAACCGCTGCTTACTTCGGCGCCATGCGCAGCGAAGCGTCGAGCCGCACGACCTCGCCATTGAGGTACGGGTTGTCGATCATGTGCAGTGCCAGCGAAGCATATTCGTCGGGCACGCCGAGCCGGTGCGGGAATGGAATGGCCGCAGCGAGGCTGTCCTGTGCCTCCTGCGGCAACGCGCCGAGCAGTGGCGTCAGAAACAGACCCGGCGCGATGGTCAGCACGCGGATGCCGAACTGCGCCAGTTCGCGCGCGATCGGCAAGGTCATGCCGACGATGCCACCCTTCGAGGCGGAATAAGCCGCCTGCCCGATCTGGCCGTCATAAGCCGCGACCGACGCGGTGTTGACGACCACGCCGCGCTCGCCACCGTCCAGCGGTGCGAGCTTCGACATTTCCGAGGTCGCAAGCCGCAGCATGTTGAACGAGCCGATCAGATTGATGCGAATGACGCGGTCGAAATCCGCCAGACCATGCGGCCCCTCGCGGCCCACGACACGCTTGGCGACACCGATGCCGGCGCAATTCACCAGCACGCGCGCCGGGCCATGCGCCTTGGCGGCAGCGACGATCGCCGCTTCACCCGAGGCGGCATCGGCCACGTCGCAATGCACCGCGATGCCGCCGATTTCCTTGGCGAGTTCTTCCGCCAGCTTGGTGTTGAGGTCGGCAACCGCAACCTTGGCGCCCTGCGCCGCCAGCTTGCGCGCGGTGGCCGCGCCCAGTCCCGATGCGCCGCCGGTGACGATGGCGGCCTGCCCTTGCAACTTCATGACGTTCTCCTGTGAACCAATGATGTGACTGGCGCCGCCTACTCGACGGAAATGACGTGAGCGGGCAGCGGTGATGCGTAGAGACTTTCAATCCATGCGGCGCGATGCTCGAGCACCGCGCGCTGATTGATCGAGCCTTTGTCGGTGACTTCGCCGCGATCGATCGACAGCGGCGTGTCGATCAGCATTGCGCGGGCGATGCGATTGGATGAGCCGGTCGCGGTGGCTGCGAACGCCGCAAGCCGCTCGCGGAATACCTGCCGCACCTTTGGGTCGTTCGCGGCGGTGGCAAGATCGCCCGCCGGCAATGCCGGATTGATAATACGGCAACCGTCGAGATCGAGGACCACCAGCGCCGATAATTCATCACGGTTGATGCCGGCGATCACCACGTCGCGCACCAGCGGCGCGCAGGCGGCTATGAGGCGCGCGCGCAGCGGGCCGACGCTGACCCAGGTGCCGCTGCCAAGCTTGAAGTCCTCGGAGATGCGGCCATCGAAATCGAAGCCGGCATCGACGTTGGCGGGATCGACGAAGCGGATCGCATCGCCCATGACGTAAAAGCCTTCGTCATCGAATGCCTTCGCGGTCAGATCCGGCTGTCGCCAGTACCCCGGCGTGACGTTCGGCCCCTTGGCACGCACTTCGATCTTGCCGTTGTTGGGAATGAGCTTGGCGTCATTGCCGAGCACCGGCAGGCCGATGTGGCCCGAGCGGCTGGTTTCCGGCGTCACCGACATGAAGAACGGCGCGGTCTCGGTGGCCCCTAACCCGGTCAGCATGGGCACCCGCTTTCCCGTCACCAGAACGGCAATCTCGTCGAGGCTGCCCCAGACATAAGGCGACAGCGCCGCGCCGCTGAAGAACATCGCGTGCAGCTTGCCGAAGAATTTTTCGCGCAAGGCCGCGTCGTCGCGCAGATACGGCAGTAGCGATTCATAGCCCTTCGGCACGTTGAAATAGACGGTCGGCGAAACCTCGCGCAGGTTGCGCACCGTCTCGGCGATGCCATCCGGCGTCGGCTTGCCCTCGTCGAGATACATCGAGCCGCCGTTGAACAGCGTCAGCCCGATATTGTGATTGCCGCCGAAGGTGTGATTCCACGGCAACCAGTCCACGATCACCGGCGGCTCGTCCATCAGAAACGCCAAGGTCTCGCGCAGCATCACCTGATTGGCGCAGATCATCCGCTGCGTATTGATCACCGCCTTCGGATTGCCGGTCGAGCCCGAGGTCAGCAGAAATTTGGCGATGGTATCGGGACCGATGGCGTCGTGCACGGCGTCGAGTTGCGGATGCTCTGGCGTCGCCAGCAATTCGGCAAGCGGCGTCACCGCGCGGCCCGGCACTGCGCCACGCACCGCGACGATCTCCACATCGGCCGGCACGTTGGCGGCGAGCGCATCGGCGAACTGCGTGGCATCGGCGGCGAACACCAGCCCCGGCGTCAGCAGCTTCATCACGAAGGACAGCTTGCCGTAGTCCTTCGATACCAGCGAATAGGCCGGCGATACCGGACAGAACGGAATGCCCGCATAGAGCGCGCCGAACGCCAGCAAGGCATGATCGATGGAATTGCCCGAGAGGATCATCACCGGCCGCTCGGCCGACAAGCCCCGCGCCAGCAAGGCAGACGCAACATGGCGGCTGGCGTCGAGCAGTTGCGCATAGGTGATGGTGCGCCAGCCGCCGTCGGCGGCGCGCTCGGCCATGAAGACGCGGTGCGGCTCAAGCCGGGCCCAATGATGCAGGCGATCGGTCAGGCGGCGCGGATAATCATTCAGCGTGGCGGTGGGACGGACATAGATGGTGCCGTCGGCGCGGCGCTCCATGCGTACGGCAGGCCTGCCGAACGAAATCGGCCGTAGCGGCATACGCTCCGCAGTCTGAGTCCCGTTGGAAGCAGCCAGGGTCGGCATTCGGCTCACATTCCTCTCAGGCGGGGCGAACTTTCGCGGTCTTGCGGTCGAGAAACGCCCGTATCCGTTTCTTGGCTTCCTGATCGCTCTGCGCCACCGTCGCCATCAGCGATTCCATCAACAAGCCGGTCTGCGGATTCGATTCAGCGATCATCGGCAGCGCCTGCAACACCGCGAAGTTGGTCAGCGGCGCATTTTCCGCGACCCGCTGCGCCAATTCCAGCGCCTTGGCGTAAGCACCGCCGGCATCGGTGAGATATTGCGAGAACCCGCAGGCGACGCCCTCGCTGGCGGAATAGACCCGTCCCGTCAGCATCATGTCGGCCATCCGCGCCACGCCGATCAGGCGCGGCAGCCGTACCGAACCGCCGCCGCCGACGAAAATGCCACGGCTGCCTTCCGGCAAAGCGTAGTAGGTGCTGGCGTCCGCGACGCGGATATGCGCCGCGCAGGCGAGTTCGAGACCGCCGCCGATTACCGCGCCGCGCAGGGCGGCGATCACCGGCACCCGGCAATACTGGATCTTGTCGAACACCCGATGCCACATCTGGGAATGCACCAATCCCCCGGTGGCATCGCGCTCGGTCAATTCGGAGAGGTCGAGGCCGGCGGAAAAATGCTCACCGACGCCATGCAGCACCACCGCGCCGACATCGTCCGGCAGATGTGAAAAGCAATGCTGGATCGCCTCCATGATGTCGTCGTTCAGCGCATTGCGCTTGGCCGGACGATTGAGCCCAACGCTCAGCACCGGGCCGACCTGTTCGATGGTCAGCAGCGTCGCGGGCGCGGCGATGGAAGCGGAGGCGGCGGCGTTTCCCATGGGCTTATTTATGTCCTTGATAGAATAGTTATATTTTATAACAGAGTAGACAAGAGTCAATCAAGTCCCGTACGGTGACGGGATGCATTCTTCCCGGGGCCTTCAATGGGTCGCGGTTACAGCACCTGATGCACGTCGATGACGACGCGATCGGCATGGCGCGCGGCGGAGCCGATGAACAAATGCTGCATCAGCCAGCGGTATTTCTCGCTGCCGGTTTCAAACTTCGGCGTGGTGCGAAAATAGATCAGGCTGGGGTCGACCGGTTCGTTGCGCTTGAGCTTTTCAAGCAGATCCTTCGGCCCGAAGCGGATGCCGGTGTTGACGACATAAATCACCGCGCCGTCATCGGTCTCGATCGCGTACTTGGCTTCGAGATCGATCAACTCGTCCGGCCGGATGATCTGGAAGTCGGCGCCAAACGGCAGCACCTTGCCATTGATGCCCTCGCCATGCACCTCACCGCCGACGATCGGAATGATGCGCCGCGTGCCATAACCGATATCACCGACCGAGGTGACGGCGGCGATCCGCGCGGTGACGGTGAAGACATACTTCGTGTTGAGAACGGGCGTCATCGCATTATCCCATCATATGCATCGGCAGCCAGGTCGCGATCACCGGGAATACGATCAGCAATACCAGCCGGACGAGGTCGGTCGCCACGAACGGCAGCACACCGGCGAAGATCGTCGACATGCTGACGTCCTTGATCACGCTCTTGATGACGAACACGTTCATGCCGACCGGCGGGTGGATCAGTCCCAGTTCGACCGTCATCACGATAATGATGCCGAACCAGATCGGATCGAAACCGAGCGCGGTCACCACCGGAAACACGATCGGCACGGTGAGGATGATCATCGCCATGGCGTCCATCAGGCAGCCGAGCACCAGATACATCAACAAGATCAGCGCGAGCACGCCGTAGCGGCCGATACCGAGGCCGGTAAGAAACTCGGTGACGTGCTGCGGCGTCTGGGTGATGGTCAGGAAGTAACCGAAGCACAGCGCGCCGATCAGCACGGTGAAGACGGCGGCCGTGGTGCGCGTCGCCTGCAACAGCGCTTCGAGAATGCCGTCGCGCGACAGTTTGCGGCGCATGATGCCGATGATGAAGGCGCCGACCGCGCCGACCGCGCCAGCCTCAGTCGGAATGAAGAAGCCGCCATAGAGCCCGCCGATCACGAAGAAGAACAGCGCCAGCGGCGACCACACGTCACGCAACGCCAGCACGCGATCATGCCAACTGCTCCGCGGACCGGCGGGCAGGAAGCCCGGCCGCACCGCACCGATGATGGCGATGGTAATCATGTGCATGGTGATCGCCAGCAATCCCGGCACGACACCCGCGATGAACAGCTTGCCGATATCCTGCTGGGTGATGATGCCGTAGACCACCAGCACGGTGGACGGCGGCAACATGGCGCCGAGCGTACCGCCGACCGCGATGACACCCGCGGAAAACGATTGCGGATAACCGAAGCGGCGCATTTCCGGATAGGCCACCGCCGAGAACGTCGCGGCGGTCGCCACCGACGATCCCGAGATCGCCGCGAAGCCGCCGCACGCGCCGATGGTGGCGATGCCGAGGCCACCCTTCCAGTGCCCGACGAAGGTGTTGGCAGCGCGGAACAGTTCGCGGCTGATGCCGGACACCGAGACGAACGCGCCCATCAGAAGAAACATCGGAATCACGCCAAACGAATAGTCGGTGACGGTGCGCATCACGGTTTGCGCCACTAGCTTGAGCGCGGGCTCCATGCCGGTGAGGTAGCCGAAGCCGGTGACGCCGACGAGGCCCATGGCCATGCCGACCGGCACCCGCAACAACATCATGACGAACAGGCTGACGAAGCCGATTACGGCAACTGCTTCGTTGCTCAATTCCATGATCGCCTACTCCGCCGTCTTGATTTTGGGCTCGTGCAACAGTTCCGGATGGAACACCAATCGCCATGTCCGAATGGCGATCAGCAGCACGGCGGAGACGTCACCGATCCACGCCACCGCGTAGAACGGCCAGATCGGTAATTGCAGATCCATGGTCAGAACATGGTCCTGACGGGTGGTGATGACCTTGTCGAGCAGCGTATAGGTCTGCACCGTCACCACAAACAGCAACACCAGCGTCGCGAACACGTCGATCCAGCGCTGGTATTTCGGCGAGGCATTGGCCCAGACCAGATCGACGGTGATATGGGTACCGCGATAGCTGGTCGCGGCGATGCCCCAGAAAATCAGAATACCGAGCAGGAACTGACCGAAATTGTAATAGTCCGGTATCGTCACCGAGAAGAATTTGCGCATGAACACCGCAACGAACGTGTTCAGCGCGACGATGCCGACGAAGAAGGCCGCAACCCATTCGATCGAGTCGATGAACTTGTCCATGTAGTTCTTGGACGCGGGCTCCGGCGGACCGGTGAGGGCGCCGTCGCTGGAAACTTCGGGCTGGCTGGTGGTCATGAGAATTTCGCGCTGTTACGTTGCCGTCATGGCCGGGCTTGTCCCGATCATCCACGTCTTGCTTTGCCTCGTCGATAGAAGACGTGGATGCCCGGCATAAAGCCGGGCATGACGTTTCCTATCGAAGGCACGCGCTTACAGCCCCGCGTTGAACTTCTTGATCGCGGCCTGAAGATCGGCGTCGATCTTCGCCGGATCACCGCCGGCCTTTTTGACGTCGGCCGCCCAGCTGTCATGCAGCGGCTTCGCGGCGGCCTTCCACTTCGCAAGCTGATCGGGCGTCAGGCTGTAGACCTCGTGGTCAGCCAATGCCTTCATCTTGGCGCGGCCGTTGAACTCGAATTCGCTCCACGGATCGGTAACCTTGGAAGCCCACTCCGGCGTGCAATGATCGTCGATGATCTTCTTCTGCGCCGGCGACATCGCGTTATAGCTCTTGAGGTTCATGTTGTAGGTGAACACCGTGGTGTAGAGCGGCACGTCCATCGCGTACTTGATGGCCTTCTCGATGCCGAACAGGAACATCGATCCCCACGGGAAAGTGATTTCATCGGCCACGCCGCGCTCGATGGCATCGCGCGCTTCGGGCGCCGAGGCCTGCACGTTGGTGCCGCCGAACATCTTGACCATCTCGCCGATGGTCGATTGCGCCGGACGCACCTTCAGACCGTTGAGGTCTTCAGGCACGAGAACCTTCTTTTTCCCGAACAGTGCGCCGGGATCGTGGATGAAGGCGAAGCACAGCTTGGTGTCCTTCATCTCGGTCGGTGCGTACTTGTGATACCATTCGTTGAGCGCCAGCGTCCCTTTCTTGCCGTCACTGAACACGAACGGAAGCTGCCCCGCCGCGGCGATCGGGAAACGCCCCGGCTGGTAGCCCGGATTGACGTAGGTGATATCGGCAATGCCATCTCGCGCCATGTCGTAATGATCGAACGCCTTGCCGAGTTGTTGCGAGGGAAACACCGTCAGCTTGATGCTGCCGCCCGAAGCCTTCTCGATATCCTTCGCCCAGGCGATCGTCGCCGGCACCAGCGGATGGGCAGGAGGCACCCACAGCGAGACTTTCAGGTTGACGGTCTTGTCCTGTGCCGTTGCGGGCGTCATCGCGAGCCCCGCGCAACCGGCCATCAGCAGCGCCAGAAGTGCTTTCCTCATCGTCATCTCTCCCTCTGATGGAGGACCGGTTCTCCGGCCGCCCGCTTTATTTAACATGTTATCTAGCACGGCTCGCAATGCAAGCATGGTGTGCATCTTCCATGCCCTGCACGGCAAAGGCCATTGCAAGATCCCTGGCGGATATGGACTTTTCCGACACGTATGTGTTCGCCGCTGCCCCACAGCCGAGAGATTTGATTATATGCTATAATCATCTGACGTAAATCACTTTGCCCGGCAAGGCGTGGAGAAATCCCGGCTATGATCGGACCTGACATTCCTTTGACGATCCGCTCGTCGCCCACTTCCGGAGTATGTGATTGAACGCCCCCGCCATTCCGCCCGGCTTCACGCCCAATCCACGCAAGAGCCCGCTGACCGATCCCTGGGAGCCGATGTACTGGAAGCAGACCGAGAACGCGATCGTCATCGGCCTGCGGCTCGATACGCCGCACACCAACGCGCGCGGATTGATCCATGGCGGATTGATCGCGGCATTGGCCGACAAGGCGATGGGCCATAGCTGCGGCTACAAGCTCGGATCGGCGTTTTCGCTGGTCACCGTCAATCTTTCGGTCGATTACATCGGCAGCGCCAAGATCGGACAATGGCTCGCGGTGGAAAGCGAGGTGCTGAAAAGCGGACGCACCATCTGCTTCGTGCAAAGCATCATTACCGCCGATGATGAGCCGATCGCACGCGCCAACGCCACGTTCCGCGTCGTACCACGATCACAGCACGCGCCCACCTAGCTCTTCGCGAAATGCCAATCGCAATCGTGCAGCACCAGATCGACGAAGGCGCGGACCTTTGCCGATAACAGCCGCGACGTCGGATAGACCAGATGGATCGGCAGCGGCGCGATCTCGTAATCGGTCAACACCGCCTTGAGACGGCCGCTCGCGAGTCCTTCCGCCGCCTGATAGGCCAGCACGCGTGTGAGCCCACCACCCTGCTCTGCGTGAAAGATCGCGGCGTCGGCGCTGTTGGTGGTGAAGCGCGGCGCGCAGGCGACACGAACCTCGCGGCCATCCTCGACAAAGCGCCAGTCCGGCGCGGCACTGAGCGCGCCGAAATGCACCGTGCGATGCGCCGCGATCTCGGAAGGATGCTGCGGCTCGCCATGCGTTGCCAGATAATCCGGCGACGCCACCACCATCCGCCGCATGTCGCCGACCGCCCGCGCCACCAGACTTGAATCCGGCAGATGGCCGATGCGCACCGCGATATCCACGCCCTCCTCCACCAGATTGACCATCCGATCCGACAGGCGAAGGTCGCCGGCGACATCGGGATAGCGTTTGAGGTAAGTCGACATCAGCGGTGTGACATGACGGCGGCCGAAGCCGAGTGGCGCCGACACCACGAGGCGGCCGGTCGGCTGCGTTCGCTCCGCCTGCACCGCCCCTTCCGCTTCCTCGACATCGGCGAGGATGCGCCGCGCCCGCTCGAGAAACCGTTCGCCGGCATCGGTCAGCATCACCGAGCGGGTGGTCCGTTGCAGCAGCCGCGCTCCGACCCGTTCCTCCAGCGCGGCAACCATCCGGGTCACCGCCGAGGCCGACAGTCCCAGCTTGCGCGCCGCCGGGGCGAACCCTTTGTGGTCGGCCACGGTGACGAAGGCCTGCATGGTCTCGATGCGGTCCATGGGATTATTTCTGATATTGCAACAATGTCGTGTCAACGGCGTGAATTGCTTAAAGCCAGACCACGAACCACATTCGCAACATCAGATACGCCGGACGCTTACCCGGAGACGACGATGTCCACGTCCCACACTTCTCCCAGCGATGTTGCCTTCAGCCCCGCCGTCAAGGCGATCCAGACTCTGCGGGGATCGCGCGAGGCTTATTCAGGACCCGAGGCGGACGCCGGATGGCCGACCGAGATCGACGACAACCTCGCTGCGTTTCTTGCCGCCCAGACCAGCGTCTTCTTCGCCACCGCCAGCGCTGACGGCCAGCCGACAATCCAGCATCGCGGCGGCCCGCCAGGCTTCCTCCATGTGCTCGACAAGACGACGATCGCCTTTGCCAACTTCGCCGGCAACCGGCAGTTCATCACCTTGGGCAACCTGTCAGAAAATCCGAAGGTACACATCTTCGTACTGGATTACGTCAATCGGCAGCGCGTCAAGATCTGGGGCGAGGCCCGCGTCGTCGATGACGATCCGGCGCTGCTGGAATCCTTGATGCCGCGCGGCTATCGCGCGCGCCCGGAACAGGTGATCCTGATCAAGGTGAAAGCGTGGAACACCAACTGCCGCCAGCACATCCCGCAGAAATTCGACGCCGCCGACGTCAAGGCTGCACTCGAACTGCGCGAGACGCGGATCGCCGAACTCGAGGCCGAAGTCGCGGCGTTGAAGGGAACGTCGCTGCCGGCGGTGTAGGCGTTTCAGACCTCTACATGCGGCGGATAACGGCGGTGGCCGTCGCGGTGGCGACGACCTTGCCGTTCTGCAAGAGTTCCGCAGCCAACTGACAGACTTCCTTGCCGCGCATCGTCACCCGACCAAGACCCTTCAGCGGGCCGGGCTTCGCCGGGCGGTGAAACTGGACGTTGAGACTGACGGTCGGTGCGAACTCGCCGGCGTCGAGCGTCGCCACCAGCGCCGGCCCCATGGTGTCGTCCAGCATCGCGGCGAGAAAGCCGCCCTGAATGTTGCCGATCGGATTCAGGAACTCGGGCTTGCCCTCGAAATCGACTTCGATGGTGCCGCGCTCCGGATCGATGGCGCCGAAGGCAAGGCCCAGCGTTTGGGCGCAGGGTGGCGACGGCAACCGGCCGTCGACCATTTTCCAGAAGAACGAATCCTTGTCGGCCATCGCTTCACCCCTCACCGTTCGCGCCGCGCACGTCAAGCCACCGCGGCTTCCGGCACGCGCCAAGCGTAATCCGGATAGTAACGGCTCATCATCCGTTCGACATAGGCGACGAGATTGGCGAACTGCTCGGTGCGATGGCGCAGCGTCGAAGTGAAGAACGGCGACAGCAACCCGGCCACCGCGCCGAACGCGGTCGCATCCATGCCGCACGGACGATCGCCCATCAGATAGGGCTTGTCCGCCAGCAACACCGAGAGCGCCGACAACGACCGCATCGCGAGTTCGATCGTCTCCTGCGGCGTATGGCGGCCAAGGCCGGTAAGCCGATAGTTCTCGACGACCCTCACGCGGGCGCCTTCGCGGATATCGTTGCGCAAGTGCTCCGGTGCGGTGTCGAAGAAATGCGCCGGACCCTTGGCGAAATTCACCGGATCAACCCAGCGCACGCCGACCAGCGCCCAATAGACGTGATGCTCGATCATCCGCTCGATCGCCCAAGCCTGTGCGCGCTGCGCGGTATCGAACCCGGCATCGAAATCGAAACCGTATTTGCGCTCGATGTGAGCGCGGATGAAGGTCGAGTCCGCGATCACATCGCCATGGTCATCGATATAGGGCATCTGCCCCTTGGGCGAGGAATCCGGCAGCGCGAACACCTTGCGGTATTGCAGTCCGGCCATCTTGAGTTGCACCTCGGTCTTGGTGACGAAGGGGCTGATTTCCGGCAGGCCGAAACCTTCGCCAAAGCCATAAAGAATGATCATCGCAAGCTCCTGTCTCTTGAAAACCTGCGCGACCCTAGCTACCCCCTGCTGCCAGCGTGCTGTCAGCATCAACCGCAGCATCAACCGAGGCTCGGAAGACACGATCATGAGACGCGCCGACCGGCTGTTCCAGATCATCCAGGTGCTGCGCCGCGCCCGCAAGCCGCTGACCGCCGACGCCATCGCGACTGAGCTGGAAACCTCGAAGCGCACCATCTATCGCGACATCGCCACCTTGATCGGGCAGCGCGTACCGATCCGCGGCGAAGCCGGCATGGGCTACGTGCTGGAACGTGGCTTCGACATGCCGCCGCTCATGCTGACGCCGGATGAGATCGAGGCCGCCGTGCTCGGCGCGCAATGGGTCGCGGGCCACGCCGACGCGGTGTTGGGCAAGGCCGCCGAGAATCTCATCACAAAAATCGAGGCCACTGTGCCGGATACCTTGCGGCCGTTCGTGCAGGAACCGGCCAGCCGCGCGCGGCGCGACGTTTATGCCGAACCCGACCGCATCGATATGACCAAGGTGCGCGCGCATATTCACGCCGGCAAGAAGATCGCGTTGCGCTATCGCGACGAGCACGGCCGCGACAGCACGCGGGTGATCTGGCCGATCACAGTGGGCTATCTGGAAACCGTGCGGCTGCTCGCGGCATGGTGCGAGTTGCGCAAGGACTTTCGCAGCTTCCGCACCGACCGCGTTATCGACGCCACTTATCTCGACGAACGCTATGCGGAGCGCCGCGACGTGCTCCGCGCAAGATGGCGCGCCAGCCTCGACCAGATGATTCACGACAAGACCCGGCAGATGCGGGGAGACGAATGACCGACACCGACGCGATGAGCCCTTGCCAGAGCTGCGGCGCGTGCTGCGCTTATTCGCGCAACTGGCCGCGCTTCACCATCGAGGACGATGCCGCGCTCGATCTCATTCCGGCGCAATTCGTCAATGAGCGATCGTCGGGGATGCGCTGCGAGGGCGAGCGCTGCACGGCGCTAATCGGTCGTGTCGGTGAAACAACCTCGTGCGCGGTCTACGCGGTGCGTCCGGAGGTGTGCCGGGTCTGCATGCCGGGCGATGCAGAATGTGCGATGGCGCGGCAGCGTTATGGCCTGCCGCTGTTACAAGCAAACTAAGCCGGCAGCCAGTCTGGTTAGGCCATCACCACTTGCGGCTGCTGCTCGTCGTCCTCGATATCCTCGAGTGGCGCCAGCGCCGTGAGTGGCTTGGTCGATAGCGTCACCGGCTTGCGGCCGCCGTGGGACGACTGCACCGTGCGAGATGCCGGCGTACTGCGCGACAAATCGTACAGCACCGAACCGACGCGACCGCCTAACTGGATCAGATCGCGTTCGGTGCAGCTTCCGGCGATGGCAATCGCCAGCGCGTGCAGATGGCTGCGGCGATAACAGAACAACGCCAGCATCGCCCGCACGTCGGGCGACACGCTTTCCACCAGTTGCGGCAGACCGTTCTGGTTGGCGCGATACATTTGGCCAAGCAGATCGTCCCGAACCGGGCAAAAATCATTCTCGAACGCTTCGCGGCTGGACCACATGGCATATTCCTGGTCGGAGAAATCCCCCGATCACGAAAATGCTCTGTAAATTCCTAACGACGAGTTAACCAAGCGTGGCGACGACCTTGCGACACCCTTGCGCATTCGCCGCGAATCAGAATCGCGGTTCCATCGGCGGATCAAATCCCCCTGGCCGCGATCCATTGTGCGATGGCCTGCCCGATCGCCGCGCCGGAATCCTCCTGAATGAAATGCGAGCCCGCAACCGTGACCTCGGTCTGGTTGGGCCAGGTCCGGCAGAACTCGCGCAGCACGCCGATCAGGATGGCACCGGGGTCGGCATTGACGAACAGCTTGGGAATATCGCTCGTCGCCAGCCATTGCGAGTAGGCCGCGGCGATCGCCACCACGTCCGCCGGTTCGCCTGCGATCGGAATCTCGCGCGGCCAGGTCAGCGTCGGCCAACGATCCTCGCGTTGCACGAACGGTTTGCGGTATTCCGCCATCTCCGCATCCGTGAGCTTGCGCAACACCGAGCCCGGCAGTACCCGCTCGACGAACAGGTTGCGGTCGAGAATCATCTGCTCGCCCTTGTCGGAGCGAAAGCCTTGGAACACCGGCGTCGCCGATGGACTCCATTCCTCCCAGCCGGCAATCGGCCGAACGATGGCTTCCATATAGGCGATGCCGCGCACGCGGTCGCGATGGCGGTTGGCCCAATCGAAGCCGAGCGCCGAACCCCAGTCATGCACCACCAGCACCACCGGCTCGTTACCGATCACCGCATCGATGAAGCCATCGAGGAAATCGCGATGCGTGGTGAAGCGGTAGGTGTCGGGTTGCGGGTTCGGCAGCTTGTCGGAATCGCCCATGCCGATCAGGTCCGGCGCAATCAGACGTCCGTGACCTTCCAGTTCGGGGATGACGTCGCGCCACAGATAGGACGATGTCGGATTGCCGTGCAGGAACAGGATCGGCCGTCCCTCGCCGCGCGCGTGATAGGCCATGCGCCGGCCGCGCACGTCCACAGTCTGTTTAGCGAGCGGAGCCTCGGACATTGCGTCTCCTTTTCGAGTTTCTATTGATTGGCGGCGAGCCAGACGGCGAGAGCGAAACCGGTCAGGTGATGCAACGCCTGATCGATACCGATCAGCCACCAGAACCAGCGATGCGTCGGCGTGACATCGAACCGCGCCACGCAGAAACCCTTGGCGCGATCGACCGCCAGATGAATGGCGAAATCGACCGGACCGATAAACCAGAAGCGCGGCGCCACCGCAGCGACCAGCGCCGTGGTGAGAACGCCGTGGATCAGACAGTGCGACAGCAGCGGGAGCGCCCATCCGGTCTTGGCGTCCTTGCCGGCCGCCATCCAGTGATTTTGCAGCAGGAAATCCGCGATGACATGCTTGACCGTCAGCGCCAGCATCCAGCCGACCAGCGATCCGACCGCCACCGAGGTGCTCATGTCTGGAAACAACAAGCTGACGCCCTTCGCGATAGCGTTCTCAAGCGACGCATATGCCGCGCCAAAGCGCCGGAAAATCTCTCCGGCAAACGGCCAGCCGCGTCAGATTAGTGGCATTTGATGGATTGCCAAGCCCGAATTCGCGTTTAAACGTCACGGGTTACCTCGCTCTGAATCCGCTGGATCGCCGCTGCGACATCTCCCGGCGAACCGTCACGCGACAGCGTTGCAATTTCGACGACAGCGCCGGAGAGATCGGCAACCGGCAACGTGCCGTCCAACGCCGGCTTCACCAAGCCATCGATCAGCAAATGCCAATCCGAGAGGCCGTGCCGGTAACCGTCGCCGCTCCCTTGTATCATCGCGGCGGTTTCAGCGATCACCCGCGCAGCAGCCGGTTGTTTGGTCAGGCTGCGGTCGATCATGTGGAGCCAGCGCTCGACCCATGCGCGTTCGGACGCGTAGCGCGCGGAAAACAGCCGCCAGCGCCGCAAGCTCGCTTCCAGCCGCAATCGCTGCCGCCCAAGCAAACTGCATCCGTTGAAGCGCATGGACACCGGCACATGCAACCATCCGGCTCGTTCGCATCCCGCCAGCAACGGCCATCCGAACTTGTTCGGGAGTGCACCGAATAGATCTTCGAGCCGGAAACGATGCCGTTCCGCCACGGCATCGCCGGTTCGGGCCGTCGCAAGATGACGCTGCGCGATACAGATGGGATCGTCGTAGCACATCCGTCGCGCCATCTGTTGCGCGATCAAACCGAGCAACGCGGCATCGACGTCGCGTCGGCGCGCGAACCTGCGCAGGCGATGGACATAGAGTTGTGCATAGCTCGGCCCTTGATAGGCGATCAACGCCGCGATCGCGCCGGCTACCTCGGACCGCAACGTCTCCGGTATGCCATCCGGCACCGTCGGCGGACTGCAGTCGTCCACGCCGGTGAGGTCGGAGAGCAGGAAACGAAATGATTCCGCGATGCTGTTCAACGCAGGCTCCGTTGCGTCATGCCGGGGTCGGCCGCGCACCCGCACGGTCGTAAGTATAATCGGCCAGCCTGTTCTCCAGCTTGCCGATGTTTTCGAACAGCCGTGCGCTGGCGAGCTTGAGAAAATAGAAACCGAACTCCGGATTCTGCACGAATAATTCCTCGACCTGGGTATAGGTGACGCTCAGCACCGCGCCCGGCTCGATGCATTCGAGCGTCTGGGTTCGCTCGTGGGTCGGCGACAGCATGCCGAGTTCGCCGACGAGCGCGCCAACCGCCAGTTCGATCTCGGACTCGACCAGGCGATAGCGGCCGCTGACGATGTAGAACATCTCCTCCGCCTGCTCGTCCTTGTAGAACAGCACTTCGCCGGCCTTGCAGTCACGCCGCGTCATGAATGGCTTCAGCCAGTCCATCGACAGATCGCTATTGACCGACTTCTTCACGTCGCGCACCAGTTGCAGCATTTCGTGCAGCCGGTAGACATTGAGCGGCAGCAGGATGCCATGCAGCACCAGCGTCGGATAGTGATGTGTGGGAATGGCGATGGCGATCAGGATGACGTTGGTGAGAATCCCGAACACCCGCAACGGGATCATCGTCTTCATGGTATAGGTCGCGACCACGAAGATCGATACGAACAGACTGCCGAACGTCTGTGCGAGATGGGACACGTCCATGGGAGCTAACCTGTTGCCAAAGTAAATGCTCTTGTGATGGATGACGTAGCTTGCACGGCGGATTGCGCCGGGCGATCACAACTCCGTCAACGATACGAACAATCTCACATCGCTTTTGCCTATACGGCAACCACGGGAAGAAGAATATGCCCGAAGCAATCGACGATATTGCCAGCGAACCGATCCTGAGCCTGGAGGGACATCGCGCCATTATCCGCTTGAACCGCCCCCGTTTGCTCAACCGCCTGCAACCCTCCGATCTGGCGACTCTGATGGCCTTGTTCGACCGTGTCGAGGCGGACAGCCGGGTCCGCGTGCTAGTGCTCACCGGCACGGGGCGCGCCTTCTGCGCCGGCTTCGATCTCGGCACCGTCGCCGCCCGCACCGCAAGCGCTCCCGATGAACAAAGCGCCGGTTCGGCCTTCGAGGCGGTGGCCGACCGTCTTGAGGATCTGGGCGTGCCGACGATCTGCCGGCTCAACGGCGGCGTCTATGGCGGCGCGACCGATCTGGCGCTGGCCTGCGACTTCCGCATCGGGGTTAAGACTTGCGAGATGTTTATGCCGGCAGCGCGACTTGGCCTGCACTATTATAAGAGCGGAATGTCGCGATACGTCTCCCGGCTCGGCGTCAACGCCGCCAAGAAACTGTTCCTCACCGCGCAAAAGATCGATGCCGCCGAAATGCTGGCAATCGGCTATCTCACCGCCATGGTGCCCGCGGCTGAACTGGACCACGAAGTGGACGTGCTCGCCACAACACTCGCCGGCAATGCACCTGTCGCGATGCGCGGGATGAAGCGAACCATCAACGAGATCGCGCACAGCAAACTCGACGAGGCCGCCGCCGACCAGCGCCAGCGCGACAGCATGCGCGGCGACGAAATCAAGGAAGGTGTCGCCGCCTACAAGGAAAAGCGGCAGCCGAAGTTTTGAAGACAACAAACTTTCGCGTCCCATCACCGCAGCGATCATGAAGGAGGTGATCCTCCATCATCAGTCCGCGCTCAAGATCAATTTCTGACACGGTGGGGAAACCGATACTACGCCGCGGGTGCGCGCGGCTGTGCCGGCACGAGAAATAGGTCCGCTTCGCAACTACACTGGAATCCGCACCGTGGCGCGCAGGCCGCCCATCGGGCTATCGCCGAGGGTGACATCACCGCCGTGCGAACGTGCGATGTCGCGGGTGATCGCAAGGCCGAGACCGGTACCGCCCTGATCCTGATTGCGGGCGTCGTCGAGCCGCAGGAACGGCTTGAACACCTCCTCCCACATGCTTTGCGGAATGCCCGGCCCGTCGTCGTCCACCGTAATCGTCAGCCAGCGATGGTCACGATGCCCCGAGATGGCAATCGTTCTCGCATAGCGCGACGCATTCGAGACCAGATTGCCGAGACAACGCTTGAACGCCGCCGGCTTCACCGTCACCACCGGCAATCCCTGGAACGATACCGTCGCGGAATGGCCGTTGCGCTCGGCATCACCGCGCAATTCTTCCAGCGTCGCGGAAATGTCGGTGGGCTGCGCGCGCTCGTCGCCGTCACCACGCGCGAAAGCAAGATAGGCCTCCAGCATCCCCGACATCTCGTCGACGTCCTTGCGCATTCCTTCCAATTCGGGATTGTCGCCGATCAGTTCGAGTTCGAGCTTGAAGCGCGTCAGGATGGTGCGCAGGTCGTGGCTGACGCCAGCCAGCATCGCGGTGCGCTGCTCCATCGCGCGCTCGATGCGGGTTTTCATTTCGATGAAGGCGTGCGCCGCGCGCCGCACCTCGAGCGCGCCGCGCGGCCGGAAGTTCGGCGCCTCACGGCCCTTGCCAAAACTCTCGGCGGCATCCGCCAGCCGCACAATGGGCCGGATCTGATTCCGCAAAAACAGCACGGCGACGATCAGCAGCACCGACGACGTGCTGAACATCCAGAGAAAGAAAATTTCCGAGTTCGACGCATAAGCAGCGCTGCGCTGCGCGAACACCCGCATCACCGAGTCTTCGAGCTGAATGCGGATTTCCACCAGCGAGGAACGCCCGACCGTGTCAATCCAGAACGGCCGGGAAATCTGCCGGCCGATCTGCGCCGACAGAGACTGGTCGAGCAGCGAAAAAAACGGCTTCGGTCCGGGCTGCGGCATATCGCCGAGCGGCAGGAAATCGACCACGAGTCCCAACCGCTGTTGCGCGATCCGGCGTAGCAACGCGTGGTCCTTGTCCTGCGGATAGCCGCGATAGACGTCGATCAGCGCGGCGATGTCCTGCACCACCGTGGCCGACAGCCGCCGCGTCACCGTATTCCAGTGCCGCTCCATGAACACGAAGGCGACCACCGATTGCAGCACCACCATCGGCACGATCATGATCAGCAATGCGCGGGCGTAGAGTCCCTTCGGCATCCAGCTCTTGAACGAATTGCCGAGCCGCTTGTTGAAAGTGGAGACGCGCTGCGCAGCGCTGCGGATCAGCGTCATGCCGGTATCGAGTGTGCTCATCGGGCACCGTTCACGGCGAGGCGACCAGACGATAGCCGACGCCGCGCACCGCCTGCAGGAACAACGGATTGGCGGGATCGCGCTCGATCTTGCGCCGCAGCCGGTTGATCTGCACATCCACCGCGCGCTCGTTGACGTTGCCGCCGGACCCGGTGAGATCGCCGCGCGGCACGGTTTCTCCCGGAATCGCTGCAAGGATGCGCAGCATCTCGCGTTCGCGGTCGGTCAGGTGGATGACCGTCTCGCCCTCGCGCAGTTCCCCACGATCCAGATAATAAACGAACGGCCCGAACCGCACGGATTCCACTTTCGCCACCGGCGCGGGCGTGGCGCGCTTGAGGATATTACCGATCCGCAGCAGCAATTCACGCGGCTCGAAGGGCTTCGCGACATAATCGTCGGCGCCGATCTGCAAGCCTTCGATGCGGCTTTCCGCTTCGTGGCGCGCGGTGAGCATCACGATCGGCACGGTTGATGTGGTGCGGATGAAGCGCGCGAGATCGAAGCCGGTTTCGCCCGGCATCATCACGTCCAGAATGAGTAGATCGAAATGGAGGCCCTGCAACTTGGCGCGCGCGTCGGCAGCGCTCATCGCCGTAGTGACGCGGTAGCCTTCGCCGGCGAGAAAGCGGGACAGCAGATCGCGGATCCGGCGATCGTCATCGACCAGCAGCAAATGCGGTGCATCGTCGGCAGGTTGGATCGGCGGTCGAGCCATGGTTGAAACCGTTGTCATTAGTCCCTCGCCTCGGGACGATGATGATCCAGCAAGCGTTCCAGCACCTTGTCCGAGTCCTCGCGATCGATCATGCCGCGCAGAAACTGACTGACGGCCGCCGCATCCGATGCATCGAGGCCACTCATCGCTCGCGTGATCCGATCGGTCTGCAATCCGGCCAGCTTGGCGATCAGCGCCTCACCCTTGGCGGTGGCGAACAACAGACGCTGCCGCCGGTCCTGATCGCCGGCGCGCTGCACGATATACCCTTCCTCGAGCAATTGCTTGAGGACTCGCCCCAACGACTGCTTGGTAATGCGAAGTACCCCAAGCAGATCGGCGACAGTGAGACCCGGATAGCGATGCACGAAATGCACGACGCGGTGATGGGCGCGACCGAAGCCGAACGCCTCCAGCACGTGATCGGCATCGCCGACGAAATCGCGATAGGCGAAGAACAGCAACTCGATGATGTCCCAGCGCAACGGCGGGCCCCCGCCCGCCGGCGCGCCATCGCCGTCCGGCCGGTCGTGCCCGGCCGAGGAGCCCGCTTCGGCCTTCGCAAAATTTATGTCAGCCATATTGACGTATCTTGGTCTCAATGTTACAAAAAGGACGATGGTAGCGAAATATTAGATCGTTTTCGCCCCATTCCTGGTTCTAAGTTTGCGCGGCCTATTCGTTTTCCCGCCGACACCAGCGTTGAAATTTCTGCACCACCCGATTGTCGGCCGACGGCCCGGCAAACATACTGGAGTTCGCCTGTTCCGCAAAAGTTGAAAGCCGCTTTGCAGATGGAATGGGCATAAAATTGACGACAATCCGACCAGGCGCCTTGGCGCGCGTCGCTAGATCCGGGAGATGATCCATGGGAGTTTCGTTCGATAAAGCCGATGGCTCGCTCTGGTTGACGTTCGACGTCCAGCCGAAGGCCGATCCGACCTCCGACGCGGACCGCGCCGCCAAGCTCAAGGACCCGGGCTTTGGCCGCGTGTTCACCGACCACATGGCGATCGTCCGCTACAGCGCGGACAAGGGCTGGCACAGCGCGCGGGTCGAATCCCGCGCCAACTTCCCGCTCGATCCGGCAACCGCGGTGCTGCACTACGCGCAGGAAATCTTCGAGGGGCTGAAGGCCTATCGGCGGGACGACGGCGGCGTGAACCTGTTCCGCCCCGATGCCAATGCCAAACGCTTCCGCAATTCGGCCGACCGCATGGCGATGGCGCCGGTGCCGGAGGCGGTGTTTATCGAGGCGGTCGAGCAACTGGTGCAGATCGACCGTGCCTGGATTCCGGGCGGCGAAGGCAGCCTCTATATCCGTCCCTTCATGATCGCCAATGAAATCTTCCTCGGCGTCAAGCCGTCGTCGGAGTACATCTTCGCGGTGATCGCCTCGCCGGTCGGCTCCTATTTCAAGGGCGGCCCGGCGCCGGTCTCGATCTGGGTGTCGGAGAATTACACCCGCGCCGCCGTCGGCGGCACCGGTGCCGTCAAATGCGGCGGCAATTACGCGGCGTCCTTGCGCGCGCAGGCCGAAGCCATCGATCACGGCTGCGATCAGGTGGTGTTCCTCGATGCGGTCGAGCATCGCTATGTCGAAGAACTGGGCGGCATGAACGTGTTCTTCGTGTTCGACGACGGCTCGCTGCTGACACCGCCGCTCGGCACCATCCTGCCCGGCATCACCCGCGACTCAATCATCGCGTTGGCAAAGGAAGCCGGCACGCCGGTGCGCGAGGCACCCTACACCATCGATCAGTGGCGCGCCGACGCCGCCAGCGGCAAGCTGAAGGAGGCTTTCGCTTGCGGCACCGCGGCTGTGATCTCGCCGATCGGCAAGGTGTGCTCGGCGAAGGGTGACTTCACCATCAGCGGCGGCGCCGCCGGCCCGGTGGCGATGGGACTACGCAAGAAGCTGGTCGACATCCAGTACGGCCGCGCGGCCGACACGCACAACTGGATCAAGAAGGTCCTGTAACAAGCAGCGGAGCATGATCCCGAAAGCTGGGACCCGTTTCTCGACCCAGTTCATGCTCCGCTAAAATTCGTCCGCTGCCTTCATAACCAACGCTCACATCGTTTCATCCAGCGTGGGACCACCGGTCCCGCGAACGGGACAGTGCGCGCCATTTACCCGAAGCATTTTCGTCAACACGAACCGGAGACATCACATGGGCGTTTCGTTCGACAACATGGACGGCGTGATCTGGTACGACGGCAAACTGGTGCCGTGGGCGGATGCGAATATCCACCTCCTCACCCACGGGCTGCACTACGCAAGCTGCGTGTTCGAGGGCGAGCGCGCTTACGGCGGCGAGGTATTCCGCAGCACCGCGCATTCCGAGCGGCTGAAAAACTCCGCGCGGATTCTCGATTTCGAGATTCCGTATTCGGTGGCCGAAATCGATGCCGCGAAAAAGCTGGTGCTCGATAGCAACAAGCTGACCGATGCCTATCTCCGCCCGATTGCCTGGCGCGGCTCGGAGATGATGGGCGTGTCGGCGCCGTCCAATACCATCCACCTCGCCATCGCCTGCTGGACTTGGCCGAGCTATTTCGATCCGGCTGAGCGCCTGAAAGGCATTCGCGTCGCGCTCGCCGAATATCGCCGGCCCGATCCGCGCACCATTCCGGCACTGGCCAAAGCATCGGGGCTCTACATGATCTGCACCATCTCCAAGCACAAGGCGGAGCGCGCGGGCTATGCCGATGCGATGATGCTGGACTGGGACGGCCGCGTCGCCGAATGCACCGGCGCCAACATCTTCTTCGTCAAGGATGGTCAGTTGCATACGCCGATCGCCGACTGCTTCCTCGCCGGCATTACCCGCGCCACCGTGATCGACCTCGCCAGGCGGCGCGGCATCGAAGTGATCGAGCGCCGCATCCTGCCGGAGGAACTGTCCAGCTTCAGCGAATGCTTCCTCACCGGCTCGGCCGCCGAGGTGACGCCGGTGGCCGAGATCGCGCAGTGGCGGTTCACACCCGGTGCGCTGACGGCCCAACTGATGCAGGATTATGCCGCCGAGGTGCAGCAGAAGCAGGCGGCGGCGTGACGCGCGTCAACTCATCGGCACCAGCTTCAACCGCGCCCGACGAGTCCAGCGACGGATCATCAGGATAGCGACGGCCACAAGCCCGGACGCCAGCCCGATCCAGATGCCGACGCCGCCGAAGCCGAGCTTGAACGCGAACAACAGGCTCAGCGACATGCCGAAGCCCCAATAGCCGAGACCGGCATAGATCATCGGCACGCGTGTATCGTTGAGACCGCGCAACATACCCGCGCCGACCACTTGCGCGCCGTCGGCGATCTGAAACACCGCCGCGCAGACCAGGAACGACACTGCAAGCGACACCACCTGCGCGTTCGCCGGATCGGCAATATCGACAAAGGCTGCAATCAGCAGTTCAGGCGCTGCGATCAGCAAAACGCTGGTGGTCGACATGAAGGCGATGGCGATGGCGAATGCCGTCCATCCGGCGCGCGTGACACCGTCGATGTCGCCGGCACCATAGGCGCGGCCGACACGAACCGTCGCTGCCTGCGCCAAGCCCATCGGCACCATGAACGACACCGAAGCGATCTGAATGGCGATGGCATGTGCGGCAATCGCCGCTGTGCCGAACTGTCCCATCAGAAACACTGCGGCATTGAACACCGTGATCTCGAATGCCAGCGCCGCGCCGATCGGCAAGCCGATGCGCCAGAGCGTGCCGAGACGCGGCCAATCCGGTCGCCACCAGCGGCCGAACAACCGGTAACGGCGGAATCGCTTACCGAATGTCACCACCACTGCGAGTCCCACGAACAGGAACAGGTTGGAAAGACTGGTCGCCATGCCGGAGCCGCGCAGGCCCAGCGCGGGAAAACCCAGATGACCGAAAACGAGAATCCAGTTGGCGGCAACGTTGAACAGAATTGCCGTGCCGGTGATCATCAGCGCCCATAGCGGCCGCTCCAGCGCGGCGACATAGGAGCGCAGCACGATGTAACCGAGCGCCGGCAACAGGCCCCACTGCAACTCATGGACAAAGGTCTGCGCCGCCGCGGCAAGTTCCGGCTCCTGATCGAACAGCAGCAGGATCGGTTCGGTGTGCCACAGCACAAGCCAGCTCGGAAGCGCGATGATGACGGCTGACCACAGGCCCTGACGGAAGGTGCGGCGAACATCGCGCACCATGTGCAGCTTGCGGCCGAGTGCATTCGCCATCATCGGCGAGGTCGCGGTGACGACGCCGATGCCGAAGATCAGGATCGCGAGATAGAGATTAACGCCGAGGGTGCCAGCCGCAAGCGCCGCAGGGCCGACACGGCCCAGCACCAGCACGTCGGTGGTGGTCAGGGCAATCTGCGCGAGATTGGTAAGCACCAGCGGCCAGCCAAGCACCAGCGTCGCCCGGAATTCTCCGAGCCAGGCGTCGCGCGTGAACGCGTTCTGGCGAGCAACGAAAAGCATGGCAATACGATCATCAAGGCGGCGGCGTGGTTGATATGACAGCGCTAAGACACAGTCGAAAGACAATGAAAGCGAAAGACAATGAAACCTCCGGCGGCATCGCCGGAGGTTCACATCTGTCGTTCGCTGGATGGGCTTTATTTAGGCGCGTGGCGGTGATTTGGCCAGAGCCCGCCACGCAGGGCGGCCATGCCTGCGGCAAAATGAGGCCGGGATGAGAACGTCATGGCCGAATTTATTCCGGCCACGACGAAAGCAAAGTCGACGCCACGAAGCGAAAGCGATCAACCCCTCACACGAGTGTCGCGAGCGTTGCGGCGTCGATCCAGAACACTTCACCCTCGGAGTCCTCGGTATCGAGCCAGAGCATCGGCAATTCGGGATAGGCAGCCTCCAGCGCCTCGCGACAGCGGCCGATCTCGCACAGCAGGCCGCCGTGCGGCGTCAGATGCCATGCCGCCTCGCGCAGGATGCGATGCACGATGTCGAGGCCGTCGTCGCCGCCGTCGAACGCCATCTTCGGTTCATAACGACACTCGCGTGGCAGGTTCGCCATGCCCTGCGCATCGACGTAAGGCGGATTGCTGATGATGAGGTCGTAGCGCGCGTCACCCAGCGGCGCGAACAGGTCGCCGCTGTGGAGCGCGATGCGATCCGTCAGTCCATAGTCGGCGACATTCTTTGCCGCGACCTTCAGCGCGTCCTTCGACAGATCGACGGCGTCGATCTGCGCGTTGGGAAAATGCCGGCTTGCCAGAATCGCGAGGCAGCCCGAGCCGGTGCAAAGATCGAGTACGCTTTCCACCGCGCCGAGATCGTCGATCAGCGCGCCGCCGTCCATCTCGTCCGATCCGGAGAAATGCGAGTCCAGCAATTCGCCGATGAAGGAGCGCGGCACGATGACGCGCTCGTCGACATAGAACGGCAGACCGCGCATGTAGATCTTATTGACGAGATAAGCCGTCGGCTTGCGGGTGGTGACCCGCGCCTCGATCAGGTCGAGCAGCTTCGCGCTCTCAGTGGCGGTAACGCGCGCGGTTGCGAACATTTCAAGCTGGTCGGGATGCAGATGCAGCGTCTCGCAGATCAGGAACGCAGCATCCGCCACCGGATCGGTGGTGCCGTGCGCGAACGCCACATCCGCCTCGATGAAGCGGCTGACCGCGTAGCGCACGAAATCCAGCAAGGTCAGCAGTTCGCCGCGCGCGGGCCGGACGATCTTCGCGGCCTTCGCCAGGGGGGCCGCCGCAGCTTTCTTCGCCGTGGCACGCGGCTCTTTGGCGCGTGCTGGTTTGGAAAGTGTTTTCTTTGCCATCAGGATTTGGTCCAGCGCGCGGCGGCCGCGTCGTCATGCGCAGCGGCATCGACCCAGTTCGTGTCGCCGGCCGCGCGATCCTCGCGCTTCCAGAACGGCGCGCGCGTCTTCAGATAATCCATCAAAAATTCCGCCGCCTCGAATGCCGCCTGCCGATGCGACGACGCGGTGACCACCAGCACGATGTTCTCGCCCGGTACGATGCGGCCATAACGATGGATGACAGTGACGCCGAGCAGCGGCCAACGCTTCAACGCCTCCTCGACATGGCGGCCGATCTCGGCTTCCGCCATGCCGGGATAATGTTCGAGCGTCAGTGCATCGATGGCGTCACCATCCGTGCCGCCGCGACAGACGCCGCTGAACGACACCACCGCGCCGACATCGGTGCGGCCGGCCGACATCGCGGCGACCTCGCGCGCGGTGTCGAAGTCGGCCTCTTGCAGGCGGATGGTGACGGGAGTGGTCATATCACGCGATCACAACGCCAGATGTTAGCCGCCGGTCATCGGCGGGAAAAATGCGATCTCGCGCGCGCCGGCGATGGCCGTTTCCGGCGGCACGTGCGCGTGATCGATCGCGGCGCGGATCACGCGCGGCGTCTCGAAGGCATGGGCATAGGTTTCGCCCCGCCCCGCCAGCCAGCCGATCAGGTCACCCACTGTGCGCACCTCGGCCGGCGGCTCGACGGTTTCTTCCGCCTTGCCGATGCGTTCACGGACCCATGCGAAATAGACCACCTTCATGAATCGGCCTCGATGAGGTGATGGATGCCGGCGCGGAAATAGTCCCAGCCGGTGTAGATCGTGAGCAGCGCCGACAGCCAGAGCAAAAGCAGGCCAAGCTGGGTGACGAACGGAAACACACGGTCGCCCGCCTCGCCGGCCAGCAGGAAGCCGATGGCCACCAGTTGCGCAGTGGTCTTCCACTTGGCGAGCTTGGTCACCGGTACACTGACCCGCAGCGCCGCGAGATATTCGCGCAGGCCCGACACCAGGATTTCGCGGCACAGGATGACGATGGCGGCCCACAAGGTCCAGCCGTGGATGATGCCGTCCGCCGCCAGCATCAGGAGGCAGGAGGCGACCAGCAGCTTGTCGGCGATCGGGTCGAGCATCCGACCCAGCGCCGACTGCTGATCCCAAATGCGGGCATAGTAACCGTCGAGAAAATCCGTGATCGCGGCCGCGATGAACACTGCCAGCGCCACCCAGCGCAGCCACAGCGGGCCTTCCAGGATCGACTGGGCATAAACGCACCCGACCACCACCGGAATCGCCGCGATCCGGGCAAAGGTCAGGATATTCGGGACCGATAACCCGTTCCGCGCGGAGCCTCTGGTGGTCGTTGTGTCCATCCGTTCTACCAATACCGCCGTTGCGCGAAGGTCAACTATCCCGGCGTCAATTTCGCGCGCCCATCGCCGTATCAGCCCGGTTGCGCGTGGAAAAACTCGAAAATCCGGCGGGCGCTTTCGGCGCTGATCCCCGGCACCTTGCCGAGGTCGGCGAGCGAGGCCCGCTCGATTTCCTTCAACGTGCCGAAGTGATGCAGCAGCGCCCGCTTGCGCGAGGGGCCGATGCCGGCGATCTCCTGCAACCCGGCCTCGCGGATGTCTTTCTTGCGCAATTTGCGATGCGAGCCGATCACAAAGCGGTGCGCCTCGTCGCGCAGCCGCTGGATGAAATAGAGAACCGGGTCACGCGGTTCCAACTTCAGCGGCTCGCGGCCCGTCATGAATAGAGTTTCGCGGCCGGCATCGCGGTCCGGCCCCTTCGCCACCGCCATCAATGAGACTTGGGTGAGCCCAAGCTCATCGAACACCGCCTGCGCTGCGTTGAGCTGACCGCGTCCGCCGTCAATGATGACGAGGTCAGGCCACTGCTGCGGCGTGTCGTCGCTGGCCTCTACCGGCTTTTCCGGATCAGGACCCTGCGTCAGCAGCCGCTTGAAGCGCCGCTCAAGCACCTCCCGCATCATGGCGTAGTCATCGCCCGGCGTCAGGCCCTCGGAGCGGATGTTGAATTTGCGATACTGGTTTTTCAGAAAACCGTCCGGCCCGGCGACAATCATGGCGCCGACCGCATTGGTGCCCTGAATGTGGCTGTTGTCATAAACCTCGACCTGGTTCGGCACCTTCGGCAGCGCAAGGATCGTCGCCAGCCCCTGCAGCAACCGCGCCTGCGTCGCGGTATCGGCGAGCTTGCGGCCGAGCGCCTCGCGGGCGTTGGTCAGCGCGTGCGCGACCAAGTCCTTCTTCTCACCCCGCTGCGGCGTCGTCACCTCGACCTTGAAGCCGGCCTTGACGGCAAGCGCGCTCGCCAGCAACTCACGCTCCTCGATCGTGTGCGAGAGCAACACCAGTTTCGGCGGCGGCTTGTCGTCGTAGAACTGCGCAAGGAACGAGCCCAGCACCTCCTCACTGGTGAAGGACTTCTCCGCGCGCGGGAAATAGGCGCGGTTGCCCCAGTTCTGCCCGGTGCGGAAGAAGAATACCTCGATGCAGAAGTAGCCGCCCTCCTGATGCACGGCGAAGACGTCGGCTTCCTCGACGGTGCGCGGGTTGATGCCCTGCGTCGACTGGATCGCGGACAGCGCCGCCAGACGGTCGCGATAGAGCGCCGCGCGCTCGAAGGCGAGATCGTCCGACGCTTTCTCCATCTCGCGCGCGAGGTCTTCCTTCACCGCGCGCGAGCGGCCGGACAGAAAATCGGTCGCCTCGCGGACCAACGCGGTATAGCCGGGGAAGTCGATCTCGCCGGTGCATGGCGCAGCGCAGCGGCGGATTTGATAGAGCAGGCACGGCCGCGTGCGGCTTTCGAAAAACGAATCGGTGCAGGAGCGCACCAAAAACGCGCGTTGCAGGGCAGTGATGGTGCGGTTGACCGCGCCGACCGAGGCGAACGGCCCGAAGTAGCGCCCGGGCCGGGTCTGCGCGCCGCGATGCTTGAGCATCTGCGGCGCCCAGTGATCGCCGGTGATCAGGATATAGGGGAACGACTTGTCGTCGCGCAGCAGCACGTTGAAGCGGGGCCGCAGCTGCTTGATGAGATTGGCCTCCAGCAACAGCGCCTCGGTTTCGGTCGCGGTGGAAACGATCTCCACCATCACTGTCGCCGCGATCATGCGGGCGATGCGGGCGACGTGGCCGGTCGGCCGCGCATAGGACGACAGTCGCTTGCGGACGTTCTTGGCCTTGCCGACGTAAAGCACGTCGTTGCCCGCGTTCAGCATCCGGTAGACGCCGGGTGAGGTCGGCGCCAGCCGCACCGCGCGCTCGATCGCCGCGCGTCCCACCGCGAACGGTCCCTCGGCCACCGCCTCGAAACCCTCGTCGATAGCTTCCGGCAGTTGCTCTTCGTCATCCTCGCCGTTGCCGCCAGCACTCGCCGGATCGATGTCCTGCGTGGCCGGGTCGAAGCCGGGCGCGACCGGGGCGTCGTCGGAGGCGGTTCCCGGCTGAGGGTCGCCTTCGTGATGTTTCGGGGTGTTCGTGGAATCGGTCGCCATGGGCCCAAATTAAGCGCTGCGGCCGCAAGTCGCCAGCCGACTGAATGCTTCGCCCGGTAACGCTCCGTTAACGACGATCGGCCCGGCGCGGGGCGCGTTAAGAACCGATTAAGACCGGACTCTCGATAAATCTTAGCGAATTTGTTGCGAGTTCCGTAACCGTAACGAGCTGCATCTCCGGCCGCCGTCATGGCGCCGCCGATGCGGACCGGACGGCTGCGGCGAGAGTTCGAGGAGCGTATGATGATCAGGACAACGTTGGCCACCACCGCAGCCGTGGTCACCGCGTTTGCTCTTGCGGTGCCCGCGCAGGCCGCCGATTGGTCCTATGGCGCACGCGGCCCCTATACGGTCAATCAACCGCTGAACAGCTATAGCTGGGCCGGTCCCTATCTCGGCGGCAACCTCGGCTACAACTGGGGCTCGGTATCCAACAACCCGACCCGTCCGTCGGGATTCATGGGCGGCGTTCAAATCGGCTACAACGTGCAATCCGGCCCGCTGGTGATCGGCCTCGAGGGCGATCTGCAGCTCAACGGCGCAGAAAATCGCTTCGCCGGCTGGAAGTTCGAGAACCCGTGGTTCGGCACCGTGCGCGGCCGCATCGGCTACGCCATGAACAACATCCTGATCTACGGAACCGGCGGCCTCGCCTTCGGCACGCTCAGTGGCGAGACGGCGACCCAGCGCGAAAGCCACACCTCCGCCGGATGGACCGTCGGCGTCGGCGCCGAATTCGGCCTGACCCAAAACATCAGCGCCAAGGTCGAATACCTCTATGTCGATCTGTCGAGCAGCCGCTTCGGCATTACCGGCATGCCCAACGCCTATTCGTCGGGCATGGTACGCGTCGGTTTGAACTACCGTTTCTGATCGAAGCAAGAAGACTTCGAATTCTCGACTCCCGGCCCTTCGCGGCCGGGATTTTTTTGCGCTTACGGCTTTGCGACCTCAAGCCGGAAACGTCCCGCACCGCCTTGCCCGAGCGGCTTCTGCAATTCCGGCAGGACGGTCCTGAGTTCGGCCGCCAATGTCCACGGCGGATTGACGATCAGGAGCCCGCTCGATACCAGCCCCTGCCCCTCAGTGGCCGGCGCGACGCTGAACTCCAGCCGCAGGCATTTGTCGGTCGCGCCCTTCGCGGCCGAGGCCGCCGCGACCTGTCGCGCCAGCGTATCGGTGGCGCGGCGGTTTTTCACCGGATACCACAGCATGTAGATGCCGGTCGGCCATTTCGCGAAGCTCTCGGCGAACGCCCGCGCCAGTCGATCGAATTCGTCCGGCTGCTCGAACGGCGGATCGATCAGCACCAGCCCGCGCCGCTCGTTCGGCGGCACGAAAGCGGGGAGCGCGGTCCAGCCGTCGAGATCGACCACCCGCGCCTGCTCGTCCCGTCGCAGCGCGTCGATCAACTGCTTGCGCGGCGCGGGGGCGACTTCGCAGGCTACCATGCGGTCTTGCGGTCGCAGCAACGCGCGCGCGATCAAGGGCGAACCGGGATAGGCTGTAAGTTTCCCCGGCGGATTGAAGGCGCGGACGATATCGAGATACGGCGCAATCAATCCGCCCGCCTCGTCCGAGAAGCGTGCCTGCATCACCCGCGCGATGCCGGTGAGCCACTCCCCGCCACGCGTCGCCTCCTCGCCGGTGAGATCGTAGCGGCCGGCGCCGGCGTGGCTGTCGATGACGCGAAACGCCGCCGGCTTCTCGTGCAGGTAGGTCAGAATACGGACCAGCACGAGATGCTTGATGACATCGGCGAAATTGCCGGCATGAAAGGCGTGGCGATAGTTCATGCCGCACTTGTGACGGCATCGCGCGGCGAAAGCAACCTGATCCCGCAGAGGCACAACAGACTTACAGCGCCGCCATAATCGGTTACAACGGACCATCATGCGCTTCAGCTTTATTCACGCCGCCGACCTGCACATCGACAGCCCGCTCGCCGGCCTTGGCCTCAAGGACAAGACGGTGGCGGAGCGGTTCGCGCGCGCCGGCCGCCGCGCGGTCGAAGCGCTGGTCGCGGAAACCATCGCCAGCGAGGCAGCATTCCTGATCATCGCCGGCGACGTGTTCGACGGCGACTGGAAGGACGTCGGCACCGGGCTTTTCTTCGTCCGCGCTATCGGCGCGCTGCATCGCGCCGGCATTCCGGTCTACATCGTCAAGGGCAATCACGATGCCGAAAGCGTGATGTCGCGCGACCTGCCCTATCCCGACACGGTGCATGTGTTCCCGTCGAACAAGGCCGCGACGCTGCAACTCGACGCGCAACGCGTCGCGCTGCACGGCCGCAGTTTTCCGCACCGGCTAACCGGCGACTTCGTCCAGACCTACCCGGCGCGACGCGACGGCTGGCTCAACATCGGCGTGCTGCACACCTCGCTCGATGGTCGCCCCGGCCACGAAGGTTACGCGTCCTGTTCGGTCGATGACCTGAAACGCTTCGGCTACGACTACTGGGCGCTGGGCCACATCCATGCCGCCGAGATCGTCGGTCACGACCCGTGGATCGTGTTTCCCGGCAACCTGCAGGGCCGCAGCGTGCGCGAGACCGGCGCCAAGGGCGCGATGCGCGTCACCGTCGAGGACGGCCGCATCGTCGAGGTGACGCCGCTGGTGCTCGACGGCGCGCGCTGGGCGCATCTCGAGATCGATGTCGGCGGCATCGACAATGAAGCCGATGTCGTGGCGCGCATCGACGCCGCGCTGATCGCGGCACACGGCGAGGCCGAGACCCGCGCGCTCGCGGCGCGGGTGACGCTACGCGGCGCGACACCGCTGCACAACCGCCTGATCGCACGGCGTGAGGCGCTTCAGGACGACATCCGCGCCGGCGGTTTCCGTATCGCCGAGGATTGTTGGATCGAACAACTCAAGATCAAGACCACCGCGCCGGCGCGCGCGGTAGTAACGGCACCGGACGCCGACGCGCTCGATATCGACGAAATGCTGCGCGAGACCGCCACCGATCCGGACTTCGCCGCAACGCTCGAGCGGCTGATCAAGGAGATCGAAGACAAGCTGCCGAAAGACCTGCGCGAAGAACTGCGCAAGAGCGACGTGCTCGCCGCGCTCAGCGACGACGCCCGCGCGCTTTTGGCCGGAGCGCTGCCGTGAAGCTTACGCAGCTTGCTCTTGAACGCTACGGCGCCTTTACCGACCGTGTGCTGACGTTCGATCCCGACGCCGCGCTCCACATCGTGCATGGCGCCAACGAGACCGGCAAGACTTCGGCGTTGTCGGCCATTGGCGATCTGTTGTTCGGCTTCGGCGCGCGCACCACCTACAACTTCAAGCATGACAACCACGCGCTGCGCGTCGGCGGAATGCTGCATCATTCCGATGGACGGCAACTCGCGATCCGCCGCCGCAAGGGCGCCAAGAACACGCTGCTCGATGTGGACGATCAAGCGCTGCCGGACGATACGCTGACGCCGTGGCTCGGCGGCATCGCACGCGACACTTTTGATCGCGAGTTCGGTCTCACTGCCGAAGCTCTGCGGCGCGGCGGCGACGATCTGCTGAAGGCCGGCGGACGATTGGCGGAAACGCTGGCGGCGAGTTCGGCGGGCCTGAGCGCGCTGACGCAACTCAAGGAGCGCCTGCAAGGCGAAGCCGACGCGTTGTTCACGCCCCGCCGCGCTGGTGGCAAGGCGTTCTACGTCGCGGCCGACCGGCGCGATGACGCCGACCGCACTCTACGCGACAGCATCGTCACCCGCGACGCATTGCAGCAATCCGAAGAATCGGTGCGCGAGGCCGAAGCGCAACTCGCAACGCTGAACAAGGCCCACGGCGAAAGCGGGAAGGTGTTGGCGCGCTGGCAACGCACCTTGCGGGTTCGCTCGAAGCTGACGCGATTCGATCAGATCGCGAACGAAGTCGCAGCGCTTGCCGATCTACCGGACGTGACCTCGACAACGCTCGCCGAATGGCGCGAAGCGCTCTCGGTCGAAGCCGAGATCGCGCGCGAGGTGGCGGTGCTCGATGCGGCCGATGCAGCAGACACAACAGAAATCGCAACGCTCGCGATCGACGAGACGTTGCTGGCGCAAGCCGCCGATATCGAGGCGCTACGCGACCGCATGGGCGCAATCCGCAAGGATTTCGACGATCTGCCCCGCCGCCGGCAGGCCCGCGACGCAGCGCAGGCCGCGCTCGACGATAGCGCGCAACGGCTGGCCCTGCCGTCTCATGCCGCGTTGCTGGACAAGTTGCCAACCGACGCGGCGCTGGCGCAAACGCGCGACCTGATCGCGCGGCGCAAGCAGGCCGAGCAGGCGATCATGGACACCGAGGCGCGCCACGCGCGGTTGCAACGCGAGCTTGAGGATTTCGCTGCCGAACACATCGACACGCCCGCCCTCGTCGATCCCGAACAGTTGCGGCAACGTTTCGAGGCGCTCGGCGACATCGCCGCGCAGGCGGATCGCCTGCGCCGCGAAACTTCGACACTGGATATCGAAACCAATGTACTGGCATCCGCTGCTCGAACCCTCGATCCGGCACCGGGCTCGCTGGAAACCCTACGCTCACTGGCGCTGCCGGATAACGCACTGATCGGCCAATTCGTGCAAGATTTCGCGCGACATGAGGACAACATCAAGCAACTCGAGTTGTCACTCGCCGCATGCGATGAAGCCATCGCCGCGACGAAGGCCGAGCTGGTACAACTCGGCGGCCTCGGCGCCATACCGAGCCATGGCGATCTCACCGAGGCACGACGGCAGCGCGACCATCGTTTCACAAGGTTGAGGGAAACGCTCGACGGCGAACGTGCGGTTCGTGACCAGAGATTTGCCGAGGCTGTTCAATCGTCGCAGGACGTCGACAACATCACAGATCTCCTGCTGAGCGACAGCCAGCGCGCCACCCGCCGCGAGGATGCCGAGCGCCGCCTGACGACACAATTCAGCGAACGCGAACGCCTCGCGGCCGTGTTGGCAGATGCGCAGGTACAGCGCGTCGCCACCGAACAAAGCTGGAGGCAGGGCTGGGCAGCGGCGGGATTGACACCGCGCAGCCCGGCCGAAATGCAGCGTTGGCGCGATCGTTTTGACGACATCCTGCAACGCCTCGACAAACTCGATGCACAGCGTGTCAGCATCGTCGCGCTGACCGCAAGTCTCGACGCCGGCAAAAGCGCGACGGTTGCGTTTCTCGAAAGTGCCGGTCGCACGCCGGACCGGACACTGGCCGCTGACATTCTCTATCGCGAAGCCAAGACCCGATTGGACGAATTGCGCGCGGCATGGGTCGATGCCAAAACGCGCGCGGTGAGCCGGCAACGCATCGAACGCGACTTGCGCGAGACGGAGGCCGCCCGCGCAGCCGCGCGCGACGCGCTCGCAACTTTGATGCACGGTTGGCCCGGCGCGATGGCCGGCATCGCTCTTGTGGAGGCGGCGACACCGGCCGAGGCCGAAGCGACACTCGCAGTCTGGCAAAACGTTGCCGTACCGAAAGCCAGTTTTGAGCGCGAAAGCCGCAGCGTGTCGACCATGGAAGCCGACATCGCCGCGTTCGACCGCGACGTGCGTGATATGGCCGCGCGGATCGCGCCGCATCTCGCAGCCGACACCACGCTGGAAGCGCTGATGCGTTTGTGGCGCCAACTCGATGCAACGCGCCGTGCCGACGACATACGTAAACGGCTGAACGAAGCGCGCGCGCAACGCGCCACGACGCGACAGGCGTTAACGGCGAAGCGCGCGGTAAACGTCTTGCTGCTCGACCACGCCCGCAAAGCTTTGCATTGTGCCGATCCCGATGCGCTCACCGCCGCGCTCGACCGTCTCACAGTACGCCAACAGTTAGAGGGCGAACGCACCGCGCTACGGCGTGACCTGCACGAAACCGGCGATGGCCTCGATGAAGCGGCGCTGCGCGCGGAGCGCGAGGGGCTCGATCTCGACCTGCTGTCCGCCGAGATCGAGCGCGAACAGCTACGGCAGACGCAAGTGTTGCGAGACATCGCCGCCGCCTCTGCCGCGCTTCAGCAAAAGCGGAGCGAGCGCGACACCCTGCTGCAAGGCCGCGACGCCAGCGCCGCCGCCGGCGAACGTGCGCAGGCCAATGCCGACCTGCTCTCGATCGCGGAAAACTGGCTGCTGCGCGCTGCCGCCGCGCGGCTTGCGGGCCGTGCCATCGAGCGCCATCGCGCGCGGATGCAGGACCCGATGATCGCGCGCGCCGGCGAGCTGTTCGCGGCGGCTTCCGGCTCGGCATTCGACGGCCTCGTCATCGACTACGGTGACGATGATCAGCCGGAATTGAAGGCTCGACGGACCGACGGCGAGCGGGTCGGCATCGCGGGATTGAGCGAGGGCACACGCGACCAGCTTTTTCTCGCGCTGCGTCTGGCGCTGCTGGAACAGCGCACTGCCGAGCCAATGCCGTTCATCGGCGACGATCTACTCACCAGTTTCGACGAAGCCCGCACCTTGGCGACGTTGCGGCTGCTCGCCGCGGGCGGCGAACACCGCCAGATCATCCTGTTCACGCACCATCGACATGTGGTCGAACTGGCGCGGACGGTGAGCGATCACAGGATCGACTGCGTGGCGTTGTAAAAAATACTACCAGGTCGAAAACCGTCAGCAGATTAGCACTACGGCGTCATCCTGAGATGCGAGCGACGGAATCGCGAGCCTCGAAGGATCGTCTCGCCCCTCGAGGCTCCACGCTTTGCGTGTCGCACCTCAGGGTGACGGCTCACGACCCGATCTCCGCCTGTCTCACATCAACCTTAGCCCCTTCAGGCTGGCGTGCCCGTTCTTGCCGACGATGATGTGATCGTGCACCGAAATGCCCAGCGGATTGGCGATGCCAACGATCGACTTGGTCATCTGGATATCGGCGGTCGAGGGTGTCGGATCGCCGGAGGGATGGTTGTGGACCATGATGATGGCGGTGGCCGACAGTTCCAGCGCGCGCTTCACCACCTCGCGCGGATAGACCGGCGTATGGTCGATAGTGCCAACCTGCTGCAACTCATCCGCGATCAACTGATTGCGCTTGTCGAGAAACAGGATGCGGAATTGCTCCTTGTCGGCGAATGCCATTGCGGCGCGGCAATATTCGATCACGGCGGACCACGACGACAGCACCGTGCGCTGCTTGAGCTGTCCCTTGGCGACACGGCTTGCCGCGGCGGCGATCAGCTTGATCTCGGTGATCGCCGCCTCGCCCAGCCCCTCGACCTCACCCAGCCGCGCGGGCGGTGCATGCACGACTTCGGCAAACGAGCCGAACTTGCCGATCAGGGTCTTCGCCAGCGGCTTCACGTCGCGACGCGGCAGCGCGCGAAACAGCACCAGTTCCAGCAGTTCGTAGTCGCTCAGCGCGTCAGCGCCGACGCCCCTGAAACGGTCGCGCAGCCGCTCGCGATGGCCGTGATAGTGCGGCGCCGCTTCGGCAAAGCCGGACGACTTGAGGCCAGACGATTTACGGGACTCTTTTCCATCAACAGCCATCGATGCCGACACGCCTGCGATTCCTGAGATATCGCAACCATGCCGTGCCGTGCATCGGTCGGCAACCGGCTATCGCAAAAATGATGAGAGGACGAAGGCCGCTTCAGGTAGCAGGCGGCTGCTCGTTATGTCGTGCCGAGAGCGTGAAAATCTCGAAGCCGGTTTTGGTCACGCCGACGGAATGCTCGAACTGCGCCGACAGCGAACGGTCGCGCGTCACCGCGGTCCAGCCATCCGAAAGGATTTTGACGTGCGGCTTGCCGAGGTTGATCATCGGCTCGATGGTGAAGAACATGCCGGGGCGCAGCACCACGCCCTCGCCCGGCCGGCCGACGTGAATGATGTTGGGCTCGTCGTGGAAGACGCGGCCGAGACCGTGGCCGCAGAAATCGCGCACCACGCTCATATGCTGCGGCTCGACAAAGCTCTGGATGGCATGGCCGATATCGCCGGTGGTCGCGCCGGGCTTCACTGCCGCGATGCCGCGCATCATCGATTCGTAGGTCACTTCGATCAGCCGTTCGGCCTTCCGCGCAATCACGCCGACGGCATACATGCGGCTGGAATCGCCATACCAGCCATCGACGATGAACGTGACATCAACGTTGACGATATCGCCGTCCTTGAGCGGACGATCTCCCGGCATGCCGTGGCAGACGACGTGATTGATCGATGTGCAGGTCGAATAGCGATAGCCGCGATACATCAGCGTCGCGGGGAACGCATTGTGCCGGAACGCGAAGTCGCGCACGAAGTCGTCGATCTCCGAGGTCGGCAGACCCACTTTGACCAGATCGGTCAGATCGTCGAGGCAGCGGGACACCAGCGCGCCGGCCTTGCGCATGCCCGCGAAGGCGGCGGGGCCGTGCAGTTTGATCTGCCCGGTCTTGCGGAGGGAGGCTTCGGAGGCGTCGACGTAGCTCATGCGCGTTCTGATTTCGATCAAGCTGGAATGATTGAGCCCTAATTTAATGGATATGGCTGTCGAAGCAAGGACATGGCCCCCATTCGGGAATTCAGCCCATCACCGGAATGGGTTGCATGAGATCGATACCCTGCGGCGTCAGCCGGCAGCGCCAGGCCAGCGCCTCGACGCCTGCCGCCCGCGCGCGGTCGAAGGCGCGGCCATAGGCCGGATCGATGTCGCGCGCCAGGCCGAAGGTCTCGGCCGATCCGATCTGCACCACGTACAGCATCACGGCACGGGCACCGGTGGCGGCCATTGCCGCCAGTTCATCGAGATGTCGCGCGCCCCGCGCGGTCACCGAATCCGGAAATTCGGCAAGACCCGGGCGACGCATCAGATGCACGTTCTTGATTTCGAGATAGCACGGCGGACAGCCCGCGCCCTCCAGCAGGAAGTCGATCCGCGACGCGCTGCCGAACGCGCCATCGCCATAACCGACCTCGCGGCGGATGCCAGTGTAACCGGCGAGTTCGGGAACGATACCGGCGGAGAGCGCCTCGGCCACCAGCGTATTGGGGTGCGCGGTGTTGACGCCGACCAGCTCCGGGCCGCCGCCGAAATCGACCTCCACCAGTTCCCACGAATACGGCAATTTCCGCTTGGCATTGGGCGAACGGGACAGCCACACCTGACTTCCCGGGGCCTGCAAGCCGATCATGCCACCCGGATTGGCGACGTGTACCGTCGTCACACTGCCATCGACCAGCTCGACGTCGGCGAGAAACCGCTTGTAGCGGCGCAGCAAGGTGGCCGGAACCAGTTCGGATGAAAACCGCATCGGTCTACTGCGACTCGCTGGCGGGAAGATCCGCCGCGGGCGGCGCGGCCATGCGGACCTCGCGCACGGGATACGGCATCTTGATATCCTCGCGCTTGAACGCCTCCCACAACGCCATCAGCACTTCGCTGCGCGCGGCGTCCATCCCGCCCGGATCGGTGACCCAGAACGTAAGCCCGTACTGCATTCCGGATTCGCCGAATTCGGCCAGCAGGCATCCCGGCGGCTTGGCCTTGCTGACACGGTCCGACGCGGCCGCGACATCGACCGCCAGCTGGCAGATCCGGTGTGGATCGGCGTCGTAAGCCGCGCCGAATTTCACCTTCACCAGCGCGTTGGTGTCGCTATAGGTCCAGTTCACGACCTTCTGCGTCACCAGATCCTCGTTGGGGATCAGGATGTCACGCCCGTCCCCCGCCGCGATCGAAATGTAGCGCGTATTCATCGCGCTGATCCGTCCGGTGCTGTCACCGACCGACACCAGATCGCCCGGCTTCACCGACTTGTCGACCAGCAGGATGATGCCGCTGATGAAGTTCGAGACGATCTTCTGCAAGCCGAGACCGATGCCGACACCCACCGCACCGGAAAAGATCGCCAGCGCGGAGAGGTTGATGCCGACGGCGCTGAGAACCAGCGCTACCGCTATCACCATCAGCACCACATGGGTGAGCTTGATCAGCAGTACCTGCATCGAGGGTGTCAGGTCGTCGGATCGGGTGATGCGGCTTTCAAGGAACTGGCTGACGAGCTTGGACAACCACAGCGCCAGCGCCAGCAGCACGACAAGCTTGATCAGGAGCAGTGGCGTCAGCCGCAGGTCGCCCAGCACGATCGCGACGGAATCGAGCGCGGCACCCGCCGCCTGCAACTGCCCGATAATGCTCAACAGCGCGATGCTCCACGCCAGCACCGACACCAGAGCGACCGTCACCGGACTGCGGAGCGCATTCATCGCCAGCCGCATCACCAGCCAGGCCAGCGCCAGCCGCGTCGCGACGAACGGCAGGTCCACGGCTCCGGCAGCCCCCATCGCATGCAACACGGCCGACAGCGCCAGCAGCAACGCGGCGAACACCGCGATCGGCGCGCTGTGGGTCGAGGCTCGCACCACGCGCCGCAGCGGCCCCGGCCATCCCATCGCCATGCTGCCCACATCGAAGCGCGCGCGGAACAGGGCACGGCTGGCCCATGCGGCCAGGCCGCACGCAACAATCAAACCCAACTGCCAGTAGAAATCCGGCGCGGCGACTGCCGCACTGACCGCATCGCGTGCCGACGGCAGCCATTGGCGAACGTGGTCGAACGGCATCGGCGAATTCCGGTGTTTAAGCGCGCACGGCGCCTTCATAAAATCGATTCGAAAGGCCGACAGAATCCCACAAGCCGCGCATGGACGCCACCGGCCGATCGCGCGACGGCAGCGTCATCCACGTCGTCGACAGCATCGCCTGCAAGTGATTGCAACCAGCAGAGCGTTTTCAAACGAAGCGGTGGCCGGTTCGCGCAAAGAAAACGCGTCAGAATTGGAAATCTAGAGCCTCATTCCGATTTTGTCGGAATGGAAATGGCTCCGGGCAGAAATCGGTTGGCGATCCGGAGTGGCGACGATATTGATGCAGATGCAAGTAGTTTTGGACACGCCCCGCTCATGACGTCGCTGGACTCTGTCAGCCTGGCCATTCTCCTTGGCGCGGTGCTGGTCATGGCCGGCATCCTGTCGAGTCTGCTGGCGTTGCGCTTCGGCGCCCCGTTGCTGCTGGTGTTCCTCCTGATCGGCGTGCTGGCCGGCGATAGCGGGCCGGGCGGCCTGAATTTCAGCGATGTCCATGCCACCTATCTGGTCGGCTCGGTGGCATTGGCGCTGATCCTGTTCGACGGCGGCCTGAAGACCCGCTTTCAAAGCATCCGCACGGTGCTGGCGCCGTCGGTGTCGCTGGCGACGCTGGGCGTGCTGCTGACAGCGCTGATCACCGCGCCGGTCGCTCGCTTCGCCCTCGACCTTAACTGGAGCGAGGCGCTGCTGGCGAGTGCCGTGGTGGCCTCCACAGACGCCGCCGCAGTGTTCCTGCTGATCCACTCTCAGGGATTGCGGTTGCGCCCGCGCATCGGCGCGATGCTGGAAGTCGAATCCGGCACCAACGATCCGTTCGCGGTGTTCCTCACCCTGATGCTGGTCGAACTGATCTCGCTCGGCGACAGTTCGGTCACCCACGTGCTGGCGGAGTTTTTCCAGGAGGCGGTGCTCGGCTCCATTCTCGGGCTGGTCGGCGGCTGGCTGGTGGTGATCGCACTCAACCGGGTCGACCTTCCGCAGGGGCTGCACGCACCGTTCGTCACCACCGCCGCGCTGATGATCTTCGGGCTGGCGCAGATTTCCCACGCCTCGGGATTTCTTGCGGTCTATCTCGCCGGTATCCTGATCGGCAACCGCCCGACGCGGGCGCAGAATTCGGTGGCGACCTTTCTCGACGCCGCGACATGGCTGGCGCAGATCGTGATGTTCGTGCTGCTCGGCCTCCTGGTGTCGCCGCACCGGCTGCTCGACAGCGTGTTTCCGGCCATCGCGGTGGCGCTGGTGCTGATGCTGGTCGCCCGCCCTGCCGCGGTATTTCTCTGCCTCGCGCCGTTCAAGTTCACCTGGCGGGAGAAGGCGTTTGTTTCTTGGGTCGGCCTGCGCGGCGCAGTGGCGATCTTCCTCGCTTCGATCCCGCTGCTGGTTGGCCAGAACAAAGCCTACCTGTACTTCGACGTCGCCTTCGTGGTGGTGGTGATTTCGCTGCTGATGCAGGGCTGGACGCTGGGCTTCGCCGCGCGGAAGCTCAATATCGCGCTGCCACGCACCGACCGCGCGCCGCGCCGCGTCGAACTCGACCTGCCCGGCCAGTTGGAGCAGCAACTGGTGGGCTATGCAGTGCGGCCCAAGAGTCTCTACCTGAAACGCGGGTTGCTGCCATCATGGTCGAAGCCGACGCTGGTGATCCGCGACGAGAAGATCCTGACGCCGATGGAAGCCGCACCGGTCGCGGCCGGCGACTACATCTATCTGCTGGCGCCGCCGGAAAAGGCCGACGCGCTCGACCGCTTCTTCGTCGATCTGCCACCGGCCGCCGCGCCCGATCCCAGCGCGCTGGGCGACTTCGTGGTGCTGGGCGACACGCCACTCAGCACGCTGGCCGAACTCTATGACGTCAAGGTCGGCGAAAAGCAGGCGAAGCTGACGCTGGCGGATTACTTCGACATCCACCTCGACCGCGCCCCGAAAGTCGGCGCGACCCTGCCGCTGGATACACTGATCTTGGTGGCGCGCAGCATCAGCGGCGGCCGCGTCAGCGTCGTCGGTCTGCGGCTGCCGGACGACGAGAGCGCGCCGCAAGCGCCGCCCACCCGCATCGATTGGCTCAAACGACGGCTATCGAACGTCTGGGCGTCGGTCGCCGGGTTCTGACCCAAACATTCAATCGGCAAGCTGCGGCGTGACACCCGCGAGCACGCTATCGGCATCGCCAAACGCCGCAACATGTCCACGCTTGATCACCACCACCTGCGCAGCGAGCCGACGCAGTTCATTGGGATCGTGACTGACATAGACCATCGGCACGCCGGACTCGTCGCGCAGCCGGATCAGGTAAGGCAGGATTTCCGCCTTGCGCGCGCTGTCGAGCGATCCCAGCGGCTCGTCGAGCAGCAACAGCCGCGGCTGCATCAACAACGCCCGCCCGAGCGCCACGCGCTGACGTTCGCCTCCGGAAAGTTGTCCGGTGCGGCGCGTCAGCAGTTTGCCAATATCGAGCAGATCGACCACCCGATCCTGATGGACACTATTGTAGGCGACGCCATTCATGCGTCGTCCATAGTGGAGATTCTGCGAGACACTGAAGTGCGGAAACAACCGCGCATCCTGGAATACATAGCCGATGCGGCGCTGATGCGGCGGAATATGGATGCCGGCGAGCGTATCGTCGAGCACCTCATTGCCAACCGCGATGAAGCCGCGATCCGGCTTGAGCAGCCCGGCGATCATGTTGACCAGCGAGGTCTTGCCCGCGCCGGACGAACCGAACAGCCCGGTAACCCGGCCCTCGCCTTTGAACGCCACATCGACGGTGAAATCGCCCAGTTTCTTGAAGACATCGACGCGCAGCATGGTCATGTTCCGTGCATACGCTGCGTCGCGCGGCGCGCGAACCATTCCGAGGTCACCAGCGCGACCATCGAGATGACGATGGAAACGCCGACCAGCCGCAGCGCGGCGGCATCGCCGTCCGGCACCTGCGTCAGCGTATAGATCGCCGCCGAAATGGTCTGGGTCTCGCCGGGAATATTCGAGACGAAGGTGATGGTGGCGCCGAACTCGCCGATCGCCTTGGCAAAGCCCAGCACCATGCCGGCCAGCACACCCGGCAGCGCCAGCGGCAATGTCACGGTGAGGAACACCTTCCACGGCGCCGCGCCGAGCGTACTCGCGGCCTGCTCAAGCTTCCGATCCACCGCCTCGATCGAGAGCCGGATCGGCCGCACCAACAGCGGAAACGACATGATCCCACACGCCAACGCAGCACCGGTCCAGCGGAACGCAAAGACAATACCAAGGTGATCGGCGAGCCAGCCGCCGACCAGTCCCTTCCGCCCGAACGTCAACAGCAGCAGATAACCGGTGACGACGGGTGGCAATACCAGCGGCAGATAGATCACCGCATCGATCAGAGACTTTCCCCAGAAGTGATAGCGCGCCAGCAGCCATGCGATCGCAATGCCGAACGGGGTGGCAACGAGCGTTGCCACCAGTCCGACCTTTAGCGACAGCAGAACCGCCGTCCATTCGGCGGGGGAAATGTCGAGCACGGTTTTAAGACGTCGGCTTGATCAGATAGGAGAAACCGTACTTCTCGAAGATCGTCTTGGCCTGTGCACTCTTCAGGAACGCCAGATAGTCGGCCGCGTCGGCCTTGGCATTCGCGGTGGCCGCGACCGGATAGATGATCGGCGGATGCGAGTCGGCTGGGAAGGTGCCGACGATCTTGACGCCCGGCTCGACCTTGGCATCGGTCGAATAGACGATACCGAGCACGGCCTCGCCGCGCGCCACCAGCGCCAGCGCTGCGCGGACGTTCTCCGCCATCGCGAATTTCGGCTCAGCCGCCTGCCATGCTCCGAGCTTCTCGAGTGCGGCCTTGGCGTACTTGCCGACCGGCACCGCCTTGACGTCGCCGGTGGTGATGCGGCCGTCGCCTGCAAGCTTGGCGAGATCGAAGCCCGGCCCGATGTTCACGTTCTCGATCTTGGAGTCCTTCGGCGCGATCAACACGATGGCGTTGCCCAGCAGGTCAACGCGGGTGGATTCATTGATCGACTTGTTCTTGATGGAATAATCCATCCACGCGGTATCGGCCGAGACGAAGATATCCGCCGGCGCACCCTGCTCGATCTGCTTGGCGAGCGCCGAACTGGCGGCATAGCTGGCGCTGATCTTCACTTTGGACTTCGCCGTGTAGGCGGCATCGGCCTCGTCCAGCGCATTCTTCATCGAAGCCGCGGCGAACACCGTGAGGTTCTTATCCTGGGCCTGCGCCGGTTGATGGAATGATCCGCAAAGGATCGCGATAGCAAACAGAAAGCCGGTAAAACGATGCATGACGGCGCTCCAAATCCAACGCCCCGACGCAACGCGCCCGGCGGCGAGCCAAATTCATGAAGGGTGATGTGGCGACAGGCGGAAGCGCCGTTCCGGCAGGCCGAAGGGCTTACGGCCCCTCAGTTATCGCTGACAAAACAATAACACGCTGACAACGCTCGTAAAGTCCCTTGCTCTCTATTCGACGGGCAGGATCGCCACCGTGATCGTGTTTTCTTTCATGCCGCTGACTTGAACGACAAACGGACTTGCCGCTAGATCGAATTTCATCGTCTTGCGGATACCGGCGCAATCCGTCGCGCCGCTAAAGGCTTTCGGCTTCAGATAGCGCCCCTCCTGCACCACGTCGATCCATGCGCCGGCGGAGATGCTGATCGAATAGGTCCCGGCCGGCCGCGATGTTTCGACGTCGAGATATCCGGCGAACGTCCCCTCCGCCGCCGCTCGTTCGGGAGCAGACGGCAATCCGGCGTCGGCAACCGGCCTCAGCGTCAAGGTCGCTGCGACAGGAAGCGGAGTCGTCACCGCGGCACCCGAAACCAAAGCTGCCCGAGTGGGCGCAGTCAACGCCGCGCGCTCCCGCTCGATCGGCCATTTAAACTTGTCGCAACCGCTCGGCTCGGCTGCAAAGGCCGGAGCGGTCACCGCGACCATCAGGACGAGGACAACGAAGCTTCGCATCGTCAGTCCACCGCGATCATGACGTCCGACGCCTTGATGACAACCGTGACATGGCCCTTTGCCTTGATGCCGAGTTCATCGACCGCCTCGTTTGTGATCGACGAAGTCACCATCTGGCCGTTGCCGATATCGACCCGGACATGCGATGTGGTGGCGCCCTTCGTGACTTCGACGACGGTGCCTTTGATCTGATTGCGAGCGCTGATACGCACGGCGGTCTCCCGTTGTGTTTCGAGATACTCGGTGTTGCGAGATGCTCGAATGGGGGTTGAAGCGGACCGCCGTCCCTGTGAAGCCGCGTGCTGACGGCATCGCGGCAAGACACCCTAGCGCATTCCGAAACGACCAGATAGTGGCCACCCTGCGACCATGCGCCTTACGGGGCCTTCAGCACCAGCCGACACGCCGGAGGTAATTCCGACAGCGTGATCTGATGCGGCGGCTTCGGCGGCTTTGGCCGCGGCTTCGGATGCAGCACCGCATCGCTGAACCAGTAGGCGAGATCTGAGGCCGCACATCCTTCGCTATCTTTTGGCGGCGTTTGCGGCGTGCACTCGCTGCTGCCCGCCGGGCAGGTGATGCGGATGTGAAAATGATAGTTGTGGCCGTACATCGGCCGCACCTTCGACAGCCAGCTCCGGTTGCCCCGCGCCTCGCGGCACAACGCCTTCTTGATCGCGGCGTTGACGAAGATGCGCTCGACGCGCGGCTCGAGCGCCGCGGCGCGGATCACATCGAGATGGTGCGGCGTCCACACATGCGGATCGATATCGAGCTTATCGGCACGGACCATGTTCACTGCCGACATCTCCTCGCGTTCGTTGCGCGACAGCATCCGGTTCGGCATCGGCGTCAGCCAGATATCGGCATCGAGCCCGATCTGATGGCTGGCATGACCGGTGATCATGGGGCCGCCGCGCGGCTGCGCCATGTCGCCGATCAGCAGACCCGGCCAGCCGGCGGCGCGATGCACCCGCGCCGATAGCCGCTCGACCAGCGCCACCAGTTCGGGATGCCCCCAGTTGCGATTGCGCGACAGCCGCATCACCTGCCAGGTCGGCCCGTTCACCGGCAGTTCCGCGCCGCCGGCAAGACATCCCCTGGCGTAAAAGCCGATCGCTTGCGGCTGTTGGGCACTGGGCTTGACCTTGCGGCCGAATAACTGCTTGGCGGGCAAGTTCGGATCGTCGGGATGAGCCAGCGGCGGCAGCGGCTTCGGATGTAGCGTGCCCTTCGTCTGGGCTCGCGCAATCATCGTCGTGGCCGGAAGGGCGCCGGCAACGACGCCCGTCAGCAGCAGACCTGCAAGAATCAGACGACGGTGAATCATCGTCATGAGTATAGCTGAGATTCGGACACGGATCAGTGCGCCGCACAATATTCAACACATACGAATTCAACGGATACGAAGCAGGCGCATCGGCGTCTTGCATCGCGCCATGATGTTGCACAGCGGAAGAGAATCCATCGTCGAGATCGACAGACGATCAATTGACAGCCTCGTCCGATCCCCGTTCTAATGCCGCCCAATCAAACAAGACAAATGGGAGGGCATCGATGAGGAAACTGATAACTGTTTTGGCGGGGGTGGCTACTGTTGCTGCTTTCACGGTGGCGGCTCAAGCGGAGACGGTGCTCAAGGCATCTCATCAGTTCCCCGGCGGCAAGGGCGATCCACGCGACGAAATGGTCCAGATCATCGCTCGCGAGGTCAAGGCCGCCAATGTCGGCCTCGAGATTCAGGTTTATCCGGGCGCGTCGCTGTTCAAGCCGAGCGAGCAATGGAACGCGATGACGCGCGGCCAACTCGATATTTCCTCGTTCCCGCTCGACTACGCCAGCGGCAAGGTCCGCGCTTTCGGGGCGACGCTGATGCCGGGGCTGGTACGCAGCCATGACCGCGCCGCCCGCCTCAACGATTCCCAGTTCATGAAGGACATCAAGGCGCAGATCGAGAAGGCAGGCATTCTCGTCCTGGCGGATGCGTGGCTTGCAGGCGCCGTAGCCTCGAAAGACAAGTGCATCCGCAAGCCCGACGATATCAAGGGCCTGAAGATTCGCTCCGCGGGACCGACCTTCGCCGCAATGTGGCAGGAGGCAGGCGCCTCGATCGTCTCGATCCCCAGCAACGAGGTCTATAACGCACTGCAAACCGGCGTCGCCGACGCCACCGATACCAGCGCCGGCAGCTTCGTCTCGTTCCGGATCTACGAGCAGGTGAAGTGCATCACGGCACCGGGCGATAACGCGCTGTGGTTCATGTACGAGCCGGTGCTGATCTCGAAGAAGACCTACGACAAGCTGACCAAGCCGCAGCAGGAGGCCCTGCGCGCCGCCGCGAAAAAATCGCAGGACTACTTCGTTAAAGAGAGCAAGGGTCTCGACGACAGGCTGGTCAAGGTCTTCAAGGAGCACAACGTCGAGGTGGTGACGCTCACACCCGAGGAATACGACGCCTGGATCAAGGTGGCGCAGAAAAGCTCTTACGCGACCTTCGCCAAGGAAGTGCCGGACGGCAAGAAGCTGATCGACGAGGCGCTTGCGGTCAAATAAGCAACCGATGTCGCGCGACATGTTCTCATTGCCCGGCGGCGCCTGACCGGTTCGCAAGACCGTGCAGACACGCCGGGCATCTCTCTTTGTGCCGGAACCTCTCCGATGGACCTTTACATTCGCGCCATCACGCTGATCTCGAAGCTGTGCGGCATCGTCGCGGCGCTGCTAATTGCAGCCGCGGTGGTGGTGGTCTGCCACATGGTGTTCGTCCGCAGCGTGCTCAACCAGAACACCATCTGGCAGACGGATTTCACCACCTACAGCCTGATCGCCGCGACCTTCATCGGCGCGCCGTTCCTGCTGCTCAATCGCGGGCACGTCAACGTCGACGTGCTGCCGTTGTATCTCGGACAGACCGCGCGGTTCTGGCTGGCGCTCGCCGCCGGGCTGATGTCGTTTGCATTCTGCGTCACCATGACGGTTCTCGGTTCGGAGTTCTGGTACGAGGCGTGGAGCAACAACTGGGCCTCGGACACGATGTGGCGGGTACGGCTGTGGATTCCCTACGCCGCGATGCCGATCGGCCTCGGCATCCTGTCGCTGCAGTATGTCGCCAGCCTCTATAACCTGGTCACCGGCCGCGAACCTCCCTTCGGCCTGACACCGAAGGAGACCACATGAGCCCGGCAGTCCAAGGCACCATCGTCATCGTCGTCACCCTCGTCATCCTGTTGTCCGGCGCGCCGGTGGCCTTCGCGCTCGGTGCGATCGCGCTCAGCTTCCTGGTCATCTTCCAGGGTGCCGATGCGCTTCAGGTCGCCGCCGAAACCTTCTACGGCAGCCTGCACGACTTCACGCTGGTCTCGATCCCGATGTTCGTGATGATGGGCGCTGCCATCGGCTCCTCGCCCGCGGGCAAGGATCTGTACGAGGCCCTCGACCGCTGGCTCTATCGCGTGCCCGGCGGGCTCGTGATCTCCAACATCGGCGCCTGCTCGATCTTCGCCGCACTCACGGGTTCCTCTCCTGCCTGCTGCGCCGCCATCGGCAAGATGGGCATTCCGGAGATGCGAAGCAGGGGCTATCCGGACGACGTCGCCACCGGCGCAATCTGCGCCGGCGGCACGCTCGGCATCCTGATCCCGCCCTCGATCACCTTCATCCTGTATGGCATCGCGACGGAGACCTCGATCGGCCGGCTGTTTCTCGCCGGCGTTTTCCCCGGTCTCCTGCTGACCACGCTGTTCATTCTGTGGACGATGTTCATCCTGTGGAAGCGCGGCTTCCGCTCCCACGCGCTCGATTTCCGCTATTCGTGGCGCGAGAAATTCCAGTCGATCCCCAAGATACTGCCGTTCGTGCTGGTGATCGTCGGCGTCATGTACACGCTCTACGGCGGCGTCGCGACGCCATCGGAAGCGGCCGGCGTCGGCGCGGCGCTGTGCGTGATACTGGCTGTGATCATCTACCGGATGTGGTCGCCTGACAAATGGTGGCTGATCCTCTACGACACCACGCGGGAATCCGTGATGATCCTGATGATCATCGCCGCTGCCGTGCTGTTCGGCTACATGCTGACCTCGCTGTATCTCACCCAGACGCTGGCACAGGCGATTGCCGACATGCACGTCAACCGCTGGGTGCTGATGTTCCTCATCAACATCTTCCTGCTGGTGTGCGGCTTCTTCATTCCGCCGGCGGCGATCATCCTGATGACTGCGCCGATCCTGCTGCCGATCATCACGGCCGCCGGGTTCGACCCGATCTGGTTCGGCGTCATCATCACCATCAACATGGAGATCGGACTGATCCACCCGCCGGTCGGGCTCAACCTTTACATCGTCAATTCGATCGCACCCGACGTTCCGGTGACCAAGATCATGTACGGCACCATTCCCTATGTGCTGTGCATGATGCTGGCCATCGTGATCCTGTGCATCTTCCCGGAGATCGCGACCTGGCTGCCGGATGCCCTGATGGGGCCGGTACGGGCCGGATAACCCGGAGGCTCTGGCATCCGGTCCTCGCCGGATGCGCTGTTGACGAAGCGTCATCGGCTCTGGAAACAGGCCGCTGTGGCCGTTAGGGTCCGGCGATCCCTCCGACTTGAAAGTCCTTGCCGTGTCCAATTCCGCCTCGCGCGCCCGCCTTGCCGATATCATCTTCACCCGCTCCTTCGGGCGCGGCGAAATCACCCTGGCATCGGGGCGAAAGAGCGATTTCTATTTCAACCTGAAACCGACCATGCTCGATCCCGAGGGCGCGGCGCTTTTGGCAGAACTCACCTTCGAGGCGCTGAAGGACGACAAGCTCGATTACGTCGGCGGGCTCGAGATGGGCGCGGTACCGCTCGCCGGCGCCATCGCGCAATTGTCCTGGCTCAAGAAAGCGCCGATCGCCGCGTTCTTTGTCCGCAAGAAGCCGAAGGAACATGGCGCGCGGCTGGCAATCGAGGGGCTGACCAAGACGGAAAGCCTGCGCGGCAAACGCGTGGTGATCGTCGAAGACGTTACCACCACCGGCGGCTCGGCGATCAAGGCGGTGGAAGCGGTCCGCGACGCCGGCGCGGAAATCGCGCTGGTGTTCACCATGGTCGATCGCGACGAAGGCGCAGCGGCGACCTTTGCCGATGCCGGCCTCACCTTTCGTTCACTGTTCAAGGCCTCTGAATTCCTCAATAGATAGGGGCGACCGATCGCCTCATTGTCCCAGCGATCAATGCTCGGTAGCCCCATTCAATGACCTTGCCGTTTCGTCCGCACACCCCGCTCGCGCTCGTTGCTCTTCTGGTCCTGGCCGCGTGGCCGGAACCGGCGCTAGCCGCTGAAGGACTCGACGGCACGAAGCTGAGCTGGCTGTGGGCGCTGCCGTTCGTCGGCATCCTGCTCTGCATCGCCACCGGGCCGGTGTTCTATCCGCACGTCTGGGAGCATCACCTCGGCAAGTTCACCGCGTTCTGGTCGGCGCTCGTCGTCGTGCCGCTGCTGCTCACCACCGATCTGCACACCGTAACGACGACGCTGGCGCATACGGCGCTGCTCGAATACATGCCGTTCATCCTGTTACTGCTGGCATTGTTCACGGTCGCGGGCGGCATTTATCTCGAAGGCAACCTGCACGACAGCGTCCTCACCAACACCGCGCTGCTCGCCATCGGTACCGCGATCGCGAGTCTCGTCGGCACCACCGGCGCAGCGATGATCCTAATCCGGCCGCTGATCCGCGCCAACGACGACCGTAAATACAACGCCCACGTCTTCGTGTTTTTCATCTTCCTGGTCTGCAACATCGGCGGCTCGCTGACGCCGCTCGGCGATCCACCGCTGTTCATCGGCTTCCTCAAGGGCGTCGACTTCTTCTGGACCACGCAGCATCTGTGGCCGGAAACCCTGGCGGTGAGCGCCGTGGTGCTGGCCGTGTTCGTTGTCATCGATATCTATGTCCGCCGGCGCGAGGGGCGTCCCCGCCCGGTCGATCCGACACCCGACCGGCCGCTGAAACTGCATGGCGGCATCAATTTCGGGCTGATCGCCGTCATCATCGGCGCGATCCTGATGAGCGCGCAATGGCGGCCCGGCGTGAGCTTCACCGTCGTCGGCGTGCATCTCGAACTGCAAGACCTTGCACGCGACGCCATCTTCGTGCTGGTCGCCATTGCCTCCATCGCACTGACCCGCAAGAAAGACCGCGCCGCCAACGGCTTCACCTGGGGACCGATCAAGGAAGTCGCGATCCTGTTCGCCGGGATATTCATCTGCATCGTCCCGGTGATGGCGATGCTGCAGGCGGGATCGCACGGCGCGTTCAGCGCAGTGCTGAGCATGGTGACCCGCGCCGACGGAAGCCCGAATCCGACAGCCTATTTCTGGCTGACCGGAACGCTTTCCTCGTTCCTCGATAATGCGCCGACCTATCTGGTGTTCTTCCAAATGGCCGGCGGCGATGCCGCGCATCTGATGACGGACCTGTCACATGTGCTCGTCGCAATCTCGCTTGGCGCGGTGTTCATGGGCGCAATGACCTATATCGGCAACGCGCCCAACTTCATGGTCTACGCCATCGCCACCGAGCGCGGCATCAAGATGCCGAGCTTCTTCGGCTACATGCTGTGGTCGCTCGCGGTGCTGCTGCCGGTCTTCATTGTGCTGTCGCTGGTCGGCATCTGACCGGCCACTCATATCTCGTTTACCATCCCGCGATAAAGTCCAACCCACCGAGGCGGCGCAATGTGTGCTGCGCTGACGGATGTGGCTGGAGTTCGCGTTGCGTACAAATTTGCGTTCAAGGACCCAGCGCGGTCGCGCGATCCTCGCCGCCGCGTTGCTGGCGGCAGCCTCTCTCGCCCCGCAGTCTGTTTCAGCACAGGGTCTGTTCGACTTCCTGTTCGGGGGTGCCGCCAAACCGCAGCAATCCGCGCCGTCCGGTTCGGCGAATTTCTTCGCCGATCCATTCGGGCTCAACCAACAGCCGAATGACGCACCACCCCGTCCCGTCGTCACGACGTCGGTCGGACGCGGAGCCACATTCTGCGTGCGTACCTGCGACGGCAAATATTTTCCGCTCTCGATCAAGAGCGGCACGACACCGGCGCGGACGTGCCAGGCGTTCTGCCCTGCCGCGCAAACCAGGGTCTATTCCGGCAGCACCATCGACGGCGCGGTCGCCAGCAACGGCGAACGCTATGCCGACAGCGCCAATGCCTTCGCCTATCGCAAGGCGCTGAAAGCCGACTGCACCTGCAACGGCCGTGATCCCGCCGGCCTCGCACAGGTCGATCTGTCGCAGGATCCCTCGCTGCGATCGGGCGACGTAGTGGCAACCGCCGATGGCCTCGTTGCCTATACCGGTGTTCGGCTTGGTGCCGATCAGGCTCCTGACTTCGCACCGGTCGCCAATTATCCGGGGCTCACCGCGAGCGTGCGCGCCAAGCTCGGCGAGATGAAGGTCGCGCCCACCCGCGCCGACATGCCGAGCGAGGCAGCCGTGCCGTCAATGACACTGCCGGATAATGCCGTGCAGGCGGCCACGACACCGAAAGCGAAACGCACCGTCGTCAATTAGAGCTTGTTATCAACGGCCGACGATGACGCCGATGACATTCGGCGCGGCGAGATATTTTTCCTCGATCGCGGCGCGCGCTGCCGCGCGATTCTCCGGCGTCAACAAGCCGCGTTTCTCGGCCAAGATCATCCAGCAGTAACCCCACCAGTCGGCCAGCATGCCGGTATCGTCGACCAGATCGTAACCATGCTCGGCGGCAAAGATGCGCGCATGTGCTTCATCGAGCGTATCGAGCCAGGCGTGATCTTCTATCGACAAGAGATCGTCGCTGAAGTCGTCGGTGGTGTACCCCCATATCGACATGCAGACGGCATTGAACGCGCGATCGATCTGGTCGTCGTCGACCGGACGCCGATGCGACATCCGATGCAGCCGCGACAGCGAGCGCGCGAAATCCGCGATGCGGGTGAGCGCGAACTGATGACTGGCAATCGTGGACATATAGCCCTCAAGCGTTTTGACAGACCCTAGATGTTGTGCGTCCCACACAACGAATCACGATGATATATCAATAGCTTATTATTTTGTTCTTAATTTGTTCCAGAATTCTTAAGGGATCAGCCCCACCCGTGCCGCGCGGTGGGTCAGGCATCTTCAACCAATCATTTCACGATGAGGTGCGTGCATGGATTCGGCGGTGACGATTGGCTGGCTCGATTCGAATTCCGCGAATTGGTCACGACAACCGACGCAGACTTCTCACTCGACGAAAGGTTTCATGCGGCGTGAGAAAGTTCCGCAGTTCCCCGATCCCAATTTCTCCTTATACGCGTCATATTTTTGATCGCCGAGTCAGAACAATGAAACCTGTTCTATGAGTTCCGCTGAAGAGAGAGGCCGATCATGGCAACCATGCCCTCACCCCAGCGCGCAAACGAGATCAAGCGCTCCAAGATTTCGCGTCACGAGAGCGTCGATATCGACGCCGTGCTGGAAGAAAACGACAGGCTTCGCGGACTTGTTGTGCAACTCTCGCGATTGGTCATCAGAAACGTGGCCGATCACCAATAAGTTCAAACTGTTCGTATCGACGTTACAAAATATTTCAACGGGTTCTCGGCCCCGCCTGATAGGGGTATGATCCCGTTCGCAGTCCTTTCAGGATCGATCATTTGCCGCATGACTCCATCGCTGATTATGTTCCGCAATCGCGTCATCCAATCGATGAACTGGCGCTTGCGGATATCAAGAGCGCGATCCTCGGCAAGCTGACGCTTGCGATCGGCAAGGATGCCGGAATCGCGACATCTCACGACTGGTACAAGGCTGCCGCGCTGGCATTGCGCGACCGTATCGTTCATCGCTGGCTGTTGACCGACAAGGACAATTACGACGCCGGGCGCAAGCGGGTTTATTACCTGTCGCTCGAGTTTCTGATCGGCCGTCTGTTCACCGATGCGCTCAACAATATGGGATTGCTGCCGCTGTTCACCGCAGCGCTGGGCGATCTCGGCGTCGATCTCGACGAATTGCGCAAATGCGAGCCGGATGCCGCGCTCGGCAATGGCGGCCTCGGCCGGCTTGCGGCCTGCTTCATGGAGAGCATGGCGACGCTCGCAGTGCCCGCCATCGGCTACGGCATTCGTTACGACTTCGGCCTGTTTCGCCAGATCATCACTGATGGCCGCCAGCAGGAATATCCAGACGAATGGCTTTCCTTCGGCAATCCGTGGGAATTCCCGCGACGCGAGGTGGTCTATGACGTTCATTTCGGCGGCCATGTCGAACCGTTCACCGACGCCAAGGGACGCGAGCAGTTTAACTGGCACCCCGCCGAAACCGTGCAGGCGGTCGCCTTCGACACCCCGATCGTCGGCTGGCGCGGCGCGCATGTGAATGCGCTGCGGCTATGGTCGGCACGTGCACCCGATCCGCTACGGCTCGATGTGTTCAACACCGGCGATCATCTCGGTGCGATGTCGATGCAGGCGCGCGCCGAGGCGATCTGCAAATTCCTCTATCCCAACGATGAAACCCCGGCCGGGCGGGAGTTGCGACTGCGGCAGGAATACTTCTTCGTCTCGGCCTCGTTGCAGGATCTGGTCAACCGCCATCTCCGCGCCGACGGATCGCTGAGCGCGCTGCCGGCCAAGGCCGCTGTCCAGCTCAACGATACGCATCCGAGCCTCGCGGTCGCCGAACTGATGCGCATCCTGATCGATTGTCACGCGATGGGATGGGACGCCGCGTGGCAGATCACGACGAAGACATTGTCCTACACAAATCACACCCTGCTACCCGAAGCGCTCGAGGTCTGGTCGGTCGACCTGTTCGAGCGCATGCTGCCGCGCCATCTCGAAATCATCTATCGCATCAATATCGCCCATCTCGATCGCGCGACGGCGGTTCAACCGCATGACGATGCCTTCCGTGCATCGGTTTCGATCATCGACGAGAAGGCCGGCCGCCGGGTCCGCATGGGTTATCTCGCTTTCGTCGGTTCGCATCGTATCAACGGCGTCTCGGCGATGCATTCGGACCTGATGAAGGAGACGGTGTTTCGCGATCTGCATCGGCTCTATCCGGACCGCATCACCAACAAGACCAACGGCATCACTTTCCGCCGCTGGCTGATGCTGGCCAATCCCGGATTGACTGACCTGCTGCGCGAGGTCTGCGGCGATGCATTGCTCGATGACCCGACCCGATTGACGCTGCTTGAATCTCATGCGGGAGATGCCGCGTTTCAACATCAATTCAGCCGCATCAAGCGTCACAACAAGGCGGCGCTGGCGAGATTGATTTACGAACGCCTTGGCATCGAAGCCGACCAGGAGGCGCTGTTCGATGTCCAGATCAAACGGATTCACGAGTACAAGCGCCAGCTCCTCAATATCGTGGAAGCTGTCGCGATGTATCAGGCTATCCGCGACGAGCCGCAGCGCGACTGGGTGCCCCGCGTCAAGATTTTTGCCGGCAAGGCCGCCGCAAGCTATCGCTACGCCAAGCTGATCATCAAGCTGATCAACGATGTGGCCCATGTCGTCAACAACGATCCCGCGATCGGCAACCGCCTCAAGATCGCGTTCCTGCCGGACTACAATGTCAGTCTCGCCGAGGTGATCATTCCCGCCGCCGATCTTTCCGAGCAGATTTCAACGGCCGGCATGGAAGCATCCGGCACCGGCAATATGAAGCTTGCGCTGAACGGCGCATTGACCATCGGCACGCTGGACGGCGCCAATATCGAAATTCGCGATCACGTCGGCGTCGAGAACATCGCAATCTTCGGCATGAATGCGGAAGAGGTGATGGCGCGACGCGCAAGCGGGCTCGACGCGAGCGACGTCATCATGCGGTCGCCGCGTCTGGCGCGCGCGATCCACGCTATCGAATCTGGGGCATTCTCGCCGGACGATCCAGCCCGCTTCCACGCGATCGGCCATGCCCTGCGTCACCTCGACCACTATATGGTCAGCGCCGATTTCGATTCCTATTTCGATACTCAGCGCGCGATCGATAGTCGCTGGCGGGTGGGCTCAGCCTGGACCCGCGCCAGCATTCTCAACACGGCGCGCACGGCGTGGTTCTCCTCGGATCGCACCATTCGCGAATACGCCGAAGATATCTGGGACGTTCCGGTCATCGCGGCCCCGTCTCAGCCGGCGCGCACCCAGCGCGGACACGGCTAACGCGCACTGGTCCCGACCCCTCGATCCGGGATACGATATCCTCAATCCGTTCCGTCCATGCCATGTGAGGCGCCGGACTTGTCCGCGTCGTGTCATCATGGCTGATCGCAGGTTCGCGCTCCGTTACAGAGGTCCATCGATGCAGATGCTCAAGACTCAAGGCATAAACCTTCCCGCCCTCGGTTTCGGCACCTTTGCCATGCAGGACGCCGAATGCCAAAGCGCGGTCGAGAGCGCACTGGCCATCGGATATCGACACATCGATACCGCTGAAATGTACGGCAACGAGCAGGCTGTCGGCGCGGCTATCGCCGCCTCCGGCATCCGCCGCGAAGACATCCACCTCACGACAAAAGTCTGGCACGATCATCTGACCCGCGATGGCATCCGGCGTGCCTTCGACGCCAGCCTCGCGCGGTTGGGACTCGATCATGTCGATCTCTATCTCGTGCATTGGCCGGCGCCCGCGATGAACCTGGCTGAGATATTCGAAACGCTGATGCGATTGCGCGAGGACGGCCGGACCCGCGCCATCGGCGTCGCCAACTTCACCTTGCCGCTGCTGCGTCGGACGGTGGAAGAAATCCGCGCGCCGATCGCCTGCAATCAGGTCGAGTATCATGCGCTGCTCGACCAGAAACCGGTACTGGACTATCTGCAATCGAAATCAATTCCGCTGGTAGCCTATTGTCCGCTGGCCAAGGGGCAACTCGCGGATCGGCCAGAATTGGCCGCCATTGCGCGCAAGCACCAGGCAACGCCGGCGCAAGTCGCGCTGAAATGGCTGCTGGATCAGCCGGGCGTCGCCGCCATTCCGAAAGCCCGGCATCCGGAACGACAGGCCGCCAATCTGGCAGCCCTGCAACTCTCCCTCGATGCGGATGACCGTCGCGCTATCGCTGCTTTGCCGAAGAATCTTCGTTTCGTGAACCCGACTTTCGCACCGGCCTGGGACTGATCTGACGGCGCGACAAATGTGCATTGGCCATAACCTGCAACGTCATTGAATTTCGCTGACGGTTGCGCCATCCCTGTTGCGTGGAGTCCACCTGATCCAGCTCCGCTTGTCCCATCTTACTCGGAGCGCTCCATGCCGATCCTCCAATCCGAAGCCACAGAACATTTGTTCGACAAAGCCACCCGCGTCACCGCTGGCGACAGTCAGTGGAGCGGGCACACCAGTGAGGACTACTGGGCTTTCATTGGTCCCTTTGGCGGGATTACCGCCGCGACCATGCTGCGCGCCATCGTCGAGCACTCGCAGCGCGAGGGCGATCCGTTGGCGTTGACGGTGAACTACTGCGCACCGATCGCAGCGGGGCCGTTCGACCTGGATGTGCGGCTGATCAAGGCCAACCGCTCCACCCAGCACTGGTCGGTTGAACTGACGCAGCAGGGCGGAGAGACGGCCGCTTTCGCCACCGCGGTCTTCGCCGTGCGGCGGCCATCATGGTCGCATCGTCCGGTCTCGCGCCCTGAAGCAACTCCGTTCGAGGAAACCAAGCGCTATCCCAAGAGCGGCCTGAAGATGACGTGGGTTCACCAGTATGATTTCCGGTTCGTCGAAGGGCAGCCGCTTTTTGGCGTTGCCGCGCAGGGCGAGCTTGCGAGCCCGTTCTCCAAGCTGTGGATCGGCGATACGGCGCCGCGCCGCCTCGACGCGCTGTCACTGGTGTCGATGTCGGATGCCTTCTTCGCCCGCATCTTCCATGTCCGCAACGAACTGGTGCCGTTCGGCACGGTGTCGCTGACCACTTATTTCCATGCCGACGCCGAGGATCTCATCGCCGAGGATGCAAGCCATGTGCTCGCGGTCGCGGATGCCAGCGTCTTTCACAAAAGCTATGGCGACCAGATCGGCGCGCTGTGGTCGCCGAGCGGCAAGCTGCTGGCGACGACGCAGCAGATCGCTTACTTCAAGGCGTGACAGGGTGCCTCGACACACGCCGCTGAAAGCGCGAGGACAAAACAAAAGCCCGGCGCTGATTTCCCGGCGCCGGGCTTTCGTAACTCGATGAGTTGTCGCGCGGTTATTCAGCCGCGAGCTTGACCTCGGGCGCCGCCGCCAGCACGTCGGCGTCGACGTGGCTTTCGAACTCGGCGAAGTTCTTCTGGAACATCGCGACGAGATTGCGCGCGGTCTTGTCGAACTCGGCCTTGTCCTTCCAGGTGTTGACCGGATCGAGGATTTCGCTCGGCACGCCCGGCAGCGCGGTCGGCACCGCAAAGCCGAAATACTTGTCGGTGCGGAATTCGACATTGCGCAACGAACCGTCGAGCGCGGCGGTGAGCAGCGCCCGCGTCACCTTGATCGGCATGCGGCTGCCGACGCCGTACTTGCCGCCGGTCCAGCCGGTGTTGACCAGCCAGCAATCGACGTTGTGCTTGGCGATCAGGTCGCGCAGCAGGTTGCCGTACTCAGCAGGATGACGCGGCAGGAACGGCGAGCCGAAGCAGGCCGAGAATTCCGGCTTCGGCTCGTTGCCAAGACCGCGCTCAGTGCCCGCCACCTTCGCGGTGTAGCCGGAAAGGAAGTGATACATCGCCTGCGCCGGGGTCAGCTTGGCGATCGGAGGCAGCACGCCGAAAGCATCGGCAGCGAGCATCACCAGGTTTTTCGGCTGCGGCGCGCGGCCGGTCGGCGATGCGTTCGGAATGAAATCGAGCGGATAGGCCGAACGGGTGTTCTCCGTCTTCGAGCCGTCATCGAAGTCCGCTGCACGGGTCGCAGAATCGAGAACGACGTTTTCGAGGATGGTGCCGAAGCGGGTGCTGGCGGCGAAAATTTCCGGCTCGGCCTCGGCGGAGAGCTTGATGCACTTGGCGTAGCAGCCACCTTCGAAATTGAAGACGCCGTCCTTGCCCCAGCCATGCTCGTCGTCGCCGATCAGCGTGCGCTTCGGATCGGCCGAGAGCGTGGTCTTGCCGGTACCGGACAGGCCGAAGAAGATCGCGGTATCGCCCTTCGGGCCGACATTGGCCGAGCAATGCATCGGCATCACGCCCTTCTCGGGCAGGTAGTAATTCAGCGTGGTGAAGACCGACTTCTTCATCTCGCCGGCATAATAAGACCCGCCGATCAGGACGATCTTGCGGGCGAAATCGATGGCCACGACGTTCTCGGAACGGACACCATGGCGTTTAGGATCGGCCTTGAAACTCGGCAGATCGATCATCGTCAGTTCGGGAACGAACGAGGCAAGCTCCGAAACTTCGGGACGACGCAGCAGGGTGCGGATGAACAGCGAGTGCCAGGCCAGTTCGGTATAAACGCGGGTCTTGATCTGGAACGCGGGATCGGCACCGCCGTAGAGATCTTGCGCGAACAGCGACTTGCCTTCGGCGTGCTTGAGGAAGTCTTCGTAAAGAGCCTGGAATTGATCGGAGGTAATCGACTGGTTGCCTTCCCACCACATGGTCTTGTCGGTGGTGGCGTCGCGAACGGTGAACTTGTCCTTCGGACTGCGTCCGGTGAAAATTCCGGTTTCGGCACACAACGCGCCATCGGCGGTGACTTCGGCCTCGCCGGCTTGCAGCGAGTATTCATAAAGCTGCGGCGCCCCGAGATTCCACCGCACCTCCTTGAGATTTTTTAAGCCGAATTTATCGGCACCGAAGGCACCGTTACGTACACCCAGTTCTTTCACGAAAATTCCTCCTCGAATCCGTCGCCGAACCCGCGCGGTCATCCAGACGCGTCATCGACGCGGAAACCGCCCCGTCCAGGCCAAGGTCTGCGATCTAATACTCACGAACGCCCACCTTGCCAAGCCGATCCCCGGTCGCGGGGGAAACTTGATTGCGTCTATAAAGGATAGGCTCTCTTAATGGTTGTGTCCTCGTGCCTGATCTGCGAGTCGACGCAGGGTTGCACGTAAAGTCATTGGATCGCGCACCCGCTCCGGGAAGGTAATTCGCACCACCTCCGTGCCGTTCACGAGGTCGATTCCATCGGGATCGCAGCCGGTGCAACGCCATTCCCCGCCGCTTGCGGCCGCTCCTGCGAGCTCCGTTGCATATAATTTCATCGCGTCTAAATGTTCGGCATTCATGTGCGCAATGATGTCCGGCTCCGCTTCAAGCAGCGTCTCGCAGCCTGCCGGATCGGTCAGAACCTGCCCCGGTGTGAGATCGACAATGCGCCCGAACCCCGCCACCAGATGGACGCCCTCGATCCGGACCCGGAAAAAGCCGAAATCCGGAAAATGGGCGAAGGCTTCGGCATCGGGGTGGGCATTCAGGTAGCGCCGTCGCAAGTTCGGCAATTCCGCTTCCGTCGCCTCTCGCGCCTCGCCCGCGACCATGATCCGGGCGCCTTCCAGCGGATCGCCTGCGGCCCGCTCATCCAGCATCAACGACACTCGGGCATCCTTCAGGATATTGCGGGTATGGATGGCAAGCCTGGAAATCAACAGAATCGGTGCGCCATCGACATCGCTCGCGACGTTCACCAGCGAACAATAGGGTGCGCCGCCTTCCGCCATCAACGTTGCAAGCGCACCTTGCCGACGGCGCCGGAGCAGGCTCCGCGTCAGCGTATGAGGATCGAATTCGGGATCAGGGCGCATTGTTAAATCTCGCGAATTCCTGTTCCGGGCCTTTTTTCCGCGGTCTTGGCCGTTATATAGCCTCTTTGACGGCAACGGCGGAACCCGCTGCCGTTTCGAACGTTTGGAACTCGGCCACACTTCAGCCCAGCTTGCATTGCTCGTTGGCCGGGTTCTCATGACCGTCTGATACGACACGGTATCGCACAGGTCGACGTACAGGCACTCCGCTTCGGAAAGCAGGCTCATGCCCACAATTGCTCTGGTCGATGATGACCGCAACATTCTCACCTCGGTATCCATTGCGTTGGAGGCCGAGGGCTATCGCATCATGACCTACACCGACGGCGCTTCCGCGCTGGACGGCTTCCGCACCAGTCCGCCCGACCTTGCGGTGCTGGACATCAAGATGCCGCGCATGGACGGCATGGAGACGCTGCGTCGTCTGCGTCAGAAATCGGACCTGCCCGTGATCTTCCTCACCTCGAAGGATGAGGAAATCGACGAGTTATTCGGGCTCAAGATGGGCGCCGACGATTTCATCCGGAAGCCGTTCTCGCAGCGCTTGCTGGTGGAGCGTGTCAAGGCGGTGCTGCGCCGCTCGGCGCCGAAGGACCCGGCCGCCGCGCCAAAGGAAACGGACGCCAAGGCACTGGATCGCGGCCTGCTGCGGATGGATCCTGAACGCCACACCTGCACCTGGAAAAACGAACCCGTGACGCTCACCGTCACCGAGTTCCTGATTTTGCAGGCACTGGCGACGCGCCCCGGCGTGGTGAAAAGCCGCAACGCGCTGATGGACGCGGCCTACGACGACCAGGTCTATGTCGACGACCGCACCATCGACAGCCACATCAAGCGGCTGCGCAAGAAGTTCAAGGTCGTCGACGACGATTTCGAGATGATCGAAACGCTGTATGGCGTCGGCTATCGGTTCAAGGAAACCTGATCGCAGCATTGAGAGAGGCCGTGCGCGCGCCCGGTGGACGCGCATGGTCTCGCGCTTTGTGACCTGACGAGCCCGTTGGCATCGTCTATGGTAGGTACTGCGGCGCAAAACTGAAACAACCGGGCGGGTTTAGCCATTGCTGGATCGAACACAGCCTGATCGAGAGACCATCGACGACGTCGTCTCGGCGGCCGGAGCTTCCTCCATCACAGCCTCGGACGCGGTCCCGACGTGGCGGCGACCGCTGGGCTGGTTGCAACGCGCCGGTCAGTTCTTTTTCACGGTCAGCTTTTCGAGCCTGACGCGGCGGATCGTCTCGCTCAATCTGGCGGGCCTGATCGCACTTGTCGCCAGCATTCTCTACCTGTCGCAATTCCGCGCCGGCCTGATCGACGCCCGCGCGCAGAGCCTTCTGGTGCAGGGCGAGATCATCGCCGGCGCCATCGCAGCCTCGGCGACGGTGGAAACCAACACCATCACCATCGATCCGGATCGCCTGCTCGATCTCAAGCCCGGCGAAACCTATGCCGCGCCCGACGAACTCGCGACGCTCGATTTCCCGATCAATCCGGAGCGCGTCGCGCCGGTGCTGCGCCGGCTGATATCGCCGACGAAAACGCGTGCGCGCATCTACGATCGCGACGGCGTGCTGATCCTCGACAGCCGCAGCCTGTATGGTCGCGGCGACGTCATGCGCTTCGAACTGTCGCCGCCCGCCAACGAGAAGCCCGGCCTGATGGAGCGCGCGATGATCGCGGTCCGCACCTGGCTCAATCGCGGCGACCTTCCGCTGTATCGCGAACTGGGACCGGAGAACGGCAACGGCTACCAGGAAGTCGCACAATCGCTCAAGGGTGAAAAGTCCAGCATGGTCCGCATCAACGATCGTGGCGAGATCATCGTCTCGGTCGCGGTGCCGGTGCAGCGCTTCCGCGCCATCCACGGCGCCCTGATGCTGTCGACGCAGGGCGACGACATCGACCAGATGGTGACCGCGGAGCGGTTGGCGATTCTGAAAGTGTTCGGCGTCGCCATGGTGGTGATGATCGTGCTGTCGCTGCTGCTCGCCAGCACCATTGCGGGTCCGGTGCGCCGGCTCGCCGCCGGCGCGGCGCGCGTTCGCCATCGCATCAAGACCCGCGTGGAAATTCCCGATTTCACCCGCCGCCGCGACGAGATCGGCCATCTGTCTGGCGCGCTGCGCGACATGACCGAAGCGCTCTACAACCGCATCGAGGCGATCGAAATGTTCGCCGCCGACGTCGCGCACGAACTGAAAAACCCGCTGACCTCGTTGCGTTCGGCAGTGGAAACGCTGCCGCTCGCCAAGACCGACACCAGCCGTGCACGCTTGCTCGAAGTGATCGAACACGACGTCCGCCGGCTTGATCGCCTGATCTCGGATATTTCCGATGCAAGCCGGCTGGATGCCGAATTGCAGCGACAGGATGTAGCACCCGTGGAGTTGCGACGGCTGCTCACCACCCTCACCTCGGTCGCCAACGAGACGCGGCTCGGCCACGACGTTGCCGTCGAAACCCGTTTCGAGGGAGGACCCGCGGATGCCTTTTCCGTCCCCGGACACGATTCACGACTCGGCCAAGTCATCTCCAATCTGGTGGTGAATGCGCAGTCGTTTTCGCAATCCGGCGGCAAGGTTCGCGTCACCTGCCGTCGCATCAAATCGGAAGTCGAAATCGTGATCGACGACGATGGTCCCGGCATTCGCGACGACGCGCTCGAACGCATCTTCGAGCGTTTTTATACCGACCGGCCGCACCAGGGCTTCGGCCAGAACTCCGGGCTCGGTCTGTCCATCTCGAAGCAAATCATCGAAGCCCATCGCGGCCGCGTCTGGGCCGAGAACCGCAAGGGGCCAATCGATGACGATGGCCAGCCGACGGTCGCCGGCGCACGTTTCGTGGTGCGGCTGCCGATATGACCGCGCCACCGGTCGATTCTCGCCAGAGCCCGCCAGACGCACCGAGCATCCATGCCTCCGCCGTTCTCGTCGGTGAGCAGGCTGTCCTGATCCGCGGCCCTTCAGGTTCCGGCAAGAGCCGACTGGCCTTCGAATTGATCCTGGCCGGACGCAGCGGGCAGATTCCGGCAGCGGTTCTGGTCGGCGACGACAGGATTCATCTCGAGGTCCGGCAAGGCCGGTTGTGGGTACGGCCAGCGCCCCGGCTGGCGGGGCTGATTGAAATTCGCGGGCTCGGCATCCGGCGCTGCGACTACATGTCCGAGGCGCCCATCGGCTGCGTGGTCGATCTCAACGCCGCCGACGGAGCCCGGCTTCCGACCCCGGAAAGCCTGATAACCACGCTTTCGGCGCTCGAACTGCCGCGAATTCCGGTCCCGACCGGCTTTTCGGCACTGCCTTTGGTCATCGCCGCGCTCACCACGCTGCCTCTGTCCATCCCGCTCGCTTCAGCAAAGGACGATTGTTCGGGCGGAATTTGTCACCATATAGGGCCCACTGTCGCCACCGAATAGATCCGCCCCGGTTCCCGCCTTGTGGCAAAATTTAGGGAAAATCGTGATGCTCCCCCCTTGCGCGGGAGCGCCGGATGGTCAAAGTGGCCCGTTCGTGCGGTGCACCAAAGCACCCGCGAGGAGTTTTCGATGATTGGTCTGGTTCTTGTGACCCATGGGCGCCTTGCCGACGAATTCAGGGCAGCGCTCGAACATGTGATGGGTCCGCAAAAGCAAATCGAGGCGATTACGATCGGCGCCGAGGACGATGCCGATTTGTGTCGAAGCGATATCATTGAAGCCGTCAACCGCGTCGACAGCGGCAACGGCGTCGCGATTCTCACCGACATGTTCGGCGGCACGCCGTCGAACCTCGCGATCTCGTGTATGAGCCGGCCGAAGGTCGAGGTTCTCGCCGGCATCAACTTGCCCATGCTGGTGAAACTCGCCAAGGTACGTAACGATCTGCCGCTGCCGGAAGCGATTGCCGCCGCGCAGGAAGCCGGTCGCAAGTACGTCACCATCGCCAGTCGTGTCCTCGCTGGAAAATGAACCCACCGCCCGACGATCTCCCCCTCTCCAGTGACGGCAACGCAGCCGCTGCCGCATCGTCGTCCGGACCGGTCGTTCGCGAGCTTCCCATCACCAACAAGCGCGGCCTCCACGCGCGCGCGTCGGCGAAGTTCGTACAGCTGGTCGAACGCTTCAATGCCGACGTCACCGTCACGCGCAATGGCGAGACAGTGGGCGGCTCTTCGATCATGGGACTGATGATGCTCTCGGCAGGTCCGGGCACCACCATCACGGTGTCGGCAACGGGCGCGGATGCGGCCGAAGCGATCACCGCAATCGCCAATCTCGTCGGCAGCAAATTCGGCGAAGGCGAATAGAACGCCTTACATCAGGTGTGGACGCTGAAGCCTCGCGCCGCAAGCAGCGTCAATACGTCGTCGCGATGCGACCTGTCGCGGGTTTCGATCACCAGTTGAAGCAGGGTCGCTTTCGCCGGCAAGTCGGAGAACGTCCGCTGGTGCGAGACTTCGATAATGTTGGCGCCGGCTTCCGCAAGCAGATTGCAGACCAGCGCGAGTTGGCCGGGACGATCGACGATATCGATCTCAAGCTGCGTCAACCGGCCCTCGCGCGCCAGATCCCGCGTCAATACGGACGCGATCAACCGCGTATCGATGTTGCCGCCGGTCAGGATCAGTCCGACATTCGTACCCTTGAAGCGCTCCGGCTCCGCCAGCACCGCGGCGAGGCCGACAGCGCCCGCGCCTTCCGCAACCGTCTTCTCGACCGAGATCAACATCGCAACGGCGCGCTCGATATCATCGTCTGAAACAAGAATGATGTCGTCAACCAGACGCCGGATGATCTCCTGCGTCATCAGTCCGGGGGCTTTGACCGCGATGCCTTCGGCGAGGGTATCGCCGCGGCTGGGCAAATCCGTTCCTTTGATGACATTGTACATGGACGGATACAGTTTGGCCTGAACGCCGATGATGCGGATGTTCGGGTTGATGGCCTTCGCTGCAATCGCGATGCCGGAGATGAGGCCGCCGCCGCCGATCGGAACAACCAGCGTCTCGAGTTGGGGAACGGCTTGCAGCATTTCGGGCGCAATCGTCCCCTGCCCCGCGATGATCAGCGGATCGTCGTAGGGATGGATCAGCGTCAGGCCATGCGCCTCGCTATGCTCCTGGACGAACTTGCCGGCTTCCTCAAGAGTCTGCCCCGTGATGATTACCTCAGCGCCGAGCCGTCGCGTATTCTCGACCTTCACCATCGGTGTGCCGATCGGCATCACGATGGTCGCCGGAATTCCCAGACGTCTCGCGTGATAGGCAACCCCTTGCGCATGGTTGCCGGCCGACATCGCGATGACGCCGCGTTGCCGCTCCTCAGCCGACAGCGCGGACAACCGGTTGAGGGCGCCGCGCTCCTTGAAGGTCGACGTGAACTGAAGGTTCTCGAACTTGAGCCACAGGTTGCAGTCGCAAATTTCGCTCAGCGTTCGACTCTGGCTGCACTCCGTCACGATAATCGAACCACGCAACGTCGCCGCCGCGGCGTCGACGGCATCGGGCGAGATCGTCGTACCGCCGACATCGAACGAGAGGTTCGCCGGCGTTGGGAAACGGCCTGGTGAAGGCAACGACATGATCTTTCCCCGGAGTTGCAAGAGCGCGGTCGAACCGCGGCGCATGGTCATCGACGACATGATATCATTCAGCGGGCAGGCGCCACGCTGAAGGGCTGCGCTGGACCTTCGAATGAACCGCGCAGCAAAAAGAAAAAGCCCGCCAGAGGCGGGCCAATTCTTTGATATAACTATGTAATTTTGGTTGCGGGGATAGGATTTGAACCTATGACCTTCAGGTTATGAGCCTGACGAGCTACCGGGCTGCTCCACCCCGCGATAAATCGATGCACGCCTTTCAAGGAAAACGAAGCCAGCTCAACGCCGAAGGGCGTCGATCGATCCCGGCCGAAGGCTTCCTGAGAAGGCAACCACGGCAAATGCCGAAGGCGCGTCGGGTATGTATCAATGCTCGCCCCCTTTGGGAAGAGGCCGGAGGCGTTCTTTTCAACATTTTATGACGGCTGAGGGCCTATTTGCCGCCGCAATGGGCCATCGAGACGGCAAATCTTTGTAATTCAACCGCCCGGAAGCGACGATCCATCCGATCATCCTCGAATCCTTGATCTATTCCGGCAATGGCGGCACGGACGGTCTTGCTCCCCGGCGCGCAAAAGCACAGCATTGCACGCCGTTATTGGACCAGCTTCGAGGATCCCATGGACCAATCCACTGCACCGTCCAGCAGCAACGCTCTCGAAGCGAATTTCCACCGCATGGTCGCGCTGTCGCGCCAGCAACCGCCGCTCACAATGGATGACCGTCTCGATCGTTTGAGTCGTCTTGGCGCGATGCTGGCGGCGAACGAAACGCAATTCCAGCAGGCCATCTCGGCCGATTTCGGCCATCGCGCCGCCATCGAAACCACGATGGCGGAGACGCTGCTGGTACAAGGCGAGATCAAGCACGCGCGCAAGCATCTCAAATCGTGGATGGCATCGCAGCGCGTGGCGACGCAGTTGCAATTCTGGCCGGCGACAAATCGCCTGTTGCCGCAGCCGCTCGGCGTCGTCGGCATCATCGCGCCATGGAATTATCCGCTGCAACTCACGCTCGCGCCGGCCATTGCGGCGATTGCCGCCGGCAACCGTGTGATGATCAAGCCGAGCGAACTGGTGCCGCGCTTCTCGGCCCTGTTGAAGCAAGTGATTGCGGATACGTTTGACGAAACCGATATCACGGTGACCGGCATCGACGGCAACATCGCGGAAGTCTTTGCGGCGCTGCCGTTCGATCATCTGATGTTCACCGGTTCGACGCGCGTTGGCCGCTTGGTCGCCGAAGCGGCGGGACGAAGTCTCACGCCGATCACGCTCGAACTCGGCGGCAAGTCGCCGGCGATCATAGACGCTTCCGCGAATCTCAATCAGGCCGCCGGGCGCATCGCCTACGGCAAACTGCTCAACGCCGGGCAGACCTGCATCGCGCCGGACTATGCTTTGGTGGCAAAAGAATCCGCCGAAAATTTTGCCGGGAAAGTTGCGGCGAACATGCGGCGGATGTACGGCACCGCGCCCGGCAATCCAGACTACACCTCCATCGTCTCGGGGCAGCACTATGCCCGCCTCGAAGGATTGGTCAGCGACGCGGCGGCGAAGGGCGCGCGCGTCATCCAGCCCGCGACCGCCGACGATCCGGCCTGGCAGGAGGTGCGGAAGTTTCCGCCCACCGTCATTCTCGGCGCAACGCCGGAGATGAAGGTGATGCAGGAGGAAATCTTCGGCCCCGTCCTGCCGGTGGTGGACTGCGCCGGGACCAAAGAGGCGATCAGCTTCATCAACGAACGCGACCGGCCGCTGGCGCTGTACTGGTTCGGCACCGACGATGCCGCACGCGACGAGGTGCTGACGCGCACCGTGTCGGGTGGGGTCACCGTCAACGATTGCCTGTTTCATTTCACGCAGATCAATCAGCCGATGGGCGGCGTCGGCGCCTCGGGGATCGGCGCCTATCATGGCGAATGGGGCTTCCGCACCTTCAGCAAGTTGAAGCCGGTGTTCTATCGCTCAAGGTTCAACCGCTTTGCCGATCTTTATCCGCCCTATGGCGCGAAAATGGCGCGTATGGAAAAATTGCTGCGATTCCTGTCGTAACGACACGGCGGATCAACCGCCGGGCTCAAGAACATTCCAAAGAACACTCCAAGAAAAATTCCAGGGGAGCGAACAGTGACCGACACATTCGATTTTGTCGTCGTGGGAGGCGGATCCGGCGGCTGCGCGGTGGCGAGCCGCCTGTCGGAGGATCCCGGCGTCTCGGTGGCGCTGCTGGAGGCCGGCGGCAAGGGCGACAACTGGGTCGTCAACACACCCGGCGCGCTGGTGCTGATGGTGTCGGGCAAGGTCAATAACTGGGCGTTCGACACCGTGCCGCAGGCCGGGCTCAACAATCGCATCGGCTATCAGCCGCGCGGCAAGGCGCTCGGCGGCTCCTCCGCCATCAACGCCATGGTCTATATCCGCGGCCATCGCACCGATTACGATCACTGGGCCGCGCTCGGCAACACCGGCTGGTCCTATGCCGACGTGCTGCCCTACTTCAAGCGTTCGGAAGACAACGCCGACCTCGCCGACGACTATCACGGCAAGGGCGGCCCGCTCAGCGTTTCGAAGCTGCAGACCGACAATCCCGTTCATGACATCTTCCTGCAAGCGGCGCGCGAAGCGCAATTCCTGATCCGCGACGACTTCAACGGAGCGGAGCAGGAAGGGCTCGGCGTCTATCAGGCCACGCAGAAGAACGGCGAACGCTGGAGCGCCGCGCGCGGCTACATCCACCCGTTCATGACCAACCGGCCAAATCTCAAAGTCGAGACCGGCGCGCACGCCACCAGCATCATCTTCGAGGGCAAGCGCGCGGTCGGCGTGCGATACCGGCGCGGCAAGGAGACGTTCGAAATCCGCGCGCGCCGCGAGGTGATCCTCAGCCTCGGCGCGTTCCAGACGCCGCAACTGTTGATGCTGTCCGGCGTCGGCGATGCGGCGGCGCTCGCAAAACTCGGCATCGCGTCGACGCATCATCTGCCTGGCGTCGGACAAAATTTGCAGGATCATCCGGACTTCGTGTTCGGCTTCACGTCGGATGCGCCGCATTTCGCCGGACTGTCATTTCCCGGCCTCAAGCGCATTCTCAAGGGCATCATGCAGTATCGCCGCGAGCGGCGCGGCCCGATGACGTCGAACGTCGCCGAATGCGGCGGCTTCCTGAAGACGCGGCCCGATCTCGATGTGCCGGACGTGCAGCTTCATTTCTGTACCGGCATGATCGACGACCACGGCCGCAAGCCGGCGTGGAATCGCGTCGGCTTCTCCTGCCACGTCTGCCTGCTGCGGCCGAAGAGCCGCGGCAGCGTCTGGCTCCAGGATGCCGACCCGATGCGCGCGCCGGCGATCGATCCGAACTTCTTCGGCGACGAGGCGGACCTCGACGCCATGGTGGCCGGCTTCAAGGTCACCAAACGCCTGCTCGATGCGCCGGCGCTAAAGGCGATCCAGACCTCCGACGTGTTCACCTCGGGCGTCGAGAGCGACGAGGCGATCCGCGAGGTGCTGCGCCAGCGCGTCGACACCGTCTATCATCCGGTCGGCACCTGCAAGATGGGCGTGGACGATCCGACGGCGGTGGTGGACCCGACGCTGAAGGTGCACGGCCTCGACGGCCTGCGCGTCGTCGATGCCTCGATCATGCCGACCCTGATCGGCGGCAACACCAACGCGCCGACCATCATGATCGGCGAGAAAGCCGCCGACATGATCAAGGCCGAGATGCGGGCGTAGTTGGTGATCCTGCAATTCGCACCGCCGGTAACTGCCTTCGAAAGGAGATGCCATTCGTTGCAGTTCGTCACGGCCGGATTTATTCCGGCCATGACGAAAACGAATTGAATATCTCCGCGATAGGGGACGACGCTGAAATTGCGTGAGCACTTTCCACAATGAACAGCTTCGATATCGTCATCTATGCCGGATTGCTGATCGCCGTGGTCACCGGATTCAATGCCGGCCTGTTGCGCAGCGCCGCGACCATCGTCGGCTATCTGATCGCAATGCCGATCGCGGCATGGGTCACCACCTCGTTCGGACCGAAGGCGGAGCCCGGCAGCGACTTGCAGATACTGCAAAGCCCATTCCTGCTGTTCGGGATGTTTCTGCTGGCGGGCATCGTGCTCGGCAAACTGTTGCGCCTGACGTTGGACGAAGTCACCGGCGCCGACATCGGCTTGCTGGACCGGCTGGCCGGCGCGGCGCTGGGCGCGGTGCGTCTCGGGTTGGTCGCGGTCACGCTGGTGCTGATCTTCGATCAACTGATCCCGGCCAATCGGCAGCCGAAATTTCTCAGCGAATCCTCGTTGCGTCCGCTGCTGTCGCGCGCCGGCGAGATGGGCATCAAGTCGCTGCCGCCGGAAGCTACCGCCCTCATTGCGCGGCTCAAGCGCCAGTACGGGCTGTAACACACCGCCACGGGACAGGGGCAGATATGCAATTAATCACCCCGTGACGGGTTATCACGCCGCCATGCTTTGGCTAAGGTCCGGCCCGTCATCGAAAACCATCAAGAAATCGGGAGTGAAACCGTGGATCTGGGAATCAAGGGCCGTCGCGCACTGGTGTGCGCATCCAGCAAGGGCCTGGGGCGCGGCTGCGCCGTGGCGCTGGCCGCCGAGGGCGTCAACCTCACCCTCACCGCGCGCGGTGCGGAAGCACTGGCCAGGACCGCCGCCGACATCCGCAAGGCTTATCCGGGCATCGAAGTGACCGAGGTCGCCGGCGACATCACCACGCCGGAGGGACGCGCCGCCGCACTGAAGGCCTGTCCCGATCCCGACATTCTGGTGAACAACGCCGGCGGGCCTCCGCCCGGCGATTTCCGCACCTTCACGCGCGAGGACTGGATCAAGGCGCTGGACGCCAACATGCTGACGCCGATCGAACTGATCAAGGCGACGGTGGACGGCATGATCGCGCGCAAGTTCGGCCGCATCGTCAACATCACCTCGGCCGCCGTGAAGGCGCCGATCGATGTGCTGGCGCTGTCCAACGGCGCGCGCAGCGGCCTCACCGGTTTCATCGCCGGCCTGTCGCGCAAGACGGTGCGCCACAACGTCACCATCAACAACCTGTTGCCGGGGCCATTCGACACCGACCGCATCCGCAATGTCTCGGCGGGTCAGGCCAAGGCCGCCGGCGTCTCCACGGAAGACATTATGAAGCAGCGCGCCAGCGAGAATCCCGCCGGCCGCTTCGGCGACGCGGAGGAGTTTGGCCTCGCCTGCGCGTTCCTGTGCGGCGCCAAGTCCGGCTTCATCACCGGGCAGAACCTGTTGCTCGATGGCGGCGCCTTCCCCGGCACGATGTAAGAGCACCCTATCCGGCCGGCGTGGTTCGCTCGTCGTTCCACGTCAGGCCGAACTCATCCAGCCCTTCGGCGAGAAAATCGCTCAGCAGCGGCTCGCCCAGCAGATAGCCGGCGGTACGATTGTTATGATTGCGCGCAGCCTCGGCCCGCAGACTGTCCCATTCCTCGATCGTGCCGTCGCCGCGGCCAAGCCACATCAGCGCCACCAGATCGACCTGCTCATCGACGCTCATGGCATTGATGAAGCCGGATATCTCGCGCACCACCGGATCGTCGCCATGATCCTCCAGCACATCGATCATGCGGTCGTCGCTCGCATTGGAGCCGGATTCCACATCGGTCGCCTCGTCCTTGGCGTCGAATTCGCGCGCTTTCTCGATAAGATAGCCGACCTGCTCGGCGGAAATGGTCAGTTCCGGCATCGCTCGCTCCTGTCGCGGCCCGACAGGACAACGCCAACGCCCGCGAGACGATCCATTGCGCGGACCGCACGAAAGTTTCATCCTTGAACAAAGATACGAAACGGAGGAATGCCGGATGAGTTGGACTGTCGGCCGGGTCAAAATCACCAAAATCGTCGAGATGGAGACGGTGGGGCACACCCGGTTCATCCTGCCGCAGGCCGCACCGGATAAGATTCAGCAGATGCCCTGGCTGGTGCCGCACTTCGCCAATGACGAAGGACGGTTGCGCATGAGCGTGCATTCGCTGGTGGTGGAGACGCCGTCTCAGCGCATCGTGGTGGACACCTGTATCGGCAATGACAAGCAGGGCCGCGGCGTGCCGACCTGGAATAATCTCAACACGCCATTCCTGCAGACGATGACCGACGCGGGCTACGCGCCGGAGTCGATCGACATGGTGCTGTGCACGCATCTGCACGTCGATCACGTCGGCTGGAATACAAGGCTCAAGGACGGCCAATGGGTTCCGACCTTCCCCCGCGCGCGCTATGTGTTCGGCAAGACCGAGCACGACTATTGGGCCGCGCATAGCGACAGCCCCGAGCACCGCGCGGTGTTCGAGGACTCGGTGAAGCCCATCGTCGATGCCGGACGCGCCGATCTGGTCGCCAGCGATGCAAAACTGTCCGACGAGGTGTCGCTGATTTCGACGCCGGGCCACAGCCCCGGCCACATGAGCATCCTGATCCGCTCCGATGGCGAGGAGGCGCTGCTCACCGGCGACGTCGCGCATCACCCGTGCCAGATGGCGCATCTCGAGTGGTCGTCAACCGCCGATTCCGATCCGGTCCAGTCCATCGTCTCGCGCCGCGAATTGTTTTCGCGCTTCGCCGATACGCCGACGCTGGTGATCGGCGGGCACTACAATCCCGGCCGCATCAAACGCGACGGCGATGCTTTCCGTCTCGAGGTGTAGCGTCGTCCGGCTTCGACCATTCCGGCGCGGTTGAATTCGGCCGCGCGTTGCTCCAAGAGATATGTCCAAGAGATACCTCCAAGACATACCCACCAACAAGACCGCAGGGAGACCACGATGAAACTTGTGAGATATGGCGCCATCGGCAGCGAAAAGCCGGGCCTGATCGATACGTCCGGCCAGTTGCGCGACCTTTCGGGACAGATCGGCGACCTTGCCGGCGACGCCTTCTCGCCCGCCGGGCTGGCGAAACTCGCCGCGCTCGATGCCGCTAAGCTTCCCGCTGTCAGCGGCACGCCCCGGCTCGGATCGCCGGTCGGAGGCAGCCCGAAGTTCATCGCCATCGGTCTCAACTTCGCCGACCACGCCGCCGAATCCGGTCTGCCGATCCCGGGCGAGCCGGTGGTGTTCATGAAGGGCAACAACGCGCTATGCGGCGCCAATGACGATGTCGAGAAGCCGCGCGGCTCGACCAAGCTCGACTGGGAAGTCGAACTGGCGCTGGTGATCGGCACCCGCGCCAAGTACGTCAGCGAAGCCGATGCACTGAAGCACGTCGCCGGCTACGCGGTATGCAACGACGTATCCGAGCGCAACTTCCAGATCGAACGCGGCGGCAACTGGACCAAGGGCAAGTCGCACGACACCTTCGGGCCGCTCGGCCCGTGGCTGGTGACCGCCGATGAAGTCGGGGACGCGCAGAAGCTCGACATGTGGCTCGACGTCAACGGCCAGCGCCGCCAGACCGGCTCGACCGCGACCATGATCTTCAACGTCGCGCAGATCGTCTCCTATCTCTCGGGCATGATGACCTTGATGCCCGGCGACGTCATCACCACCGGCACGCCGCCCGGCGTCGGCATGGGCATGAAGCCGCAGCCGCAATTCCTCAACGCCGGCGACGTCATGACGCTCGGCATCGCCAAACTCGGTGAGCAGCGGCAGAAGGTCGTCGCGGCCTGACCGCGCACTAAGACGGAGTTGCGCGGCATCGCGCTGCGCGACTCCACACGTCCGCCATGCCTTCCCCTCCATCACGCCAAAGGCGTTTCAGATGAAGCTGACATTTTCTCCGGCGTCGCCGTTCGCCCGCAAGGTTCGCATCTGCGCCATCGAACTCGGATTGATCGACCGCATCGAACTGATACCGACCGCGGTGGCTCCCGGCACGCCGAACGAGCAATACGCCCATGACGTCAACCCGCTGCGCAAGCTGCCGGTGCTCATTCTCGACGACGGCACGACGATCGCGGACTCGCTCGTCATCTGCGAGTATCTCGACGATCTCGCCGGCGGCGGCAAACTGATGCCGGTGAGCGGTCTCGATCGCTGGAAGGTCAAGACCGAACATTCGCTGCTGCAAGGCGTGCTCGACGCCATGCTGCTGTGCCGCTACGAACGGCTGCTGCGCCCCAAGAGCAAGGCGTGGGACGTGTGGTACGACGACCAATGGGATCGCGCCTGGCAGGGTTTCGCGCGCTTCAACGCGTCGCCCGACGTGCTGGCGCGGCCGCTCGATATCACCCAGATCGCGCTCGTTTGCGCGCTCGGCTACGCCGACTTCCGCTTTCCCGATCAGGACTGGCGCAAGGCGTTTCCGAAACTCGCGGCCTTCAACAAGACCATGCTGAAGCGGCCGTCGGTGAAGATCTCGGTGCCGCCGACCGCGTAGGGAATGCGCTGAAGTAGATTTCGTTCAGATAGAATCAACAACTCGTCATGGCCGGGCTTAGCCGCATAGCCGTTCGAAGAACGGCGTCGCTTTACGCCGCCTATGCGAAGAACGGCGTCGCTTCGCTCGCCTATGTCCCGGCCATCCACGTCTTTGACCTTGCGAGAAATTCAAGACGTGGATGCGCGGATCAAGTCCGCGCATAACGACCGATGATGTCGTCAAAATCTGAAAGTCTCTAATCGAACAGCGACGGCGTGTGATTGACGTAAGCGCCTTCGATTTCCAGCATCTTCAGCTTTGTGGCAACGCCGCCGATGGCAGAAAAGCCGCCCGGCTTGCCGCCGGCTGCCAGCACGCGATGGCACGGCACCACGATGGGGCACGGGTTGTGGCCAAGCGCCTGACCGACATCGCGCGACAGTTCGACACCGCCGAGGCGTTTGGCGATATCGCCGTAGCTCAGTGTCTTGCCAGGCGCGATGGTGCGCGCGATCGCATAGACCTGACGATGAAATTCCGGCACGTCCGACAGATCCAGCGCGATGTCCGCGAGATCGTTGGGCTTGCCGTCGAGCAGTTCGATCATGCCGTCGATGGCGCGCTGCACGTCCGCCGGCGGCGCGGCCTCAACGAGATCGCCGTAGCGTTGCTGCAAGCGCAGCCGGGTCTTCTCCGCGCTCGACATCGGCAGTTGCACGCCGACGATTCCATGCGCGCCCCAGACGACGCCGCAAGCGCCGATCATGGTGTCGAACATGGCGAAGGGATGAGCGGTCATGGGCGATGTCCTGCCTGAAATGTCCGATCCCGCATGAGGCGCGCGGCTGCTTCGGCGCTCGCGCGAGATTCGGGGGATCATCGGCATCATGTCGCGATTGCAGGTACGGCGCCACCCGGAATCCGACATCCGACGCGGGCATCCTCAGGAACGGGGCGCGGCGTCTCAAATCTCGTGCGAGGTCTTTCCGGAGCCGCCGCTCCTCGATTTTCCCCCGACCGGCTTGATGAATTCCACGCCGATTTCGTCGCCCTGCAATCGCACCAGACGGCAGCGGCGATACACCAGCCCGGTCGATGAGAGCAGAAGGAAGAACTCCTTCAGTTCGAGGCCCTCGAGCGACCCGTTGACGATCAGTTTGGCGCCGCCGTCCGACGCATCGCGCATGGTGCAGTCGCGACGCCATGTGCCGTCGATCGCCATCATCTGAACCGCGACGCCATTCTCGAAATTCACGCGTGGAGTCTTGCGGTTTTCCCACGCCATGGCAGGAACTCCTGAAAATGCAGCAACAAAAACGATTCAACAAAAACTCAAGGACAAGATCAGAAATCAGAGCAACGTCGAACCACGAATATCGGCAGCATCAATCTACCGAGAGCAACTTTAAATTGCATTAAGGTCGGATCCGTACCAAGGCCATTTCCCAAACACCTTCACGCAAAAAACAGGCCCGCCGAAGCGAGCCTGTTTCCTGTTAGCCGTGCCGGCCGATTACCAGCGGCGATAGTGACGGTGGTGATGGCGGTGGCGATGCGGGACATACACGCGCGGCACGTAGACACGCGGCGCGTAGTGATGACGGTGATGGCGATGATGGTAATGGCGATGATGACGATGACGCCGATACTGGACATCGGTCACAACGCCGGCGGAGCCTTGCTGAATCGCGGTCGTGACGCCCGGGGTCAACGGGGACGCAGCTTGCGCTTGCGGTGTGGGAGCCGCAACGACGAGCAGGCCGCCAACAGCGAGCAGGCCGAAAAGTTTTCTGATGAGCATCAATGTTCTCCCTCAGGTGTCATGTGAACGACCAGCGCCGGTATCCGGCCGATGTCGAAATGCAGGCTAGGATTCAAGACGTGAACGCAAAATGAATAGCCCTGCGACATTCCGCCCATCGGTTTGATCAGCACCCGGACGTCGCCCCATACGAACATTCCGCCGCCGGATTTGTTCCATCTGGACGGGAAGAGGCCCGACCCGCGAATGTCTGCCCTAGAGGCAGAATCAGCCGCGCCGCCAGAAGCAGTGCATGCGCGGCACGATGACGGTGCCGCTCGGCCGGAATTCCTGGACATAAGTGGCGGTGCAATCGCGCACCGCATTGGGGCCGGGATTGTAGCGCGGATAGACATCGTCGGGTTGATAGCGCGGATGCACCCGGATGCGGGTCGGCGGCCGACGATGCTTGCGGCGCTGCGCCGATAGATCGGTGGCGCGTGGATGCGATGCCGTGTGGATTGTCGAATTGGCCCGGGGCAGGGTCTGTCCCTCGGCCGCGACGGCGCCTTCACCACCAGATGCGACGTACAGGGCCACAGCCAATGCCGCCCCCAAAATCATCCTGCCGATCTGCTTCATAACGCCCCGCCGCTTCTGCCCTGTCCTGTCGGTCGCATTCGGTCCCTGCGAGGACATCTGTATCTTATATTTGCTAGGGTGAGCCAAGGCCAGCTTTGGCTGCAACATTCCGGAGCTTGGCCATGCCAGACCCCACTGAGCGCGACGAGCCGCTGCAGGACGCAGCCGGATGGATATCGACGAAGGCCCCATCCCTTGCCGAACTGGAAGCCATGGCGCGCGACCAGCTTGCGACGCTGCCGCAGGCGTTTCGTGACGTCTGCGCCGGCGTCGTCATCCGCGTCGACGACTTCGCCACCGACGAGGTGCTGGACGAACTCGACGCCGAGAGCGAATTCGACATTCTCGGCCTGTTTCAGGGCGTCGGGATGCCGTTCCGCAGCAATGAGGACATCGCGCCCTTGCCCAACATGATCTGGCTCTATCGCCGCCCGATCCTCGATTACTGGGCCGGACACGACGAAACCCTGGGTTTCATCGTCCGCCACGTCCTGGTCCACGAAATCGGCCACCATCTTGGCCTGTCCGACGATGACATGGAGGCGATCGAGGCCAGCGTCGCCGATTAGCCTCGTGGACGCCTCTCGCGCATGACCGTTGCGTACGAGCCTTGCGCAAATGGGCCTTGGACAGGCCGCCTTATTTGGCTAAAAACGCCTCGACTTTGCGCCCGGCGGGCGCATTTCTGGAACTCGGGAACGGTCATGGACAAATTCACCACGCTGGAAGGCGTCGCGGCGCCGCTGAAGATCATCAATGTCGACACCGACATGATCATTCCGAAGCAGTACCTCAAGACCATCAAGCGCACCGGCCTCGGCAAGGGTCTGTTCTCCGAACAGCGCTACAACGACGACGGCAGCGACAACCCGGATTTCGTGCTGAACAAGCCGGCCTATAAGAACACCAAGATTCTGGTGGCGGGCGACAACTTCGGCTGCGGTTCGAGCCGCGAGCACGCGCCGTGGGCGCTGCTCGACTTCGGTATCCGCTGCGTGATCTCGACCTCGTTCGGCGACATCTTCTACAACAACTGCTTCAAGAACGGCATCCTGCCGATCCGTGTGTCGCAGGAAGACCTCGACAAGCTGTTCGACGACGCCGAGCGCGGCGCCAACTCGACGCTGACCGTCGACCTCGCCAATCAGGAAATCCGCGGCCCCGACGGCGGCAAGGTGAAGTTCGAGATCGACGCCTTCCGCAAGCACTGCCTGATCAACGGCCTCGACGACATCGGCCTGACGATGGAAAAGAAGGCCTCGATCACGAGCTACGAGGCGAAGGCCCACGAAGCACGCCCCTGGGCGTGAGGGGCGGGAAACTTCCAGCTCTCATCACGAACACTACACCATCAGTCGTCATGGCCGGGCTTGTCCCGGCCATCCACGTTTTAACGGTACTTCAGCGAAGAGCGTGGATGGCCGGGACATAGGCGAGCAAAGCGACGCCGTTCTTCGAACGGCTATGCCCGGGCATGACGGAGATGGTTCTATGCGCCTCTCCCTATTGCACGCCCGCCTCAGCCCTTCACAGCCTCAGCGGCAGCAATCGCCGCCATGTTGATGATGCCGCGGCTCGTCACCGTCGGCGCCAGCACATGCGCGGCCTTGCCCGTGCCCATCAGGATAGGCCCGATGGGAAGACCGTTGTTGATCTCCGCGAGCAAGGTCAGCGACAGGTTCGCCGCTTCCAGATTGGGGAAAATCAGGAGATTGGCTTCGCCCGAGAATGCCGGATTGGAAATGTAGTCCTTGCGCAGCGTCTCGTTGACGGCGAGATCGCCCGGCATTTCGCCTTCGACCAACAGGTCCGGCGCAATCGCCTTCAGCTTGCGATAGACCTCACGCATCTTCGCGGCGGAGGCGGCGTCGCGCGAACCGAACGCCGAGTGGCTGAGCAGCGCCACCTTCGCCTTGATCGCAAAGCGGCTCATGTGATCGCGCGCCTGCAAGGTGATCTTCACCAACTCGTCGGCATCGGGATCGGCGTTGACGTAAGTATCCGCGAGGAAGAACGTGCCGCGCGGCATGATCAGCACCGACAGCGTCGACAGATGCGAGACGCCATCGGCCAAGCCCAGGATCGATTGTACCTCCTGCGCGTGGCGCGGGAAATCGCCTTCCAGCCCGCACAACAGCGCGTCGGCTTCGCCGCGCCGCACCGCCAGCGCGCCGATGGCCGTGGTGTTGGTGCGCACGATGGCGCGCGCGCCGTCCAGCGTCACGCCGTTGCGCTCCTGCAAGGAATGATAGAGCGCGACGTAATCGCGATAGCGCGGATCGTCTTCCGGATTGATGATCTCGATATCGCCGGCGCGCAGCGGCAACCCCAGCCGCTCGAAGCGTTGTTCGATCACCGTCGGTCGTCCGATCAGGATCGGGCGTGCAATCTGCTCGACGATCAGCACATGCGCGGCGCGCAGCACCCGCTCATCCTCGCCATCGGCAAAGGCAACGCGGATGTTCTTGCCGAGCGTCTGCTCGATCATCGGCTTCATCACCAGACCGGAGCGGAACACGAAGCGCTTGAGGCTGTCCTGATAGGCCGCCATGTCGGCGATCGGCCGGCGCGCCACGCCGCTGCTCATCGCCGCCTGCGCCACCGCCGGAGCGATGCGCAGGATCAGGCGCTGATCGAACGGCGACGGAATCAGATAATCGCGCCCGAACGTCGCCGGCGCGCCGCTGGCGGTGACATCCATCGCCGGCTCATGCGCCAGTTGCGCAATGGCATAGGCGGCGGCGCGCTTCATGTCTTCGTTGATGACGGTCGCGCCGGAATCCAGCGCGCCACGGAAGATGAAGGGGAAGCACAGGACGTTGTTGACCTGATTCGGATAGTCCGAGCGCCCGGTACAGATCAGCGCATCCGGCCGTGCCGCGATGGCAACTTCCGGCATGATCTCCGGCACCGGATTGGACAGCGCCAGGATGACCGGATTCTCCGCCATGTCGCGGATCATTTCGGGCTTCAATGCACCGGCTTGCGACAGGCCGACATAGATATCCGCGCCAGCCATCACGTCAGCGAGTTCGGTCGCATCCGTCTCCTGCGCGAAGGCGCCGCGCCAGCGATCGACCGAGTTACCGCGCTTGGTGGTGACGAGGCCCTTGCTGTCCGCGATGAAGATGTTCTCGCGCTTGGCGCCGACCGCGATCAGCATATCCATGCAAGCGATGGCCGCGGCGCCTGCACCTGACGTGCAGATCTTGACGCTGCCGATATCCTTGCCCACCAGTTGCATCGCGTTGAGCACGGCGGCGGCGACGATGATCGCGGTGCCGTGCTGGTCGTCGTGGAAGACCGGAATCTTCATGCGCTCGCGCAGCGTCTCTTCGACCAGGAAACAATCCGGCGCTTTGATATCTTCCAGATTGATACCGCCGAAACTCGGCTCCAGCGGCGCGATGATCTCGATCAGTTTCGCGGGATCGTTTTCCGCGATCTCGATGTCGATGCCGTCGATACCGGCGAATTTCTTGAACAGGACCGCCTTGCCTTCCATCACCGGCTTGGCCGCCGCAGCGCCGATGTTGCCGAGCCCGAGCACCGCGGTACCGTTGGAGATCACTGCGACGAGATTGCCCTTCGCGGTGTAGCGATAGGCCTGCTCCGGGTCGGCGGCAATTTCCTCGCACGGTGCTGCAACGCCCGGCGAATAGGCCAGCGACAGATCGCGCGTGTTGGAGAGCGGCTTGGTCGGCGTCAGCTCGATCTTGCCCGGCTTGGGAAGTTCGTGAAAACGCAGCGCCGACGCGCGCAGATTGGCTTGGTCTTCTTCCGACACGATCATCCCCCCGATGTGTCAGTCCCACGCCGCGCGCGTCCCGAACACAACTTCAATGCCGATAGCTGCATACCGCCGTTCAGCGGCATATCCAAACGGGGGCACCAACAAAATGCTAATCCTGCGTCAGGTCAAGTCAATCGTCCTCGCGCGACGAACGGAATCATTGACAGCCGCGTGTCCGATTTTCATCCCGTCGCGGCAGAGCGTTTTGCAAATGATGGAATCAAGCGCCCGCCAGCGACCACGGCAGCGTGACGCCGCCCTGAAAGACCACGACCTCGCTGTCGTCCACCGCGACGGCAGGCATCACGCGGCTCTCGCGGCGCTCCAGCCTGATCGTTCCGCTGTTCGGCGCCATGCCGTAGAAGCGCGCGCCGTTGAGCGAGGCAAATGTCTCAAAACGATCCAGCGCGTTCTCCTCGTCGAACACCTGCACGTAAGTCTGCAACGCAGTCGCGCCGCCGAAGATGCCGGCCGAACAGCATTCGGCTTCCTTGCGCGTGCGCAGATGCGGCGCGGTGTCGGTGCCGATGAAGAAGCAACTTTCGCCGGAGGTCGCGGCCTTTCGCAGTGCCAGCCGATGCCGCTCGCGCTTCGCCACCGGCAGGCAATACAGATGCGGCTGCAATCCGCCCTGGAAGATCGAGGTGCGGTTGATGACGAGATGATGCGGCGTGATCGTCGCGGCGGCACGCGCGGCATGGGCGCGGACGATATCCAGCGTCTCCGCCGTGGTGGCGTGCTCGATCACCACCTTGAGGCCGGGATGGCGCTTGAGCAGCGGCAGCAGGCTGTGCTCCATGAACGCCGCCTCGCGATCGAAGATATCGATCGCCGGATCGGTGGATTCGCCATGGATCAACACCGGCATCCCGATTTTTTCCATGCGTTCCAGCACCGGCGCCAGCGCCGGGATATCGGTGACGCCGTGATGCGCGTTGGTGGTGGCGCCGGCGGGATAGAGCTTCGCCGCGACCCACACGCCCTCGGCATGACCGCGTTCGATCTCATCCGGCGACGTGGCATCGGTGAGATAACACGTCATCAGCGGCTGAAAGTCGGAGCCCTGCGGCCGCGCCGCCAGAATGCGTTCACGATAGGCGCTGGCCATCACCACGGTTGTCACCGGCGGTACAAGGTTCGGCATGATGATGCCGCGCGCGAACTGCGCGGCGGTGAACGGCAGCACGGCCTTCAGCATCGCGCCGTCGCGCAGATGCACATGCCAGTCGTCCGGCCGGCGGATGGTGATGGAGGCGACCGGCGCGGCACTGGCCGCCGCCTTGTCGAACATCGCGTCGAGACTCATGCCGTCCCCTTGCCGTGGGCGCGCAATCGCGCGTTGGAAACACCAGCCTGTGTCATGCGAACGATGGTCCTCGAATTGTGGAAATCATTAGCGGCATTATAGGCCGAACGACGACGTGCTTGAAACCCGCACGCGTATCCTATCGGTGTCGCGCACGTGCCAAACGGTCTGCAAGAAATGCGATCAGCGCCTCGACCCGCGCCGGGCGCGGGCCACCGGGCGGCATCACCAGATGCACCGCGCCCTCGGTCTGTTTCCAGTCTTTCAGAATAACCTCGACCTGTCCGGCCGCGATGGCGTCGCCGACGATAAAGTCCGGCAGATCGGCGATGCCGAGGCCGGCGATCAGGGCCGGCAGCACCGCCTCGCCGTTGTTGACGCGCAACTGCCCCGACGGCCGCACCGTGGCCTCCTCGCCGGCGGCATTGGTGAAGTGCCAGACGTTCGGCGTCGAGAGGTACGCGTAGGCGAAGCAACGATGCTGCGCCAGATGCATCGGATGCGTCGGGCGGCCGAAGCGTTCGAGATAGCTCGGGGCAGCGACGGTATGACGCGGCATCGCGCACAATCGCCGCGCCACCAGCGAGGAATCCGGCAGGCTGGCGATCCGCACACCGATGTCGAAGCCCTCGCCGATCAGATCGACCATGGCGTCGCTCAGGTGCATGTCCACCGCCACGTCCGGATATTGCGCCAGGAAATCCGGCAGCAGCGGCGCCAGCACCTTGACGCCGAACGTCATCGGCACTGCGAGCCGCACCAGCCCACGCGGCGCGGCGGATTGCGCCAGTGCCTCGTTCTCCGCCGCTTCACCGTCGGCCAGCAGTTGCGCCGCGCGCGTGGCCAGCGTCCGCCCGGCGTCGGTCAGCGCCAGCCGGCGCGAGGTGCGATTGAACAGCCGCGCGCCTAGCCGCTCCTCCAGCCGCCCCACGGCCTTGGAGACGGTGGCCTTGGACAACGCCAGTTCGGTCGCTGCCGCCGCGAAGGAGCGCAGTTCCACCACCTTGGCGAAGATCGCCAGCGCCTCGAAATCCGGGAGTTTCGACATATCAAATTCAGAAACAATGAGTTTCGATAGTTTCTATTTATACGCCAATGCGATCGACGTATCTAGTCCCCAACAGAGTTCGAACCCCGTTCGAAAGGAGTTATCCGATGATTGAACTTCGCCCCTTCGACAGCCTCGGCGGCGCCAACCATGGCTGGCTCAATGCCAAGCATCATTTCTCGTTCGCCAGCTACCACGACCCCAAGCGCATGAGCCACGGCAGCCTGCGGGTCTGGAACGACGACGAAATCGCACCGAATTCGGGCTTTCCTCCGCACCCGCACGCCAACATGGAGATCATCACCTTCGTTCGCGAAGGCGCGATCACCCATCAGGACTCGCTCGGCAACAAGGGCCGCACCGAGGCCGGCGACGTGCAGGTGATGAGCGCAGGCTCCGGCATCCGCCATGCGGAATACAACCTCGAACCGGTGACGACGCGGATCTTCCAGATCTGGATCGAGCCGACGCAGGACGGCGGCCAGCCGTGCTGGGGCGCCAAGCCGTTCCCCAAGGGCGACCGCTCCGGCAAGTTCGTCACGCTCGCCAGCGGCATCAAAGGCGACGCCGACGCGCTGCCGATCCGTGCCGATGCGCGGGTGGTGGCGGCCACGGTGAAGGCCGGCGAAAGCGTCAGCTATGCGCTCGGCGCGAACCGCAACGGCTATCTCGTCCCTGCCACCGGCGCAATCGAGGTCAACGGCGTGCGCGCCAACGCCCGCGACGGCGTCGCGATCAGCGACGAGAGCAACGTGACGATCACCGCGCTCGCGGACTCGGAACTGGTTCTCGTCGACGCCGCATAACCTCTCAACCCGTCATGCCCGCGCTTGTCACGGGCATGACACCTCCTCCCCCAACAACTCCCACTTCAGCCAGACAATCGGAGATTCGACATGGCAAAAGTTCTCGTCCTTTATTATTCCGCCTATGGCCACATCGAAGCGATGGCCAATGCCGTCGCCGAAGGCGCGCGCGAAGCCGGTGCGACCGTGGACATCAAGCGTGTGCCCGAACTGGTACCGCCGGACGTCGCCAAGGCCGCGCACTACAAACTCGATCAGGCCGCGCCGATCGCCAACATCAACGACCTCGCCAACTATGACGCGATCGTCGTCGGCACCGGCACGCGCTTCGGCCGCATGTCGTCGCAGATGGCGAACTTCCTCGATCAGGCCGGCGGGCTGTGGGCCAAGGGCGCGCTGCACGGCAAGGTCGGCGGTGCCTTCTCGTCGAGCGCGACGCAACACGGCGGCCAGGAGACCACGTTGTTCTCCATCATCACCAACCTGCTGCACTTCGGCATGACCATCGTGGGGTTGAACTACGGCTTTACCGGCCAGATGGGCGTCAAGGAAGTGACCGGCGGCGCGCCCTACGGCGCAACCACCATCACCGACGGTGACGGCAGCCGCCTGCCCAGCGCCAACGAACTCGCCGGCGCGCGCTATCAGGGTCGGGTGATCGCGGAAACCGCGACCAAGCTGCATGGCTGATAGGTCGTTGGGTCAAGCACCTGGGGGCATGCGCTTGGCGCATGTCCCCCGCGCCGAACCCAACATTGCAGCGGCCGTGGTCACGATTATCTGGGCGGGAACCAAATGGAGTCCGCCATGAGTGAGATGTATTACCTCTACTACACAACCCCGAGCCCGCTGCCGCGCTTTGTCATCGACTGGATTCGCAGCAACTTCGGACGTGCGGCCTCCGGCCGGTGATCGTTGCGCGGTCGCCCCTCGGCCCGCCCTTCGTCGTCGTGTCGTAGCACCTTGAAAAGCCCGCCTCATCGGCGGGCTTTTTTGCGATCTCGAAATTGTTCGTCCGTCGCGGAACGGTGCTCACGATGCCTTTTGCAACGCGCTGATGTCGTTCACCGGCTTGTTGAGATGGACGTGGCTATCGACATGATCGACCCAACTCAACGGCACCAGATGGTGTTTGCCGTCGGGCGAACCGGTCTTCGTCAGTTTGATCTTGTCGCTTCCTTCCATGTGATCGACCTGTCCGATTTTCTTGCCGGCGGAATCGAGCACGTCCATATGTTCCTTGATCTTTGCAACATCCATCATTTCGCTGCTCCTGTATTTTCGTCGCAGCCCCTGACACTCACAACACCCGTCGCCGCGACCGGTTGCATCCGATCGCAATTCGTCGGCGCCCATGGAACTGACAACCGTGACGTCGCGTTGATAAACGACACAGACAGAGGCGGCATGTTCGCCACGGAGATCAATCGCATGGACAAGGATCGGATCGCGGGCGCAGCCAAGGATCTCGCCGGCAAAGCGGAAGGCGCGTTCGGAAAAGTGACGGGCGACGCCGAGACGGAAATTTCGGGCCGCGCGCGTGAAGCCGCCGGCACCACGCAGAACGCTTTCGGCCAGGCCAAGGACGCCGTGCGTGACCTGGGCGAGGCCGCGAGCGGCTATGCACAGGACGCGCTCGATGCCGGCAGCGATTACTATCGCGATGGCAGCCGCACCGTGGCCGCGAAAATCAGGGAGCAGCCGATGACCGCCCTGTTCGCCGCCGGCGCCATCGGATTCACGCTGGGCGTACTGCTGACGCACCAGCCCCGCCGCCGCAGCAATTGGCGCGATTATTATCGCTAGTGATCGATACAATCATGTAATCCCGCGAGGGCCACTTCGCGGGATCACATGATCGTTGCTGGAACGCACGCGCTGCTTCCGCGACAATGCCAGCCATGAAACATCTCTTCCGCAATTCCTTACGTAGTTGCGCGATCGCTCTCGCGCTGATCTCCTTGCCGGTATCCGCGTGGTCGCAAGACGCCGCCGGTGCCGCCACGGCCGCGCAGCGTCAGGATGCATCCCGTCAGGATTCGTCGCGTGCGAAGGGCGACAATGCCGGCGGCGTGTTGAACCTGTTGCCGGCTGACGCGACCTCCGATCACACGCTTGACCTCGATGGACACAAGCTCGCCTATACCGCGACAGCCGGCACGCTGAACCTCTACGACCAGAGCGGTAAACGCTCGGCGGCGGTGTTCTATACCAGCTATGTCGCCAAGGATCAGCGCCCGGATCGTCCGATTACATTCGTCTTCAACGGCGGTCCGGGCGCGGCCTCCGCATTCCTGCATCTTGGACTTGTCGGCCCGCGCCGGCTCGACTTCGGGCCGACCGAGCGCGACGGCGCCAATGCCAAACTCATCGACAATCCGCAAAGCTGGCTCGCCTTCACCGATCTCGTGCTGATCGATCCCATCGGCACCGGCTGGAGCCGCACCGCGAAGGCCGACGATGCCAAGAATTTCTACGGCGTGCGGCAGGATGCGCAATCCATTGCCAAGGTCATCGCGCTCTATTTGTCGCATCAAGGACGGACCGGTGCACCGACATATCTTCTCGGCGAAAGCTATGGTGGCTTCCGCGCCGCCAAGGTCGCGTCCGCCCTGAGCGACGAACAAGGTATCGTCGTCTCCGGCATCGTGATGCTGTCGCCATTGCTCGACGGCGCGCTGACCTTCGGCGGCAATCGGCTGGCGCTCGGCGCAGCACTGCAACTGCCGTCGCTTGCCGCCGCCGAACTCGAACGCCGCAACGCCTTCTCGCTGAAGGATCAGCAAGCCGCAGAACGGTTCGCGCTGACGGACTATCTCACGACGCTGGCGGGACCGGCACCGACCGGGCCGGACGCGGATGCGTTCTACCGGCGCGTCGCCGACATCACCGGCCTGCCGCTCGACGCGATCCGGAAACGGCGCGGCTTCATTCGCGATGCTTACGTCAAGCACCTGCGCCGCAGCGACGATGCACTGGTGAGCCGTTACGACATCACGCTGGCGGCGCCCGATCCTTCTCCGGAGACCGACAGCGCTCACAGCGACGATCCGGTGCTGGATGGATTCATCCGCGCCTATGGCGGCGCGTTCGCCAACTACGCGCGCAATGAGCTCGGTTTCAAGACCGAGATGACTTACGCGCTGCTCGCCGACGGCGTGAACGGCCGCTGGGACTGGGGTTCGGGCGGTCGCGCGATGGCCAGCGTCACCGACGATCTGCGTCAGTTGCTGGCCATCAATCCCACGCTTCGCGTGATGATCGCGAATGGCTACAGCGACTTGGTCACGCCCTACGCCGCCAGCAAGTATGTTGTCGATCACCTGCCGGAGACGCTGACGGAGCGCGTCAGCTTCAAGGTCTATCGCGGCGGCCACATGCTCTATACCCACGCCCCCTCGCGCAACGCCTTCACTGCCGACGCCAAGGCCTTCTATGCGCAAGGGGCGGAGAAGAAGTGAGAGCGGGCAGTGCCGACGGACGATGCGGCGAATCGCGCGATGGCGTCATCCTATGCGAGTCGGCGAATCGCCTCGCCAAGCGAGCGCGCACCGTCGTCGTAGTCGCGCCACGCCTTCGAGACCTTCAGCAGCTTCGGCACGGTGCGCAGCGTGAAGCGCTTCGGATCGAGCCCGGCGCGCACTTGCGTCCAGGTCAGCGGCATCGACACCGTTGCCAACGGTCGCGCGCGCGGCGACAGCGGCGCCACCGCCGTCGCCATCCGGTCGTTACGCAAGTAATCGAGAAAGATTTTCCCGTTGCGCTGCGCCTTCGCCATCGTGATGAGATAGCGGTCGGGCTCGTCGTCGGCGAGACGGCGGCACACCTCCTTGGCGAAGGCCTTGGCATCTTTCCATGTGAGCTTATCGGATCTTGTCACCGTCAACGGCGTCACCACATGCAGCCCTTTGCCGCCGGTGGTCTTGCAGAACGACACCAGCCCGAGATCGTCCAACCGCTCTCGCATGGTCTGCGCCGCTTCGATCACCTTGTCGAAGCCGACATCGGGTGCGGGATCGAGATCGAACACCAGCCGCCCCGGCGTCGCGGGATCATCCGGTGCGTTGTTCCAGGCGTGCAGTTCGATGCCGCCCATCTGCGCCACCGCGGCGAGGCCTTCGACACGATCGATCTGGAGATAAGGTTGACGGTCGCCCGCGATCTTGACCAGTTCGAGCAGGTTCGACGTGCCCTTCATCGCGTGGCGCTGGAAGAATTTCTCGCCGTCGATGCCGTCCGGCGCACGGACGATCGAACATGGCCGCCCCTTGATGTGCGGCATCAGCCAGTCGCCCACCGCCTCGAAATATGTCGCCAGATCGAGCTTGGTAATCGGCGCGCCCTCGCCGTCGTCCGGCCACAGCGCCTTGTCGGGATGACTGATTGGCACACCCATCACCACCGCGCGCCCCGACGTTCGTGCGGCGACGACACGGCGAACCGTGCCGCTTTTCGTCCGCGATGCTTTCGGCGCAGGTGTCGCCACCGCCGTCTCCTTCGCCGGCGCCGGACGCTCCGCCACCACCTCGTCGGCCGGCTTGTCCTGACGCAGCCCCTTGAACGCCGCCTGCCGGATGTTGCGGGCGCCGGTCCAGCCGGCGAACTCGATCTCGGCCACCAGTTCGGGACGCAACCAATGCACGTCGGCTTTCTTGGCCGGTGCGTTGCGGCCGCCAAACGGACTCTTGCTCGTGGCATTGGCCTTCAACTTCGGCATCAATCGCTTCACCACCTCCTGCCCGAAGCCGGTGCCGATAGTGCCGACGTAGACCAGATGATCGCCGCGATGAACGCCGGCCATCAGCGAACGGAATTTACCGGCATTGCTCTGCCAGCCGCCCAGCACCACCTCGTGCCCGGCGCGGCATTTCGATTTGATCCAGTCCATGGTGCGCGCCGAGCGATACGGTGCATCGAGGCGCTTGGAGATGATACCCTCCAGCGACATCCGACACGCGGAACGCAACACTGCATCGCCACCGGTCTCGAAGTGCTCGACGTAACGGATATCCCCGCGCGTGGTTTTGCTAACGCTATTCTCCAGCAGTTCGGCCAGCGCGGCCTTCCGCTTCGCTAGCGGTTGCTTGCGCCAGTCGTGGCCGGCGGCAAACAACAGATCGAACGCGAAGAAGATCAATTGATCGGTATCGCCGTCGCTCAGCGCTGCTTGCAAGCCGGCAAAATCCGGCGCGCCCTTGTCATCCAGTGCGACGATCTCGCCGTCGATAATGCAGTCCGGCAGCTTTCCCGCGGTGGTGGCGATCGCAGGAAATTTCGCGGTCCAGTCGAGGCCCTTGCGGGTGCGCAGCGACACGTCGCCATCTGCGACCCGCAACTGGATGCGGTAGCCGTCGAACTTGATCTCGTGGCCCCAGCCCGTGCCCGCTGGCGGCCGCTCCCGCGCGGTGCAGAGTTGCGGGCCGATGAACTCTGGCATCACCACAGCCTTCATGGTCTTGGCTTTGGCGGACGAACGCTTCGCGCCGGTGCGCGCCGTCGCGGCGATGCCCTTATTGGAATCCCACTCGGCCTTAGCGGAGGTGCGCGTGCTTCGCCTGGTCATGAAGGGCGCGGGCCCCTTGCCCTTGCCGGCCGCGATCTCGTCCATGCTGCGGCCGGAGGCAACCGAGTCCCCCTGCTCAAGGATGTCATTGGCCTTGCCTTCGCGCGCGGCATCGTCGCGATGCTTGATCAGCAGCCAGTTGGTACGTTTGCCGCCAGTGCGGTCGTAGCGCATCCGCACCAGCACCCATTCGCCGTGCAGCTTGTCGCCGTCCAGCGTGAATTTCAGGTCACCCTTCTTCAATCCGCGCTCGGGGTCATCGCTGGTCCAATAGCCGCGATCCCAGATCATCACCGTGCCGCCGCCGTACTGGCCTTTCGGAATGGTGCCTTCGAAGTCGCCGTAATCGAGCGGGTGGTCCTCCACCTCCACGGCGAGGCGCTTGTCGGCGGGATCGAGCGAGGGGCCTCGCGTCACCGCCCATGACTTGAACACGCCATCGAGTTCGAGCCGCAGGTCGTAATGCAACCGCGTCGCGGCATGCTTCTGGATGACGAAGCGCCGCCGCTTGCTCGCCTTCACCGCCGCGGTGCCGCTTGGTTCGGCCGTCACCCCGAAATCCCGTTTCGCGCGGTACCTGGTGAGTTGCTTCTTTCCGCGCTGTGTTTTGGCGGGTGGCTTTCTCGGCATGCATCGCTCCGCTGACGGAACGAAAAGTTCCGGCAACGGTTAAAGTTCCAACTCCACGAAAGGGATCGTCATGCCGCCGCGTGCGTATTGGAAAGGCTTGCTGAAACTGTCGCTGGTGTCCTGTCCCGTCGCGCTCTATCCGGCGACGACGGCATCGGAACGGACGCACTTCCACCAGATCAACAAAGAAACCGGCCATCGATTGCGCCAGCAGATGGTCGATGCCGAAACCGGCGACGTGGTCGAGAAGGACCAGAAAGGCCGCGGCTACGAACTGTCGAAAGGCAAGTACGTCGAGATCGAGCAGGAGGACCTCGAGGCTGTGCAGATCGAGAGCAGCCATACCATCGAGATCGACGCCTTCGTGCCGCGCGAGGAGATCGACGAACGCTATTTCGAAAAGCCCTATTTCATCGCGCCCGACGGCAAGACCGGGATCGACGCCTTCGCCGTGATCCGCGATGCGATGAAGCGGCAGGACAAGGCGGCGCTCGCCCGCATCGTGCTGACCAACCGCGAGCACGTCATCGCGCTGCGGCCGCTCGACAAGGGGCTGCTCGGCACCACGCTGCGCTACCCTTACGAACTGCGTGACGCGGACGATTACTTCGAAGACATCCCTTCGCCGCGCATTTCGAAGGATATGGTCGACCTCGCGGCGCACATCCTCGACACCAAGTCGGCCAAGTTCGATCCGGGCAAATTCAAGGACAAATACGAGACGGCGCTGAAGGCACTGGTGAAGCGCAAGGCGTCCGGCAAGGTCATCAAGGCGCCGGAGCCGGAGGCCAGGCCCGACAACGTGGTCGATCTGATGGGCGCGCTCCGCGCCAGCCTCGGGCGGAAGTCGGCATCGCCGCGCAGAAGCCAGAGCACGGCCCGACGCAAAAGCCCGAAGACCACGGCGCGGCGCAAGCGGGCGTCGTGATCTCAGGCAACAGACCTAAACGTAATTTGGGCCGCACATGAGTGCGGCCCAAATGATTCTGATGCACGGTGACAAAGCAACGGACCGGGTTTCGGCTGAGCCGCCGAAACCCGGATCGTTGTTACACCGCGTCCTTGGCGGCCTTGACCGGGCGCGCGCGCACGATCTTGCGGGCCGGCTTGGCCTTGAAGGTCATGGCTTCGCCGGTGAAGGGGTTGGTCCCCTTGCGCGCCTTGGTAGCCGGCTTCTTGATGACGACGAACTTCGCGAACCCGGGAACCAGGAAGAGACCGTTCTTCTTGAGTTCCTTGTGGCCGACCTCAACGAGCGTGTCCATCACGCCCTTGACGTCCCGCTTCGACAATTCGGTCTGCGTCGCGATCTTCTCGATCAACTGCGCTTTTGACATCTGGGTGGGCATTGTATCTCCTCTGATTCGCCCTCGTTATCACGCGAACCATATTGGAATGGCCCTGCAAAAAGCGGGATATCCTGCGTCTTTGCACAGCTTTGTTTGCGAGAATCGCTATTTTTAAGGGGTAAACGGCCTTTTTGCGGTGCCGGGTGCCGGCAAACCGCTTGGATAAAGCCGTTTGCGGCACCTCTCCCCTCCCCGATTCACCGCGCTGGAAGCCGCGTCAGGTCTCCTTGACCGACTCCATCACCACGTTGGTGGAGGTGCTGGCGACAAACGGCAGGCTGGAAATTGTCTCGCCGAGCACGAGACGATAACGCCGGATATCCGGCGTGCGGATCTTCAACAGGTAGTCGAAACGCCCCGCGATCATGTGGCATTCCTCGACCTCGCGGATCTTCATCACCGCTTCGTTGAAGCTCTGCAATGCGGCGTCGCGCGTGTCTGTCAGCTTCACTTCGGCGAAGGCGACGTGGTCGAGTCCGAGCTTCGCCGGATTCAGCACCGCGCGAAAGCCGGAGATGTAGCCCTCCGCGATCAACCGTTGCAGCCGCGCCTTGCACGGCGTTTTCGAGAGCCCGACCCGCTCCGACAGATCGGTGATGGAGATGCGACCGTCCGCGGCCACCGCCTCAAGGATTTTGCGGTCGAACTGGTCGATTTCACCAAAATTACCAGCCATATCACCTATAAATCCTGAAATAGATCGATAATTAGGACCATTCGGATGCCAATGATCCAGAATAAAGTCAAATCGATTCTCCAGCTCCTGCTATTTTCGGCCACCTCTCCTATGTCTTCTTCCTGCCTCCCGCCGTGAGGGATCGCCGATGACATCGCTGCCGATGCCGCAGACCACGACAACGCCATTTGCCTTCTTCGCGCCGCCCGTTCGTCCGCAAACGCCGCTCCGCGCGGCCATCACCGCCGCCTATCGCCGGCCGGAGACCGAATGCGTGGCGCCGCTGGTAGAGGCCGCGACGCTCAGCGGAGCCGCGCGAAACCGGGTGGCGCGCACGGCCCGCCGCTTGATCGAAGCCCTGCGTAGTAAAGACACTGGCTCCGGCGTCGAGGGGCTGGTGCAGGAGTATTCGCTATCGAGTCAGGAAGGCGTGGCGCTGATGTGCCTCGCCGAAGCGCTGCTGCGCATTCCCGACACCGAGACCCGCGATGCGTTGATCCGCGACAAGATCGCCGAAGGCGACTGGGCCTCGCATCTCGGCCACCGCCGCTCGCTGTTCGTCAACGCCGCGACCTGGGGCCTCGTGGTCACCGGCAAGCTGACCGCGACGGTGAACGACGGCAGCCTCGGTGCCGCGCTGACGCGGCTGATCGCGCGATGCGGCGAACCGGTGATCCGACGCGGCGTCGACACCGCGATGCGGATGATGGGCGAGCAGTTCGTCAAGGGCGAGACCATTGGCGAAGCGCTGCGGCGCGCCCGGGCGCAGGAAGCGCGCGGCTTCCGCTATTCCTACGACATGCTGGGCGAAGCCGCGATGACCGCGACCGATGCCGCGCGTTACTATCGCGATTACGAAGCCGCCATTCATGCCATCGGCGCGGCTTCGAGTGGGCGCGGCATTTATGCCGGGCCGGGAATCTCGATCAAGCTGTCGGCGCTGCATCCGCGCTATAGCCGCGCGCAGGCGGAGCGCGTGATGCGCGAACTGCTGCCGAAGGTGACGGCGCTGTGCGAACTCGCCAAGCGCTACGACATCGGCGTCAACATCGACGCCGAGGAAGCCGACCGTCTGGAGTTATCGCTCGATCTGCTGGAAAACCTTTGCAACGATCCGGCGCTCGCGGGCTGGAACGGCATCGGCTTCGTGGTGCAGGCCTATGGCAAGCGCTGCCCGTTCGTGATTGATTTCCTCATCGACCTTGCGCGCCGCACCAAGCGGCGCATCGCTGTGCGGCTGGTCAAGGGCGCCTATTGGGATGCCGAGGTCAAGCGCGCGCAGGTCGACGGGCTCGCGGACTTTCCGGTCTTCACGCGGAAAATTCACACCGACGTTTCCTACATCGCCTGCGCGCGAAAACTGCTCGACGCGCGCGACGCGATCTTCCCACAATTCGCCACCCACAATGCGCAGACGCTAGCGACGATTTTCGAGATGGCCGGGCCAGACTTTCGGCTGGGTGATTACGAATTCCAGTGCCTGCACGGCATGGGCGAACCGCTCTACGACGAAGTGGTCGGCGCCGACAAATTGAACCGCCCCTGCCGCATCTACGCGCCGGTGGGCACGCACGAAACGCTGCTGGCCTATCTGGTGCGCCGCCTGTTGGAGAACGGCGCGAACTCGTCCTTCGTGCATCGCATCGCCGATCCGGCGGTGTCAGTGGATGATCTCGTTGCCGATCCAGTGGAGGCCGTGCGCGCGATGCAAGCGATCGGCAGCCCGCACCCGCGCATCGCTCTGCCCGCCGCGCTCTATGGCGATGCCCGCAAAAACTCCGCCGGCCTCGATCTCTCCGATGAAGCCACGCTCGCGCATCTCTCGCGCAGCCTGATGGATAGCGCGCGCATTGCGTGGCGGGCCGCGCCGGTGCTGGCCAATGGATCGAATAGCAACGGTCAATCGCGACCAGTGCGCAATCCCGCCAACCGCAGCGATATTGTCGGCACCGTGATCGAAGCCACCGAAGCCGAAGCACAAGCCGCCGCGATACTGGCTGCTGACAACGCGGCGGCGTGGGCCGCCGCTCCGTCTGCCGCGCGCGCGGCGATCATGGAACGCGCCGCCGACCTGATGCAGGCGCGGATGGAAACGCTGATGGGCGTCATCATGCGCGAAGCCGGAAAGTCGGCGGCCAACGCCATCGCCGAAGTGCGCGAGGCGATCGACTTCCTGCGTTACTACGCGCGGCAGGCGCGCGACACGCTGGGCGCGGCGCAAACGCCGCTCGGCCCCGTCGTCTGCATCAGCCCGTGGAATTTCCCGCTGGCGATCTTCACCGGGCAGATCTGCGCCGCGCTGGTCGCCGGCAATCCGGTGCTCGCCAAGCCCGCCGAGGAAACGCCGCTCGTCGCCGCGACCGCTGTCGATATCCTGCATGAAGCCGGCGTACCGCGCGCGGCCTTGCAATTGCTGCCGGGCGACGGCCGCATCGGCGCGGCATTGGTAGCCGCTCCGCAAACCTGCGGGGTGATGTTCACCGGTTCGACCGAAGTGGCCCGCCTGATCCAGCAACAACTCGCGCAACGTCTCTCTGCAAGCGGGAAGCCGATCCCGCTGATCGCGGAAACCGGCGGGCAGAACGCCATGATCGTCGATTCCTCCGCGCTCGCCGAACAGGTCGTCCGCGACGTGCTGGTGTCGGCTTTCGACAGCGCGGGACAGCGCTGCTCGGCGTTACGTGTGCTCTGTCTGCAGGAGGATATCGCCGACCGTGTGCTGGCGATGCTCGAGAGCGCGATGGCCGAACTGCGCGTCGGCAACACCGAGCGGCTGAACATCGATATCGGCCCGGTGATCACGGCGGAGGCGAAGGGCAATATCGAGCGGCACGTTGCAAAGATGCGTGCTCTCGGCCGCAAGATCGAACGGCTGGCGTTGTCGGACGAGACAGTGGCGGGAACATTCGTCGCGCCGACCATCATCGAACTGCAGTCGATGGCCGATCTCGACCGCGAGGTTTTCGGCCCGGTCCTGCACGTCATCCGCTTTCGCCGCCGCGATCTCGACCGGCTGATCGACGCGATCAACGCGACCGGTTACGGCCTCACCTTCGGCCTGCACACGCGGCTGGACGAGACCATTGCGCATGTCACCGGCCGCATCCACGCCGGAAACATCTACGTCAACCGCAATGTCATCGGCGCGGTGGTCGGCGTGCAGCCGTTCGGCGGACGCGGCCTCTCCGGCACCGGCCCGAAAGCCGGCGGACCGCTTTATCTCGGGCGGCTGGTCGCGCGCGCGCTGCTTGTGCCACACGACGACGCCGTCAATCCGACGCTGACCGAATACATCGCATGGCTGGATGCGAACAACCTCGCCACTGAGGCGAACATCGCACGCGACCTCGGCCGCCGCGCGGCGCTCGGTTTCACCACTGAACTGAATGGTCCGGTGGGTGAACGCAATCTCTACGCGCTGCATCCGCGCGGAAAACTGCTGCTGATGCCGCAGACTGCTGCGGGTCTCTATCATCAACTCGGTGCGATGCTGGCGACCGGGAATACCGCGACCGTCGCGGCCGCGCCGAATCTCGAACTGCTATCGCGGGCTCTTCCAGCGCACATCGTCACGCGCATTGCGTGGCGCACCGAGTGGGAAGCCGACGGCCCGTTCGCGGGTGCGTTGATCGAAGGCGATGCCGAACGTGTCGCCGCCATCAACGCGCGGATCGCAAGACTGCCCGGTCCGCTGGTGCCGGTTCAGGCAGCTTCGTCAAAGGACCTTGCGACCGATCTCGACGCTTATTGCATCGACCGGTTGCTGGAGGAGGTCTCGACCTCGATCAACACCACCGCCGCCGGCGGCAACGCCAGCCTGATGGCCTTGAGTTGACGCACATCAGAAACGATAGGCCGCCCGCAGCATGGCCGATTGATCGAGATAGTGATCGCCGGCGCGGAGGCTGTATTCGCCGCGCAGTTCGAAGCCGTTTCGGTTGATCCATTCCAGGCCAGCCGAGAAATTGCCGTAAGTGGTCGGCGCGCCGGTAGTCACCGCGAAGGGCGCGAGATTGAACTCGTCGAGCTTCATCTGCGTCGTCACCGCGCCGCCGGACAGAAAGCTGGCGCCCAGCGTGACGTAGGAGCGCAGCGTCGCGTCATCGAGGCTGGTGCGTCCGCCGATCTCCAGCGATGGCGTCACCATCACCGACGTGTTGGTATGACCGAAAACGTTGAGGTCGAGAATACCGGCGCCGCGTTCACGATAACCGAACAGTTCGACGTGGTTGATGTCGACATCGACATAGGGCCGCAGGTACCAGTTGCGCATGTCCACCTGATAGGCGGCGCGAAGACGGCCGGCAACGAAAGCCGACTGCGGCCGACTGCTCGCGACATCGACGAATGTCATGCGCCGCAAATCGGTCGTCTCGAACCCGCCATGAATCGCGGCCGCGAACTGCCATGGGCCAAGGATATGCTTCAACGCGGCGCCGCCGGCAAAGGTATCGTTGGTTCCCGACATGCCATCCGACGACACATTGCCAAAACCGTAGCTGAAGGACGCCGCCGCGAACCAGTCCGAGGCGAACTCCTTCTGCGCACCGAACTGCAGTGTCGTCTGGCGGATGCGATAGCCATTGTCGTTGTCGGTCGCGCCGCGCTCGACCCAACCGGAGTTGATGCGCCCCCAGGTGCAGTCGCTTTCCCGCAGCAACACACCGCCGCCGATGAAGGTCGGGCAGCTCATCAGCCGGTTCATCGCCGCAAAGGATTCATGGATCTGATTGGCCGAGCGCGCGAACTGGCCGTCGTGCGCGATGACGTCCAGCGCCTTCTGATACTGTTGCACCGATTTCACGTTGACAAAGCCGTTGAACAACGGCGCGGACCTGACGTCAGCCATCTCCCAGAGCGCTTGCAGATGGCTGGCGAGGTTGGAGCGGTCAGCACTTAGCGCAAATGCGGATGACTTGAACTCGGTTGAAATCAGCGGATCCTGATTGCCACCGTAGTGATCCTTCATCGCGAGGCTGAACAGCGGGCTGGAGACAAGCGTGGGCGTGACACCCGCCTCGGGGGCCTGATCGAAATGCGCAATCCCCACCCAGACGTTCTTTACCGGGTTATGGAGGAAGGGCTCGATCTTGCCGCCGAATGTCGCCGGACCGGTGACCGAGATGAAATCGCTCCTGCCGGCGGCGAAGTCCAGATCCGGTGTGTAGACGCCGCTCCCGGTCTGATTGAATCGCCCCTCGATGCGGGTGGTCTGAAAGCCGCCTGCCCCGCCCGGGCTCAACGCGCCCTGATTGTTGAGCGTGCCGTGAAACAGCGCGCCCGTCGCGAGGTTTCCGCTGGCGTTGTTGTTGAATATGCCATTGCCGCCAAGGATCACGTTGCCGGCAATGCCGCCATTGTTGGTGACGGTGGTATCACCGGCGGTGTCGATGGCCGTCCTGGCGCTGATCAGGCCGCTATTGGTGATCGTGGTGGCGCTGAGCGGCGTGACGGTCAGGATGCCGGTGCCGCTATCGGCATTGGCCACAACCGATCCGCCACTTGCCACCGAGATCGTGACCGCCTTGCCGCCGCCATAGGCGCCGTTGCTCAAGGCGACGATGGCCGGAGAGTTCGCGCCGTGGGCCACAACGGCCGCATTGCTGCCGACGTTGACGGTGACAGGCCCGCCATAAGTCGGCCAGTTGCTCGGCGTGGTGTATTGATAGAACTGGCCGTCCTTCAGAACGCCACCGCCACCGATGCTCATGGCGTAGATGGCGGGCGCGTTGGCACCGAACGTCTGCACACTGCCGCCGCTGTTGACGTTGACGGTCACTGCACCGCCGTTGCCCGTGCTGGCGGTGAGGCCCGCATTGCCGATCATCCCGGTGCCGTATTGCGCGGCGGAGCTGTCACCCGCAATACCGCCACCGCCACCGATGGACTGCGCCAGCACGCCGATGGCGCCATTGCCTTTGGTCTGCGTGGCGCCCGCCACCGCCACGACCACCGCACCGCCATCGTCGCCGTTGCCCAGATTGAGGCTCGGCGAGGAAATGCCCTGCAATGTTACAAGACCCGGCCGCGTGGTCAGCCCGGCAATGCCGCCACCGCCGCCGATACTCTGCGCGACGATTGCGTGTGCGTTCATGCCTGCGGTCGCCACATCTCCGTTCAGGGTGAGGTTGACCGCTCCGCCGGATCCGGTGATCAGGCGGTCGGCGCCAAACGTGAGCTTCATCGGCGCCGATATTGCCGTGCTGCCATTGTCGGCGGCGAGATAACCTCCACCACCACCGATGCTCTGCGCCAGCACGCCGAAGGCGAGATCGCCCGTGGTCGAAATGCTGCTGCCGTTGGAGGACGACACAGTCACGGTGCCGCCACCGCCGAACGCGCCGGCCTGAGGATCGTTGCCCTGCTCGCGCGCGCCGAGCGACGCTTCGATGCTGGTGGACGCGGCGTTGCTCGAAATGATTGCCGTTCCACCGCCGCCGGATATGCTCTGCGCCAGAATACCGTGAGACAGCGTGCCGGAGGTCGATATCCGTCCATCGTTGGAGACGTTCACCGCACCCGCCCAAAGTCCTGCGAGTCCGAACGATCCGGTTTCGCTGTAGCTGCCGCCCAGCGTCAGCGTGTGGGTCGCGCTTTGCGCCGAGGCGATGGCGCCGGTGCCCAGCATATTGACCATCGCAACGCCACCGCCGCCGGCAATGCTCTGTGCCAGCACGCCCGCTGAATCCACCCCATGGGTTTCGATCGCTCCGGTGTTGGATACGGTGACGCTTCCACCGTAGAGACTGAAAATGCCGATATCCTGGCTGCCGCCCAACGCGATCGTGGAGCCGATGCTCGAAGGCGACATCAAGGCATGATTGCTTGCCATCACGCCGCCGCCGCCGCCGATGCTCTGCGCCAGGACGCCGGGCGAATGCGCACCTTGCGTCGCGATGCTGCCGCTCGAATCCACCTCGACCACGCCGCCGTTGCCGCCGGAGGAGTCGTGACCGCCGATCTGGACGTTCAGCTTGTCGGAGATCACCGATCCACCCTTGGTGCCGAACAGGTTGACGATCTTCGTCACCCAATCGATGATTTCCGGCGCCTGCGCCCCGGCCGCCTTCTTGATGATGTCCTCGACGCTCTGCGCGCTGACCATGCTGTTGCCACCACCGCCGCCGATGCTTTGCGCGACGATGCCCGACGAGGCGATACCCTGCGTCGAAATCTTTCCCGTGTTGGTGACGATGCTGGGGTCCTGCGTGATGCCGCCGCCCGCGCCGGATGCGCCGCCGCTGCCCCCGATCTGCACCGTGGGATTGAGCGCCGGCACGCCGAGGGTGAAAAGATTGCCGGCGCCCTTGGCGATTGCCTGAGCCAGCCCGTCGATACTGGACAGCAGGCTGGAGGCCGCGCTGGAGTCGATCGCCCCGGCATTGCCACCGCCGCCACCGATGCTTTGCGCCACGATGCCGGATGCATGATTGCCCTGGGTCGCGATGATACCATCATTGCGGACAATGAATTTGTCGGCGTTGCCACCCGTGCCGCCGTTACCGCCAAGCGTTACTGCCACCGAGGCGTTGATCTTCTTGTCCCACGTCAATGTCTCCGGCGTTGTCGCGAGATACTGCGCGACACTTTTCGCCGCACCGAGAAAAGCCGTCGGCGAGCCCACAATTGCGTTGAAGGAGTTGGCGTCGTGCTGCTGGACCACGCCGCCGTTACCGCCACCGCCGCCGATACTCTGCGCCAGAATGCCGACCGAGCCAGAGCCAGCCGTGGCGATGTTGCCACCAGTCAGATTCTGGACGCGAACCCAATTGCCATTGCCGCCGCTGCCGCCATTGCCGCCATGACGAATGCTGACATTGACGTTGAGGTTGGAGGGACCGATCGCCGGAGTTTGCATCGGCGCCAGCACGCCGCCGCCATTGCCACCACCGCCGCCGATGCTCTGGGCGGTGATGCCGTTGCTCTGGGAGTCTCCCGTCCAGATCGTGCCGGAATTGCCGATGTCTGGAATGCCGCCCGCGCCGCCTGAGCCGGCTTTGCCACCATGCGTCACGGAAATGCTGACGGTTCCGCTCGGATTGTCGCCGGTCGGCGGCGCGATGGTAACAGTACGCGAGCGGGCAAAACCGCCGTCGCCACCGCCGCCACCGATCGCCTGTGCAAGGATGCCGGTGCTCTGCGGCCCGGTGGTCGTGATCGATCCGCCCTTCTGCTGATCGAACTGGATGATGCCGCCGTTGCCCGCGCCACCGCCGTTGCCGCCGGTCACCACCGTGACGTCGAGTCCGATGCCGACGCCGACACCGTCAGCCGAACCGGCACGACCGCCGCCGCCGCCGATGCTCTGCAGCAGGACACCCGCGGACGACGCGCCGCTCGTCGAAATAGTCCCGCGCGACGACGCGGCGGCGATGTTGCCGCCGCTGCCGGCCGAACCGCCCTGCCCGCCAGCGGCGGCCGAGACAAATACGCCGGTACTGTCCGCCGAGCCGCCGGTGCCACCGCCACCGCCGATGCTCTGCATCAGGAGCGCGGCACTGTGATCGCCGCCGGTCTGCACGGTACCTGTGTTGGCGATGGTCATATTGCCGCCATCGCCGCCACTGCCGCCGGCGCCGCCGACCACCACCGCGCCGTTGGCGCCGCCGCCGTTGCCGCCGCCACCGCCAACCGCATGCGCGACGACGCCGAACGAGAAGTCGCCTGCCGTAACGATCCTGCCGCTATTGGTGATGACCACGTCATTGCCGCCGGGAAGCGAACCACCGCTGCCGCCCTTGCCGCCGTGTCCGGAAAAGCTGGCGCTGCTGCCCGCGCCGCCGACCCCGCCGACGACGCTGGCGACGATGCCGCTGGCAAAATTTCCACCGGTGCTCAGCACGCCGCTGTTCGTGACCGATGCACCGAGCGCAGCGCCGCCGGCACCGCCCGAATGACCGGAGCCAACAACGACGCCACCGTCATTGCCGCCCTTGCCACCGAGGCTTTGTGCGACGATGGCTGCGGAGCCATTTCCGAACGTGTTGATGATGGACCCGTTCACGACGGTCGCAAGCCAGCCCGTTCCGCCATCGGCCGCTCGCGAACCAGGCATCTGATTCGCCGGAATCCAGCCGGCATCGCCGCCGCGCGCACGCGCCAGAATGCCCGGCGTGTTGGCGGCATGCGTGATGATGCGGCCACCCTGCGTCGTAACGGTCACGCTGCCGGCGTCGCCGCCGCTCCCCGCCGTGTTGTGACCGCTCTCCGCGCCATAGTCGGCCGCACCGCCGGCGCCGCCGGACGCAAGCGCTTTCACACCCGCATTGCTGGCGTCATTGATGGGTGCGCGTGCGCCGTTATCGGTATTGGTGGTCTCTATCCACGTATCGACGAGAGTGACGCTCGGGCCGGTCACCTTGACCTTCGGAAACGGACTATTGGGATCGGTGACGAAGGTAATACCGCCGCCGGTGCCGCCGTTGCCCGGGCTCTTGTTATATCCGCCCCACGACGCTTCGGCATTGGCAGCGCCGTCTGCGCCCAGCGTCGTGACGGATATGCCCGTCGCGGCGCTCTTGATCGACGAACCGGAGACCGTCAGCGTCGCCACATTGGCGCTGCCACCGTTACCATAGGCGTTGTCGTTGTTATCGGCGTTGTTGGCGCCCCATTTGCCGGCCTGACCGCCATTGGCGCTCGCAGCGATGCCGGTTGCGCCGCCCAACATGACGCCGTTCTGAATCGTGAAGTTGAGGCTGCCGGCATTGCCGCCGTTGCCGCCCCAGTGATTGCCGCCCGCGACATTGCCATCGGCGCCGTTGCCGCCATTGCCGCCGGAGGTCGTGATCGTCACCGCGGCAGGCCCGGTCGCCTTGATATTGAAGTCGCCGATCGTATGCGTCAGGCTCGGCCCTTGCCCACCGGGACTGCCGTTGCAGTCGCTGCCCGAACAGCTATTGGGATCGGCAGATGAGGATGCGCCCTGCGCGCCAGTGCCGCCATAGGATTGCGACGGCAGTTGTCCCAGGGTGCCCGTTCCGCTGTAGACTTGCGACGGTAGTTGCGCCTGCGCCCATGCAGCGCCCGGCACGAGCCCGGAAGCCCCGACCATCAGCAGTGCCAGCGATCCGATACCGGCGAGCGCTGTCGTTCCACGTAGACGCGCGCAATGCTCTTCCAAGTATCGCATCCGCTCGTTGCCCCGAGATAATCCGGCCCCAAAAAACGACTTGCGACAGCATCGTCAAGATTCGCGGATGCGGCAATGCATTCCGGCGAATCTCGACGGAGATTCGCCGGAAGGATAGGAATGTCTGCCGGATTTCGCTCAATTGATCCGACAAATGACGGCAATGATCATGTACTGGCGAAGCGGATGTAGCGTGCTTCTGTCACGCTCCCTTCGCCAGCGCCGCGTTGAGCGTCGCGCTCGGGCGCATCACGGCGGCGCATCGTTTGGCGTCAGGCAGATAGTAGCCACCGATATCCGCGGGGCTCCCCTGCACCGCTGCAAGTTCGGCGACGATCTTTTCCTCGTTTCGCGCCAGCGCTTCGGCCAGAGGCTTGAACTTCGCCTGCAACTCCAGATCTTCGGTCTGCGCGGCCAGCTCCTGCGCCCAATACATCGCCAGATAGAACTGGCTGCCGCGATTATCCAGTTCGCCGGTGCGCGGCGACGGCGACTTCCTGTTGTCGAGCAGCTTGCCGGTGGCGGCGTCCAGCGTTTTCGCCAGCAGCTTGGCCTTCGGGTTGCCGGTCTTCAGGCCGAGGTCCTCCAGCGAGACGGCAAGGGCGAGGAATTCGCCGAGCGAATCCCAACGCAGGTGATTCTCTTCGACCAGTTGCTGGACGTGCTTGGGCGCCGAGCCGCCGGCACCGGTCTCGTAAAGACCGCCGCCGGCCATCAGCGGCACGATCGACAGCATCTTGGCCGATGTGCCGAGTTCCATGATCGGAAATAGATCGGTGAGATAGTCGCGCAGGATGTTGCCGGTGGCGCTGATGGTATCGAGACCGCGCACCACGCGCTCCAGCGTGTAACGCATCGCGCGCACCTGGCTCATGATCTGAATATCGAGGCCGGTGGTGTCGTGCTCGTGCAGATACATCTTCACCTTGGTGACGAGTTGCGCCTCGTGCGGCCGATAGGGATCGAGCCAGAACAGCACCGGCATTCCCGAGTTGCGGGCGCGGGTGACCGCGAGCTTGACCCAATCGCGGATGGCGGCGTCCTTGACCTGGCACATGCGCCAGAGATCTCCCCGCTCGACCTCTTGGCTGAGCAGCACCTCGCCGGTCGCGAGGTCCGTGATGTTGGCAATGCCATCCTCGGGAATCTCGAAGGTCTTGTCGTGCGAGCCGTATTCCTCGGCCTGCTGCGCCATCAGGCCGACGTTCGGCACCGTACCCATGGTCTTGGGATCGAACGCGCCATGCCACTTACAGAAGTTGATCATCTCCTGATAGATGCGGGCGAAGGTGCTTTCCGGCATCACCGCCTTGACGTCCTTGAGGCGGCCGTCGGCGCCCCACATCTTGCCGCCGTTGCGGATCATCGCCGGCATCGAGGCGTCGACGATGATGTCATTCGGCGAATGGAAATTGGTGATGCCCTTGGCCGAATCCACCATCGCCAGTTCGGGGCGATGCTCGTGGCAGGCGTGCAGATCGCGCCGGATCTCGTCCTGCATGCTTTGCGGGAGGGTCGCGATCTTGGTGTAGAGATCGACCATGCCGTTGTTGACGTTGACGCCCAATTCCTCGAACAGCGCGCCGTGCTTCTCGAACGCGTCACGATAGAAAATCTTGACGCAATGGCCGAACACGATGGGGTGCGAGACCTTCATCATCGTGGCCTTGACGTGCAGCGAGAACATCACGCCGGTCTTGTAAGCATCCTCGATCTCGCGCTCGTAGAAATCCAGCAGCGCGTTCTTGCTCATGAACATCGAGTCGATGACTTCGCGGTCCTGCAACGCCACCTTCGGTTTGAGCACGATGGTCTTGCCGCTCTTGGTCAGCAGTTCCATCTTGACGTCGCGTGCCCTGTCCAGCGTCATCGACTTCTCGCCGTGATAGAAATCGCCGTGATGCATGTGCGAGACATGCGAGCGCGACGCCTGGCTCCATTCCGCCATGCTGTGCGGATTCTTGCGCGCATAGTTTTTCACCGCGAGCGGCGCGCGACGATCGGAATTGCCCTCGCGCAACACCGGGTTGACAGCACTGCCAATGCATTTGGCGTAGCGCGCGCGGATCGCCTTCTCCTCGTCGGACTTCGGATTCTCGGGATAGTCCGGAATCTTGTAGCCCTTGCCCTGCAACTCCTTGATCGCCGTCATCAACTGCGCCACCGAGGCGCTGATGTTCGGCAGCTTGATGATGTTGGTGTCCGGCAATAGCGTCAGCCGGCCGAGTTCAGCCAGATTGTCCGGCACGCGCTGTGCCTCGGTCAGGAATTCCGGAAATTCGCCAAGGATGCGGGCCGCCACCGAGATGTCGCTGGTGGTTACATCGATGCCGGCCGGCGCGGTGAAGGCGCGCACGATCGGCAGGAACGCCGCCGTCGCCAGCGCCGGGGCCTCGTCGGTCAACGTATAGATGATGGTGGGAGATGTCGTGCTCATGCGCGGGCTTTCTTGGCGTGACGGGGTCCGGATGCGAGAGAATGCATCGAACTTATGCGGGAAACGTATGACGAGGCGATGGGGGTGATCAGAGGACAGGCCCTTCCGGCGATCGAACGGGTTCAATCTAGAGCGTTTTCGAGCGAAGTGGGATACCGGTTCGCGTAAAGAAAACGCGTCAAAACGAGAATCCAGAGCCCCGTTCCGATTCTTTCGGAACAAGTTCTGATCGTGGAATCTGACACCAAACAGCCGGCCTGGGCAACAGCTTTGCGCCGGCGAGGCCGGGGCAACACCCGGCCTGCCGCCTTCATGGCGGCATCTATTTTCAGTAATGCAGTATCTCGGCGCGGATCATGGAGTCCGGCGCCGATCCGTCACGCCGCGTCGGCGCGCGCCAGTGCCGCGGTCAGGTTGGCCTGGGTCACTTCCGACTGGAAGTTCTGGACGTAGGGCGCATCCGCCAGCGTGCGCGCGGCGATGGTCTCGATCGCCGCCGCCGCGCCCTCTCGCAGGCCGAGATCGGCCAGCGATACCGGCAAGCCGACCGTGCGATAGAACGCCTTCATATCGGCAAGAAATTCATCGGAACGGCCTTCAAGGCAGAGTTGCGCCAACAGGCCGAACGCCACCTGCTCGCCGTGCAACGCGCCGCTGAGCGCCGGGATGGCCGAGAAGCCGCGCGTCAACGCATGGGAGATCGACAAGCCGCCGCTCTCGAAGCCGAGCCCGCTCGACAGGATGGTGGCCTCGACGACGCGCTCGAATGCCTCGTTCGGCGTCTTCGCGGTGACGGCCTCGAGCGCCGCGACGGCGTCCGCGCGCACGGTGCGGTAGCATTGATCGGCGATCATCAGCGCCAGCGAGGTCGAGCGCCCCTTGTAGAAGTTGAGGCCGCCGGCCCGCGCGCATTGTTCGACCTCGAATTTCTTGCTCAGCGCATCGCCGACGCCGGCAAGGAAGAAGCGGCACGGCGCACCGGCGATCAGGGCGGTATCGACCACCACAGCATCGGGATTGGTCGCCATCAGCCGCACTTCGCTGAGCGAATGATCCTCGCGATAGAGCACGACGAGACGGCTGGTCGGCGCGTCGTTGGAGGCGACCGTCGGCACGATCAACAGCGCGCCGCCGCGCGCGATGCGCACGCCCTTGGCGTTGTCGATGGTCTTGCCGCCGCCGACGCCGATGACGACGTCGCTCTTTGCGGCTTCCGCCTGCGCGGCCATCTGGTCGATCTTCTCCGCCGTGCATTCACCGCTGAACGCCGCGAACGTCGCCGTCACGCCGGAATTCGCGAACACCGCCTCCAGTTTGACCCGGATCAGGTCCATCACCGCCGCATCGACGATGACGAACGGGCGACGACCATACAGCGCCACCAGCGGCGCCAGTTCGGCCAGTGCACCTGGCCCCTGAACGTAGCGGTGCGGCCCGCCGAAAACGCGCATCGTCATGTGTCACCCCAGACAAAATCGCGGCGGCCGCCATCCATGCAGATCAGCGCGCCGTTGATGAAGGATGCCTGCACCGAGCAGAGATAGGCAATCAGCGCGCCAACTTCGCTCGGCTGACAGAAACGCTTGAGCGGGTTCTGTCCGGCGATCACCTCGCGCTTGGCATCCGAGAAGCCGGCGATCAGCTCGGTCTCGACGTAACCCGGCGCGATAGCGTTGACGGTGATGCCGTCGCCGCCGACCTCCTTGGCCATAGTGCGGGTGAAGCCGATCACGCCGGCCTTGGCGGCGGAATAGTTGGTGACGCCGGGCCGTCCACCGCCGGTGACGTTCATCGACGAGGTGTTGACGATGCGGCCATAGCCCGTCTTGCGCAGGAACGGCGTCGCGAACTTGCTACACAGGAAGGTACTGCGCAGATGCGTGTTCATAATGATGTCCCAATCGGACACCGACATATCGGCGGCGTGGCGGCCAAGATACTTGCCGCCCGCGCCGGCGTTGTTGATCAGGATATTAAGCCCGCCCAAGCCTTCCGCCGCTTCGCGCACCACGCGTTCCGCGCTCGTCTCGTCCGAGACGTCGCCGATACAGACGACGGTTTTCGTGCCGTTCGCCCGCAGTTCGGCGGCGGTTGTTTCTGCGGCAGTCGCATCGATATCGTTGATGGCAATCGCGACGCCTTCGGCCGCGAGCGCCGTCGCTTCCGCCTTGCCGATGCCGCGGGCCGCGCCGGTCACCAGTGCGGTCTTGCCTGCAATTCCCAGATCCATGTCGCCTCCTTCAGCCCTTCACCGCGCCGGCACCAAGGCCTTGTATGAAATATTGCGACATCAATGCGAAGGCCGCGAACAGCGGCAGCGCGATCAAGGTCGAGCCGGCCATGATCTCGCCCCAGCGCAGATCGAACGAGCCGACCATCGAGGCAAGGCCCACCGGCAACGTCTTGTTGGCGTCGCTGCCGATCATCACCAGCGCGAAGGTGTAGTCGGTCCACGACAGCAGGAACGAGAAGATCGCAACCGTGATCAGGCCGGGCAACGCCAACGGCAGCACCACGCGCAGGAACGCGCCGAGCCGGGTGCAGCCATCGACCATCGCCGCTTCTTCCAGTTCGAACGGCATGCTCTTGAAAAAGCCCCACAGGAACCAGACACCGAGCGGCAGAGTGAGCGTCAGATGCGAGGCGATCAGACCGGTCAGCGTATCGCTGAGGCCCAGCCGCGCGAAAATCGTGAAGATCGGGATTGCGATCAGGAGCGGCGGAAACATATAGGCGTAAAGCATCGCGCCGACGATCACCTTCTTGCCGCGAATGCGCTGGCGCGTCACCGCATAGGCAATCATCACCGAGAACACCATCGTCACCAGCACGGCAACGACAGCGACGATGACGCTGTTCATGAAGTGGCGCGGATAGTCGGTGAGTTCGAGCAGGTTGCGATACGATTCCAGCGACAGGACGTTGGGGATCAGCGAGACGTTGGTCAGGAGTTCGGTCGGCTCGCGCAGGCTCGACACCACCATCCAATAGATCGGGAACGCCGAATAGACCGCGATCACCAGCGCGGCGATATAGAGGCCGAGACGGCGCGGCAGCGTTTTGGCGCGACCCATCAGTCGTCCTCCAGCGGGAATACCCAGAAGTAGATCAGCACCGCGACCGAGAGCAGCGCGAAGGAAATGGTGGCGATGGCCGCGCCGCCGCCGATGTCGAAAAGGTTGAAGGCGTGGCGATAGGACAGGATGGCGAGATTTTCCGTCGCGCCCACCGGCCCGCCGCGCGTCAGCAGCCAGATGACATCGAATTTATTAAACATCCAGATCGCGCGCAGCAGCACCACCACTGTCAGGATCGGCTTCAGCATCGGCAGCGTGATGTGGAAGAAACGCTGTACTGCCGTGGTGCCGTCCACCCGCGCGGCTTCATAGAGCGATTGCGGCACGGTCTGCAACGCGGCGAGGAAGCAGGTGGTGACGAACGGCGTCCACATCCAGACGCTGACCAGAATGGTCGAGGCCATCGCCGCGCCGGGGCTTTCGAACCAGTTGATCGGCGGCAAGCCCATCGCCTCCACCGCCTTGGTGACGATGCCGATGCCGCCGTCGACCATCCATTTGAAGGTGAGGATCACTACCACCGTCGGCAACAGATACGGCAGGATCGAGAGGCCGCGCACCAGATTGCGGCCGGGAAACGTCTCATTGAGCACCAGCGCGAAGCCGATCCCGAGCACCACCTGAAACACGATGGAGCCGAGCGCGTAGATCGCGCCGTTGACGAGCGCGCGCCAGAACTCCGGCGCTTGGAGCACCGCCACGTAGTTGGCGAAGCCGACCCACTTCGGCGCGCCGACGAAGGAATCCATCTGGTAGAAGCTGAGGCTGACCGCATACACCGCAGGCGCGACGATCAGCGCCAGCGTCACCGCCAGGCCGACAAACAGAAACCCATAGATCGTCGCTTTCGAACTCACGGCAGGCGCCTCGCATGGTGGCCCGGCCGGAGCGATCCGACCGGGTCATTTCGAGTGAGAGAGCCGATCAGGCGATCAGCTTGCGCATCTTGTCGGCGGCGGTCTTGATGCACTCCGCCGACGACATGTTCTTCAGGATCTTGTTCTGAAGCATTTCCGGGATGACGAAGCCTTCGAACACCTTGCCGGGGCGCAGGTCCGGCGCCGGGCCTTCGGTGTCGATCGAGGTCAGGATCACCGACTTGTCGGTGATGAAGCCGCGCATCGTCTCCACCGCTTCCTTGTGCTTCTCGATCAGCGGATGCGCGCGCCATCGCGGATCGTCGTAGACGTCGAGGCGCGGCGGCTGGAAGTGCAGCGGCGCGGTGTGCAGGAAGTTGATGTACTGGTTCTCGGTGAACCACTTCATGAACTTCATCGACTCGTCGGAGTTCGGCGTCTTCAGCACCACCCAGCCGTCATAGCCGTGATTGACGGCCTTGGCCTTGCCGGTCGAGTCCATGTAGGGCGTGATGCCGTACTGGGTCGCCAGCTTCGGCGCGTTGCGCTCCAGCGCCTCGATGATGCGGCCGGCATAGGCGGCGTGGCCGACCTTGTCGGAGGAGAAGTTGCTCAGCACTTCGCCGAAGCTCGCCTGGCTCGCGCCGGACGGCATGGTCTTGTAAAGCTCGGCGAAGAAATCGAGATAACGCGTCACGCGCGGCGCCATCTCGGCGTTGTCGAGCGCGACGTTCCACTTGTCGTCGAACAGCTTGACGCCTTCCGCCCACATGAAGCCCGGTGCCAGCCAGTTGGTCGCGCCGTTGCTGCCGATCGGGAACAGCGAACCGAAGCGGCCGTCGGCGGTCAGCGTCTGCGTGTTCTTGAGCATCTCGGCATAGCTCTTGGGTGCGCTCAGGCCGTGCTTCTCGTACAGGTCCTTGCGGTAGTAGATCCACGCCAGATTGTAGTCGTAGGGATACCAGTAGACCTCGTCCTTCACCGGGAAGAGAATCTTCGGACCCCACTTGTGCTTGCTGGTGAGTTCGGTGAGCGGCATCAGATGCCCCTCGGCCTGCAGCAGCAGCACGTGACCGACAAACGCGAAGGTCGCGACGTCGTAAGGCTGGCCGCCGCGCAGCGAGGTCGTCACCTTGGTGAAAGCATCATCGAGTGGCACCGAGTCGACGATGACCTGCGTACCGAACTGCTTTTCGTATTCGGCGCAGGCAACCTTCAGCGCGCGGATGCTATCGATCGAGGTTTCGGTGTTGAGAAAGCGGATGGTCTTCTTGCCCTGCCCCCACACGGCGGGCGCGCCGAGGGTGCCGGTGGCAAGCGCGGTGCCGAGCGCACCGGCGGACTTGATCAGCGTGCGGCGGCTGACGCCGCCCGGCTTCGTCATGGTCTTGTCGTTGGTCATGGCCTTCCTCCCGTTATGATTGGTCATGGCATTGATCATGGCTTGGCGGTCTCAACGCGTTGACCGCTCGATTTGGCGAACAGATGCAGTTTTGCGGTGGGGAAACGAACGCCGATGTTTTGGCCCGGCGACCAGCTATCGACGCGGTCAACGAGAATGCGCAAACGCTCGCCGCCGGCCTCGCCGACGCACAGCGTCTGCGCGCCGAGTTGCTCGATCACCCGCACCGTGAACACGACGCCCTCGGCGTCGGTAGTCAGCGCGAGATGTTCGGGGCGAATGCCGAGCACCACCTCGCCGCTTGCCTGCGTGCCGGCCGGCAACGCGACGCGCAGACCGCCCGCAACGAAATGACCACTTTCAATGCGCCCTTCGATCAGGTTCATTTCGGGTGAGCCGATGAAACCGGCGACGAACAGGTTGGCGGGCCTGTCGTAGACCTCCAGCGGTGCGCCGATCTGCTGCACATGACCGTCGCGCATGATGACGATGCGGTTGGCCAAGGTCATCGCCTCGACCTGATCGTGGGTGACGTAGACCATGCTGGTGCCGACGTCCTGATGCAGGCGCGCGATCTCCTCGCGCATCCGCACGCGCAGTTTGGCGTCGAGATTGGACAGCGGTTCGTCGAGCAGAAACACGTCCGGCTCGCGCACCAGCGCGCGGCCGAGCGCCACGCGCTGCATCTGACCGCCGGAGAGCTGCTTCGGCTTGCGCGCGAGATAGTCCTCAAGCCCGAGCATGCGCGCCGCCTTCTGCACCCGCACGTCGATCTCGGCGCGATCCATCTTGCGCATGCGCAGGCCGAAAGCGAGATTGTCGTAGATGGTCTTGTGCGGATAGAGCGCGTAGTTCTGGAACACCATCGCGATGTTGCGATCCTTCGGCTCCAGCTGCGTGACGTCGCGCGCGCCGATGCGGATGGTGCCCGAGGTCACTTCCTCCAGCCCTGCGATCATGCGCAAGGTGGTGGACTTGCCGCAGCCCGACGGTCCGAGAAATACGACGAACTCGCCGTCGCGAATGGCGAGATCGACGCCATGCACGGCGACGACGCCGCCATAGGCTTTGCGGACCCGTTCAAGGCGGATTTCAGCCATGAGCCACCGTGCTCCCTGGGCGCGTGCGCATCACGACCCGCCTCTGACAAAATCGTGGATGCGATGATTGAGCGGCGCCAGCGCCGCCTGAATGTCGCGATAGATCGGAAAGCCGCGATCGTAGACCGCCGCACGCGCCGGATCAGGCGTCGCGCGCGAGACGATCTGAATCACCTCGGCCGCCGCACGTTCATCGGCGTAAACACCGACACCAACGCCCGCGAGCAACGCCGCGCCGAACGACGCATCCGCCACCGCCGGCAATTCCACCTCGACATTGAGCACGTCGGCGACGATTTGCCGCCACAGCGCGCTGGTCGAGCCGCCGCCGGTGAGGCGCGCGGTCGCAAAGCTCAAGCCCTTGGCGCGCAGCACATCGCGGCAATCGCGCAGCGAATAGGCGACGCCTTCATAGAGCGCACGAACGAAGTGGCCGGGACCGTGATTGAATCCCGCACCGACGAAATCGGCGCGCAGCAGCGGATCCCAATACGGACTGCGCTCACCGTTGAGATACGGATGGAAGAACAGGCCTTCCGCGCCCGGCGCAACCGCCGCCGCCATGCGGTCCATGGCGTCGAACACCGCGCGGCCGTCGTCGCCCTCGCGGCGAAAAAAAGTATCGCGCAGCCACTTGTGCGCCGAAGCGCAGGAGTTGGTCGCGGTGATGATGTACCAGTGGTTCGGCACCACATGATAGTAATTGATCAATTCGAAATCGGGCCGCGAGGTGGGCGACAGCACGTTGACGGTGGCGGCGGTTGCGAGCTTCACCACGCCGAGTCCTTCGTGCACCATGCCGGCACCGTAGGTTTCCGCCGCGGTATCGGAGGTACCGCACACCACCGGCGTGCCTTCGGCAAGCCCCGTCGCGCGCGCGGCGTCCGCCGTGACCTTGCCGACTACTGCGGTCGGCGCGACGATCGGCGGCAGCGTCTCGAGCGGCCAGCCGATCATCTCGCAGAGGTCTTTCGACCACTGACCGCTCTTGGCGTCGAGCATCAGGGTGCCGAGCGCATCGATGGTGTCGGTTTCCCAGGTGCCGGTGAACTGCGCGCGCAGCCAGTCCTTGGCGACATAGAGCCGCTTGACCCGCGCATGCGCATCCGGCTCGTGATTGCGCAGCCACAGCATCTGCGGCAGCGTCCACGTGGCGTTGGCGCGGTTGGCACCGATATCGAGAATGCGCGCGTCGGCCTGCTTGCGCAGCGCGGCGACTTCGGCGTGGCTGCGCTGGTCGTTCCACAGGATCGCCGGGCGGATCACCTTGCCGTCGGCGTCGGTCAGCACCTGCGTATGCGCGCCGGCCGAAAACGCGATGGCAGCGATGTCGGTCGCGGGCCGCTTGGTCAGCGCCAGCACCCGCGGCAACGCCTTGCAGGCGGCGCTCCACCAGTCGTGCGGATCCTGCTCGCTCCAGCCCGGATGCTTCGACGTCGTCCGCACCGCCTCGGAGGCTTCCGCGACGAGCGAACCATCGGCACGGATCACACTCACCTTGAGCGAGCCAGCGCCGAGATCAATGCCGACAAGCAATGGATCAGCCGCCATGACCGGACTCCGTGTTGTTGCGAGCGGCCTGCTTAACCATCGCGCGCACCTTTGGCATGGATGTCCTTGGCGCCGGGCCGCGCGCGCAGACCGAGTTTGCCGGGGTTGAGCAGATTATCGGGATCGAGCGCGTCCTTGATCTTCTGCAATACGTCGAGACCGGTGCCGAGTTCGCGCGCCATCCAGCGGCCACGAAACAGACCCGCGCCATGATGATGCGCGATCGATCCGCCGTGATCGAGCGTCAGGCCTTCCACCGTGTCCCACAGTTTCGCATGGAGCGGAAACGCCTGTGCTTCCGGCATCGGCGGCAGCCGCATGGTCATGTACTGACACGCGCCCTCGGGATAGACGTGCGACCAGTGCGCACCGAAATGCACCTCCGGATGCACCGCGCGCACCGCTTTGGCGATGGCGTCGTAGAGCGCCGGAATCTTCGACCAGTTCGCCGTCACTTCGATGGTGTCGTTGAAGTAACCCTTGTCGTGCCACATCTGCGAATAGGCGACGTAGCGGTTCTGCTTCCAGTGATGATACGGCCCGTCCGACGTGATCTCGCCGCCGAAGGACGCCGCGATCTTCAGCGCCATCTCCTGCTCGACGCTCACCATCGGCTCGCTGCCGCAGAAGGCCAGCACCGCAAGGATTGGCTTGGTGCGGAACAGGGCGAGGTCCTTGGTGCGATCGTCGCTTTCGGCGCGGTCGTAGAGACGCACGATCTGCGGACGAATTTCCGCCTGCATGATGGCGCGCGCGCAATCCCACGACGCCTGCAACGTCGGGAACGCGAGCACCACGCCGCGCTCGACCTCCGGCTTCTTCCAGATGCGGAAGGTGACTTCGGTGATGATGCCGAACGCACCCTCGCTGCCGACCATCAGATCGCGCACCGACGGACCGACCGCGCGGCGCGCGACCGGGCGCACTTCCAGCGGCGTGCCGTCCGGCATCACGGCCTTGAGGCCGACGACGATGTCCTCGATCTTGCCGTAGCGGCTGCTGGCCTGGCCGCCGCCGCGACACGCAGCCCAGCCGCCGACCGTCGAAATCTCGATCGATTGCGGATAGTGGCCGGTGGTGAAACCCTGCGCGTTGAGTTCCTGCTCGAACACGGCACCGTTCATGCCGGCCTGCACCGTCACCGTCGCATCGACCGGATTGACGTCAACGATCCTGTCGAGCCGCCGCAGGTCGACGGTGATTTCGCCACCGAGCGGAATGGCGCCGCCGAGCACGCCTGAGCCATTGCCGTAAGGAATGATCGGGATGCCAGTGGCATGCGCATGCGCGACGACCCTGGCGACTTCATCGGCATTGCCGGGGCGCACGATCAAGCGCGGCACGTCGCCTGCGATCTCGCCGGCGCGTTCCTCGAACACCGCGAACGGCAGACGATCGCGCGCGTAAGCGAGGCGCTCGTCGAACGATGTCAGGACATGACTGTCGCCGACGATGGCGGCGAACGCGTTGGCGATGTCCGCGTCAATCCGGTCGCGCTGGCGTACCGCCGCGATAGTGCTCGCTTCCAAGGCCGTTCTCCGCAAATCGATTTCATTGACACGACGGCAGCCGGTCATTGCCAGCAGTAATCCCGCCAACAATTCCCGTGGGCAATCGTTTGTTCAAACGTGACCGAAACCGGCCATGGCGTCAATCCCTAATTTTCAGATGGGCGCGGGGCCGGTGGACGACCGGATCACCATCCCGTCCGGCGGCAGCGGCGCGATGGCTTCGGGCGTGCGGCCCTCGACCAACGCGATCAACAGGTCGGCTGCGAGTTCGCCCATGCGTTCGGTCGGCATCCGCACCGTCGTCAGTTGCGGATAGAGCATGGTGGCGACCGGCGCGTCGTGCAGGCCGACGACCGAAACATCCTGCGGAATCTGCAAGCCCGCCTCGTGCAGCACCGCCATTGCACCTGCCGCCGTCACCAGCGTCGCGCCGAGCACGGCGGTGGGGCGCATCGCGAGCAGTTGCCGCATCGCAGCCGCGCCGCCCTCGGCGGTGTAGCCCGCGACTGCGACCAGCGCCGGATCGAACGCGATGCCGTGACGCTTCAACGCGCCGCGATAACCGGCGAGACGTTCGCCGGCGTTGAAGCCGCCGGGACGCCCGGCGAGATGCGCGATGCGACGATGACCGAGCGCAACGAGGTGATCGACGGCAATTTCGGTGGCGGCGCGGCTGTCCAGCACCACCGCGTGCGGCGCGCCGGCGAGTTGGCGATTGAGCAACACGAACGGCACCTGCGCGGCTTCGAGTTCATCGCGCAGCAGCCTGTCATCGTCGAGGCTCGCGACCAGCAGGCCGTCGACGCGGTTGCCGTGCGACATTCGCTGGTAGACGGAGTCGGTCGCCTCCGATCCACGATGCGCGATCAGCAGCGAATAGCCATGACGCAAGGTCGCTTTCTCCGCGCCGAAGATGGCGGAGGCGAACACCGGGTTGTCGAGTTGCGGCACCACGATGCCAAAGGTCGCCGAGCGGGCCATACGCAGGCCGCGCGCAAGCTGGTTCGGCGCGTAATTGAGGGTGCGGGCGCTTTGCAACACGCGCTCGCGGGTCTCCTCGCGAATGCGCTGGGTCGCCTCGCCGCGCAGCACGCGCGACGCCGTCGAGACATCGACCCCCGCCAATCGCGCCACGTCCGCCAGCTTGGTCCGCACCAAGGCGTCCTCGATTCTGCACCGCTTCCTCTCACGAGGTGAATAGCCCGCCGACCGTAAGGCGTCAAAGGCGACCGACCGTCGCTGAAAGGCTCCGCCGGTCAGATGGCTCGATCGCCCGCGGCGGCCGACTTAGGGCAAAGCGAGAGCGCCCACGCGTTCAGCAAGCGCCCGAAACCGCTCAAGCTGACCGAGCTTCACCATGCCGAACGGCAGCGCTTCGATCACCGTTCGCGGCGAGACGCCGTGATCAGATCGTACTGGTGGAAATCGCAGGTCGGCGCGCACGCAATGGCTCGGCCGTCATCGCCATGCTGCGCGATCTCAATCGGTCTTCCCGAAACGCCGTGACAATGTTATAAACCGTCCGGTCGGTCAATGAATTGAGGGCAATGGGTGCAACTGACGCACCTCTACAGGCACACCAAATAACCCCTATCGCGCGCCGGGCGGACAAAACTCGTCAACGACCGTCACGAAGCGTCGACGTCCAGAACAATCGGTCCGGCGCATCGGCCGGGCCTGACAAAGAACAGGGAGATCATCATGGCAAGCACAGCCCCGCGGCGCCTCGGAAGTTACGTCTATGGAAGCTGGGTCGCGGGCACGCGCGAGGGCCAGCCCCTGCTGGATGCCGCAACCGGCGAAACGGTCGCGCTGATCGATTCCGGGGGCGTCGATTTCGCGGAAGCGCTCAACTACGGGCGATCCGTCGGCGGACCGAAGCTGCGCGCGATGTCCTTCCACGAGCGTGCCGGCATGCTGAAGGCTCTCGGCACCGCCTTGGCGGCGAAGAAGGAGGAATTCTATCAGGAAAGCTTCCATACCGGCGCGACACGGACCGATGGCTGGGTGGATATCGAAGGGGGCATCGGCACGATGCTGACCTTCGCCGCGAAAGGACGGCGAGATCTTCCCAACACGCGCGTTCTGACCGATGGCGACGTCGAACCGCTCTCGAAGGACAACAGTTTCAGCGCCCAGCATATCTATACGCCGTTGCAAGGCGTTGCCGTTCACATCAACGCCTTCAACTTCCCGATCTGGGGCATGCTCGAAAAGATCGCGCCGACTCTGCTGGCGGGTGTTCCCTGCGTCGTCAAACCGGCGTCGCAAACGGCGTATCTCACCGAACTAATGGTGCGGCGGATCGTCGAAAGTGGAATTCTGCCCGAAGGTGCGTTGCAGTTGATCTCCGGCTCGGTCGGCGATCTGCTCGATCATGTGACCGGGCAGGATGTGGTCACCTTTACCGGTTCGGCCTGGACTGGCCAGAAGCTCAGGGCACACAAGGCGATTGTTGCCAACTCGGTGCGCTTCACCATGGAAGCCGATAGCCTGAACGCCTCGATCCTGGGACCGGATGCGGCTCCCGGAACACCGGAATTCGATCTGTTCGTCAAGGAAGTCGCACGCGAGATGACGGTGAAGGCCGGCCAGAAATGTACGGCCATCCGGCGCGTGATCGCGCCGCGCGACCATGTCGATGCGCTTATCAAGGCGCTTGGCGAACGGCTCGGCAACACGGCGCTCGGCCTTCCTGGCGACGAAGGCACCCGCATGGGGCCGCTCGCCTCGCTCGATCAGCGTGAGGAGGTGCGCGAACGCATCAAGGACCTCCTGTCCGACGCCGAGATCGTTGCCGGCAATCCGAATGACGTGCGCGTGACGTCGGGAAATGCGGACAAGGGTGCCTTCCTGAATCCCGTGCTGCTCTATGCCGATAAGCCGTTCAGCGCCCCTAAGGTGCATGACGTCGAGGCTTTCGGCCCGGTGTCGACCGTGCTGCCTTACGATTCGATCGAGCAAGCCATCGAACTGACCAGGCTCGGCAAGGGCTCGCTGGTGTCCTCGGTTTTCACCGACGATCCGAAGGTGGCGGAAGACGTCGTCATCGGCGTCGCGCCGTTCAACGGCCGCGTGCTGATTGGCAACCGCCGTTCGGCTAAAAGTTCGACCGGCCATGGTTCGCCCCTGGCCGGCCTCGTCCACGGTGGACCGGGCCGCGCCGGCGGAGGCGAAGAAATGGGCGGCATGCGCGGGGTCAAACATTATATGCAGCGCACCGCCGTTCAGGGGACGCCCCGGCTGTTGTCGGCTGTGACCGGCCGCTGGATGGAAGGCACCGATGTGCAACACGGCGAGCATCCGTTCCGCAAATCCCTGGCCGACCTCAAGATCGGCGACCAACTCGTCACCGCGAGCCGCCAAGTGACACTGGAGGACGTCGAGCATTTCGCGCATTTCACTGGCGATATCTTCTACGCACATATGGATGAGGCCGCGGCCAAGGCCAATCCGTTCTTCGACGATCGCGTCGCGCATGGCTATCTGATTGCGTCCTTCGCCGCCGGACTGTTCGTCGAACCAAATCCGGGTCCGGTTCTGGCGAATTACGGCGTCGACAATCTGCGCTTCCTGACGCCGGTTTACTTCGGAGATACGTTGCAGGTTCGGCTGACCTGCAAGGAAATCAACCCGCGCGAGAACGCCGACCACGGCGAAGTGCGCTGGGATTGTCAGGTCACCAACCAGAAGGGCCAGCCGGTCGCGCAATACGATGTGCTGACCATGGTGGCGAAGACCTGGCCGCCGGCGACCGCCAAGACCGCAACGAAATAGACAGTGCACATCGAGTCGCTCCGATCTCCAGAGCGACTCGACATCACGACGCTTCGCGGAATCAGGATCGTCGTTGTTTCAGCATCGCTTTTACGAAGTGCTCGTCACGCCAGCCGGATATCCAGCCAGCCAAGATCGTTGACACTGACGCGGTCGCCGTCGTTGAGCACAACGGTGGTGGTTTCCGCCTCGACGATCGCCGGCCCCTCAAGCGTGTGACCGGGCGCGAGCCGCTCCATCGCGTAGACCGGCGCATCGCGCCACGCGCCGAAGAACGCCTTGCGTGTCGATTTCGGTCGAGGCGGCGTCGTGGCGGGCGGCGGCTTCACGTCGTCATTGCCGCGCGTGACCGCGCCGACGGCGGCAACACGCGCGTTGACGAACACCACCTCCTGATCTGGCGAGGCGTAGGTGTAGAGGTCCTCGTGGCGGCGATGGAAGCGTTCCTCGATCTGCGCGGCGAGCGCCGGATCATCCATGTCGAGCCCGTCGAGCGGCACGTCGATCTCAAAAATCTGTTCGCCGTAACGCATCTCCGCCGAACGCTGGATGGTCATCGGTCCATCGAACCACGCGCGCAGCCGTCCCGACGCCTGCGCTTCCAGTTCCGCGAACAGCGCGCGCACTTCGGACGATTGAATGCGCTTGCCGGAATCCAGATAGGTGCGGCTCACCTCGTAGCGCAGGTCGCTGGTCAACATGCCCCACGCCGAGAGCACCGACGCGGCGGTCGGCACCACGATGCGCTTGATCTCGAGTTCGCGCGCGACTTCCGCGCAATGCAGCCCCGCCGCGCCGCCGAACGACAGCAACGTGAAGCGTCGCGGATCGACGCCGCGCCGCAACGTGGTGAGGCGGATGCCGTCCGCCATCTTCAGGTTGATCATGCGAAACACGCCTGCGGCAGCTTGATCGCGCGACAGGCCGAGTTTCGCGGCAAGGCGATCCATCGCGGCATCGGATGCCGCCCGGTCGAGCGGCCGTTGGCCGCCCATGAAGGCATCGGCGTCGAGATAGCCGAGCACGACGTTGGCGTCGGTGACGGCGACGTCCGTGCCGCCGTTGCCGTAGCACGCCGGGCCCGGCACCGAGCCGGCGCTTTCCGGGCCGACGTGAAAGGTGCCGCCGGCATCGACATCGGCGATGGAGCCGCCGCCCGCCGCGATGCTGGTGATATCGAGGCTGCGCAGCGCGATGCGCTGGCCGGCAAGCGCGCCCGCCGCCGACAGCGCGGCGCGACCGTCGGAGATCAGCGAGATATCGGTCGACGTGCCGCCCATATCGAACGGCACCAGATCCGAAATGCCGAGCAACTCCGCGCAACGCTGGCAACCGGAGATGCCGCCGGCGGGACCGGACAGCACTGTGCCCGCCGCGAGCCTCGCCGCTTCCTCGATCGGCGCCATGCCACCATGGGAGAGAATGATGAAGATGCTCGACGCAAGTCCCGCCTCGCGCAACCGCGCTTCAAGGCTGGTGAGATAGCGCCGCACCGGCGGCGCGACATAGGCGTTCACCACCGTGGTGGAGAAGCGTTCGAATTCGAGAATTTGCGGCAGCACATCGCTGGAGCGCGAGACGTTGACGTCCGGCAACTCGCGCGCGATGCGCTCGGCCATCGCGATTTCGTGCGCCGGATTGCGATAGGCATGCAGGAAACAGATCGCCACCGATTGCGCGCCCGACGCGCGGATCGCCGCGATGGCCTCGCTCGCTGAAGATTCGTCGAGTGGGATCAACACGTCGCCATTGGCCTTGATGCGCTCGCGCACACCAAAGCGCCGTTCGCGCGGCACCAGCGGCTCCGGCGGCGGCGAGCGCAGATCGTAGCGGTTATCCTTCAAGCCCTCGCGCATCTCGATGATGTCGCGATGGCCTTCGGTGGTGACCAGCGCCACCTTCGCGCCCTTGCGCTCCAAGAGCGCGTTGGTCGCGACCGTGGTGCCATGCACGAGCCGGGTGGTCGCCGCCAGCATATTCACGCGGCTCAGACCTAGCCGACGCGCCAATTCCTCCAGCCCCGCCATCACGCCGATGGATTGATCCGCCGGGGTCGAGGGCGATTTCGCGAAGGTGGTATGCCCACGCTCGTCGATGGCAACGAGATCCGTGTAGGTGCCGCCAACGTCAACGCCAATCGTATACATCGTCACGCACCCGCCTTCGTCGCGTTGCCGCTCACCAGTCCCTGCTCGACGTCGCGCGCGCGCGCTGCTTCCGAGCGTTGCGCCGGATCGCCCCACCCTCCGCCGCCGGACGAACGCACCTCGAACCAGTCCCCGGGACGGATTTCGATTCCGACTTCCTTGGTGCGTAGCACACGCGGCTCGCGTCCCTCCGAGATCAGCCGATAGCGATGCGGTTGGCCATCCTCACCGCCGAGCATGCCGGTGGCGCGATGCCGCGTGCCTTCGCCCGCGGTGTTGGCGAGCGCAATCTTCTCCGTCTCCATCACCAGATCGAGCGCCACGCCGAGACCGCCGCGATGTTTGCCGTCGCCGCCGGAATCCGCGAGGAATTCGTGATGGCGGAAGTGCAGCGGGAAGCGCACCTCCGCGACTTCGAGACTGCCGAACTTGATGCCGCCGACGGTGTGCCACTCGCCGATCGACGACCAGCCGTCGCCCTGCGACGACGCCCCGCCGCCGGGCCGCGCCTGAAACATGTGCCAGATGAAGTTGCGGCCGGTGCGCGGGTCCTCGCCCTGAATGGCGATGCGGAAACGGCGACTCCAGCCGGCCATCGCACGTTCCGGACACGAGGCCGACAACGCCTTGACGATGGCCTCGACGATCTCGTTCGACGGATGACTGGTGCAGAGCGTCACCGGTCGTCCCGGATCGGCCCAGACGATGGTGCCTTGTTTCGCGATCACCTTCAGCGCGCGCAGACAACCGTCGTTCTTCGGAATGTCGGGATCGATCAGATACGCAAATGCCATCGCCACCGCCGCCTGCATGTTGGCGTGCGACGAATTGACGAAGCGCGTCGATTGCGGATCGGAGTCGGAGAGATCGACCTCCACCTCGCCGCCGCGCTTGGTCACCTTCGCCGCGATGCGGATGTTCTCGCGGCCGCCGGAGCCGTCATCGTCGAGGAAGGCTTCGCCATGAAACACGCCGTCCTTCCATGTCGACACCACCGCGCGGGTCTGCTGTTCGGCGGCGTCGAGAATCGTATCCACCGCGCGCTCCACCGTCGCGCCGCCGAATTCGTCGAACAGCCGCAGCAGGCGACGTTCGCCGAGCCGCGCCGCGCCGACCATCGCGGCAAGGTCGCCACGGAAATCACGCGAGTTGCGCACGTTGAGCGCCAGCATGTCGAGAATATCGTCGCGCAGCTTGCCGGCCCTGTAGAGAAACAGCGGCGGCACGCGCAGGCCTTCCTGATAAATTTCGGAGGCGGTTGGATTGTAACCGCCATGGGTCGCGCCGCCGATGTCGCTCTGATGCGCGCGCACGATGGCCCAATACATCCGCTGCTCGCCGTCGAACACCGGCACGAAGGCGGTGAGATCGGGCAGATGGCTGCCGCCGTGATAGGGATCGTTGAGCAGCAACACGTCGCCCGGCTTGAACGCGCTGAAGCGCTCCTCGATGGCGCGCGCCGCCCACGGCAACGCGCCGACATGCACCGGGATGTGATCAGCCTGCGCGATCAGCCGGCCTTTGGTGTCGCAGATCGCCAGCGAGAAATCGCGGCTGGAATTGAGGATCTGCGAATACGACGTGCGCAGCATCGCCTCGCCCATTTCGGCGACGATCGAACTCAGCCGGTGCTGGACGACGGAACGCGTGATCGGATCGATGGTCGCGGACATGAGGTGCCTCGCTGGCTTGCGCGTTTTTTGAGATGAAGGATGGCAGTGGAGCATTCAGCCCTGCGCCGCCACCTCGGCCATCGATGCATCGGCGGCGGCAACGATGGTTTCGACGTCGGCATCGCTCATCGGCGTCGACAGCGCCATCAGCCCGTAGCCGGCGCAGAGGACGCCGCGATTGAGCAGGCCGGTGTTGAACACCGCCTGCCGCTTGGCTTCCTTCTCGGTCAGGTACGCGGAGCGATAATCGCGGATGTCGCGCTCTGCGAAGTGAATCTTCAACAGCGAGCCGCGCCCCACCGTGCGCCCCGACACGCCGTGCTTGCGGAAGGCATCGTCGATGCCGCCGCGCACCGCATCGCCGATGGCGTCGAGCCGCGCGAACATCGCCTCGTCCAGCAACTGCATCGCGGCGAGCCCGGCGCGCATCGTCACCGGATTGGCCGAGAAGGTGCCGCCGTGCGGCAGCGCCGGCTTGCCGTGGCGCGGATCGAACACCGCCATCACCTCGGTGCGGCCGCCGATGGCGCCGACCGGAAAACCGCCGCCCATGATCTTGCCGAGCGCGGTGAGATCGGGATCGGCATCCCACAGTCCTTGCGCACCATGATAGCCGAGACGGAACGAAATCACTTCGTCGAAAATCAACAACGCGCCGACCTCGCGCGTCACCACGCGCAGCGCTTCGATGTACGCCTTGTCGGCCGGCACGAGGCCCGCGCGGTTCGGCATCGGATCGACCAGTACGCAGGCAAGTTCGGGCCCGTGCTCGCGGATCAGCGAGACAGCGGCTTCCGGATCGTTGAACGGAATCGTCAGCACGTCCGCCAGCACGTTGTCCGGCGTGCCTTTCGCATAGGCCACCGACACCGGCGCGTTGCGGCCCCACGCTTCCGGCGTCGGATCGAGACTGACTTCGGCGTAATCGTAGGAGCCGTGATAGGCACCCTCACATTTGGCGATCTTCGGGCGGCCGGTGAACGCGCGCGCCGCCTTCAGCGCCATCATCACCGCCTCGGTGCCGGAATTGGCGAAGCGCACCTGATCGACGGAGCCGAGACGCGAGGTCAGCAATTCGGCGAGATCGACTTCGGCTTCGGTCGGCAGCCCGAAGGCGGAGCCCAGCATCATCTGATCGGTCGCGGCCTTCACCAGTTTCAGATGGGCGTGACCATGAATCAGCGAGGCGAAATTGTTGATGCAGTCGATGAAGACGTTGCCGTCGAGATCGGTGACGCGGCAGCCCTCGCCGCGCGCGGCGTAGATCGGATACGGCTTCATGAAAACCGTGGTGCGCGAGTTGCCGCCGGGCAGGCTGTTGAGCGCGCGGTTGTAGAGCGCCTGCGATTTCGAATTCGGGTCCGGATACATCTCGCCTCCCCGATCGCACCGCGCTTCGTCGCGGCAGATCATTTTGTTCCGAAATTCGGAATTGCATTCAGGATATCGAAACGATATAAAGCAGGCCTTCGAGAGTCAAGCAAGAGTCAAAGACGGCAACCGCAGGACCATGACGACAGACACCGCGACGACGGACGACGCCTCGCCGGGGCCGCTCGGCCGCTACATGGACGTACTGGAACTGGTGGCCGCCTTCCCGGGCGCACTGACGCTCGGCGATGTCTCGTCGATGCTGGGCTTGCCTAAAACCACCGCACATCGATTGCTGAAAGGTCTGGTGAAAGCCGGCCTCGCCCGCGAAGCCGTCGGCGGCCGTGCTTACGATCTCGGCGAGCGCCTGACGCGGCTGGTGCATGCCACCGTCGACGACGACTGGCTGGCGACGCTGACCGGTCCGCATCTGCGGCAGATCATCGAAAGCTGGGGCGAGACCTGTTACCTGACCCGACTCGCCGGCGGGCGCGTCGTCGTCGCGGTGTCGCAATCGCCCGACGTGCGCTGGCGCGGCTACGTGCAGCCCGGCATCGAAATGCCAGTCAACGCGGCGGCGTCGGCGAAAGCCATCATGGCCTATCAGGACGATGCGACCTTGGCGCAGGCACTGGCGCAACCGTTGCCGATCGTCACCGCCAACACCCGCAACGATTCGGCCTGGGTGACGTCGGAATTGGAAGCGGTGCGCGAACGCGGCTACGCCACCTGCATCGGCGAGATCGACGAGGGCCTCGCGGCGATCGCCGTTCCAGTCACGCTGCCGGACGGCATGGTGCTGCATGCGCTGGCGATGACGGGACCATTGCAGCGGATCATGAACGAGCGGCTGCCGGAACGCATCGACGCGCTCAACGCCACCGGCGCGGCACTCGCGAAAGCACTGGCACTCGGCGCGAAGATCCGCGAGCGCGGGGCGGCGTGATACGCAGCGTTACGCCGCCTGCCCGGCGACACGCCCCATCGCATCGTTGCGGCCGCCGAGCGCGTGGGTGAGGCGCAATGCGCCTTGCAGCACCTGCGCGGTCATCGATGCGATCGTCTCCGGTGTGAAACGCGGCTTGGGACCGGACACCGACAGTGCGCCGACCAATCGACCGTCGGCGCCGAACACCGGCGCGGCGATGCCGGCGCAATCCGGATCGCGCTCGCCGAACGACAGCGCAACAAAGGTTTCACGAATACGATTGAAGGACTCGCCCTCGGCGCCGTCGAACGCCAGGATAACCTTTCCTGCGGCGCCGCGATCCAGCGGCAGCAGCGCGCCGGCCTCGACGCGGTCCAGCGTCGAATGCTGGGAATCGACGCGAAACACGCACAACCGTTGCTTCGCATCGTGCCGGACATGAAACGACGGGCTTTCGGTGCCGGCCGTCACGAGTTGGCGCAGCACCGGCATCACGTGATCGTAGAGGTGGTTGGCGCGCTGATAGACCGCGCCGAGCCGGAACGGCGTCGGCCCGAGATGATAGCGACCATCGGGTAGTTGCAGCACGTAGCCATGCGCCTGCAACGACGCGATCAGGCGCAGCAGCGTGCTCTTGTAGAAGCCGGTGCGGCGCGACAACGCCGCCAGCGTGAGCGCATTCGGTTCGCCGTCGAACGCCGACAGGATCGTCAGCGCGCGATCGACGGCGGCGACGCCCGGCGAGGCCATCGGATCACTCCTTGGATGACGTGTCCGGCGCATCGATCAGTTTCGATATCACCGGAAAATAATTGTCTCCCGTGCCCGCGTCGATTGCCTCGCGGAAGATGTCGCCGACCAGCGTCGCGCCGCGCGGTTTGACGCCGACCTGCGAGGCGAGATCAAGCGCGTAGGACAAATCCTTCAGCGCATATTCGGTGGAGAAGGCCCGCAGCGGAAATTCGCCGGGCACGATCGCCTTCATGCCATGGTTGCGCAACGCGAAGCTATCCGCCGAGCCTTTCGACAAGGTCTCCAGCAGCAGCTTCGGCGCGACGCCGCTGCGCCGTGCGATGGCGGCAGCTTCCGCCAAAGCGTTCACCGTCTCGAACAGCACCATGTTGTTGAGGATCTTGGTTACCTGCCCGGCGCCGGTGCCGCCGCACAAGGTCACGTCGGTCGCGAAGTGGCGGATCAGCGGCTCGACCTGTGCGAATTGCGCATCCGTCGCGCCGACCATGACGCTGAGCGTGCCATCCTGCGCCGCCTGACGGGTGCGCGCAATCGGCGCGTCGATCCATGTTGCGCCCTTCGCCGCGAGACGCTTGGCGAAATCGCGTGTCACGTCCACCGCCGAGGTGCCGAGATCGATCACGGTCTGGCTGTTGCCGATAGACGCGAGCAATCCGCCGTCGCTCTCCACCACGTTGCGCACGTGTTTCGCGCTGGGCAGGCAGAGGAAGATCACGTCGCTGCCCTTTACTGCGTCGGCCACCGAAAACGCGATGGCGCCGCCATCGGCGGCGATGCGCTGCAACGGCTCGCTGGCGAGATCGAACGCCTTCACCGTGCGGCCGCTCTTGCGCACCAGGTTGCGGCAGATCGGCTCGCCCATGACGCCGAGCCCGATGAATCCGATTGTGCCTGCCATGATGTCGTTCTCCTAAGCCTTGTTGCGCGCGCGGATGTCGTCGAGCACCGGCGCGATGTAGCGGCGGAATTGGGCGGGGTTTTCGCTCATCGGGAAATGCCCGAGCGCCTGCATCACGCTTGCTTCCGCGCCCGCAATGCCCGCCGCCGTGCGCAGCGTGTCCTCCGGCGTGCACGAGAAATCGTATTCGCCGGTGAGCAGATAGAGCGGGCATTCGCGCACGTCGATCGACGCGGTGCGGCCGCGCAGGTCGCCGTCGACGCGATAGAAATACAGGTCGCCCTTGAAGATGCCGGGGCCGCCCTGCTTGTAGCCCCACAGCGTTTCGTTGCGCGCCACCTCCGGACCCTGCGGCGCGATCAAGCCCGACACCAGCGCGGCACAGACTTCGCCGCCGTGCACGTCGGGCCGGTTCAGCCACGCGGTGTCGTACCACGGCTGCTGAAAATCGGCCGCCTCCAATCCGATCAGCGCGCGAAACTCCTTGGCGTGATCGATGGCGAGGTTGAGCACGATACGACCGCCGATCGAGCAGCCCATCACCACCGGCTTCTCGAGATCGAGTGCCTTGCAGAAGGCGCGGATCGTCGCGGTGTAACTCGCGGTGGTCAGCCTGTATTCGGTGCCGTAGCCGCTGTCCGGCGGATTCGACTTGCCGTGCCACGGCATGTCGAAAGCGATGACGCGGAAATGTTTGGTGAACTCGGCGTCGGTCAGCAGATGCCGCCACTGCCGCGCGTCGGAGCCGGCGGTGTGCAGGCACACCAGCGGAATGCCCTCGCCGTTCTCCTCGAAATAGATGCGATTGGTCTCGCCGTCGATCTCGACATGGACGTAGCGGCCGACGATCGGTTCGATGAAAGCGCTCATGCCGCACCTCCGAAACCATGCCGGCGCGGCAGCGCCAGAACATCCTTGAAATATTGCAGATGCGCGATGAAGGGATGCAGGTCGCCGGACAGCGTCGCCTCGCCGCGCTTGGTCAGCGACAGCAGATCGTGCCAGCCGGCCGGCGGCATCGGCTGCCAGTAGGCGGCCCACGCTTGCGACGAGGCGAGATAAGAAAAGCGCGACGAGCGCATCAAGACCGGCGCGGGCGTCATGTCGACGATAGCGCCGGCGCGGATCGCGACGTGAAACGGCTGCACCGTCGGCCCGAACAGGCAGTCCACGTCGAGCAGGCGACCGCGCACCATCAACGCCGCATCGCGCGCGAGATAGTCGGGAATATGGCGGAAGGCTTCGATCACGGCCGCATCGGTAAAACTCACCGGCGGCCCCTTGCTGCGCTGTTCAGCAGATACGCTCATGATGTCCTCCCAGATCTAGCTCGCGGCCTCAAGATTCCAGTACAGGCTTTTCACCTGCTGGTAGAGCCGCATGCCGCCGATACCCTTCTCGCGGCCGATGCCGCTGTTCTTGAAGCCGCCGAATGGTGTCGCGATGCTGAGTTGCTTGTAGGTGTTGATCCACACCGTGCCGGCGTCGATGGCGCGGCCAACCCGCCACGCCTTGTTGTAGTCGGCGGTCCAGATACCGGCGGCGAGGCCATAGACTGTGTCGTTGGCCTGCGCGATCAGGTCGTCCTCGTCGTCGAACGGCAGCGCGCACAGCACCGGGCCGAAAATCTCCTCACGGCAGATCGTGGCCGTCATATCGAGGCCGGTGAAGATGGTGGGCGCATAGAACGCACCGTCCTTCAGCCGCGCATCCGACGGCCGCTCACCGCCGATGATCACTTCGCCGTTCTCGGCGCGGCCCTGCGCCACCAGCGCCTCGACGCGGTCGCGATGGGTGAACGAGGCCATCGGCCCGATCTGCGCACCCTGCGCGTCGGGTAGATCGACGCGCAACGCCTTCGCCTTCTCGGTCAGCTTTTTGAGGAGCGTATCGCGGATGCTGCGCTGAACGAACAGCCGCGAGCCGGCGACGCAGGATTGCCCGCCGGAGATGAAGATGCCGCCGACGATCTGTGCCACCGCCTTGTCGAGATCGGCATCGGCGAACACGATATGCGGCGACTTGCCGCCGAGTTCGAGCGCCACGGGAATCAACCGTTCGGCGGCGATACCCGCGATGGCACGGCCGGTCATGGTGCCGCCGGTGAACGACACCATCCGCACGCCGGGATGCTTCACCAGCGGCACGCCGACATCGCGCCCGGTCCCGGTGAGGACGTTGACGATGCCGGGCGGCAAACCTGCTTCAAGACAGATGCGGCCGAGATCGAGCGCGGGCGAGGACGTGACCTCCGACGGCTTCAGCACCACGGCGTTGCCGGCGGCAATCGCCGGCGCCAGTTTCTGCGCTTCCATGGTGAGCGGCGAATTCCACGGCGTGATCGCCGCCACCACGCCCATCGGCTCGTATACCGTCATCGACAGGTAGTCACCGCGCGACGGCGTCACCGCCGATTCCGCCGTCTCGCATACCGCCGCGTAATAACGGAACGTCGCCGCGGCGCTGGCCACCTGACCGCGGCATTCCGATATCACCTTGCCGTTCTCCAGCATCTGCTTCTGAGCGAGACCCTCGGCGTTGTCGTCGATGCCCTGCGCGATCTTGTGGAGAAGCGCCGCCCGTGCGTGCGGCTTCATGTTGCGCCATGCCGGCTTGCGCTGAGCCGCCTCGGCCACTTCGACCGCATGTGCGACGTCTGCGGACGAGGCCGTGCCGATCTCGCAATTCACCTGTCCGTTGGCGGGGTTGATCGACGTCAGCGGTGCGCCGCCGCCCGCGATCCATTCATCTCCGACGAGAAACGACTGCACGCTCATCACGCCTTCGCCTTCACATGCGCGCCGGCGGAGTCGCCCGCGATCTTGCCGAACACCGCGCCCGCCATCAGGCCGGTGCCGCCGGGATAATTGAAGTAGAACAGGCCGCCGACCATCTCCCCGGCCGCATAGAGATTCTGAATCGGCGCATCGTCGAGGCTGACCACTTCGCCATCGGTAGTGATCTTGACGCCGCCGAAGGTGAAGGTGATGCCACAGGTGACGGCGAAAGCGAGAAACGGCCCCTGGTCCAGCGTGTTGGCCCAGTTGCTCTTGGACACCGTGAGGCCACGCGTGCCGCGCCCATCCTTGACGTTCGGATTGAACGGCACGTCGGTCATCACCGCCTTGTTCCATTCGGTGACCGTGCGCATGAAGCCCGCCGGATCGACGTCATCGAGCTTGGTCGAGAGGTCTTCCAGCGTATCGGCCTGCACCTTGGTGACCTGACGGATGCGATATTCGTCGCGCAGCAGATGCACCACCTTCTGATCGAATATCTGCCAGGCGAATTGGCCCGGCTGATTGAGAATGACGCGGCCGTACTTGGCGTAAGTGTAGTTGCGGAAGTCCGCGCCCTCGTCGACGAAACGCTCGCCGGTCGCGTTCACCATGATGCCGAACGGATAGGAGTGCTTCTGGAAACCATCGCCGACCGCGAGGTCGCCATACTCCGGCGCGTTGCGATCCCAGCCGACAGCATGACAGCCGGACCAGTTGCCGGCCGGCCGCGCGCCGACGTCGAGCGCCATCTGGATGCCGGTACCTGTGTTGAACTTGGTGCCGCGCACCTTGGCGAGATCCCACGACGGACCGAGATAGCGCGTACGCCATTCAATGTTGGCCTGAAAGCCACCGGCGGCCAGCACCACAGCCTTGGCGCGAATTTCACGCGTCTTGCCTTTCTGCCGCACCCGCACGCCCTTGACGCCCTCATCGTCCGCAATCAGCGACAGCGCGCGCGTCTCGTACATCACCTCGATGCCGTCGCGCACGGCCGCCTTGTGCAGCGCCTCGACAAGACCCGGACCGCCACCCCAGGCTTCCACCGTGAGGCCGCCCCAGAACTTGAACTTACCATCGACCTTGAATGCCTGCCGGCCATAGATCGGTGCGAAGCGCACGCCCTTGCCGCGCATCCATTTCATCGTCGAATGGCTACGCTTGACCAGCAGTTCCGCCATGTCGGGATCGGAGCGGTTCTGGGTTACGCGCGCGATGTCGTCGAAGAACTGGTCTTCGGTGTAGGTGCCGAAATCGGTGTTGGCGAGTTCGCTTTCGGTGAGGTCCGGCATCAGTTCGACGAGATCGTCGACGCCGTTGTAGGCGACGCGCATCGCGCCCGCCGTGAATGTGGAGTTGCCGCCGTGCTCACCTTCCGGCGCGCATTCCAGCACGGCGACGCTGACGCCATGTTCGCGCGCCGCCAGCGCCGCGCACATCGCCGCGTTACCGGCCCCAACTACAACCACATCATATTCGCTCATCACACTCTATCCGACGGTTGGCGTGCGGACACCGCACGCATGGCCCTCCCACAGGCGGCCTTGACGAGGACATGCCGACTGTTCTATCTAACAGAACGACATTCTATTTTGATAATCTACCGATATCTCTATCCCGCTCCTAACTCAAGGCGGGATGGCTGGAATGGTTCGCATCAGTCTTTAGGTGGGCATCATCGCAATGACCCAAATTCTGTCCCGCGCGCTCTACGAGACCGCCTGGCTGACGAACTTGGTGTTCTGAAACGCGGCCAATCCCTCGATGCCGCCTTCAGAGCCGACACCGCTGTCCTTGTAGCCGCCGAACGGCGTCTCCGGCAGCGACACCTGCCAGTGATTGACCACGACATTGCCGCTTTCGATCGCGGCGGAGATCGCCCGCGCGCGCGACAAGTCATTGGTCATCGCATAAGCCGCGAGGCCGAACGGCAAGCGGTTCGCCAGCGCGACGACATCGTCGAACGTCCTGAACGGCGTCGTCATCGCCAAGGGGCCGAACGGCTCAACGTTGGCCGCCATGCTGTCGTTGCCGACATTCTCCAGCAAGGTCGGCCGGTAGAAGAAGCCGCGATTGCCAGTGCGTTCGCCGCCGGCGGCGATGCGGATGTTGCGCGTGCGTGCGTCGGCGACGAAGGCCTCCATCGCCTCGACGCGGCGCGCGTTGGCGAGCGGCCCCATCACGGTCGCGGCGTCGAAGCCGTCACCGACCGCGATGGAATTGGCATGTGCCGCGAACGCCTCAACGAAGCGATCGTGAATCGATTGATGGACGTAGAAACGCGTCGGCGAAGTGCAGACCTGTCCGCCGTTGCGATACTTGGCGCTGGCCGCCGCCTTGGCCACGGCATCGACGTTGACGTCGTCGAAAACTACCACCGGCGCGTGGCCGCCAAGCTCCAGCGTCATCCGCTTCATGCCCTGCACCGCCATGCTGGCGAGCAGCTTGCCGACATCGGTGGAGCCGGTGAAGGTGATGCCGCGAATGATCGGCGACTCGATCAGTTGCCGCGAGATCGCCACCGGATCGCCGAATACGATGCTGACCACGTCCTCGGGCAAACCCGCTTCCAGCAACATGCTGCCAATGGCAAGCGCGGTGGCCGGGGTCTCCTCCGACGGCTTGATGATCACCGAGCAGCCCGCCGCCAGCGCGCCGCTGATCTTGCGCGACGGCGTGATGGTCGGCGCGTTCCACGGCGAAAACGCGGCGATGGGGCCGACCGGCTCCTTCACCATCATCTGCTGGATGTTTTCCGCACGCGCCGGAATGACGCGGCCATAGGCGCGCTTGCCCTCCTCGGCATTCCACTCGAACATGCCGGCGGCCTGTTCGACTTCGAGCCGCGCTTCCGCGATCGGCTTACCGAGTTCGAGCGTGATGAGGTGCGCGAGATATTCGCGGCGCTCGCGCATCAGGTCGGCGGTGCGTTTGAGAATTTTCGCGCGCTCTTGCGCGGAGACCCGCCGCCACACCTGAAAACCTTTCGCGGCGGCGGCCAACGCCTCGTCGATATCGGCGGGCGTTGCATGCGGCAATTTCGCGAGCACCGCTTCGGTCGACGGATTGAGCACCGGCTCGGTCTTGCGGCCTTCCGCGCCGACCCAACGCCCGGCGATCAAAAGCTGCAAGTTCGGATAATCGAACGACATGGTATCACTCCGTAAGATAATGCGAACAGCGCGCCGCGATTACGCCGCAGGAAGCGCCGCGAGATCGAGCAACACCGACACGTCGTCGGCGTCTTCGATTTGCCGGAGCACGGCGAGCAGCCGCTGGGCGGTGTCCTGGCCGCGCACCGGCGCAACCAGATCGATGAACTTGCGCGCGAGGCCGTCGTCGTCGAGCGGCAGATCGCTCGAGCCGATGGCCTCAAACGCCTCGCGGGAAAATTCGCCCTTCGTCGTTGTGAGTTTCACGCGCGCAGGACGTTTCGACGGATACAACGCATCGAGATCGGCGGCGGTGCGGACATGCACCAGCTTGCACACCTCCGCGAGCCCGGCGTCGGCGCGGATATCGTCCTCGAAATGTTTCAGATCGATGCGGCCGTAACGCAACCCAAGCGCCATGATGAACGGGAAGCTCAGTTGCGCGCTGGCGAAGTCGCCCCAGCCCGTCTCGGCGTGCGACGTGGCAATCGCGTAGGTCTCGACATCGATACGCTGGATATCCTGCTCGACAAGGCCGTGATCGCGGCACAGCGTCATCATTGCCTCGACCGCCGGCTGCAAGTGGCGGCAGCACGCGTAAGGCTTGAAGTAGCAATCGACCACGCCGAACGGCGCATCGGGCGGCAGCTTGAAGTTCGCCGCCACGCGATCCGCGTCGCCGGGAAACGCCTGGAAGAATCCGTCGGGCCCTTCGAGCACGTCGGGCGGCCCCTCGACGCCGCCGCGCGCGAGCAGCGCCGCGGTGAGGCCTTCGCGCGCGGCGTGTCCGGCGTGCAGCCGCTTGACGTCGCCACCGCCAGCGAGAAACGCGAATAACCCTGCTGACGCACTCGCGGCAAGGCCGAACGCGTTCGCCGCTTGCGCGCGCGGTAGATCGAGCAGCCGTGCCGTGGCCAGCGCCGCGCCGAGCGAGCCGACGATGCCGGTGGGATGAAAGCCGCGCTGCCGCGCCATCGGATGGCCCGCGCGCGCAATCGCGGTGATCGCCTCATAGCCGGCGACCATCGCTTCCAGCAGTCGCTCACCGGAAACCTTTTCGCCGTAGGCCGCCGACAACAACGCCGGCACCACCGCGACGCCGGGATGCACCGACCCCTCGCGATAGCCATCGTCAAGTTCGATGCCATGCGCGCCGGTGCCGCCGAGCCATGCGGCGTCGAGCCGATCGACCCGCCGTGCACGGCCCGGCACAGGCACCGCGCCACCCACGGGCCGGATCGTGGTCAGCACTGCGTCGGCTTTCGACGCGACGTCGCCGGCGCCGCCGGCAATCATCACGCCAAGCGTATCGAGCAGATGCCGCTTGGCCTCATGACGCACCTCCGCGTCGAGATCGCGCCAGCGCAGCCGATGCACGAAATCGAGCAGCGCCGCCGTCGGCCCCGCGCCGCGCGGGAACGTCCCCTGGTGCGCCGCGCCCGCCATCGCGTTACCGCGCGTTCGCCGCGATGAGATTGATCATCGCGGGATAATAGTTCTGGCTGTAACCGGCTTCCGCCGTTTTCTTCAGAAGGTTGGCGGTGAGCGACGCGGAGGCGGCATCGATATCGCCCTGCTGGGCGAGTTCGAGCGCAAGACTGATATCCTTGATGGCGTAAGTGGTTGGAAATGTGTTTTCCGGGAATTTGCCCGGCACCAGCGCTTTCTGCCCCGGCGTGCGCAGCGCGAAGCTGTCGGCCGAGCCCTTCGACATGACGTCGAACAGCAACCCGCCGTCGACGCCAGCGCTGCGGCCAATCGCCAGCGCTTCCGCCAGCGCGTTGACTGTCATGAACACCACCATGTTGTTGAGCACCTTCACCACCTGACCGGTGCCGGTGTCGCCGCAATGGGTGATCTCGGTGCCCATGGTGGCGAGGAACGGCTCGACCATGCGGAAATTCTCGTCACTGCCGCCGACCATGATGCTGAGCGTGCCGTCGATCGCGGCCTGTCGCATCCGCGCCACCGGCGCGTCGATCAACGTCAGTCCCTTCTCGGCAAGCTTCGCGGCGAGGTCGCGCGTGCCCTTCACCGAACTGGTGCTCATATCGACGATGGTGTGCACGCGGCCGCCGGCTTCCGCGATACCGCCCGCACCGAGACACACCTCGGTGACTTCGGCGATGCTCGGCAGCGACAGAAAAATGATATCAGCGCTCTGCGCCACTTCGGCGATGGAGGCGACCGGCTTCGCACCGGCCTTGGCGACCTGCTCGCGCGGCTCGGGACGGCTATCGGTGGCGATCACGGGCAATCCCGATTTCCGCACAAGATTGCTGCACATCGGCGCGCCCATGACGCCAAGCCCGATGAACCCCAGTGTTTCAACCCGTTTCGCCATTCCGTCTGCTTTCTTCAATCACACAGTGGGGACTCCGGCCTCGCGAGGCCGGAGTCGATTTCTTGCATCAGTTCTTCTTCACCAGCGGGCACTCGCTTTCCGACAGCGGACGGAAGGCTTCATTGCCCGGAATCTTGGTGAGAACCTCGTAATAGTCGTAAGGCTTCTTCGACTGCTCCGGCGACTTCACCTTCACCAGATACATGTCGTGCAGCACGCGGCCGTCGGCACGGATCTCGACATCCTTGTTGTAGATATCGTTGACGCGCAACTCGTGCATCTTCTTGGCGACGACTTCGGAATCCGTGGTGCCGGCTTCCTTCACCGCGCGCAGGAAGTGAGTAACGCCGCTATAGACGCCCATGTTCACCATGGTCGGCATCCGACCGCCCATCTGCTTGCCGAACTTCTCGGAGAACGCGCGGGTCTGGTCGTTGAGGTCCCAGTAATAAGACGTGGTCAGGATAAGGCCCTGCGCCACCTTGAGGCCGAGCGCGTGCACGTCGCTGATGAACACCAGCAGACCGGCGAAGTTCTGCCCACCCTGCACGATGCCGAATTCAGCACCCTGCTTCAGCGAGTTGACGGTGTCGGTGCCGGCATTGGCGAGGCCGATGATCTTGGCCTTCGAGGCCTGCGCCTGCAACAGGTACGACGAGAAGTCAGAGCTGTTGAGCGGATGCTTGACCGAACCCACCACCTTGCCGCCGGCTTCCTCGACGAAACGCGACACGTCGCGTTGCAGACTGTGGCCGAAAGCGTAGTCGGCGGTGAGGAAGAACCAGCTATCGCCGCCCTGCTTCACGATCGCCTTGCCGGTGCCGTTGGCCAGCGCATAGGTATCATAATTGAAGTGGAACGTGGTCGGCGAACATGCCGCGCCGGTGAAGTTGGTCGCCGCGGGGCCGGACACGATGAAGATTTTCTTCGCCGCCTTGGCGACTTCATTCATGGCGAGGCCCGCCGCCGACGACGCGCCGTCCGCCAGCAGATCGACCTTGTCGACATCGATCAGCTTGCGCGTCAGCGACGCCGCGATGTCGGGCTTGTTCTGGTGATCGAGCACCATCACCTCAATCTTGCGGCCCAGCACCTCGCCGCCAAAGGCTTCCGCCGCGAGACGTGCCGCGACACCGGAGCCGGGACCGCCGGCCTCCATGTAAACACCGCCCTGGTCGTTGACGACCGCGATCTTGATCGGCGGCTTTTCCTGAGCCTGAGCGACTGAGCCCAGACAAGCTATCGCCATTGCAGCAATCGATAGTGATTTCAGCATCGTCCTCTCTCCCTCCCTGCCACGTTCGGTGGCGTTGAAAACATCACGTCGCCTGCCGCCGCTGCGCGATCGCCTCGATCTTTTGCAGCACCGGTTTCAGATAGCTGATGAAAGTCTGCGGATCCTCGCTCATCGGGAAATGACCAAGCCCCTTCATGATGGTGGCTTCCGCACCCGCCACGGAGTTGGCGACGGCCATCGTTTCCTCCGGCGTGCACGAGTAGTCGTACTCGCCCGACAGCAGGAACAGCGGACAGCGCGCGGTATCGATCCGCGCGACCCGATCGCGGATGTCGCCATCGAGTTTGTAAAAATAGAGGTCACCCTTGAAGACGCCGGGACCGCCCTGCATGTAGTGCCACAGCGTTTCCCAGCGCTCCTTTTCCGGCGCGCGCGGGCCGACCAGGCCGGACACGATGGCAGCGCAGACCTCGCCGCCATGCACGTCGGCGCGATGCAAAAAATTGAGATCGTAGTACGGATCGACGTGTGCGCCGGCTTGCAGGCCGACGATGCCGCGAAATCGCTCCGGATACTCCAGCGCCAGGTGCAGCACGATGCGACCGCCGATCGAACAGCCCATCACGATGGGACGGTCCAATTGCAGCGCGTCCATCACCGCGAGGATCATTGCAGTGTAATCCTGCGAGGTGAGCCTGTATTCCTCGTCGTGCCAACCGGCCGGCGGCGACGACTTGCCATGCCACGGCATGTCGAAGGCGATAACGCGGTGGTTCGCGGTGATATCAGGATCGTTCATCAACCCGCGATACTGCCGACCATCGGCGCCGGCGGTGTGCAGGCACAGCAGCGGCACGCCCTGCCCGGCTTCCTCGACATAGAGACGATGCGGCCTGCCGAGCAGCGTCAGGTTCAGATAGCGGCCGATGACGGGTTCGAACGCGGCGCTCATGCGGCCATCTCCTGCGCGCGCAGCTTGGCCAGCACGTCCTTGAAGTAACGCAGGTAAGCCATGAAGACTTTCAGGTCACCTTCGGCCTTCAGCGCGCGGCGCTTGATCAGCGCCATCAGGTCGTGATGACCGGGCGGCGGATTGGCGCTCCAGAACGTCTGCCATTCGGTTTCCGATGCGCGCAGTGCGAATGACCACGACGGCATCACAAACGGTCCGCGCTCGACGGAGACGATTTTTCCGTCCTGCACGCCGATCAGCCATTGCGTCTCGCCGACTTCGAGTAGGAAGCGTGTCGCAAGGAAGCGGCCGCGCCGCACCAGCGGCGCATCGGCATTGACCCGTTCAGGCAGTTTTTCGATCGCAACCACGGTCATGTCACGCCAGCCTCACCAATGCATCGAGCGCCACCACGCCTTCGCCCTCACGCCGGACCAGCAGCGGATTGATCTCGGCGTCGACAACGTCGTGCTCCTCGTCGAGCGCAAGTTGCGACAGCGCGACGATGGCGTGCGCGACGCCTTCGAGATCACCGTTCGGGCGGCCGCGAAAACCTTGCAACGTTTTCACGATGGCCAGTTCGGAAATCATTTCGCGCGCGGTTTCCAGCGTCACCGGCGCAAGGCGAATGCTGCGATCGCGATAGATCTCCGTGTAGATGCCGCCGGCCGCGAGCAGCACCACCGGGCCGGCATCGGCATCCTTGCGATAGCCCAGCAACAACTCGCCGAACCCCGACAGCATCGGCTGCACGATCACTTGCGACGCATCAGTCTCCGGTGCGGCCTTACGCACCGATGTAGCAATTGACGCCATCGCGGCCTTGACGCCAGCTTCATCGCGGACATTCAAGACCACGCCGCCGACATCGCTCTTGTGTGCAATCGTATCGGACAACAGCTTCACCACCACCGGGTACTCAAACGGCAGATCGATCGTAGTCGCATCGACGGACAACACCACCGACGATGCGTGCGGCAAGCCGACGCGCGCGAACAGAGCATAGGCGCCGTGTTCATTCAACTGCGCCGATTTGTTGCGCCTGACAGAACGTGTGATACTAACCGGCGCAACCGCAACACGGCGCGCAAACGCGGCAGCGATGGCATCGGCGCAGGCTTCCGGTGTTCTGAAATTCGGAACATTCGCATGCGACAACATCGCCAGCGCTTCGGGCGCATCGGGCGCGAGGAACGAGACTAACGGCTTGTTAGTTGATGCGCTTTCGATGACCGGCCTTACCGCGAGTTCGGGCCGGAAGCGCGCCGACGATCCGGTGACTGCGACGATCAGATCAAACTCCGGCGCCGACAGCATCACGTCAAGCGCCGCCTTCATCACGTCGGGCCGCGTGCCGGCCATGGTGAGATCGACCAGCACGCCGCGCTCGACGCTGACGCCAGCGCTCTGCAACCGCGCGAAGGTGTCGTCGCTCGGGCGCGTCACATCGACGCCACGCAACGCAAGGCCGTCCACAACCATCGCCGCGCCGCCGCCGGTGGTGGTCACCACGCCGACGCGCGGCGCGCGGCCACGCACCGTGCCCGCCGGAACGCGACCGAGCAGCGGAAGGGTTTCCAGCAACGCTTCGAAATTTTCGACGCGCGCGATGCCGCAATCAGAAAGGAAGGCACCTGCGATGTCGTCTTCGCCCGCGAGCGCGCCGGTATGCGACAGCGCCAGTTCCGCGCCCTGCTGCGAGCGGCCGAGCTTGTAGGCCACCACCGGCTTGCCGCGCTCCGCCGCCGCCACCGCAAAGCGGCGCAGATCGTCGGCATGACGCAGGCTTTCGAGAAACAGCATGTAGCCGGTCACCGCCGGATCATCGAGCGTCATCGCGCAGATTTCGCCGAGCGTCAGATCGATTTCGTTGCCTACCGAAACCAAGCCGGCGAAGCCGACCGAGCGTGCTTTGCCGCGCGACACCAGCGCGCCCAGCATACTGCCACTATGCGAAGCGACGAACACGCCGCCGCTCGGCAGGTTCGGCTCCGCAAACGCGGCGTTGGCGGTCAGCAAGGCTTTCGCATGGAAATTGACGACACCGATGCTTGAGGGGCCGAGAAGACGGATGCCTGTCTCAGCGACGATCTTTTTCAGCGCATCGACGCGCTGCAAACCTTCGTGGCCGGCCTCGGCAAAACCCGTCGCCAGAATGGTCGCGACCCTGACGCCGCGCGCCGCGCAATCACGCACCGCATCGAGAACGCCTTCGGCGCCGGCGAGAATGAAGGCGTGATCGGGCGCCTCCGGCAACGCCGCGAGTGACGGCCACGCCCGTTCGCCGAGCACGGTGTCGCGCCGCGCGTTGATCGGATAGATCGTGCCGGCATACCCGGCCTGCCGCAGAAATTGCAACGGTCGCGCCGCCACCTTCGAGGGATCAGCCGACGCGCCGACGATCGCAATGCTGCGCGGCGCAAGCAGCGCCCGCGACAACACCGGCGACGGCGAGAGCGTTCTACTCTGCGGCACGGGCCACGGCCTTTCGCTGATCGAACCGGCGCTCAAAGATATGTTCGGCAACACGGTTCTTGAGAATCTCGGTCGAGCCGCCGGCAATCATCCAGCCACGCGTCCGCCGCATGCAATATTCCGCCAGCGATTCCTGACTGTAGCCGGTGCCGCCCATCACCTGTACCGCATCGTTAGCGACATCGAAGCCGGCCTGATTGCAGGCGAGCTTCGCCAGCGCGGTATCGAACGCGGTCGGCAGGCCATCGGTGACGCTTGCCGCGCGATATAGCAGAAGCTGCGCGGATTCCAGCTTCAGCGCCATGTCCGCGAACTTCCATTGCAGGCCCTGGAATTCGCACAGCGGCCGTCCGAACTGCTCGCGCACCAGCGCGTGCTCGCGCGCGAGATTGAAGGCATAGCGGCCGAGCGCCAGCGCGCGCGAGGAATTGCCGAGCCGCTCGACATTGAAGCCGGCGATCTGCTTCTTGAAGCCGCCGATACCGAGCAGCACGTTGGCCGCCGGAATACGGCAATTCTCGAAGTAAAGTTGGCACCACTCCTCGCCACTCATGAACGGCGACGGCTTGCCGATGGTGAAGCCGGGCGTACCGCGCTCGATCAGTACTGAGCCGATGCCGTTCACACCGGGCGCAAAACGCACATAGACCAGAAACACCGACGCGTCGGGACTGTGCGTGCCGAACACCTTGGTGCCGTTGATGATGTAGTGATCGCCGTCCTGCCGCGCCGAGGTTTTCAACTCGGTTACCGCCGAACCCGCGTCCGGTTCGCTCATGCCGAGGCTGATGACGCTACGCCCCGCCAACAAGTCCGGCAGAAAGCGCTGCTTCTGGTCGTCGCTGGCATATTCCACGAAGGTGCGGATCGGCCCGAAGTTGCCGGCCTGCACAACGTCGGCGCTGCGCGGACACACCGAGGCGATGGCCTGAATCGCGATCACCGCATCCATCAGGGTGCCGCCCTGTCCGCCGTCCTTCTCGTCAAAAGTGATGCCGAGCAGCCCCTGCTTCGCCAGTTTCTCGGCGACATCGAACGGAAAGCGCGGATCGTGCGCGCGCGCCAGCGCACCATCCGCCAGATGCGCTTCGGCGAACCGCCGCACCGACTCGGCAAACGCACGCTGTTCTTCGTTCAAATCGTCGATCATACCCGGCAGGCTCACGCTTCAATTTATCTTCGAGCGTTGTCCCGCGAAGCAGGTTTGACGCGCAACTACAGAAAGATTATTCATATATAAGTTTTTGTAATGGAGACCCCGATGCGCGAAGCGATGCCGCCCTTGAATCCGCTTCATGTTTTCGAAATCACCGCGCGCCTCGGCAGTTTCACCAAGGCGGCGCAGAAGCTGCGCGTGACCCAGCCGGCGGTGAGCCGGCAGGTGCAGACGCTGGAGAACTATCTCGGCGTCCGGCTGTTCGAACGCGACAAGCAAGGCATCCGCCTCACGTCGGTCGGCGAGCAGTTCCATCGGCAGATCTCGCCGGCATTTCAGATCATCGCCAGCGCCTCGGCCAATCTCACCGCGACACGGAAGATCGAGCCGCTCAACGTGCGCACCTACACCACGTTCGCGTCGAAGTGGCTGATTCATCGGCTGCCGTCGTTCTACGTGACGTATCCCAACATCAAGCTGAACATCAGCAACGTCGTCGCGCCAGTCGACTTCGAGAAGGACAATGTCGACCTCGCCATTCAGTTCGGCAACGGCCAGTGGCGTGGCGCCGAGACGGAACTGCTGTTCAAGGACCTGATCCAGCCCGTGTGCAGCCCGAAGTTGCTGGCAAAGGCGCGGCTGGTGGAACTCGACGACTTGAAGAAGGTGCCAATGCTGCATTCGCATTATCGCCGCACCGACTGGCACGACTGGCTCGCCGCCGTGCATCGCACCGATCTGTTGTCCGAGGACGGCATCAGCTTCTCGACCTCGATCCTGACCTATCAGGCCGCGGTGGAAGGCGTCGGCGTCGCCATGGGGCAACTCCATCTGCTGCAGAACGAGTTGCGTGATGGAACCCTGGTGCCGCTGTTCAACGCGCCGTTCGAACGGCGACTGGCGCATTACGTGGTGTGGCCAAAGAACCGGCCGCTCAACCGCAAGGGCCGCAGTTTTCTGAGTTGGCTGCGCAAGAGCGCGGCCGAATTCGCCAAGACGGCTTGATCAAGGTCTTCGATAAAAATGGGCTGATGTCGACGATCTGCACATGTCATTACAAAATATTATTGATGAATGACTTTCTGTTAGTTGAAACCATCCGCGTCATTCCGTTGGGTGGGATGAACCGAACAACGAGAATGGAAGGACCGCAATGCTGAGCAAAGTGGACGCTTCGGCGGAGCAGCAGGCGCGAACCTGGGTCGCTGCTTTCAACCAGTCGCTCATCGGCGGAGACAAGGCGGCGCTAACGGCGCTGTTCGCGGCCGATTGCCATTGGCGCAATCTGTGCGGGCTGTCGTGGAACATCTTCACCAAAAGCGGTCGCGACACGATCTCCGATACCTTGCTGCGCGATGCGAGCGAAGCGAAAGCGCGCGACTTCGGTATTGCGGACGACCTTCTGATGCCGCGCCGCGCCACCGTCGCCGGGCACGACGTGATCGAGGCGATTTTTCGCTTCATGTCCGCCAACGGCGTCGGCCTCGGCGTCGTGCGGCTGCTGCCGGGCGATCATCCGCAGGCCTGGACGCTCTCGACGCTCCTCGACATGGACGGCATCTGTGCCACGCGCCGCCGCGACAACGAACCGGTATCGCATGCCCGCGATTTCGCCGAGGCAAGCTGGCTCGATCAACGCTCGCAGCACCTCGCTTATGAGGACCGAGAACCCGATGTGCTGATCGTCGGCGGCGGTCATGCCGGCATCTCGGCGGCGGTCGAACTGAAGCGGCTCGGCTTCGATGCCCTGATCGTCGACAAGGAGGAGCGCGTCGGCGACAATTGGCGGCTGCGCTACAACGGCCTCAAGCTGCACAACAAGACGCCGGTGAATCACCTGCGCTACATGCCGTTTCCGGTGACGTGGCCGGATTACATTCCGAAGGACAAGATCGCTAACTGGCTCGAAACCTATGTCGAGAGCATGGATCTCGACTTCTGGACCCGCACCACCTTCGAAGGCGCGACTTATGACGACGCCAGCGCGACATGGCAGGCCAGCGTCCGTCGCGAAGGTCAGGCGCCGCGCACGCTGCGCCCGAAGCACATCGTGCTCGCCACCAGCGTCAGCAGCGTGCCGAACATTCCGGCAATTCCGACCATCGAGAATTTCAAGGGCACGGTGCTGCATTCCAGCCAGTTCACCAAAGGCGCGGACTGGCACGGCAAGTCCGCGCTGGTGCTTGGCACCGGGACCAGCGCCCACGACATCGCGCAGGAATTGCAGGCGAACGGCGTCAACGTCACCATGGTGCAGCGCAGCCCGACCATGGTCATCAACGTCGATCCCAGCGCGCAGCTTTACGATAAGACCTATCTCGGCGACGGCCCGCCGATCGAGGTGCGCGACACACTCAATTCATCGGTGCCGCTGGCGGTGATGAAGATCGCGCACAAGATCATCACCGACGAGGTGCGCAAGATCGACGCACCGCTGCTCGCGCGGCTGGAGAAGGCCGGCTTCCGACTCGAATTCGGCGAGGACGGCACCGGCTGGCCGCTGAAATTCCGCCAGCGCGGCGGCGGCTATTACTTCAACGTCGGTTGCTCGGAACTGATCGCCGATGGCAAGATCGGTCTCGTTCAGGCCGCCGACATCAAACAGTTCGTCGCCGGCGGCGTCGCAATGAACGACGGCACGGTGCGCAACGCCGACCTCGTCGTGCTTGCCACCGGCTACAAAGGCCAGGGCCACATGGTCAGCACGCTGTTCGGCGATGATGTCGCTGAACGTGTCGGCCGCATCTGGGGCTTCGAGGACGCGACACAGGAACTGCGCAACATGTGGGTGCGCACGCCGCAGGCCGGGCTGTGGTTCACCGGCGGCGCGTTCTCGCAATGCCGCATCTATAGCCGCTACATGGCGTTGCAGATCGAAGCCATCGAAGGCGGACGCCTCGCCAAAGCCGCATAGAGCTCCTCCCGAGGGGGACCACCTGCCTCGCTGCCGGTTCTGTCGGCGGCGGGGCATTTTTTTGACCGGGAGAAATGTGCAAGATTGGATCGAGTTGCTACCCGAACGCGACAAAACACCCGAACGCGTCATACCCGAGCTTGTCCCGGGTATCCACATCCTTGAGACACCAACGCAATACTAGAGACGTGGATGACCGGGACAAGCCCGGCCATAATAACAATGCTGATTCAATTTCAATTCGTTCCGCATTGAAAAGCTGAGATTGCTTGCCCCCTCGCGATAGCGAAATCCTACGGGATGATCTTCTGCGCGCGGAAATCGCCGATGATGTCCTTCATCATCTGCTCGCTGTCAATCATCTCGGCGAAGCCGTACTGATAGGCCTTCACCATGCTGATCATGTTGTCCCACTTGCGGCGGAACACGGTGTCGGCATAGGCCCAGGGCACCAGGCGGAACAGATCGGTCTGGCGCAAACCGTTGCCAGCAACGATCTCGTTCCACAGACCCCGCTTGTCGTCCATGAACTCGGTCAACCTCATGGTCTTCACAGGGCCAGGCTCGAGGCCGAACATCGCGGCGAGACGGGGCCACATGTATTTCCAGCGAAACGAGTCGCCGTTGCCGATATTGAACGCCTGGTTCGCCGCGCGCGGATCGGTGGAGGCCCACAACATTGCGCGGTTGAGAATGCGCACGTCGGACGCGAAGGTGATGGCGTTATAGGTGTCCTCGTCGCCGGGGAAATAGAACGGCTGCTTCAGCGCCTTCATGATGGTGCCATAGACCGCGAGCACCGTCATCAGATTGATGCGCGCGCCGTTGCCGTAGCCGCACACCGCACCGGGCCGCGTGGTTGACCATGTCCACGGCTTGCCCTGCTGCAACTTCAGCACATGATTGTGCTGTGCTTCGTAGAAATACGCGGGTACGCAAGGCGGATCGTCCTCGCGCGCCGGCGTCTTGTAGTCGCCAAGGTGATAGCCGTACCACTTGACGCCCTCCAGCACATGGACGTGCTGCAAGTCCGTCGCGTGCGGCACCGCGCCGTCGAGAAAGTTCGCGGCCATACGACTGTTGAGATCATTTTCCTCGTCGAAGGTGCGGCCGTTCAGCAGCGCGGTATAGAAAATATGAGTGACGCCCTTCACCTCGGTGAGCGCCTTCAGCGTCGCCTCGCGGTCGAGCAAATCGACCGGCACGTGCCGCACCCAGTCGCCGAGTTCGGGATCGCCGCGCGAGACGCCGATCACGTCCCATTCGCCGCTGTCGTGCAGCATGCGCGCCATGTTGCCGCCGCACATGCCGCCCACGCCTGCAATCAAAGCTACTTTCTTGGCCACGGATATTCCCTCGCCTCAACCGGTGGCGGCTCGGCACAATCGCGAACGCGTCCACTCTCTCATTGCCCGACCAAATCCTGATCCGGTCTATCCGGCATCGACTAGAAGCGCCGAAGCCGTCCATTTCAACTGCAATCAGATTATCCCATCATTACTTTTTGTAGGTGGCCGGCTTGCGAATGACATGGACCGCCGAATGGCTTCGATGTCGACCTTTGACTGCTTCTTCGACCTACAGATCAATCGAACCGAGGCCGGATCACGAAGCGGCAATGCTTATCTCGTGAGCGATTCAAAGATCCGCACCACACCGAAAAGATCCATCGTCGAAGCCGACGGCATCCATGGAGCGTGCGATATCTCCGAGTTCGGTGGCTGGCGCAACTTCATCGCCTCACGCCCTGCGAACTAATCGGGGCTTCTGGGGTGTCGACCCAAGGCTCTTTCTGGAGGTTCTGATGCTGGTTGCCGACCGGCGGCGATCGTAGCAATCGGAGAGGCGTTATGGGCGAGCAATGCGGCTAGAGCCGTGATTCAAGAAGGAGTTCCATGCGCAAAACTATCCAGTCTTTCGGCACGCATCGAGACAGGAATCGTCTCCCATACCCGGACCAGATCGCCGAGTGACCTCACCGCCATTTTGCGCATGGCGTTGCTTCGGTGCATCTTCACGGTAACTTCGCTGATTCCCAGTTCAAAGGCGATCTGCTTGTTGAGCCGTCCGTTTGCCACGCCTTGGAGAACGTTCCGTTCGCGTTTCGTCAACGTCTCGAAACGATCGATACTGCCCTTCATCGCGATAGCCTCCCGGCGCCGGGCAGCGTCGATCGCAATGCCGGCGGATACGGCATCGAGAAGCGTTTGATCCCGAACCGGCTTCGTCAGAAAATCAACGGCTCCGGCTTTCATTGCCTGTACGCTCATTGGAATATCGCCGTGCCCCGTCAGGAAGACGATCGGCTTTGGATTTCCTGTCTGCGCGAGATAATGCTGAAGATCGAGACCACTCGCTCCCGGCATTCGTACGTCAAGGATCAGGCAACCGAGCCGACCGAGCACGTCGGCGTCCAGCAACTCCGCGATTGACGCGAAACCTGCCGATTCAAACCCCGCCGACGAAACCAGTTCGGATAGCGCTTCCCGCACCGACGCATCGTCATCAACGATAATTACCAGAGGATACTCAGTCTCATCTCGACTCGGCGAAAGCGAGAGTGCTTTCGATTGAAGCAGACGATCAGTTGTCATGATCCTTCCCCCTCCCCGTGTGATGCAAGGCTTCCGTTACCGCTGCGAGCAGCAACCGTCCGTCAAACGGCTTCCGGAAAAATCCGCTGATGCCCTGAGCGCGATTCTGGTCCGCGATTTCGTGGCGTCCGGTAATGAGAAATACAGGCAGATCTGGCCGCGCCGCACGCACCTGATCTCGGAGTTCGAAGCCATCGATGCCCGGCAGCCCGATGTCCGTGATTAAAACATCGATATCGGATAGTCCGCCTTCGAGAACCGCTTGAGCTGACGAGAAGCATCGCACGCGATAACCGGCCGACTCGAGAAGATCTTCCAGAGACTCAAGCAACCGCGGATCGTCGTCGACCACTGCCACAACGGATCTTTTCGTCGTCACCATCGATCACCTGCGACACGCTGCGGAACGATTTCGATCACGACTATTATGGCCAGAAGATCATGACCCCGGACAAACTCAACCGACATGAAAAAACGATCCTTCAGCGCAAACACTGCATGAGATCGATAGCAACTGATCTAGCGCATTTTCCGAGCATTTCGACCGATCGACCTTTCGACCTTCTTTTAACGCGATCGTCCGCGGGCGTATCTCATGGAAATCCATGTATTGCGCTCGATTGCCCTGCCGCGAAGGTATAATGGGAGCGCTTGAAGGGAACTCCGCTCCCAGATCAGTCGATCGAGGAACTTTGGGTCGGCACTGCAAACGGCGTTCCTTCGACCCGTTCGCTGCACGATTGCCGAATCGAGTTGGCTCCGAACCCCACACGGGTGAGAACCCGAGCGAGATGCTTGCGCGCGTAAAACAGCCGGCTTTTCACCGTGGCTTGCGGGATCCCAATCCTGTCGCTCAATTCGGAAACCGAATAGTCGCGATAGTAGAACAGATCGATCACCTGACGATGGGCCGGCGATAGTTCTTCCAGACACATACGGAGAATCCTGCATACTTCTCCACGATCAGTTGCCGCCTCCGGCGTATCACCGGTATCTGCTGCTCCAGCAAGATCAATCTGCTCAATACATTGATGAGTCTTTCGCCGCATAAAATTGATTGCTTTGAATCGTGCCATCGAGAGTAACCAGGTAGAGACGCGTGCACGATATTCGAACCGATGAGCGAAACGCCATACGTCAAGAAATACCTGGCTGACGATGTCTTCGGCGCTCTCACGGTTATGGATCAGCCAGAAAACGAAGCGAAATAGTCTTGTGCGATGACGGATGAATATGATGCGCATTGCAGCTTTGTCGCCCTCTGCGACATACCCGATGAGCATCTCATCTGAGGTATCGGCGACACCGGAACAGTGATCGAATCGAGCAACTAACGAGTAATTTATGCCGAATGGCTGTGCGGCGAACCCCAATTCCGCAACAGCACGGCTCGTTCTATCGCTGCCAGCCTTTCCAAGCCTGTTTGGTCGTTCGCGATAATCTCCGAGGCAGCTATTCGGTGGTGTCGGCCGAAATGAAGATACGGCCTCAACTTTCGCGATATCGACCTCAGACTGACTCGACGGCCAGATGCATGAATCTGTTTCCTGTAACGACACTGCCCTCTCCGTTTTCTTGTTGAGACGTGAGAGGGTGCGTTGAACGAGTAGCGCTGACCATCCAACGTGACGCTCGTTGATATCGTCTCGATGTCTTGAAACAGTGACCTGCAGGATAGTGCGTCTGATCTTGAAGATGCGTTGCGGCCGCAAATCCAGGCCCGCATCCATCCCAACGGCAGATTTGACATCCCTCATGTGAGGTGAGCATCCGCGGATTTGGTTCTGTCTACCTAACCTCAGGAACAGGTCGATCTATCCGTTCGCGCCCTCATGATCATACCGGCGATTAATATCGCCATGCAGCCGTTACCGCCACTATCGGGCGAACGAACAGCGAGCGCGTTGTGTCTCCGCAAGCCGGAACCAGGCGCATGAAACGCGCGCATTGTCGCGGCAACGCAGAACCCGATTCATGAGCAAACCGGTTGTGAAGCCTCCTGAATGGAAGCCTTCGTCCACTTCCGCGAAGGTAGAACCGCATGAGCGGCCCGCTGATGGATTACGCTCTGCTGAAGATGAAATGGCACGCGTCCTGCGGATTGCACCGCTTCACGTTACGCTCGATCTATCGGGCGGCGCGATCGCACACTGGAAGCATGGTGCCCTGCACGACGTGGTCGAACCTATGACCGACCACGTGCTCATGACCTATACCGGCGCAATGCAGCGGCTGGAACGACGTTCCGGAAAGACAGTTGCAATCGGTACGGCCCGGCCCGGAGCGGTGACGATCATTCCGGCCGGATCAAGCGCCAGATGGGACATTCCCGGACCTGTCGACGTCATTCAACTCTATCTGCCGAACAAGACGCTGCTGCGTGTCGCGAATGAGGCGGGCAAGACCGCGGTAGACGAGCTACAGGAACGAACGGGTCATCTCGATCCGACAACCTCGCGTCTGCTTACCAGCGCGATGGACGCGCTCGAAGATCATGATGCTCTGAATACCTTGTTCAGACAGCAGCTGACGGACCTTCTGGCAACGCGCCTGCTCGTATCACATGCAGGATCATCAAGCAGCTTTCAACCTGTGCGGGGAGGGCTGTCACCGAAAGTACTGCGTCAGGCGATCGAGCGCCTGCATTCAAACAGTACGGCTGACGTTTCGCTCGCAGCCCTGGCGGCGGATGCCGGTCTCTCGCGTTTCCATTTCTGTCGCGCATTCAAGGACAGTACCGGCCTTTCCCCGCACGCTTGGCTACGTCAACGCCAGTTGGAGCGGGCAATGGATATGCTTCGTCATACCGAAGACTCAGTCGTCTCCATCGCAGCAGCTCTCGGTTACGCCTCACAGACGGCCTTCGCCGCGGCATTCAGACGCCTGACGGGTGAGACGCCGACGGATTGGCGGAAGCGCACACGTTAACGGCAATCCCGCTGCAAAGCCAGCAATCCCGCTGGGGCACAGGAAGATTCGGTTCGCTACAAACCATCCGAGGCTAACGCAACCACGGAGACAAGAAATGGCCTGGAATCATTCCGTCAGCCAGCTTCCGAACATCACAAGAAGGAAAATCCTCGCGACCACGATGATGTACGCCACATCGCTCACCATCCGTTCCTCGTCGGCCGCGGGCACCGAGGAAGCCGCATCACCCCACATCGCAGCAGGAGCCGATCCAATGATCTCAGTCAGAACCAAGGACGGTGTCGAAATCTTCTACAAGGACTGGGGACCGAAGACGGCACAGCCGATTGTCTTTCACCACGGCTGGCCGCTGAGTTCCGACGACTGGGACACTCAGATGCTCTTCTTCATCGGGAAGGGCTATCGCGTCATCGCCCACGATCGTCGTGGACACGGCCGCTCGTCTCAAGTCAGCGAGGGCCATGACATGGATCATTACGCGGCCGATGTGGCGGCGGTGACCGAACATCTCGATCTTCGCAACGCCATCCATATCGGCCATTCCACCGGTGGCGGTGAGGCCGCGCGCTACGTTGCACGTCACGGCAAGGAACGCGTCGCCAAACTGGTCCTGATCGGCGCCGTACCGCCGCTGATGCTCAAGACTCCGGCAAATCCCGGCGGTCTGCCGATCGACGTATTTGATGGGCTGCGCAAGCAGCTTGCCGCCAACCGGTCGCAGTTCTACTTCGATTTCGCGAGCGGTCCGTTCTACGGCTACAACCGACCCGGTGCCAAGGCATCGCAGACGGTCGTGTGGAACTGGTGGCGTCAGGGCATGATGGGCGGCGCCAACGCGCATCACGACGGCATCAAGGCCTTCTCGGAGACCGACTTTACCGAAGACCTGAAATCCATCGCTGTGCCGACGCTGATCTTGCACGGCGACGACGATCAGATCGTGCCCATCGCCGATTCCGCGCTTCTCTCGGCAAAGCTGCTCAGAAACAGCACGCTCAAGGTTCTCCCGCACCTGCCGCACGGGATGTGCACCACCCACGCTGACATCATCAACACCGAACTGTTGTCCTTCGCCAACGCCTAGTCCGCGTTGAATCTCAACATCGAATTCGAACGACTGGAGAATGTATCATGCGACTTGTTATCATTGGCTCCGGCTTTGCCGGCATGTATGCGGCCCTGTCCTCCGCGCGCCTGCGCGAGATCCAGGGTGTTTCGCCCGCAACCCTCGAAATCATTCTGGTCGCGCCCGAACCAACCCTTGTGGTGCGTCCAAGGCTTTACGAACAGAAGCCGGAGACTTTGACGGCTCCCCTGCAGGATGTTCTCAAAGCCGTCGACGTCGGATATGTGCAAGGCCGTGCCGATACAATCGACACCAAGGCTCGCACCGTTGAAATCGTGACCCTGAACGGCGGGCGGAAAGCCCTTTCCTACGATCGCCTGGTCATCGCGACCGGCAGCCGGCTGTTTCGCCCGAATATTCCAGGCCTTGCCGAATATGGATTCAGCGTCGATCAACTCGACGATGCCATCGCACTCGACCGGCACCTGCAAGACCTCGCCAGCCGCCCTCCGATCAACGGTCGTGATACGGTGGTCGTCGCCGGCGGCGGCTTCACCGGCATCGAGGCCGCGACGGAGATGCCCGCTCGGCTTCGGGCCATTCTCGGCAAGAATGCCACGCCGCGCGTCATCATCGTCGATCGCAACAACGCAATTGCCCCCGACATGGGCGAAGGCCCTCGACCCATCATTGTGGAGGCCCTGCACAAGCTCGGCGTGGAAACCCGGCTTGGGACGGGCGTCGCATCGCTCGACAAAACGGGCGTGACCTTGTCTAACGGTGACCGCATCGAGGCGGAAACCGTGATCTGGGCGGCCGGGATGCGGGCCGCGCCACTGACCCAACAAGTGCCGGCCGAGCGCGACAATTTCGGGCGGCTGCTGGTCGACCGGGACCTGCGTGTCCCCGGCATTGACGGCGTCTTCGCCACAGGCGACGCCGCGCGTGCGGCCTGTGACGATGACGGCAACTACGCACTGATGTCGTGTCAGCACGCCACACGAATGGGTGCTTTCGCCGGCCACAACGCGGCAGCCGAACTGCTTGGTGTTTCCACCAAACAGTATCACCAGAAGGCTTACGTCACCTGTCTCGATCTGGGAGAGGCCGGCGCGCTGTTCACACGCGGCTGGGATCGCGCGGTGGAGATGGTCGGCGAGGTCGCGAAGAAGACCAAGCAGGAGATCAATACCGTGTGGATATATCCGCCCACGGCAGAGCGTGCCGCCGCGCTGGCATCGGCAGATCCTGAACGGGTCACCGACCTCTAGGCGCCCCACAACTCAGCCGCGCCTGACGCAGAGGCGCGGCTTCCATTTCACATCGATCTAAAGCGAACGCGATGACACAGGACATCGTGCGGAAAGCCGCGATCTCCATCGATGGCGGACGCGCTGCCCGACAACCTCCACGCGAAGCGATCGCGCTTTCTCGTCGTATCAAAGGCATCAAAATGCAGGATCAACAAAGGGTCATTGTCGTCACTGGCGGCAGTTCGGGCATCGGGCGCGCAGCGGCGCTACGTTTCGCGCGACAGGACGACAAGGTTCTCGTTACCGGCCGCCGCGCGGGGCCAATCAATGATGTGGCGGCCGAACACGCAAATATCGTCGGGCTGGCTGCAGATGCGGCCTCCCCCAAAGACGCGGAGCGCACCATTGCGGAAGTGATCGGCAGGTGGGGTCGACTGGATGCGCTGGTCAACAACGCAGGCGCGGGTGCGATTCTTCCACTTGCCGAAGCAAAAGCCGATCGCATCACAGATATTTTCTCGGTGAACGTTCTCGGCCCGAGTCTGCTTGCTTCGGCCGCTCTTCCGCATCTGCAGAAAACGCGCGGCAGCATCATAAATGTCTCGAGCACATTTGGCCACAAACCTGCGGCGGGGCTCTCTCACTATGCGGCAAGCAAAGCGGCGCTGGAGCATCTGACAAGGTGCTGGGCGCCGGAACTGGCCCCGCTCGGCATCCGGGTGAACGCCGTCGCAGCAGGACCCACGGAGTCGGGCGCGTTGACCGGAATTATGGGATTGTCTCCGGAGCAAGCTGCTGTGCTCAAGGAGCAGGAGCGCGCGCGGATTCCGCTTGGGCGCCGCGGTATTCCCGACGATATCGCGCACTGGATCGTGCGGCTCGCCGATCCGGAAGCAACGTGGACAACCGGCCAGGTGATCACGATCGATGGCGGGCTGGAATTGGCCTGAGCAACGAAAGCATCCACGGGTCCTTTTCGTTACCCGTGTCCATGACGCGCATCTCGAACAGACAATCAGCAAGCGAGAGGAGTACCGCCCGAACATTCTGACGACGTCGATGTCGATACACGAGATCCGAGCGACAAACCCCATACCTGGGTATCGCTCACCCTATTCCTCGACTCAATCGATCGAAAGCACACCTCAACGTAGCATCGTCAATGCCGCGCGTCAGGCGACGGCCAGCAGGAGACAGACATGAACATACACAGCACCTCACATCCCGCTAAATCGGGTCCCGACGAGTTGGTCCCCTCGCGCTATGCGCTGAAGGTCGGCGACATCGACGTGCTGGTGGTCAGCGATGGCGTGCTGCCGCTGCCAACCAAAATGCTGGGACACAATGCCAATCCAACCGACCGCGCGGCGTGGCTGAACGGCATGTTCCTGCCGCAGGACGCTTTCGACTGGGCGCTGAACGTCGTCGTGGTACGCAGCGGCGACAGGACCATTCTCATCGACGCCGGACTGGGAGCCGACCCGGACCTGCACCTGCCGCGGGCAGGGCAATTGATCAAGCGACTGGAAGCCGCCGGCATCGATCTGGCGTCCGTGACCGACGTGGTGCTGACCCACATGCATATGGATCACGTCGGCGGGCTGCTCGTCGACGGAGTGAAAGATCGGCTGCGTCCGGACCTGCAAATCCACGTAGCAGCCGCGGAGGTCAAATTCTGGGAGTCGCCCGATTTCTCCCACACGGCCATGCCGGCGGGCTTTCCGGACGCGCTTCGGGCGGCCGCCAAGAAGTTCACGAAAGACTACCACAATCAGTTGCGGCAATTCGATGAGGAACATGAAATTGCACCGGGCGTCATCGTCCGTCGCACCGGCGGCCACACTCCCGGGCACAGCGTAGTCCGCCTGGCGTCCGGCGGCGAGGCGTTGACGTTCGCCGGCGACGCCGTGTTTGCGGTCGGGTTCGAACAGCCCGACTGGCACAACGGTTTCGAGCACGACCCCGAGGAAGCGGCGCGCGTTCGCGTTCGTCTTCTGCGGGAATTGGCTGGGACCGGTGAGATGCTGGTTGCCACTCACCTGCCGTTTCCGTCGATCGGCCGAGTAGCGGTCGACGGCGATGCCTTCCGGTGGGTACCCGTCTTCTGGGATTACTGACCGCTCATTGAGTCAATCCAGAACCGAGGGCGTGGGCTCAATACCGTTCACAGTTCACGCCCTGGTATCCCGAATCCAAATCTCGCCGATTGTGCTGGCTCGCATGGCCTGCATTTCTCAAACGTTGCCATGACCAGTCATGAATACGATCGGCTTGAGCGCGCCGTTCGCGACGAGACGGAGTCGGAGATCCAAGCTAGTCCACACCGGCTCCCCGTCGAGAGCCTACAGCTAATCAGAGCCGTTATCGTCGGAAACCGCACTAATGGTGCTTTCGATTCACTTTTCTTCGTCTCCTGCCCGGCGCGGATGCATTACCGGAATTTGGAGTTTCTCCGCAATCCGCACAAGATCGGCCAGCGACGCCGCCGCCATCTTCTGCTTGACGTTCCTGCGATGAATTTGAAGCGTAACCTCACTAATCCCAAGCTCGGCCGCCGCCTGCTTGTTGAGAAGGCCGCTGATGATGAGCGGTAGCACCTCACGTTCGCGTGGCGTCAGCTCCAGATAACGGCGCTTGAGGGTGTCAAGTTCGGCTCGCTCCGCATGCGCTTCCCGGTCTTGCGCGACCGCCGCGCGAATCGCCCGCATGAGCGCCTCGTCACTGAACGGTTTGGTCAGGAAATCCACCGCACCGTGCTTGATGGCGCGAACCGTCGAAGGAATGTCGCCATGTCCGGTAATGAACACGATCGGGGGATGATCTCCTTCCGCGATCTGCTTCTGCAGGTCGAGGCCATTGATATCAGGTAATTCGACGTCAAGAATCAGGCATGCCGGCCGCTTCGATCTGTCGGCATCGACATATTCTCCGGCGGATGCAAACGTGATTGCCGTGATGCCGTGCGACGCCAGCAACTCGCTAAGCGATTCGCGAATGCGGATATCGTCGTCGACAATAAAGACGGTATAGTCGTCGTTCGTCATGCAACTTCATTCGGTTCGATTGGCAAGGTAAAGATGAACGTTGCGCCGGTCGATTCGTTCGCCTCCGCCCACAATTTGCCCCCATGAGACTCGATGATCGAACGGCAAATCGCCAGCCCCATGCCCATCCCCTGCTCCTTAGTCGTGAAGAACGGTTCGAATATCCTGTCAGGACGGTCGATCCCCAAGCCACAATCACTAATCTCGGTCTGGATCACATTAGCGTTCCTTCGCATGCACACTTTCAGAACCTTGTCATTCGCGACACCATCCATCGCTTCCATTGCATTGCGCATGAGATTGATCAGAACCTGTTGAAGTTGAACGCGATCGACCGCAGCGGCCGGCAAGCCACCCTCGACCTCTATATCCAGCAGCACGGAGCGTCGTATCGCCTCTTCGGCCATGAGTTGACGCGCTTCAACAAGCACGCTGTCGAGCGCAACAGGTATCCGCGAATCCAGAGATTGCTTGAACAAGGCGCGGATACGGCTGACCACATCCGCGGCAGCATTGGCGTCGCGCATAATTCGCTCCACCGTTCTGTGCGCGCGCTCGATATTCGGCGGGTCCGCCGTTAACCAGCGCTGACAGGCATACGAATTGGCCACGACCGCGGCGAGAGGCTGGTTCACCTCATGGGCTATCGAAGCCGAAAGCTCCGCGAGGCTCGTTGCCTGACTCGCACGCGCCAGCCTCTCTTGTGCCAGGCGCAATCCTTCCTGCGCGCGCACCTCGTCGTTGATGTCGATTGAAACGATGTACCATTGCACAATAGCGCCATCCGCATCCCGCAAGGGCTGCGCGCGCGCCTCGATCCACGGATAGGCCTCATCCTTGTCGCGCCGGCGAAACCGATTCACGAAAGGCTGTCCAGTCGCAAACCCATTCAATGCCTTGCGTAACACTGTCGAAAGGTCATCAGGGTGAGCCAGATGCCGGGCCAGCGCCTCGAAATCCTCGATATGCGCCGGTGGCGAACCGACCTGATCCACATATCGCTTGCTAGCAGAGGTGATCTTGCCCGAAGCATCGAAGCTCAAGATATTGATTGGAACGGCATCGATCATCTGCTGGAGTTGCCGCGTGGTGTTCCGGAGCGCTTGTTCGGCCCGCACCTGATCATCGATATCGATGGAAACCTGGTACCAATGCATGATCGTACCATCTTGATCGCGTAGAGGTTCGCAACGCGCCTCGATCCAGCGGTAGCTGCCGTCTTTCCAGCGCCGGCGATAACGCATCAGAAAATCATCGCCAGTTTTGAGGCACTGATGCGATATGCGAAGCACCTCGGGAGCATCATCGGGGTGAACCAGCTCTTGCGCCACTTTGATAGTATCTTCGAAGTTGGCACTGGAGGAGCCGAGATCCCGCAAGGCTCGCTTGTTGACGTAGCTTAGCTTGCCGGCAGGCGTCCAACTCCAGATATGAACCGGCAAGGCATCGACAAGCTGCGACAGTTCCTGTTCTTGTTTCCGTAATGCTTCTTCCGTGACCAACTGATCGTCGATATCGACGTTGGCGCCGTACCATTGAACGATTTCTCCGCTCTCGTCGCGCAACGGCTCCGCGCGGCCTTCCTGCCAACGGTACACCCCGTCCCGTCTGCGGTTACGAAATCTCAAGGCGAAAGACTCGCCGGTGCGGAATGAACGGCTTAGCGCTGCAAACAAAACATCCCTGTCATCCGGATGGACAAGGTCATCGATTGCACCGCGCAATCCGCCTTCGGCATCGAAATGCTCAAAATTCATGCCGGTATAGTCCAGCATGGTTTTGTTGATGTACGATAGCTTTCCTTCGGGTGTCACAGACCAGATTTGCGTCGGAACCGTGTCAACGAGTTGCTGAAGTCGCCGTTCACTCTCGCGCAACGCAGCTTCCGCACGTTTAAGTTCAGTCAAATCGAGAATATATGCGACACCTTGCCGGGACTGACCCTCGAAACACGCAGCCCCGATCAATACAGATATCCGGGTGCCATCCTTCCTGAAATACTCCTTCTCGCGCGCCTGCATCTTGCCCGTCGTCGCGAGTTCTTCCGCCTCCTCGCGAGCATGCACCTCTTGCCAATCGGGCGGAGTCATATCGAACCATCGAAGTCCCGCCTCCACATCCTCCCGTTCGTACTGAACCATGCGGAGAAACGCGTCATTGGCGTCGATAAGCGTTCCGTCCAAATCCCATATGACGATCCCGATAATGTCCGAATCGATCAATCGTCGGATTCGGGCTTCGCGTTCCGCAAGGTCGCTGTAAAGATTGTTCAGCGTCTCTTGCGTGCGCACCATGTCGTCGATGTCGATATTCGTGCCGTACCATTCAAGGATGCCGCCTGCATCGTCGCGCAACGGCTCCGCGCGGGACTCCAGCCAACGATACACACCGTCCGCGCGACGTTGACGAAACTTCATGCAAAATTGCTCGCCGCTGGCGAGGGAATAGTTGAGCGCTTTCTCCAAGCTGGCTCTGTCATCGGGATGGACGAGAGCAGCGATAGCGGCCGCGAGGCGGCTCATGCCTGGCTTGTCCATGGCAGCGACGTCGAGGCCGAGGAAATCCACCAGGCGCTTGTTGTAGAATGTCGGCTCACCATCGGGCGCGAGGCGCCAAACCTGACTCGGAACCATGTCCACCAGTTGCGAGAGTTCGCGCTCCCGGTCACGCAACGCACCTTGCGCCATCATCATATCGTGAATATCGACACTTACGCCGTACCACTGAATGATGTGGCCGGCATCGTCGCGCAACGGCTCAGCACGCGTCTCGGTCCAACGATAGGCGCCATTGCGCCGGACCTGACGATATCTCTGCAGATAAGGCTCACCTGTCTCGCATGACCGCCTGAACGCCGCGATAGCCTCCGGCCTGTCCTCCGGATGCACGACGCTCAGTGAAGGCCTTCCGTCAACTGCGATGATGTCTTCCAGCGTGGCTCCGGTGGCCTCTGTGAACCGGTTGCTGACGTAAACTGGCGCGCCATCCGGCTCCGTGCTCCAGAGCAGAGCGGGCACCGCATCGGCAAGTCGTTGAAGTTTCCGTTCACTCCGCCGCAGCGCGTCTTCGGCGTGCACCTGAGCGTCGATATCAAGACAAAGGCCATACCACTGCACGATGGCACCTTCGTCATTGCGCATCGGCACGGCGCGCGCGTCGACCCAACGATGCACGCCGTCCGACCGACGAAGGCGATGCTTCAACGAAAAGCCTTCGCCAGTCATGATCGCATTTTCAACAGCAGCCTGGACGACGCCCCAATCGTCGGAATGTATGATGGTCTTGACCACCGCATCGAACCGTTCCGGTCCGGGAGCCCCCAATTGATCGACCGACACGCCGGCGTACTCGACCATTTGTTTATTAAAGTAGGTCGGATACCCATCGGGAGACAAACACCAGATCAACACGGGAACGGTATCGATGATTTGCTGCAGTGCGCGCTCGCTTTGACGCAAAGCAGCTTCAGTCGTCTTCAACGCGTCAATATCGACAGTCGTGCCATACCATCCGATGACGCGGTCATCGCGATCGTGTGCGGGCAAACCGAAACTGCGGAACCAGCGATACGTGCCGTCTGCACGCCACATGCGATGTTCGCAACTGTAATCTCGACCCGTTTGCAGGCTGTGGCGCCACGTCGCAAGAACACGATCAAGATCGTCGGAATGAATGACTTTTCGAAGACCGAATTCATCATCTTTCGTTGAGGCGAGATCCTCCCGAGGCAACCCTGTGACTGATCGGGGGCTGCGGCTCATATAGAGAAATTTGCCGTCCGCATCGGCAAACCATGCCAGCGCAGGCATGCTTTCGATGATGCGCAGCGCCTGTTCGGCTTTGCTGTTTGTCCTCTTCGCGCGCCTATGTAGCTGCCAACCGCTCCCGGCGATCATCACCAGGCCCAAAGTGGCTATAAGCGCCACGACAAAGCCGGATAGTTCAGGCATCAACCGCATCAGAACGAGTGCGGCACTAAAGCCCGCAAGCGTAAAGCCAAAACGTTCAAAGACCGGCGCTGCTTTTAACATCGGCTGCTCCTGGCGTTGACGGCGCAATGCCTCGGCGACCGACCGCCGTCAGCCCGGCAACGTGTCCCAAGTCAGGATTTCCGCCTCGGGTGTATCATGACAAGGCCTCGCGGCATCTCATGGAAATCCATGATAGGCAACCGTCACAAACCATGGAAGCGACCGCGTCCTGACCAGATTGACATACGGTTTGCGGGATTTGCCCGGCGACGCCCGCTTGGCCCTCGGTGCCGCTCCTCGCCGTCCAGACGGACAAGCGACCGCGAATTCCGCCGTCGGACGTTGCCGACAACCTGCTGCACGTCAGTTGTCCGATACAGACAGCCCGGCGAGGAGCGGAGCGTGGGCGGCGAGCCTGAGGGATATAAACTCAGTGAAGAGCCGCACGCGCTTCGTCTTGCGTGTCTCTCCCTGCGTGAGAAGCCAGAGCGTTCCGTACATATGCAGGTCGGTGCCCGGCACCCTTGCCAGTTGAGGGTCGGCATCTCCGACGAAACACGGCAACGTCGTGATCCCGAGGCCCTGCCGTACAGCAACGATCTGCGCCTCGGCGTCCGTGGTCCAAAAAGGAACCCCCGGTAGCCGCAGGCCGCAGCCGATCTCTATATGAAAATACTATGAGACGCGCGCGCCGCCGCTCTCGAAAATATATGCAGTTCCGCCCAGCTTCACGGACCTGAATACGGCTCGATGGAAAGCGCTGCTCCCGGCGCTGTCCCTCGGCCGATAGGGAGCGGTGCAATGTCCGACATTCTGATGCTGGCGATCAGCCTCGGCGTCTTCGCGCTTCTCGCCCTCTACGGCATCGCCGGCGAACGACTCTGAGGAGGCTGTGATGATGTTCGACTACGCGATGGGCGGCGGCGTGGCCGCGTTGATCCTGTTCTACCTCGTCTACGCATTGCTGTGCCCTGAAAATTTCTGAGCGCGTCTCCCGAAAATAGAAAGTGGGTTTCGGGATGAACGACATGCGAAAATGGAAAAATAAGCCATGACCGTAAACGGCTGGATTCAGATCGCGATCTTCTGCGCGATCATCGTGGCGCTGGTGAAGCCGCTCGGCTGGTACATCACGCGCGTCATGGCGGGCGAACGCACGTTGTTCTCGCCACTCCTGCGGCCGGTCGAGCGCGTGCTCTATGCGGGCGCTGGCATCGACGAGCGGCACGAGCAGCATTGGCTGACCTATACGCTTGCGATGCTGGCCTTCAACGCCGCCGGCTTCGTGCTGCTGTTCGCGTTGCAACGCCTGCAAGGTGTCCTGCCGTTCAACCCGATGCAGATGAGCGCGGTCTCGCCGGACTCATCTTTCAACACCGCAACGAGTTTCGTCACCAACACCAATTGGCAGGGCTACGCCGGCGAAGGCACGATGAGCTATCTCGTGCAGATGGCCGGGCTGACAGTGCAGAATTTCGTTTCGGCCGCGACCGGCATCGCGATCGCAATGGCGCTGATCCGCGGCTTTTCGCGCGCCTCCGCGCAGACCGTGGGCAATTTCTGGACCGACCTGACGCGTGCGACGCTCTATGCCCTGCTACCGCTGTCGATCCTTTGCGCGCTGGTCTATGTCAGCCAGGGCGTCACGCAGACACTCGGTGCTTCCATCGATGTCATGACGCTGGAAAGCGCGAAGCAAACCATCGCCGTCGGCCCCACCGCGTCGCAGCTCGCGATCAAGATGCTCGGCACCAATGGCGGCGGCTTCTTCAACGCCAATTCGGCGCATCCGTTCGAGAACCCCACAGCGCTCACCAACCTGATCGAGATGGTGTCGATCTTCGCTATCGGCGCGGCGCTCACCAATGTCTTCGGCCGCATGGTCGGCGACGAGCGCCAGGGCTGGGCGATCTTCGCCGCCATGGGCGTACTATTCCTCGCCGGCGTCGCCGTCACCTACTGGGCGGAGGCAGGCGGCAATCCCGCCTTCGCGGCGCTCGGCATCGACGGCGGCAACATGGAAGGCAAGGAGATGCGCTTCGGCATCGTCGCCTCCGTGTTGTTCGCGGTGGTGACGACGGCCGCCTCCTGCGGCGCGGTCAACGCCATGCTGGACAGCTTCATGCCGCTCGGCGGCCTGATCCCGCTCGTCAACATGCAACTTGGCGAAGTCATCGTCGGCGGCGTCGGCGCTGGCCTCTACGGCATCCTGATGTTCGTCATCCTGGCGATCTTCATCGCCGGGCTGATGGTCGGCCGCACGCCCGAATATCTCGGCAAGAAGATCGAGGCGAAGGAAGTGAAGATGGCGATACTGGCAGTCCTGTCGCTGCCGCTCGCCATCCTAAGTTGCAAAGATTCTGGCGACTATGCGGGTTTACAAACTACTGGATTGGACCCGACAGTAGAAGTTGATTGCGACATCCTTCGCTCATGACTTCAACGACGCCCCGCCACGATAAACGCCGCCACTTCAAGAGGCTGGTAACTCCTGCCCCGCTTGCACATCCGCACGCACGATTGGTTTTTGCGCTGATGCGCCAGAAGGGCGTCCGTTATGACGATCTGGCTGAACGAAGCGGTGTTACCCGAGCCTCATACAAGGCGTGGAGGCGTAAGAACAAACCTTCGCTAGAGTCTCTGTCAGCTGCACTGGGCGCGCTTGGATGGTCGTACATCCCAGTGCCATCGACCGAATCGCTGCCGAACGACATCGCGTCAGATCTCTCCTCGATTGCCGATCGACTCGGTGCTCAAATGCCCGAAGTCTTTGCAATGTTGCTGGAAGTGGGCGCCTATCAACGAGAGCTCGCAAAGGGAGGCGTCGAAGCAACTTGGCAACCGCCGCGAGCATCCGGCTAGATCGCTGCAAGCAGCGGAGAATGCAGGGCTCAAGTCCACGTAAGCTGAGGCACCTGCAGCGCCGTATTTGGTGGGCCCCTGAGTGGCTCCAATGAAGCGAGCTTTATGGCTTCGGATAAAGGGAAATTTTTCCCAATTCAACTCAATGGTTTTATTGTGAAAATGGCGCGCCCGAAAGGATTCGAACCTCTGACCCCCAGATTCGTAGTCTGGTGCTCTATCCAGCTGAGCTACGGGCGCGCAGGGTGCAAGCACGGCGAGCGAGCGCTCGCGATCGGTTGCAGTGCTCCGGACGAATGGCACGTCGCGAAAGCGGGCCATAGCTACCGGCTCCGGATTGCGTTGGCAAGCTCTCTGACGATCGAGCGCACATTTTACGGTGTCTCGCCCGGCATCAATTCCGCAGGACCGTACGCATTCCACCGATCTGCCGTTGGGACAATCTCCAGGTCCGCAACTGAGCCGTTTCGGCACAAAACAGACCTGATATCCACGTTTCGCCGAGAATCAATCCACGCGATCGCGATTCGACCCGAGGCTGCCACCGAACAACCGCCCTGCGTGGCAGCGATCCCAGCCGGACCAAGCAAGGGTAAAAACCCGGCCTCAGGCCCGGATCCGCTCGCCGCGCAGGCTCGCCAGTTCCACTGGTCGGTCCGGAATGGCAATGCGGAACGTAGCCCCGATAGTGCCTTCGACCAGGTGGATATCGCCGCCGTGGGCCCGCACCAGTTCCGCGGCGATCGCCAGCCCGAGACCGGTGCCGCCGGCGCGATCCGAGACCTGAAATGCCTCGAACAGGTGATTGCGCGCCTTCTGCGGAACGCCGGGGCCGGTGTCGGAGACTTCAATCACCGCCACCGTGCCTTCGCGACGCCCGGTGATCCGGATTTGCAGCGTCGCCGTATCGGTTTCCGGCTGGCTTTCGAGCGCCTGCTTGGCGTTGCGGACCAGATTGAGCAGCACCCGGAACAGTTGATCGGGATCGGCATCGATCATGAGGCCACGCTCGATAGCGTTGATCCAGCCGATCGCGAGCGGCCCGGCCGCTTGCGACCCCAGTCCAGCCGATTCGCGCACCTCATTGACGATGGGCTCAACCAGAACCATACGCCGGTCCGGCGCCGCTTCCTGGGCGCGGCCATAGGACAATGTCGATTGGCACAGCGCGATGGCCCGCTCCAGCGAACGCACCAGCTTGGGGGCAAAGCGCTGCACCCGCGGCTCCGGCACGCTGGCAAGCTGATCGGATATCAACTGCGACGAGGCCAACAGATTGCGCAGGTCGTGATTGATCTTGGAAACCGCAAGGCCCAAAGCCGCCAATCGGCTCTTTTGATGAAGCATCGACACCAGATCGCGCTGCATATCGGATAATTCGCGCTCCGCAACGCCGATTTCGTCGCCGCGCTGCGTGGGCACGATGATGCTCGCGGAGCTTTCCGGATTCTGGTGGAATCCGACGAGATTAGCCGTCAACCGCCGCATCGGCCGCACGAACAGGAAATGCAGGGCGAAATAGACCAGTGCTGCCGTCAGAATCGCGATGCCGAGCGAGAACAGCAGCAAATTTCCGGAGAACCGATACATCGCCCGGCGCAACGGCAATTCGTCGATCACCACCTCGATGAACTGGGCACCGCCGGGCGCCGGGCCGATAACGCGGATGGTTTCGTTGCCGCGCTCCCACATGGTTTCGAAAGCGCCGACAATCGCCTCCCACGCTGTCATTTCGCGCATGTCGACATCGTGGTCGACCGCGGATGGCAGATTGGCGCTGGCAAGCAACCGACGCTGCTGCCCCATCTTGATGGCCACCGCGCGGGCGCCAATGCTGTCGAGAATCTGCCGCGCCAGCGATTCCGGCACCATGCCGCTCGGTGCGGCGTCGAGGACCAGCGCAGCGGTATTGGCGGCGGCGATGCGGTCGTTCAGGCGATTCATCCGGAAATTGGCGATCGCGGGCACATAGATCAGCACTTCCGCGATCATCACCAACGGAATCGTCAACAGCAGCAATTTGCCTGACAGGCCAAGCCGTCCGCGCGGCACCACCCGCGATGGCTCCGCACGCAGCCGTTCGCTGGCTTGCGGCACAATTTCGTCCGGAGATGTCATCGCAAAACCCTGCCGGGACCGCGTCGAAGTTAGAATTGGATCGCTTGCCGGGTCAAATGACCGATCCGTCATCTTATATCGGCACCACCCATGAGGAAATCGCTCCATTTTGGCATTCCGCCGCAGCCTGGGGTTCCATGCGCTCGTCCGCCCGCTCCGGCGGTGGTCGACCGGTTTCCGCTTCGATGCAAACGTTGACGAAAACGGACTGCTCCCGTATAAGCCGCGCCAATTGTCCGCGATGGCCCGGCTTGTCCGGGCGCGGCTCTTTGGGGGCCGAAAACGGCCCGCTTCGGGCGCGAAATCGCGGATTTACCTCATTCCTCGGCGAATTGCCCGGTCAGCGGAGAACGGACCCGTGAAGCGGACTTATCAACCCAGCAAACTGGTGCGCAAGCGCCGTCACGGTTTTCGCGCGCGTCTGGCGACCACGGGCGGCCGCAAGGTCCTCGCCGCACGGCGCGCTCGGGGACGGAAGCGCCTGAGCGCCTGAACGGGCCTTCGCGAGGCCCTGTTATGGATCGATTGAAACGGCGGGTGGACTTTCTCGCCGTGGCTGGCGGGGCACGTATGGCGAGCCCCGCTTTTGTCGTTCAAAGGCGCGCGCGTGAAGACGACGGTCCGGTGCGGATCGGCTTCACTGTTTCGAAAAAGGTCGGCACCGCGACCGAACGCAACCGCGTCCGCCGCAGGCTTCGCGAATTGGTGAAGCGTGTGGGTGTTTTATCCATGCGACCGCACACCGATTATGTGCTAGTCGGCCGGCGCGGCGCATTGCACCGTGAGTTCGCGGCGATGCTCGACGATCTTCGCCAGGCCCTCCATCGCCTCGACCGGCCATCATCTGGACGTTCGTGACCTGACCATCCTTGCGCCCGACGGAAACCGCCCGTCACCTCGCAACCGAACCGAATGACGAGATCCGAACGATGACCGACAATCGCAACACCATTCTCGCCGTCATCCTGTCCGGTCTGGTGCTGATCGGCTGGCAGTATTTCTTCAATATTCCGCAGATGGAAAAGCAGCGCGCCGCCGAACAGGCGCAAACCGAACTCGCGAAGGCAGCCAAGACCGCCCCAGCCACTACGACGCCGGCGGGCTCGACGGCTAACCCGGCGCCGGGCGCAGCCCCGACCACGCCGACCGCCAATCAACCGGCCACCACCGCCATCGTCAGCCGCGACGCCGCCATCGCCGCCTCACCCCGCATCAAGATCGAAACGCCGCTGTTGACCGGCAGCATCGCCCTGAAAGGCGCGCGCATCGACGATCTGTCGCTGGTGAAATATCGCGACACCGTCGATCCGAAGTCGCCGGCTATCATCCTGTTCTCACCGTCCGGCACCCCCGAACCTTATTACGCGGAGTTCGGATGGGTGGCAGCGAGCGGCTCAGCGACCAAGATTCCCGATCAGAACACTGCGTGGCAGCAGGACGGCAGCGGAAACCTGACGCCGGATCATCCGGTGACATTGAAGTGGGACAACGGCGAAGGGCTGACCTTCCGTCGGACCATCACCGTCGACGCCCACTATCTGTTCTCGATCAAGGACGAAGTCGTCAATTCCGGCAGCGCGCCGGTGACGCTCTACCCGTTCGCGCTGATTTCACGTCACGGCACCCCGCAGGTTTCCGGTTACTACATCCTTCATGAAGGCCTCGTCGGATATCTCGGCGACCAGGGTTTGCAGGAATACAGCTACAAGAAGATCGCTGAGAGCAAGTCGGTCAATTTCAAGGTGACCAACGGCTGGCTCGGCATCACCGACAAATACTGGGCCTCGGCGCTATTGCCCGAAACCACGGCCGCGTTGCAGGCACGTTTTTCATCGCAGCCCGTTGGTACAACGCAGACCTATCAGACCGATTATCTGGAGAACCCGCAGACCATCGCGCCGGGCGCGACCGGAGGCACCAGCACGCGGCTGTTCGCCGGTGCCAAGGAAGCCAAGGTCGTCGGCCTGAACTTCCCGCTCGACAGCTTTGGCGGCTACAACAAGCAGCTTGGGCTCAATCATTTCGATCTGCTCATCGACTGGGGATGGTTCTACTTCATCACCAAACCGATGTTCCTGATCCTCGACTTCTTCTTCCACCTGTTCGGCAACTTCGGCGTCGCCATTCTGTTGGTGACGGTGCTGGTCAAGCTGGTGTTCTTCCCGCTCGCCAACAAATCCTACGCCTCGATGGCTAAGATGAAGGCGATGCAGCCGCAACTCGCTGCGCTGAAGGAACGCTTTCCTGACGACAAGATGAAGCAGCAGCAGGAAATGATGGCGATCTACAAGCGGGAGAAGATCAATCCGGTCGCCGGCTGTCTTCCCATCGCCTTGCAGATTCCCGTGTTCTTCTCGCTCTACAAGGTGCTGTTCGTCACCATCGAAATGCGCCACGCACCGTTCTTCGGCTGGATTCACGACCTTTCGGCGCACGATCCCACCAACCTGTTCACGCTGTTCGGCCTGCTGCCCTACGATCCGACGCAGATCCCGGTGCTCGGTCACTATCTCGCGCTCGGACTGTGGCCGATCATCATGGGCATCACGATGTGGTTCCAGATGAAGCTGAACCCGACGCCGCCCGATCCGACGCAGAAGATGATCTTCGACTGGATGCCGCTGATCTTCACCTTCATGCTGGCCTCGTTCCCAGCCGGTCTGGTGATCTACTGGGCCTGGAACAATACGCTGTCGGTGCTACAGCAGAGCTACATCATGCGGCGCAATGGCGTGAAGATCGAACTGTTCGACAACGTCAAGGCAACCTTCGCGGGCTCGAAGAAAGCGACGTAGGGCAGGAATCCGTCTTACGACGGCACCCTGCAAGCGCGTGAGAAAAGATCCGGCATGGAAAGCGACAGCGACCTGATCGAAGCCGGCCGCAAGGTCTTTGCCGGCGACTGGCGATTCATCTGGGCATCGCCGTCAATCGAAACGCTGCCGCCGATGGCCGGCGTCGAGGTGGCTTTCGCCGGGCGCTCCAACGTCGGCAAGTCGAGCCTGATCAACGCACTGACAGGCCGCAATGCCTTGGCGCGTACGTCGCATACACCCGGCCGCACGCAGGAACTGATTTTCTTCGAAGGCCCGAAAGACTGCGGCCTGCGGCTGGTCGACATGCCGGGCTACGGTTACGCACAGGCGGCGAAGACCAAGATCGCATCGTGGACCACACTGATCCATAAATTCCTGCAAGGCCGCGGCAACCTGGCGCGCATCTATGTGCTGATCGACTCGCGCCATGGCATCAAGGATGTCGATACCGACATTCTCAAAACACTCGACCGCTCCGCCGTCAGCTACCAGATCGTTCTCACCAAGGCCGACCAGATCAAGGCGAACGAGCTTGAGGCGCGGATCGAAGCCACGCTCGCGGCGCTCAAGACCCATCCGGCGGCCTTTCCTGAAATCATTGCGACATCCTCGCGCAGCGGAATGGGCATGCCCGAACTTCGCGCCGCCATGATGCGTCTGTTGGCGGAGCGCGTCGCATGACCCCGAGCGATGTCGCACGCGGCCTGATCGTCTGCGCCGGCATCATGGGCGCGGCCGGGGTAGCGCTTGCGGCGGCTGGCGCTCATCTGCCCGACGCCGGACGGCTCTCGACCGCGGCCCTGATGCTGATGCTGCATGCCGCCGCCATCCTCGGCGCGGCCGCGCTGGCGGAACGCGGCGTCACCCAGCCGATGCTCGGCCTCATCGCCGGCGCCGGCTTTGTGCTCGGCGCCAGCCTGTTCGCGGGCGACCTTGCCGCGCGCTTCTTCGCCGAACGCGGCCTGTTTCCCCGCGCCGCACCGACCGGCGGCATTCTTCTGATGCTGAGCTGGCTCCTGCTCGCGGTCGCCGCGATATGGCCGCGCAAGGGCTGATCGGCCATACCTTCGTTGCGGATTTTGTCATGACGCCGCCGTGGCGAAATGCTAGCCAGTGGCCAGCTATTGCCAGCCTTGTCCGAGAGCCTTGCCGATGACCAATCCCGCCGCCACCACCGCTTCCGAAATCACGCCGAGCGATCAGGCCCGCATCCTCTCCGAAGCGCTGCCGCACATGCAGCAGTACGACGAGGAAACCATCGTCATTAAGTACGGCGGCCACGCCATGGGCGCGGAGCATCTCGCCAAGGCCTTCGCGCGCGACATCGTGCTGCTGGAGCAGACCGCCATCAACCCGGTGGTGGTGCACGGCGGCGGCCCACAGATCGCCACCATGCTGCAGCGGCTCGGCATCAAGTCCGAATTCGCCGCCGGCCTGCGCATCACAGATGCCGCGACCATCGAGATCGTCGAGATGGTGCTGGCCGGCTCGATCAACAAGCAACTGGTCGGCTACATCAACGAAGCCGGCGGCAAGGCCGTCGGCCTGTGCGGCAAGGACGGCAACATGGTCACCGCGTCGAAGGCGACGCGCAACATGGTCGATCCTGATTCCAACATCGAGAAAGTGGTCGATCTCGGCTTCGTCGGCGAACCCGAGAAGGTCGATCTGACCCTGCTCAATCAGTTGATCGGCCACGAACTGATTCCGGTATTGGCGCCGCTGGCGACGTCCGCGAACGGCCAGACCTTCAACGTCAATGCCGACACATTTGCCGGCGCTGTCGCCGGCGCGCTGAAGGCCAAGCGCCTGCTGCTCTTGACCGACGTGCCGGGCGTGCTCGACAAGTCCAAGAAGCTCATCCCCGAACTCTCGGTGAAGGACGCGCGCAAGCTGATCGCGGACGGCACCATCTCCGGCGGCATGATCCCGAAAGTCGAGACCTGCATCTATTCGCTGGAGCAAGGCGTCGAAGGCGTCGTCATCATCGACGGCAAGACGCCGCATGCCGTATTGCTGGAACTGTTCACCAATCAGGGCACCGGCACGCTGATCCACAAATGACGATCGACGCGGCCGCTTCCCGAACCTTCAGCGAAGTCGACACCTGGGTGTTCGATCTCGACAACACGCTGTATCCGCATCACGTCAACCTGTGGCAGCAGGTCGATGCACGGATCGGCGCGTATATCGGCAATTTCCTGAAGGTGGATGCCGTCGAGGCACGGCGGATCCAGAAGGACTACTACAAGCGCTACGGCACCAGCATGCGCGGCATGATGACCGAACACGGCGTCTCCGCCGACGATTACCTCGCCTATGTTCACGAGATTGATCATTCGCCGCTGGAGCCGAACCCGGCGATGGGTGAAGCCATCGCCCGCCTGCCCGGCCGCAAGCTGATCCTCACCAACGGCTCGACCGATCACGCCGGCAAGGTGCTGGCGCGGCTCGGCTTCCCGGATCATTTCGAGGCGGTATTCGACATCATCGCCGCCGACCTGGAGCCAAAGCCAGCGCCGCAAACTTACCAGCGTTTCCTCGACCTGCATCGGGTCGATCCCGCCCGCTCCGCGATGTTCGAGGACCTGGCACGCAACCTAGTGGTGCCGCATGACCTCGGCATGACCACCGTGCTGGTGGTCCCGGACGGCACCCGCGAAGTCATCCGCGAGGACTGGGAGATGGAGGGCCGCGACGCGCCCCACGTCGACCACGTCACCGACAACCTGACCGGCTTTCTCGCGAAACTCACCATCGGCTGAGCCGCGCTTGACTCTCTCCCGCTGAATCCGGACAAAAGCGTCCGATTTAGAAATCCGAAAAGCCAAGGAATCCTCATGTCTCTCGCCTCGCTCGAATCCACCATTAACGGCGCTTTCGATGCGCGCGACACCGTCACCGCCGCCACCAAGGGCGAGGTGCGCGAGGCCGTCGACCAGGCGCTGAACCTGCTCGACAAGGGCGAAGCGCGGGTTGCCGAGCGCGAGGCCAGCGGCAAGTGGCACGTCAATCAGTGGCTGAAGAAGGCTGTGCTGCTATCGTTCCGTCTCAACGACATGAGCCCGATCCCGGGCGGCCCCAGCGGCGCGTCGTGGTGGGACAAGGTGCCGTCGAAGTTCGAGGGCTGGGGCGAGAACCACTTCCGTGACGCGGCGTTCCGCGCCGTGCCCGGCGCCATCGTCCGCCGCTCCGCCTTCATTGCCAAGAACGTCGTGTTGATGCCGTCCTTCGTCAATCTAGGCGCTTATGTCGACGAGAGCACCATGGTGGACACCTGGTCCACCGTCGGCTCCTGCGCACAGATCGGCAAGCGCGTGCATATTTCCGGCGGCGTCGGCATCGGCGGCGTGCTGGAGCCGTTGCAGGCAGGCCCGGTGATCGTCGAGGACGATTGCTTCATCGGCGCACGCTCGGAAGTTGCCGAGGGTGTCATCGTCCGCAAGGGCGCGGTGCTGGCGATGGGCGTGTTCCTTGGCGCCTCGACCAAGATCGTCGATCGCGAGACCGGCGAAACCTTCATCGGTGAAGTGCCGGAATACGCTGTCGTTGTGCCGGGCGCATTGCCGGGCAAGCCGCTTAAGAACGGCCAGCCCGGCCCCTCCACCGCCTGCGCGGTGATTGTGAAGCGCGTCGACGAGCGCACCCGCTCCAAGACCAGCATCAACGAGTTGCTGCGCGACTAGAGCATGATCCCGAAAAGTAGGAATCGGTTTTCGGAAAAGATCATGCTCAAACAAAAAGATAAACGATGGGTCTGATCCAACGCAGTTGAATCAGACCCAGTGGAGTTGGATCACCGATGAGCAAGGACGCACTCTCCATCACGCGCGAGTTGGTGCGTTGCCCGTCGGTGACGCCGTCCGATGCCGGTGCGCTTGCCGTACTTGAAACGCATCTCAAGGCGGCCGGTTTCGACATACATCGCGTCACGTTCAGCGAACCGGGCGCAGCCGACATCGACAACCTTTATGCACGGATCGGTAAGGGTGCGCCGCATATCGCTTTCGCCGGTCATACCGATGTCGTGCCTCCCGGCGACGAGACGGCCTGGACGCAAGGCGCGTTCTCCGGCGACGTCAAGGACGGCTATCTCTACGGACGCGGCGCGGTCGATATGAAAGGCGGCATCGCCTGCAGCCTCGCCGCGACGCTGGATTATCTCGCAGCAAACGGCGGCAAGCCGCCGGGCGACGGCTCGATCTCCTTCATCATCACCGGCGACGAGGAAGCGATCGCCGTCAACGGCACCGTCAAGCTGATGCAGTGGCTCGACGAACGCGGCGAGACATTCAATCATTGCGTACTCGGCGAGCCGAGCAACGTCGAGGAGATGGGAGACTGCATCAAGGTCGGTCGTCGCGGCTCGCAATCCGGCACCCTGATCGTCGACGGCGTGCAGGGCCATGTCGCCTACCCGCATCGCGCGACCAATCCCATCCCGGATATCGCCACGCTGATCACCGCGCTCGATAGCGAACCGCTGGACAAGGGCAGCGCGCACTTTCAGGCGTCGAACCTCGAGTTCACCTCGGTCGATGTCGGCAATCCCGCCAGCAACGTGATCCCGGCGCAGGCCCGCGCAAAATTCAACATCCGCTACAACGACCATCACACGCAAGCGTCGCTGCGTGAGTTGGTCGAGACACGGATGACCAAAGCTAGCGGCAACCGCATCCGCGCGCGGATCGAGTGGGAGCCGTCCAACGCCGATGTCTTCATCACGCAGCCGGGGCCTTTCACCGATCTTGTGGTCACCGCGATCGATGAGGTCACCGGCCGCAAGCCCGATCTCAACACCGGCGGCGGCACCTCGGATGCGCGCTTCATCACGCATTATTGCCCGGTGATCGAATTCGGTCTGGTCGGCCAGACCATGCATCAGATCGACGAGCGCACCCCGGTCAGCGATCTCGAAAAGCTGACGCGCATCTATCGCGGCATTCTGGAGCGCTACTTCGCATGAGCGGCAAGATTCTCGTTCTCACCGCCATCGACGACGAACTCGCCAAAGCCCGCGCGCCTGACGGCATCGAGGTGATTTACACCGGCGTCGGCAAGGTCAATGCCGCGAGCGCGGCAACGCTGGCACTCCTGATGCTGCGGCCAACGCTCGTGATCAACTACGGTACCGCCGGCAAGATCAATGAAACACTGCGCGGACTGGTCGAAGTCGCCCACGTCATCCAGCGCGACATGATCGCCGAACCCTTGGCGCCGCGCGGCCGCACGCCATTTGGCCCGGAATTCGATCGCCTCTCATCAGGACAGGACGGCGTGATCTGCGGCACCGGCGACAGCTTCGTGACCACCACCGATCCGTGGCTCGTCGAGCAGAACGTCGATATCGTCGACATGGAATTATACGCCATCGCCCATGTCTGCCAGCGCCACAGCATCCCCTGGCGCGCGTTCAAGTTCATCACCGACGACGCCAACGACTTCGCCGCCGAACACTGGACCGCCAATGTCGCTGACGGTCAGAGCCTGTTCTGGGATGCGATGAAGCAGCTCGAAGCTCAGTCGTAATCAACGCGTACCAGATAAAGTCCGTCCGGCGGCGCGACCGGGCCGCAAGCCCGGCGATCACGCGCATCCAGTGCGCCGCGCAAGTCATCCGCGCTCCAACGACCCTCGCCGACCCACACAAGCGAACCGACCATCGAGCGCACCTGGCTGTGCAGGAACGAGCGCGCGGAGGTGACGATCTCGACCTCCTCGCCGTAACGCGCGACCTCGAGTTGATCCAATGTCTTCTCCGGCGACTTGGCCTGGCATTCGGTGTCGCGGAACGTGGTGAAGTCGTGCTTGCCGAGCAGACGCTGCGCGGCCGTATGCATTGCATCCGCATCGAGCGGACGCGGCACCCGCCAGACTTTGCCGGCATCGACAGCGAGATTGGCGCGGCGATTGACGATCCGATAGCGATAATGCCTGCGGATCGCCGAAAACCGCGCCTCGAACGTATCCGGCACCACGTCGGCGGCCAGTACGCCGATCGGAAGCGGCCGCAGATGTGCGTTTAGTCCGTCGCGAAAGCGGCCGGGCAGCAGCGTTTTCTCGATATCGACATGTGCGACCTGCGCCAAGGCATGCACGCCGGCATCGGTACGGCCTGCACCATTCACGCGGGCCGGCGCGCCGTTGATCGCGGCCACCGCGTCTTCCAACGCACCTTGGATGGAAAGCTGATTCTGTTGAATCTGCCAGCCACAGAACGGCCCGCCGTCGTATTCGATGATGAGCCTGTAGCGCGGCATCAGGCAAACCGCAGCGGCGGATTGAGCGGCGTTCCGCGCAGGAAATCGGCGGCCTTCATCGACGCCTTGCCGGCGCGCTGCACCTCGATGAGGCGGATCGCGCCCTCACCGCATGCGACCATGAGCTTATCATCAAGCAACGTGCCCGGTTCGCCGGAGCCGTTCGCCATTTCACAACGCAGGATTTTCAGTCGTACCGCCTCGCCATCGAGCGGCGCCTCGGTCCACGCACCGGGAAACGGCGACAGCCCGTGAATGTGCCGCAGCACGGCATGCGCCGGCTTGCGCCAGTCGATCTGCGCTTCGGTCTTGTCGATCTTCGCGGCGTAGGTGACGCCCTGCTCACTCTGCTTCACAAGCTGCAACCCACCGCGTTCCAGCGCGCCCATCGCCCGCACCATCAGATCGGCACCGAGCGGCGCCAATGCATCGTGCAGATCGGCGGCGGTCATGGCGTCGGTGATCGGCAGCCGCTCGGCCATGGCGACCTCACCAGTATCGAGGCCGGCATCCATCTTCATCACCATCACGCCGCTTTCGCGGTCGCCGGACATGATCGCGCGATTGATCGGCGCCGCGCCGCGCCAGCGCGGTAACAGCGATCCGTGCAGGTTGAAGCAGCCGAGCGCGGGCGCATCGAGAATGGCCTGCGGCAGGATCATCCCATAGGCCACCACCACCGCGGCGTCGGCCTGATGCGATGCGAACTCCGCCAGCGCCTCCGGTGTCTTCAGCGTCTTCGGCGTCAGCACCGGAATTCCGAGTTGCTTCGCTTCCAGCGCAACCGGCGTCTCTTGCAGCTTCATACCGCGCTTGGCAGGCTTCGGCTCGCGGGTATAGGTCGCCACGATTTCGTGGCCGTGCGCCGCGAGTTCCAGCAGTGTCGGCACCGCGAAGTCCGGCGTCCCCATGAAAATCAAGCGTAGCGACATCTCGTGCCCCGTCGGGATGGCCGTTACTTCGCCGCCAGCCGCGCCGCCTTGGTGAATTTCTTCATGACGCGATCGCGCTTCAGCTTCGACAGGTAATCGACGAATAATACGCCGTTGAGGTGATCGATCTCGTGCTGGATGCAGGTGGCAAACAGCCCCTCGGCATCTTCCTCATGCATTTTGCCTTCGAGATCGAGATAACGCACACGCACGCGCGCCGGCCGCTCGACCTCCTCGTAGTATTCGGGGATCGACAGGCAGCCTTCCTCGTAAACGGAAAGCTCTTCGGAAGCAGCGACAATTTCCGGGTTGATGAAGACGCGCGGGCTCGGCTTGCTCTCGCCGTCCTCGTCCTTTTCCCGCTTGGAGATATCCATGGTGACGAGGCGAAGCGGTTCGGCGATCTGGATCGCCGCGAGCCCGATGCCCGGCGCGTCGTACATGGTTTCCAGCATGTCGTCGGCGAGCTTGCGGATCTCCGACGACACCTTCTCGATCGGCTTGGAGACGAGCCGCAACTGTTTGTCGGGCAGAACGATGATTTCACGAATGGCCATGCGGGCGATGTAAGCCGGGCCATGGCCGCGGTCAATCCATCGGACGGACGGCACGAGACCGGCCGCGCCGCGCCTTTCTCAATTTCCTTAACCATCAAAATAAACCCGGCATTCACGGCTCATGTTCTATCTTCGTTCTTATCGTTCCCCGAATCGGCTAGGCTGGCGCCATGCGTGGACACCTCTTTTCCCTCGGCGGATTGAGCATCGACACCGGAACGGCGCTGGTTGCCCTCGCCGGTGCCGCCGTGCTGTTGCTTCTCGTCATCATCGTTGTCGTTGCCCGAACTGGCCGCCTTCGCGCCGCGAGCGCGATGGCGCAGGCGATCCGCGCCGACGAACTGGAAGAACGTCTCAGCGAACTGCTGCAAATCCAGAACCAGGCCTCGGGCCGCGTCGACGCCATGGGACAGGCGCTGGCGGGGCGGCAGGCGGAGATGGCGCGCACCGTCAACGAGCGGCTCGATTCGGTGACGCTGCGGGTCGGGCAATCGATGGAACAGACCACCCGCAACACCATGGACAGCCTCCACGCGCTGCACGAGCGGCTCGGCATCATCGACAACGCACACCAGAACCTCGCCGAATTGACGGTTCAGGTGACGACGCTGCGCGACGTACTGGCCAACAAGCAGTCGCGCGGCGCATTCGGGCAGGCGCGTATGGAAGCCATCGTCCGTGACGGGATGCCGTCGGACGCCTATGCCTTCCAGCACACACTCTCGACCGGCAAGCGGCCGGACTGCGTGGTGTTCCTGCCGGACGGGCGCCCCTTGTGCATCGACGCCAAATTCCCGCTGGAGGCGATCACGGCGCTGCACGACGCGCGCACCGACGAGGAAAAGAAGTCCGCCGCGCAGCGTCTGCGGCAGGATATCACCAAACACATCACCGATATCTCCGAGAAATATCTGATTCCAGGCGAAACTCAGGATACCGCACTGATGTTCGTGCCGTCGGAATCGGTTTACGCCGAGATTCACGATGGTTTCGATGATATTATTCAGAAAGCCTATCGCGCCCGGGTCGTGCTGGTGTCGCCGTCGCTGCTAATGCTGGCGATCCAGGTGATGCAGCAGGTGCTGAAGGACGCGCGGATGCGCGATGCCGCCGATGAAGTTCGCGCCGAGGTTATGCACATGATGGGGGACGTCGAGCGGCTACGCGATCGCGTCAGCCGGCTCGGCAGTCACTTCGATCAGGTCAACGAGGACGTGAGGCAAGTGCTGATCTCGGTCAACAAGATCGGCAAGCGCGCGGTGAAGATCGAGGATCTCGATTTCAGCACCGAGACGGTTACGACCGACACTCCTCCCAACACCGCACAGGTGGCCAACATCGACCTGTTCCCCGCCTCGCCCCGCAAGCTGCAGGCGGGAGAATAGTCACGCAACGACGTCCGCCCGCTGCGGTGGGCTGGACGAGCCGCGCGGCGATGCGGCGAATCAGCTAGCACTGCGGCATGAGCGCTCCCGAAGCCGCCTCGTCCACGCCATCCTCGCCCACGCCGGCCCGCGCGTCGTGGCGCGACGCATGGATGGTCTATCTGCAACCGCGCGTGCTGGTGGTGATGTTCCTCGGCTTCTCGTCCGGGCTGCCGCTGGCGCTGTCCGGCTCCACGCTATTGGTCTGGGTCAGCGAAAGCGGCGTCAGCCTCGGCACCATCGGCCTGTTCACGCTGGTCGGCACACCCTATACGCTGAAATTCCTGTGGGCGCCGCTGGTGGACGGCCTGCGCCTGCCGATCCTCACGCGACTTCTCGGCCGCCGGCGCGGCTGGTTGATCCTCACGCAACTGCTGCTGATCGCCGCCATCCTGGCGCTGGCCTTGACAGATCCGGCGCGTTCACCGTTCTTCGTCGCGCTTGGCGCGTTGATGGTCGCGACCACCTCTGCGACGCAGGACATCGTGGTCGATGCCTTCCGCGTCGAAAGCCTCGACGAAAGCGAACAGGCCGCCGGCATGGCTTCGTATGTCGCGGCCTATCGCATCGGGATGGTGGCCTCCACCGCCGGCGCGTTATTCCTGGTCACCGGCTTCGAGCATCTTGGCCTGCCGCGCCTGCATGCCTGGATGGCAAGCCTCGCGGTGATGGCGGGGTTGGTGGTGATCGGCATCGTCACCGTCCTGCTGGCACGCGAGCCGGACGGATCGACGCGCGCCGAGGCCACGACCGGCAGCACCCCATCGTTGCAACGCGTCGTCGAGACTGCGATCGGCGCATTCACGGAATTCCTTGGCCGTCGCGACGCCATTGTGGTGCTGATCTTCGTGATGCTGTTCAAATTCACCGACGCTTTCGCCGGTGCGATGACGGTGCCGTTCATCATCGATGTCGGCTTCACCCGCAACGACTACGCCATCATCGTGAAAGGACTGGGCCTCGCCGCAACCTTGATCGGCGGCTTCGCCGGCGGCTTTCTCGCCCGCGCCTGTCCCTTGATCGCCTGCCTGTGGATCGGCGGACTGTTGCAGGCGATCTCAAACCTGACGTTCAGTTGGCTCGCGTTGATCGGGCCGCAGCAATGGGCACTGGCGGTCGCTGTCAGCGTCGAGCAGTTCACCGGCGCCATCGGCACGGTAATCTTCGTCGCGTACCTGTCGGCGCTGTGCAACAATCCGCTCCACACCGCGACCCAGTACGCCTTGCTGACGGCGCTCGCCTCGGTCGGGCGTATCTATCTGTCGTCGGGTGCGGGTTACGTTGCCGCCGCCACCGGCTGGCCGCTGTTTTTCGTCGTCAGCGTGCTGGTGGCGATTCCTAGCCTGCTGCTAATGATCTGGCTGCAGCAGCGTGGACACTTCAAGGCGCTCGAACAGGTAAAAGCCTAAGCAGGATGTCCTAGAACAGCGTCCGCTGCCGCATTGCCGCCGAGAGCGTGCCTTCGTCGAGGTAATCGAGTTCGCCGCCGACCGGAACACCGTGCGCCATCCGCGTCACCTTGACGTCTGCGTCCTGCAAAAGATCGGTGATGTAATGCGCCGTGGTTTGGCCATCCACCGTGGCATTGAGCGCCAGCACGACTTCCTTCACCTGCGGGTCATGCGCACGCGACACCAGGGAATCGATGGCGAGATCGTCGGGACCGATGCCGTCGAGCGGCGACAACGTCGCGCCAAGCACGTGATAGCGGCCGTTGATGGCATTGGCGCGTTCCAATGCCCACAGGTCGGCAACGTCGGCCACCACCACGATGATCGCCGGATCGCGCCGCGCGTCAGTGCAGATGGTGCAGGGGTTCGACGTGTCGATGTTGCCGCAGGTCTTGCAGACCTGAATCCTGTCCATCGCTGTCTGCAATGCACCAGTCAGCGGCCCCATCAGAGCTTCGCGTTTCTTGATCAGATGCAGCGCGGCGCGACGCGCCGAGCGGGGACCGAGTCCCGGCAACCGCGCCAGCAACTGAATCAGCCGCTCGATCTCCGGCCCGGTGACGCTCGATGCCATGTCAGCCGCGATCCTCTCAGCCGAGAAGTCCGGGCGGCAGACCGAGCCCGCCGGTCAAGGATTGCATCTTCTCCTGCATCGCGGCTTCCGCCTTGCGGCGCGCATCGTTGCAAGCGGTGACGATGAGATCCTCGACGATTTCGCGCTCCTCGGCTTTCATCAGTGACGGATCGATGCTGATCGCCTTGATTTCCATCTTCGCGGTCATGCGCACGGTCACCATGCCGCCGCCGGAAAGACCCTCGACCTCGACATGATCGAGTTCGTCCTGCATCGCCTTCATCTTCGATTGCAGTTGCGCGGCCTGTTTCATCATGCCGAGAAAGTCAGCCATGATCGGTCCTCTTCATAAGCAAAGTTCAATCGTCACTGTCGGACGCATCCGAAGCGTCGTCATCCGGGATATCGGCATCGGGCAGATCCGAAGCAAGATGACGGACCTCAACGATCTTGGCACCGGGGAAGTGAGCTAACACCTCGTGCACACGCGGATCGGCCTCGGCGCTGCGCTCGCGCGCCGAGCGCTGCTGCAGAGCCTGTTCACGTAGCGTCGGTTGCCCTTCTTCATTGGAAACGATGACGGCCCAGCGGCGGCCGGTCCACTGCTCCAGCTTGCGTGCGAGATCGTTGATCAGCGTGCGCGCGGCGCTGCGCTCCATAGCGACTTCAAGCCGGCCATCTTCGAACCGCACGAGGCGCACATCGGCTTCCAGTGCTGCCTTGGTCTGCAAATCGCGTCTCTCGGCGGCGAGCGTCACCAGGTCCGGAAAGCTGGCGATCTTCATCGCCGGCGGCGCGGAACTTGCCGCAGGCGACAGCATCTGCGCGCGGGCAGGCGCCTCATTGACAGCGCGCGGCGCGGCCGGACGCATGCGTGCTGCTGACATTGTCGACGGCGTCGGCGCCGATGCACTCGGGCCGGATGGCGCGCCACGTGGCACACCACCCGTTGGCTGCGACGATGCTCCACCGCCCTGCTCGATCATGCGGATCGCTTCGTCCGGCGTCGGCAAATCGGCGACATAGGCAATTCGCACCAACACCATTTCGGCCGCGGCAGCCGGGCGCGTCGCGCCCTGCACCTCGGTGATGCCCTTCAGCAGCATCTGCCACATCCGCGACAGCACCCGCATCGACAGTTTGGCGGCGAAATCGCGCGCACGCACGCGCTCCGTCTCGCCGAACACCACATTGTCGGCGGTCGAAGGCACGATCTTCACGCGGGTGACGAAATTGACGAACTCGGCCAAGTCGCTCAGCACCACGATCGGATCGGCACCGGTGTCGTACTGCTCGCGGAACTCCTTGAACGCCGCGACGATATCGCCGCGCGCGAGCGCGTCGAACAGGTCGATGACGCGGGTGCGATCGGCAAGGCCAAGCATCTGCCGCACATCCTCGGCGCGAACGATGCCGGCGGCGTGGGCAATCGCCTGATCGAACAGCGACAGCGAATCGCGAACCGAGCCTTCTGCTGCGCGCGCGATCGTGCCCAGCGCCTCGGGCTCGGCCTCGACGTTTTCCATCGACGCGATATTGCCGAGATGCCCCATCAGCACATCGGCCTCGACACGCTTCAAATCGAAACGCTGGCAGCGCGACAGCACCGTCACCGGCACTTTGCGGATTTCGGTGGTGGCGAACACGAACTTGGCGTGCGCCGGCGGCTCTTCCAGCGTCTTCAGGAAGGCATTGAACGCCGCCGTCGACAGCATGTGGACTTCGTCGATGATGTAAACTTTGTAACGCGCGCTGGACGGCGCATAGCGTACGCTGTCGTTGATCTGGCGAACATCGTCGACGCCGGTATGGGAGGCGGCGTCCATTTCCAGCACGTCGATATGCCGGCTCTCCATGATCGCCTGACAGTGTGTGCCGAGTGTCGACATCTGGACTGTCGGCCCCTTGATCGAACCGTCAGGCAGTTCGTAATTCAGCGCTCGCGCCAGAATGCGCGCCGTGGTGGTCTTGCCGACGCCACGCACGCCAGTCAGAATCCAGGCCTGTGGAATCCGTCCGGTCTCGAACGCGTTCGACACTGTACGAACCAGCGCCTCCTGGCCGATCAGATTGTCGAAATTAGTAGGACGGTATTTGCGAGCGAGAACGCGATAGTTGGCGCCCTGGGTTTCCGGGGCGCGACCGAGATCAAATCCGCCCTGCCCCTCGTCGAGACCCGGCGATGATGATGTTGTCGGGGTGCCAGCATCGGTCATCAAACGATCCGCAATTCACTATCTTTCGAGGCCGGCTTGCGGAAGACCGGCACACGTTCCGCAATCGCGCCACAACGGGATCACGGCGAACAATGTGCCTGTCGATTGACCGGAGCGACCGCATCGCGACGCCCCGAAAATAAGGTAGGAGACTGACGAGCGACCCGATCCAGACCTCGTTAGGGCTGCTTCCTTCCGGACCTGACCCGGTTGGCGAGAGGCTCGTCCACCGCCAATCTCCCGGTCCCTATTTGGGGCCAAAAACCACGGAAAGCAAGCCACCCACACCTCTGTTCCGCAACGGCATAGCCGAAACGGTTGTTTGCCGGCCCGCACTCTGCGAGACTGTCGGAACTCTTCGAGAATCTGCATGCCTGCCGACTGGTCGCTCCATCCACAGCTTGACAAGGACACCGCCGCCGTCGGCGATTTGCCGTTGTGCCGGTTGCTGTTGATCCGGGACGCGAATTACCCGTGGCTGGTGCTGGTCCCGCGCCGCGCCGACGTAACCGAGATCATCGATCTGGACGAGGGGGCGCAGGCGCAGTTGATGACCGAGATCACCCGCGTCTCACGCGCGCTGCGGGAGATTACCCGTTGCGACAAGCTGAATGTCGCGGCGCTGGGCAACGCGGTGCCGCAATTGCACGTCCACATCATCGCGCGCCGCCGGACCGACGCCGCATGGCCGCGCCCGGTCTGGGGTGCCGTGCCGACTTCGCCTTACGATCCGCAAGACATGCAGAAGCTTATCGATGCACTCCGGCGCAAAGCGCGGCTTGAACAACCTGACTTGAGTACTTCATGACAACAACAAAAACAGATCGCCCGTTTCCGCTCGGCCAGCCAGCCTTCGTTTCCAATGTGCTCGAGCGCGCCGCGCATCTGCGCACCGACGACGCTAAGCTGATGGCGCTGGAAACTCGACAAGATGCCAGCGCCTATGTCGTCTTTCGCGATTCGCTGGTGGTGGCGCAGGAAAACGGCGGCGTGCGTGCGCTGTTGTCGGTGAACGAGGCGCTGAAGTTCGGCGCCAATCCCGGCACCATCTTCCTCGGTCTGCGCGGTGACGCGCCGGTGTTCGGCATGGGCATTGCCGATGATGCCGCCGAGAAGCTGCTGAACCGCTCTGACGTTGGCGTCGTTGAACTGCGCGGCATGGCGATGCAGGGCGCGATTCCGCCGGAACAGCTTTCCGCCATCGCGATGGCGAAATCCATGGTGAGCTGGCATCGCCGCCACGGCTTCTGCGCCAATTGCGGTACGCGCACCCGCGCCGCACAAGGCGGCTGGCGGCGCGATTGCCCTAGTTGCAAGGCCGAGCATTTTCCGCGCACCGACCCGGTCGTCATCATGCTGGTGACCTCAGGCGACGACTGCCTGCTGGGCCGCCAGAAGCAGTTTCCCGCCGGCATGTGGTCGTGCCTCGCGGGCTTCGTCGAGGCGGCGGAAACCATCGAGGATGCCGTGCGGCGCGAGGTGTGGGAAGAATCCGGAATCCATTGCGACAACGTGCAATATTACATGACGCAGCCATGGCCCTATCCATCATCGCTGATGATCGGCTGCACAGCGAAAGCACTCAACAAGGACATCGTCATCGATCGCACCGAACTCGAGGACGTGCGCTGGTTCCCGCGCGCCGAAGCGGCACAGATGCTGGCGCGACAACATGCCGACGGACTCACCGGGCCGCACCCGTTCGCCATCGCGCATCATCTGGTGGGCCGCTGGCTGCAACCGTCCGGATAAGCGGAACCAGATCGTCGCCAAGCGATTGACGATGGGCACACCATGACCGACACAGCCAGTTCGAACTCACCCCATATCCTTTGCATCGGAATGCCGGTGCGCGATCTCGCCTTTCGCATCGAGGCAATTCCGTCGCGCGGCTCCAAGGTGCCGGCCAGCCAGTTCGAGGAAATCGCCGGCGGTAATGCGCTTAATGCCGCCATCGGCATCGTGCGGCTCGGCGGTCGCGCCGCGCTGTGCGGCCCGATGGGTGACGCTGATGAGACGTCTGCGCAATACATCTTCGACAAACTCGCGGAAGAAGGCATCGTCAGTCGGCATCTGGTGCATATGCCGGGACTGGTGACGCCGATCTCCGCCATCATGATCGACTCCAGCGGCGAGCGCACCATCGTCACCTTCCGCGATCCCGCCTTGTGGAAGGTCCAACTTCCCAACGCCGATGCCTTGCTGGAAAACTGTGGCGCGGTGCTGATCGAAAGCCGCTGCGCGCCTTTCGCCACCGATCTCTGCGCCGAAGCTCGGCGCCGGAACATCCCGGTCGTGGTGGACGTCGACGGCGCGATGTCGCTGCGCGAGGGCGTGCTGACCGCCTCCTCGCACCTGATCTTTTCCAGCGACGCCGTGCAGCAGACCGCCGGTAGCGACGACGACGCCACGGCGCTGCGCAAGATTGCCGGCCTTACTTCCTCATTCCTGGCGGCGACACGCGGCCCGCAAGGCACGCTCTGGCTCGATGCCGCCGGAGCGTTTCAGGAAACGGCGGCGTTTCCGGTCCACACCGTCGATACGCTGGGGGCCGGCGACATTTTCCACGGCGCCTTCACCTTGGCGCTGATCGAGGGCCAGGCCATCCCGGCCGCCCTGCGCTTCGCCTCCGCCGCCGCGGCACTGAAATGCACCCGTTTTGGCGGCGCCTTTGCCTGTCCACAACGTGCTGAAGTTGAAGCATTTTTGGCCGAACGCCCGCTATCGGCGGGCCAGTCGCCCAAATAAAGATTGTCATAGAAGAATTTCCTATATATGAGGGCAATCCTGCCAACATATGGAAAAATCATCTTCTCATGACAGACCTCGCCGCTCCCGCATCATCTGACTCCGGCCGCCGGCTCGACGCCATCGACCGCAAGATCCTCACCGTTTTGCAGGACGACGCCTCGCTTTCGGTTGCCGAGATCGGCGACCGGGTCGGCCTGTCCTCAACACCGTGCTGGAAGCGCATTCAGCGCCTCGAAGCCGATGGCGTCATTACCCGCCGCGTCGCGCTGGTGGACCAAAACAAGATCGGCCTCGGCATTACCGTTTTCGTCTCGGTCGAGAGCGGCGACCACTCCGACGAGTGGCTGCGGAAGTTCGCCGAGGCCGTGAGCGCCATGCCGGAGGTGGTGGAATTCTATCGGATGGCCGGCGACGTCGATTACATGCTGCGCGTCGTCACCGCCGACATGCAGAGCTACGACGTGTTCTACAAGAAGCTGATCAGCGCGGTGGCGCTCAAGAACGTGACGTCGCGCTTCGCCATGGAGAAGATCAAGTCGGTGACCGCATTGCCGGTGCCGCCGCTGAGCGCGTCCTAGCACCAGTCCGACACGCCAGTGCGCGCGGCAGGCCGCGCATACTATTGCCGGATCATGAACAGTGGATCGGCGCTATCGGGCACACGCCGCCATTGCGCGTTGTCGTCGGCCTCGAAGTGCCACATCTCGCCGCGCGCCGACATCAACAGCATCTCGCCGCGCTCCAGCCGCCACAACGTCGGCGCGAAGTTAGCCACGGCGGGATCACATCCCGCCTTGACGAAGACAGAAAAATTGTCACCACCGGCCTCGGTGTTGGTCAGTGTCAAGTTGCACAGCACCGCACCCGAGCCGCGCACCATCGCCCAATTGCCGATCATCTGGTCCATCGACCGCGTCAGTGCCCGCGCTGCCGCCAGGTTCTGCAGCAGATAAATTCCCTCGCCAACACGACGACCTTCCAGAATGCCGCTTTCAACCTCGGTGAAGTCGATCACCGATTGTCCTGCGGTATCCTGAAGGCGAACGATGTCCAGCCCCTTGATGCTCCACGCTACGATGTCCTTCGTGAAGGGCAAGGCGTTGGCGCAACCTGGCTCAAGTTCCAGCTTCATGCTGCCTTGTGAAGCGATATCAGCCTTCAGCGTCACGACGCAGGTCTTGCCGCGCTCCGCCGTCGATAATTCCCACTGGCCGATCATCTCTTTCTTCAGGCCTGCGGCGGTCTGGGCGGATGCAGGTAAGGCAGCGGCAACCAACACCGCCGACAGCGCCAGCATCCAGCCTCGGATCGCCGCAAAGCGCATGGCTATCTGTCCTTCACCGGCGTTTCGGCAATCGGGGTGAGCGGCGGCTTGCCGGAAAACCAGGCCTTCAGATTGTCAACGACGAGCTGATCCATTGCGTTGCGGGTGACCAGCGACGCGGAGCCGATGTGCGGCAGCAGCACGACATTCTGCAGCGCCTTCAACTCATCTGGAACGTTCGGTTCCTTGGCGAACACATCGAGGCCGGCGGCGAGAATGGTGCCGGATTTCAGCGCCGCGATCAGCGCCGGCTCATCGATCACGCTACCGCGCGCCAGATTGATGATAACGCCGCGCGGCCCCAGCGTTTTCATCACCTCGGCATTGATCATGTTGGCGGTGGCCGCGCCGCCCGGTGTGATGACGATCAGCGTATCCACCGCCTTCGCCATCTCGAGCAGGTTTGGATAGTGCTGATGAGATACTCCTGCCGCCGGATTTCGTGAGTGATACACCACCGGCACCTTGGCGGCATCCAGCCGGCGCGCGATCGCCTGCCCGATGCGGCCCATGCCAACCATGCCGACCTTGCGATCGCGCAGCGAACCGACGGTCAACGGATAGTCCTGGGTGGTCCACAAACCGGACCGGATATAGCGATCCGCCTTGATGAACTCGCGCAACGTCGCGATGAGCAGCCCCACGGCGGTGTCCGCGACTTCCTCGGTCAGTACGTCCGGCGTGTTGGTGACGATGATGCCGTGCTCGCGTGCATAAGCGGAATCGACATGATCGTATCCGACCCCGAAGCTCGACACGATCTCCAGCTTCGGGAAGCGTGACAGCACGGCCTCGCCGGCCGGACGCAAGGCCGTCACGGCGATACCGCGGATTCTTTCGACGACCGCCGGCGACAGTCGATTCACGTCCTCCAACGTCTCGCATTTGTGGCGTTCGAATCGTTCGGAAAAACCATTGTCGACAACCGGCTTGGTCGGGCCATAGATCAGAAGGTCGATTTTCTCCGAAGCAGCGGTCGTCATCAGCTTTCCTTTCGCAACGCGCTCTCATGCCAGCGCCGCAACAACAGATGCGACACCAGCGCCAACGCCATATAAATGACGACCCCGGCCACCGAGAGCAACAACAATGCGGCGAACATGCGCGGAATGTTGAGCCGGTATCCGGATTCCGCAATCCTGTAGGCGAGGCCCGACCCGCTGCCGGCCGAGCCCGCCGCGATCTCCGCAACCACCGCGCCGATCAGCGACAGTCCCCCGGCGATACGTAGGCCGCCAAGCATATAGGGCAGCGCCGCGGGCAGGCGCAGGTAACGCAAGGTCTGCCAGCGCGAGGCGCCATATAGTTTGAACATATCTGCCAGATTGCGATCGACCGAATTCAGCCCCAACGTGGTGTTCGACAGGACCGGAAAGAAGGCGACAATCCAGGCGCAGGCCACCACCGCAGTCTGCTGCGGCAGATAGATCAGCAGCAGCGGCGCGATGGCGATCACCGGCGTGACCTGCAGGATCACCGCATAGGGCAACAGCGCCAGTTCGAGCCATTTCGACTGACTGAACAACAACGCCAGCGCGACGCCGCCGATAACCGCTGCGATGAACCCTTCCAAGGTGGTCAATAGCGTCGTCAGCAACGATGTCCACAAAATCGACCAATCTTGAATCAAGGTCTCAAGAACCAACGCGGGACCGGGCAGCACGTAAGGCGGAATGTCGTTGATGTTGACGACCAAGTGCCAGGCGAGAATGCCTGCTGCTAACACCGCGACAGGCAACGCCATTCGCGCTATCGCGCCGCGCGACGACGTCGCGACTTCCGCCGCGCTTGAACGGGCTTCGTTCGTCATCACGCCGCTCACGTCGCAGCCTTCGCACCGCTGGCTTGAGCCAGCGCCAGGGATGCTTGCCGACAGTAAGCGGCGTATTCGGCCGAGGTGCGGAAATCCTCGTCGCGCGCGCCGGCATCGATCCGAATATCCTTATGGATGCGTCCGGGCCGTCCTGTCATCACCACGACTCGTTGCGACAGGTAGACCGATTCAAACACCGAATGCGTCACAAACACCACCGTCTTGCGAAGGCTGCGCCATAGCGCCAACAGATCGTTATTGAGGCGGAAGCGCGTGATCTCGTCGAGCGCGGCGAACGGCTCGTCTAACAATAGCACGTCCGGTTCGGTGATCAGTGCGCGGGCGAGCGACACGCGCATCTTCATTCCGCCGGAAAGTTCGCGCGGGAATGCCTCGTCGAACTCCGACAGTCCGACCCGCGCCAGCACCTCGTCCACACGTACGTTCGCGCCAGAATGTGTCGAACGAGCCAATGTCAGCGGCAGCTTCACATTCTCACGCACGTTTGCCCACGGCATCAAGGTGGGCTCCTGAAACACGAATCCGATCGAACGGCCGGCTTGCGCCGATGTCGTGGGCCCCGCCACATTCACCTCACCCGAGGTCGGCGCGACCAAACCGGCAATAATGCGTAGCGCGGTCGACTTGCCGCACCCGGATGGACCGAGCAACGAGATGAACTCGCCGCGCCGAACATCGAGATCGATAGGTCCCAGAGCAATGCCGCGACCATCATAGATCTTGGTGACGGCGCGCAGCCGAATGGCGCGACTGCTGCCTGATTTGTCGGAGAGGATGGGAGAGATCGCCGCCATCACATCGTCACGGCTTGGGGCGGAGATCGAGACCGACGCCCTTGTTGATGAAGCGTAACGTATAGGCCTTCCGGTAGTCGATATCGCGACGAACCACGCCTGCCCGCACCATCTTATCGAAGAAGCTCGCCATGCGGGCGTCTGTCATCGCGCCGATACCGTCTTTGTCGGCATCGCCGGAATCGACGATGCCGTGATCCTTCATCGCCTTGACCGAATACACGAGCAGTTCGTCGGTCATGTCCGGGTTGAGCTTCTTGATCATCTCATTGCCCAGCTTGTTGTCGCCGTAGAGATAGGTGTACCAACCGATGATCGAGGCATCCACGAAGCGTTGCACGAGACCAGGTTTGTTTTCGATGAGATTGCGCCGGGTTTCGATCAGTGTCGAATAGGCGTCGAAACCATAGTCGGCGAGCAGCAGCACCGTGGGCTTGAACCCGGCGCGTTTCTCCACCGCATAGGGCTCCGACGATACGTAACCTTGCATCGCGCTATTCGGGTCGGCAAGAAACGGCTGGGCGTTGAAGGTGTAAGGCTTCACCTTGTCCTCGCTGAAACCGTAATCGGATTTCAGCCACTGGAAATAACTGGCAATGCCTTCTTTCGACACGAACAATGTGAGTGGCTTGAGGTCGTCGAGCTTGGTGACCTTGGAGTCCGGATGAGCCAGAAACACCTGCGGGTCTTTCTGGAATATCGCCGCCACCGCGACCACTGGCACCTTGTTGGCCACAGCGTCGAACGATTGCAGAGTGTTTGCGGTCATGAAGAAATCGAGCTTTCCGGCGATCAGCAGGATGCGGTTGTTGACGTTCGGCCCGCCCGGCACGATGGTCACGTCAAGTCCGTACCTGCGATAGGTGCCATCGGCCAGCGCCTGGAAGAAGCCGCCGTGCTCAGCCTCCGCCACCCAGTTGGTGCCGAAAGATACCTTGTCCAGCGTTTCGGCGGTGGCCGGCGCGGCCTGAGCGAGGACGATGCCGACGAGACAGGCCCTTAACGATGACGCGAGAGGAGCCAGCTTCATGATTGATCTCCATCGATTATTCTGGCCCATGATGGCAGGATGCAACAGGCAGCGTCGATGTTGTAGCCGTTCCGCCGCCACACGTCTGGAATGTCGTTAAATTTTTCGTCGATCGGTTCACTGGTTTCAAGAGCGCCCATCCCGATGACTGCTTCCTGCCCACCCCGCGACTGGTGCGACATCTACTGGTCCGACGTGACGCGCGATGACGCTGCGCGATGGATCGCGGTGCTGCCGCTGGCAGCCATCGAGCAACATGGGCCGCATCTGCCGCTCGGCACCGACGTGATGATTGCGGACGCCTATCTGGCGCGGGTACGCGAATTGCTGCCGACGAATCTTCCGGCAACGTTCCTGCCGGTGCAAGCCGTCGGCATTTCGACCGAACACGTCCCTTTTCCCGGCACGCTGACGCTGCCGCCTGACCTCGCGATCCGAAACTGGACGGCGCTGGGCGAAAGCCTCGCGCGCGTCGGCATCCGCAAGCTGGTGATGGTGTCGAGTCATGGCGGCAACAGTGCCGCGATGAGCATCGTTTCACAGGAACTGCGCGCACATCACGGCATGCTGGCGGTCACGACCGCGTGGAGCCGCTTCGGTGCGCCCGAAGGGCTATTCACCGACGCCGAGGTCCGCCACGGAATCCATGGCGGCGCCATCGAAACCTCCATCATGCTGGCGGCGCGCCCCGATCGGGTGCGGACCGCCGAAATCAAGAACTTCCAGCCACGGACCGTGACGATCGAGAACGATTATCGCTGGCTCAGCGTGCAGCGACCCGCGCCATTCGCATGGCAAGCGCAGGACCTGCACCCAAGCGGCGCCATCGGCGATGCCACCGCGGCCAGCGCCGAGAAGGGTCGGCAGTTGCTGGACCACGGCGCCCGCGCCTTTTGCGAATTGCTTGCCGACGTCGACCGATTCGACCCGGCCCTCTTCCTCGACCAGGCCTGATCCCTTTCCCGTCTGCCCATTCGAATCGTGCCGTCCGTTACATGGCCGTCACACCACGGTGGCAAAGACCCTTTGGACTTTCATTTGGCAATTGCGATTGCGAATTAGTTGCAATAATAATTTGCGATCAACACATCGAGCCTGCGCGACGAGACGACATCAGCATCATGAAGCCGGTCTGGATCATCATCGCCTTGGGGTTCGGTGTTCGAGCGAACACGGTATTGGCCGCCGACCTGCCGGCGACGTCCCCGGTCAAAGCCGCCCCATTTCAAACCGCCTTCGATTGGAGCGGACTTTACGTCGGCGCGCATACCGGCTTCGGCCAGGGACGATCCTCCGCGACGCTAACCGACCCGGCCACGGCGACGGCCGGCCATACATTCGGTGGCACAATCGGCGGCGTGCAGGCCGGTTACAATTATGTGTTGCCATCCGGTGTGGTGCTCGGCGTCGAGGCAGATTTCACCTTCCCCAACTATCTGGATTCCAACTCCGCCATGTCGATGCTGACGTCGGCCCGCTCCGACATCACCGAAAGGCTCGACTACATCGGCACAGCGCGCGGCCGCCTTGGCGTCATCAACGGCAACTGGCTTGCTTACGTCACAGGCGGCCTTGCCTGGAGCGGTACGCGCTACATCAACACGACATCATCGGGAGAAGAGGAGAAGCGGCTTCATTCCCGGACAGGTTGGGTCGCCGGCGCTGGCGTCGAATATGCTTTCGCGCCGCATTGGTCAGCGCGATTAGAGTATCTCTACAGTCAGCCCGGCAGCGCCAACGTGGCCTTTGCGTCCGGCGCGCACTACACGTCAACAAGCGATTTCCAATCGCTGCGCATCGGCCTCAATCGCAAGATCGGCGGACTCGAGCCCGGCCTGTCATCGCCGGCGAGCTGGATCGAACCGGAATCCGATCGCTGGGAAATTCACGGCCAGACCACCTATCTCGCGCAAGGCCACCCGACTTTTCGCGCGCCCTACTCCGGCCCGAACAGCCTGATGCCGAACGCGCAGATGAAGGCAACCTGGAGCAACAGCCTGTTCCTCAACGCCCGGCTGTGGGACGGCGGCGAGGTCTATTACAATCCCGAACTGGCGCAGGGCTTCGGCCTCAGCGATACCGTCGGCGTGGGCGGGTTTCCCAGCGGCGAAGCGCAAAAATCCGATTTCCCCTACCCGCACTACAACACCTCGCGGCTGTTCGTACGACAGACATTCGGCTTCGGCGGCGAACAGGAAGAACTCGTCAGCGGACCGACGCAGCTCGCCGGCAAGGTGGACGTCTCACGATTGACCGTTCAGGCCGGCAAATTTGCGGTCACCGATGTCTTCGACGGCAACGCTTATGCCAAGGACCCCCGCCGCGATTTCATGAACTGGGCGATGTGGGCGCCGGGCGCGTTTGATTATTCGGCGGATAAGGTCGGCCTCACCTACGGCGCCTCCGCCGAGCTCAATCAGAGGCGCTGGGCGCTGCGCGCCGGCTATTTCCTAATGGATGCGGAAGCCAATTCCAACAATTTCGACATGCGTATCTTCCAGCGCGGCCAATACGTGGTCGAACTGGAGACGCGCTATTCGTTGTTCGGGCAACCCGGCAAGCTGCGCACCATCGGCTGGCTCAACAGCGCCTATTCCGGCAGCTATCGCGAGACGCTGGCAAACCCCGCCCTCAACCTCGACATCGCTCAGACCCGGCAAGGCCGCATCAAGTACGGTTACGTCCTCAATCTCGAACAAGCCTTGACGGATGACATCGGCCTGTTCGGGCGCTGGAGTTGGAACGACGGCAGGACCGAGATCATGGCGTTCACCGACATCGACGCCAGCCTGTCGCTTGGCGCCTCGATCAAGGGGACGCGATGGGGCCGCCCCGACGACGTCGTCGGACTCGGTGGCGCCGTCAACGCGCTGTCGAAAGATCACCGCGACTTCATCGCCGCTGGGGGGCTCGGCGTCCTGATCGGCGACGGCCGGCTGAACTACCGCAAGGAACGAATTCTCGAAACCTACTACGCCTTCGCACTCAACAAACAGCTGACGTTTACCGCCGACTACCAATTGATTGTCAACCCGGCCTACAACGCCGATCGTGGGCCGGTGTCGGTCTTTTCGGGGCGTTTGCACGGCGAGTTCTAGACCCGTTATTTCGCCACGTTGTTCTAACGCAACCGGCGAAGACGGATATTCGTCTCGCGCGAAAACGCTACGCTACCGGGGAAAACGAATCCGCCTGCGCCATCGCCCAAGCATCGCGAAAGCGCGGGTTCTCGGTCCCTTCAAGCAACTCGCCCGGACGCAATTCCGGATACAATCGCGCAAAGGACATCACCTCGGTGCCGGTCAGGCGATGCGAGAAATGCACCGGCCTGATGTCCTGCGGATGGCTGAGGCCCGCGGCGGCGATCAATTCCGACAGCGCATGAAGCGTGGCGTGGTGATAATTATACACTCGTTCCAGCTTGTGCGGGACCACAAGCGCGCGATTGCGCGACGGATCCTGCGTGGTCACGCCGGTCGGGCACCGATCTGTATGGCAACTCAGCGACTGAATGCAGCCGAGCGCGAACATGAAACCGCGTGCAGAGTTGCACCAATCCGCACCGAGCGCCATGGCGCGGGCAATATCGAAGGCCGTTGCGATCTTGCCGGATGCGCCGATCTTGATACGGTCGCGGATATTGAGACCGACCAGCGCGTTGTGCGCGAAATTGACGCCCTCGCGCATCGGCATCCCGAGATGATCCATAAATTCCAGCGGTGCGGCGCCGGTGCCACCCTCGTTGCCGTCGATTACGATAAAGTCGGGATAGATTCCGGTTTGCAGCATCGCCTTGCAGATCGCCAGAAACTCCCAACGATGACCAATGCAAAGCTTGAAGCCGGCCGGCTTGCCGCCGGAGAGCCGGCGCATCTCGCCGATGAACGCCATCATCTCCAGCGGTGTCGAAAACGCCGAGTGGCCCGCGGGCGAAATGCAATCCTCGCCCAGCGCTACGCCGCGTATCCGTGAAATTTCCTCGGAGACTTTCGCGGCAGGCAGCACACCGCCATGGCCGGGCTTGGCGCCCTGGCTGATCTTCAGTTCCACCATCTTGATCTGGTCGAGGGTTGCGACACGCGCGAACGCCTCGGGATCGAACGCCCCGTCGCGCGTACGACACCCGAAATAACCTGAACCGATTTCCCAGATCAGGTCGCCGCCGTTCTCCTGATGATACGGACTGACGCCGCCCTCCCCGGTATCGTGAGCGAAGCCACCTTTCTTCGCGCCGGCATTCAGTGCACGTACCGCATTGGGGCTGAGCGCGCCGAAACTCATCGCTGAGATATTGAACACCGACGCGGAGTAAGGCCTGGTACATTCCGGGCCGCCGATCATGATCCGGAATTTCTCCGTAGCACGCGGCTTCGGCGCGATGGAATGCTGCATCCATTCGTAGCCGTCTGAATAGACGTTTTCCTGCGTGCCGAACGGTCGCTTGTCGAGCACCATCTTGGCGCGCTGATACACCACCGCACGCGTATCGCGACTGAACGGCATGCCGTCCTTCTCGCTCTCGAAGAAATACTGCCGCATCTCCGGGCGGATTTCCTCGAGCAGAAATCGCAAATGCGCCGAGATCGGATAATTGCGCAGCACCGCGTGGTCTTTCTGCACCAGATCGTGAATGCCGAGCACCGTGAGCCCGCCAAAGATCAGGATCGGAATGACGACCAGGTTGATGATCTTGTGATCACCTATCGCGAGGCCGAGAAGCAGAGCGGTAATCACGGCGCAGATCGTCAGCACGATGAAGCGCGGCGAAAATGGAATCATCACGGTTTCCATCGATCCCTCGAGCCTTGTTGTTCTTGGCGCCGCGGTGCGCTATATGCTTGCGCTTTCCGGCTGCTGGCACGCGTATCCTAGCACCTGTGTGTGAAAATCATTCCGAAGAATTCGGCGGAAAGCGTCACGCCCAGCACCAGCAACACGAGCACCCGCCGGCGAACTATCCGAACACGATGTCGTCCGAACCGACACCCTGCGTTGACGACACCTTCTGTTTCAATGCCGGATCGATCATCACGGTCCAGTGCAGCGGGACCTTCCTGACATTACGCAACAGTCCCTGGGAGGCGAAGCGCCCTTCAGTGCTCCAGGCATGCAGCGCCGCCAACATGAAGGCCGGCCCCGTACCGCCCGTGCGGCCATAGGGAAGAAAAATCTGCTCCACCGTCACCGGACAGCCATTCGCATCGGAAAGCGCAACGATGCAATAGATCGGAAGCATGTGTTGAACGCACGCATCCCAGATTGGACGGGCGGCATTCGCCATCGGCTGGTCCAGACATTCCCGCAGCAGACGGCCGGACATTCTCTCATCGAAGAGTTGCTCGACCCGCTCGCCGGCCGAATGACAGATGTAGTCGGGCTTGTCATCGGCAAGACGAATTTCCGTCATCAGGAGATCGGCAGCGTCGCCCGCACGCTCATCGGGAATGAAAGCCGCGATGTCCGGCAGCTGATGGTTCCCACGCGCTCGCTGCCAGTCGCGCAATAAGCTGACATGTCTGATCGATCGCACGATGCTGGCATGAGCTTTCTGAAAAGACATTGAGCCGGTCTATCCTGCGGAAACGCTTGGTCGGCGGACGGCAAACACAATAGAGGGCAGACGAATGCCCGAAACGCGGCAGCTCTGATTCGCAATGTGGCGAGAGGCTATCATAGAATCGGAGAGTTCGACCATCTTCCGTGCAATGCCACCAGAAAGCAACCATTGGATGCATTCACGTGTCTCGCCTTTGGTGTAAGCGATAGGGGTGCGGAGACGCCGATGCCGGCGATGGATCGGCAAGACGCGATCGGGTAAACTTTGGCTGCGCTCCACTAAAGCGCCCCTTCCCTCAGGCCACGCCGTTTCATGCCCACCCTTCAGGATTTTCGGCAATCGAAGCCGGTCTTTTATCCCGACCAGGCCATTCATGCCGAGTTCGCCTGCGCCCATTTCGGCCTGAACTTCGAGACCCTGGAGGGCAACACCGGATTGCTGTTCCGAATTGCCTCGGCAAAGGCCAGCCATTGCTTCGGCGGCGGTCGCTGCTCGACCTTTCCGCAGAACGACGCCGCCGCTGCCACGCTGGCCAACGACAAATATTTTACCCAGCGCATCCTCGAGCAGGCCGGAATAGCGACCCTGCGCGGCCGATATTTCTTCCTGCACCAACGGTACCGCACACATCGACCGCCCGGCCATGAGCGGGCCGACACCGCGGCGTATTTTGCCGAGTTGAACCATCGTGCTTTCGCCAAACCGCTTTATGGCTCGCGCGGCGACTTTGCCCAGCCCCTGTCCGATCCGGATGCGCTCGCCGCTTACATGGACGAGGTCTCGCGATTCTACGATTCGATTTTGCTTCAACCGATCGTCAGCGGTGACGAGTACCGGATATTCCTGCTCGATCAGGACGAGGTCTTTACAGCCCGAAAATTCCGCGCGTCCATCACCGGAGACGGCATCCATTCGCTGCGTGAACTGATCGCGGCCCATAACCGTGACTTGCAGGCCCACGGCATTTCACCAGCCAGCGCAACGCTCGACGACACGGCGGACGAAATCTTGCCGGCAGGCCAGCAGTACGTTTTGCCGGGGCGAATGAACCGGAGTGCTGGAGGCACGATGGCCTTCGCGCGACCATCTCGCCACGACGCGGCCTTGACGCTGGCGCGGCGCGCGGTTCGAGCGGTCGGCCTGCGCGCCGCGGCGGTCGATCTTTTCACCGACATCGACGGCGATCCCGAGGAGATGGCGGTGATCGAGATCAACGCCAATCCATCGATCCGCTTTCTCGAGGATAGCGGCCGGGAGGACCTGATTCTCAAAATCTGGCATCACACCTTCATGTCCGTCGGCTTACTGGATGTTTGACCTCCCCAAATACGGCGACGGCATTTGCCTCGCGCGGCTCACCGCGCTGCTGGAAGCGCTTGCGATCGACCGCGACCAATTGAGCCGGATTGCCGTCGTGATCACCGGTTCCAACGGCAAAGGCAGTACCGCAGCTTTCTGCGCCAGCATCGGTCGCGCCGCCGGCCTGCGCACGGGACTGTTTACCTCGCCACATCTCTATCGCTTCAACGAGCGTTTTCAGATCGACGGCAACCCCATCGATGATGTGCGCCTGAACGACCTGATGGCTCAGGTGGTCCACGCCATTGATGACGTGTCGCAACAGCGCAACGAGCGTTTCGGCGCCTTCGAGGCGCAGTTTGCGCTGGCATGTCTGTACTTCCAGCAAGAGGGATGCACCTTCGCAGTATTCGAAGCCGGCATCGGCGGCCGTTACGATCCAGTCCGGCTGGTTGGCTCCCCGACCACCTGCGTGGCCTCAGTCGACTTCGAACACGTCAGTCTGCTCGGCAACTCATTGCCGCTGATTGCTTCCGACAAGAGCGACGCCTGCGCGGCGGGTGGCGCAATTGTCTACGGCGAGAACTGCCGGCCGTTGCGCGGCCATCTTCTCGCCTACAATCGCAACCGCGACATCGAAAGCCTGTTCCTCCGCGACGAGATCGGCATCGCCGCGGAACGCACCACCGATACCGGCCAGACGTTCGACCTGCATTTCGAAGGGCATCGCATTCGGGATCTGACCATCAACCTGTCGGGTACGTTCCAGATCAACAATGCCGCCACTGCAGCGAGCCTGTTCCTGCGATGGATGCAAACCTCGTCGAGGTCGGTCGCGCCTGCCACGCCGGAGCAGGCCGTCCGCGACGGACTGTCGCAAACCCGCTGGCCGGGCCGCCTCGAGGTGATCCGTCACGATCCGCTGACGGTGATCGACGTTGGCCATACACCCGATGGCATCACGCGCGCACTCGCCGGTCTGCATCAGGCCCATGGCAAGGAGAACTGGCTGCTGGTGATCGGCGTTTCTCACGACAAGAGCGCCGACGAAATCGTCGCGCTGCTGGCGCCGGCGTTTGACACCATCGTCTGCACCGCCGCCCACCATAAGGGAACCCCGCCCGAGCAGATCGCTGCCGCGGCGCGCCGCGCCAACCCCACCGCCCCGGTACATATCGCCGCGACCATCGAGGATGCAGCGGCACTGAGCACCAAACTGGCGGCGGCGGCCGACCGGAGGATTTTCGTCGCGGGCGGATTATTTCTCGCCATCGAATACGCGACCACGATCAAGGGCGACAACCCAAGGTCTCTTGCCTTCTTCTAAGCGCCGATCGTTAGCGGACGACAACAATTGATGTTGTCGCGCGCGCGGGAGCCGACTAGCCTTGAGCGCAACGATGCATCGGAGGAATACGCCATGACGAACGGCCCCAATCGCCAGATCCTGCTGGTCGAAAAACCCAGCGGCAAGCTGGAGCCGACGCACTTCAAGATGGTCGATGGCACAATTCCCGAACCGAAGGATGGCGAGGTGTTGTTGCGCGTGCGTTACATCTCGCTCGACGCCGCCAATCGGGCCTGGATGCATGGCGCCACCTATCGCTCGGCGGTGGAGGCCAACACGGTGATGGCCGGTGGTGCCATTGCCGAAGTAGTATCGTCGAAAGCGCCTGGCTTCGCCCCCGGTGACATCGTGTTTGGAGATACCGGATGGCAAGATTTCGCTGCGGTGCCCGCCAAGCATCTTGCCAAGATGCCGCGTATCGAACCGCTGACTCATCTGCTTAGCGTTTATGGTATCGCCGGTCTGACCGCCTATTTCGGACTGTTGCATGTCGGGAAGCCCAAGGCTGGCGAAACCGTCGTCGTATCGGCAGCCGCGGGATCGGTCGGCTCCATTGTCGGCCAAATCGCAAAGATCAAGGGCTGTCGTGTCGTCGGCATCGCTGGCGGCGCGGAGAAGTGCCATTGGCTCACCTCAACGCTCGGTTTCGATGCCGCGGTGGATTACAAGGACGGCGCGACCTACAAAGCACTGAAGGCGGCGGCGCCAAAAGGCATCGATGTCTATTTCGACAACGTCGGCGGCGATATTCTCGAAGCCTGCATCTCGCAGATGAACCTTTACGGCCGCATCGCCTGCTGCGGCGCCATCTCGCAGTATGACGGCGTGCCATCGGCCACCGGTCCACGCGGCGTGCCAGGCCTGATCGTGGTGAAACGTCTTACCATGCAGGGATTCATCGTGATGGACTACATGGACCAGCGCGATCAGGCATTCGCCGATCTGCAATCATGGGTCGCCGCCGGCAAGCTGAAGGTGCAGGAAGATATCATCGTCGGCATCGAAAACACACCGCAAGCGTTGATCGGGCTGCTCGCCGGAGAAAATCGCGGCAAGCGCATGATCAAGGTATAGCTCGCGCAATACCGATGCATCCTTGCGTGGTGACATGGGTCACGTGCCCGACAGGAGTTCTTCATTGCAGCTTCACGGATATTATCGCAGCACCGCATCCTGGCGGGTGCGCATCGCACTCAACATCAAGGGCATTCGGGTCGATCATGTGGCGCATCATCTGCGTAAGGGCGAGCAGCACGCGACTGACTATCTCAAGCTCAATCCGCAGGGGTTTGTTCCTGCGCTTACCCTCGACGACGGCACGACATTGACCCAATCGCTGGCGATCATCGAATGGCTCGACGAGACGCATCCGCAACCACCATTGCTGCCTGCCGACCCGCTTGTCCGCGCGCGGGTGCGTGCCTTCGCGCAAGCGATCGCATGCGATACGCATCCGGTGCAGAATCTTAAGGTGCTCGCGCGGCTGCGGCAACTCGGCCTTGCCGAGGACACCGTCACCGGCTGGGCCGCATGGGCCATTGGCGAGGGCCTCGCGGCCTGTGAGACACTCATCTCCAATGAAGCGGGTCCCTTCTGTTTCGGTGCCGAGCCGTCGCTCGCCGATATCTGCCTTGTCCCGCAACTGTTCAACGCGCGTCGCTTCGGCGTCGATCTGTCTGCCTATCCGCGATTGCTGCGGGCTGAAGCCGCCGCGCAAGCGGTGCCTGCGTTCATCGCGGCCGCACCGGAACGCCAACCCGACGCGGAATGATCGCGGCTGCTCTGCAAGCCAATCGACGCGCGCACGAGCACTGCGACAAATAATCGAACCCGATATGCATTCACGGGATGACAGGCGGCTCTTCGTCAAATAGGCTTGATGACAAGCCTGCACATGCTGCAGCGCACAGAAAGAGTCGCGAAAACGCGAACGTCAAATGATAGCTGCCGGAAAACGGCATTGTCTCGGGGAGGACTCACGTGAAAACGATCGTGACAACACTGAGCGTCATATTGAGCGTCGGCTGCGCCCTCAGCACAACGGGCAACTCCGCTGAAATGAAAATGATGACCGGACCGCAGGGCGGTTCGTGGATTCCGCTGGGCGGCCAACTCAAGGACATGTGGGAGAAAGCCATTCCCGGCCTAAGCGTCCAGGCATTGCCGGGCGCAGGCATCGCGAATGTCCGCGGCGTCGATGAAGGCAAGGCCGATATCGGATTCGGCAATTCGATCTCAACCGTCGATGGCCTTGCCGGACGCGCGCCGTTTCCCAAAGCACTGACGAACGTCTGCAATCTCGCCACGCTCTATCCGCAGTATTATCAACTCGTTGCCAGCGGCGATTCAGGCGTGCACAAGATCGCCGACCTCAAGGGCAAGTCCATCACCACGCAACAGCGCGGCAACACCGGCGAGTTGATCACGCGGCAACTGCTCGAGGTCAACGGCATCAAATACAGCGATGTGAAGGTCAGTTTTGTCGGCTACACCGATTCCGTTAATCAGATGAAGGATGGGCATGCGGTGGCTTTCGGCCTCGGCACGCAGATTCCTGCAGGCTCGATCATGGATCTCGCCGCCGCGCGCGACATCACGATGATCGATCAATCTGACAGCTATGACGGCATGAAGAAACTGAACTCCGGTTACACGCTCGGCGTCGTACCGAAAGGCACCTATCCGAAGCAGGACAAGGACGTGAAGGTGATCGCCTATGCGACACACCTTGTCGTCTCCTGCAAATTGCCGGCCGATGAGGTCTATACCATGACCAAGACGCTGGCCGCCAACGTGGCCACGATGGCGACGGTCGCCAAGGCCATGAGCACGCTGACGCCGAAGGGCATGGCCGAAGACATCGGCATCCCGTTTCATCCGGGCGCCGCGAAATTCTACAAAGAAGCGGGTATCGACGTAAAATCGCATTGATCCAGCCTGCCGGCGGGTGAACAAGCCCGCCGGCAAACGTCTCGTCTTCTCGTCCGGAATCACGAGCATGAAGCTAGACTTGAGCTACGGCGGCGTCGCGCGGCTGACGATCATCATCATTTCCGTAGCAATGGCGGCGTATCATATCTGGGCCATCGCGTTCGGGACGCCTGAGGCGGTCATCTTCCGTGGCACGCACCTGCTGTTCGTCGTGGTGCTGCTGTTCCTGCTGCACCGCGGCTCCGGAAAGATCGAAGGCACACCGACGCCACTCGATCTGACACTGATGGCACTGGCGGTCGCGCCGATCCTCTATCTGTTCATCAACTACGATTACATCATCAACCGCATCTTCTATGTCGATGAACTGACGACCCTCGACGTCATCATGGGCACGTTGATGACGGTGATGGTGCTGGAAGCGACGCGCCGCGCCATCGGTCTCGCGTTGCCGATCACCGCCGTGGTGTTTCTGGCTTACGGACTGTTCATTGCAAAGCTCGATCCACACCAGTTGTTGGACCAGCTCTATATGACGACGGAAGGTATCTTCGGCATCCCGCTGTCCGTCTCGGCATCCTATGTGTTGATCTTCGTACTGTTCGGCGCGTTCATGGAGCGTACCGGCACAGGACAACTGTTCATGGATTTCGCCCTGAGCCTGACAGGTCATACCGCAGGAGGTCCCGGCAAGGTTTCCTGCGTATCGTCGGCTCTATTCGGCACAATTTCAGGCAGTGCGGTCGCCAACGTCATGGTCGACGGACCGATTACCATTCCGCTGATGAAGCGCTCGGGTTTTCCGCCACATTTCGCCGCCGGCGTCGAGGCTGTTGCCTCGACGGGTGGACAGATCATGCCGCCGATCATGGGAGCTGCCGCGTTCGTCATGGCGGAGTTTATCGGCGTCTCTTATGGACAAGTCATCATCTGGGCGCTGATCCCGGCCATTCTTTACTACGTCGCCTGCTTCTCGGCGGTGCATTTCGAGGCGAAACGGCGCGGTCTTGTCGGCGTCCCGCGTGCCGATCTGCCGAGACTTGGCGCGGTGATGCGCGAGCGCGGCCACTTGTTCCTACCGGTGCTTGCCATTCTTGTCGTGATGTATTCCGGCTTCAGTTCGCCGATGGCGGCTCTCGCAGGTGTCGCCGCCTGCTTTCCCGTCGCCGCATTGCGAAAATCGACCCGCCATTACGTCACGTTCGAGAACGTCATTCTTGCCTGCGTCGATGGCGCAAGGAATGCGCTTCCTGTCGCGATTGCCTGCGCCGCGGCCGGCGTGGTGATTGCAGTCGTGACGCTTTCCGGGCTGGGGATCGTATTCACGCAGTATGTCGTGCACCTGTCGCAGGACTATTTGCTGCTGGCGCTGGTCTTCACCATGATCGCGGGCATTGTTCTCGGCATGGGCATGCCGACGACGCCGGCCTACATCATCATGACCGCGCTGCTGGTGCCCGCGATCATCAAGTTCGGGATCGTTGTTCCGGCCGCCCATATGTTCGCGTTCTACTTCGCCGTTCTCTCGGCCATCACGCCACCGGTGGCCCTGGCGGTATTCGCGGCTGCCGGAATTGCCCGATCCGAACTTTGGGCCACCGGTCTCGCGGCGGTGCGAATCGCTGCAACCAGCTTCATCGTCCCATTCATGTTCGTCTATGAACCGGCACTTCTCATGATCGGTGATTGGCCGACCATTATCTGGAGTGGCTTCACCGCATCGATCGGCGTCATCCTGTTCGCCGCCGGCCTGCATGGCTACCTGCTCACCGCTTCGCGCCTCTGGCAGAGCGCGAGCCTTGCGGTCGCCGGACTGTTGCTGATCGAACCGGGATTGGTGACTGACATGATCGGCGCGGCGATCGCCGGCGTCGTTGCGCTGACCCAACTCGCTGACCGAAAACGACAGAGCCCAATCAAGGCAACCACGTAAACAACGCGAGCCCTCACCGCTCCCGTCCGGGAGCCGAACACGATGCGAAGGAATGCGTAACGCTCAGCGCGTCGAGGCGGGCGGCAACAACGCGATCGCCGGCGATATGCCGTAAGCCGCAGGCTTCTGCAGCCCTCGCGTTTTCTCGATGACGCCTTTCGTGGTGCTTTGTACGACGGTTTGAAATGGCTGGTTCGGCGTCGCCAACGTCTCGAGCAACGCACGCACGAAGGGACTGTCGAGTCCCTCGCCGTCAAGCGCCGCCTGTCCGGGCTGGGTCGAGTAGAACACGACGCTGTTCGGCGCGACATTCGTGATGGTCGCAAGACCGGAATGCAGCCGCAACGATGGAACCTCGTCCCGCGTCTTGGCGGCATGGCGCGACGCCGCCGCCACCGCACGGGCTTCGACGAAGGGATCGTCGCGGCACGCATCAACGATGATCAACGAGCCGCGCCTTGCCTTCGCGGCCGCAGCGACAAGGCTGGTCAGCGCCAGCGCGCCGCTCTGCAGATCCCGATCGCTTTCGGGCGCGGCATCGACCGGGATGAGATAATTGATTCCGTTCGCCTCGACCCCGTGGCCAGCATAGAACACCAGGACAACGTCCGCCTGCGCGGCCCGCTCCGCGATCGCGGCAGGAACGCTCCGCAACGCGGACGCGCCCAGGTTTTCCGCGATCTCGACGACATCGAAACCCATCTCGGCCAGGGCATTCGCCATCACCGCCGAATCGCGACGCGGATTCGGCAGGCTTGCGAGCCTGAGGTAATCGCCCTCGCCGATGATAAAAGCGACACGCTTCAGTCCGTCGGGCGATCCCCTGACCGCCGTGATGCCAATGTCGAACGCGTTCCGGAAGACGCCTGCATCGCTGCGCTTCAGGGGTTGGGTCAATTGCTTCAGGCGAAACGACGCCAACATCCGCTCGTACAACTTCGGCGTTGCCTCCGTCGCGACCAGAATACGCTGGTAGATCGCGGCGGCCGCGGACCGATCGCCACGCTGTTCGGCGACGCGCGCGAGCCCAAGCACAGCACTCCAGTTGGTTGCAGCAAGTTGTGTCGCTTCGCGATAGTGCCTTTCGGCCGCCGCCGGGTCTTTCATCTTGTCGAGCGCGAGATCTCCCGCACGCACCAGCAAATCGGCGTTCATCGCCGTCGCCTCGGCCTTCGTCATGTCGCCGCTCTCGCGCGCGGCGGCAAGCAAATCGTCGTAAGCAGCCTTGAGATCGCCTGCTCGCAGTTCAACTTCGGACTTGTGCAACAGTGCAAGACGACGAAACGGCGGCCCTAGCGCCGCAGCGGCCGTAAAATCCGCTTTCGCGCGCATCAGCAAACCTAATCGACGAAGCAGGCTGCCGCGTGCCGACAGCGCAACACCGGCTGTCGGATCGATTTCGATGGCGCGATCGAGATCGGCGAGCGCCGCGGCAACATCGCCGGCACGCTCATGCTCCAGCGCGCGCTGCACGTAAGGCGTGGCCGACTGCGGCGCCACCTGTATCGCCTTGCCGATATCGGCCTGCGCCGCGGACGCGTTGCCAAGAATCTGATTGATGGTCACGCGCAGGGCCAGTGCATCACCCTTCATCGGCCCATCCAGTTTGATGGCGGTTTCGACATCGGCAAGCGCCTCGCGCAGTTGCGCCAGCGTCGGCGGCGCATACGTGGACACGCCGTTCTTGCCGTCGCTCAACTTGATGCCGCTTTGAACCACTTGAAGGAAGCGCATCAACCCGCGAAAGAAACCAGCCTTCTGCCGGTCGACGTCGCTTACGTGACCAGCCAGGACACGATCGCAGGCGACCTCGGCGGCGGCGAGATCGGATGCCGGCAGCATCATTGCCTTGACCCGCTCATCGGCGCAGGCGGCCATATCGGTGGCTGCGCGGACAGGAGACGGGACCGCCACGGCAAGCATTGCGACAAACACCACCCCGACAGCCGGTATCAGGCGAAACAACATGGAAGATCCTTCGATGTATCGATCCATCGATATGAGTTAGGCGACATGTTCCGCCTATCGCTGCTATTCCGCTATGGCTGAGAGCCAACATCAGCACATCATTCCCACGTGCTTTCAACTCCGATGCAAAGCACGACGGCGATCGACTGGTCCGGCGAAAGAAAGTGGCGATCCCGGGAAGACTCGAACTTCCGACCTACGGTTTAGGAAACCGTCGCTCTATCCGGCTGAGCTACGGGACCACGGCGTCCGCGACAGTGCGCGAAGGCTGGCGCCCTTCCTATCAGAGCAGTTCACGCTTCGCCAGTCGGGCAGATGCCCAGCGCCGCCGATCGTGATCCGAGATGCCTTGAGCCAAACAGGCTTATCGGCTAAGGCGAGCAATCGCACGATTCATTCCGCGATGCCCTTCACCCTTTGCGCCATCCCGATTGCCACGGTCCCGCAATGAAGTTCATCCTATCTCTCGCGATTGCGCTGCTGGCGGCCATGCCTGCTTTCGCATCCGACGCCCGTTTCCTCGCCAGCCTGAGCAAACTGGACCCGCAAACGCGGCTCGAGCAGGTCTGCGATCTCCACGCGATGAAGCAGATTTCCCGGGATTCCAATCCCTATCACCCTGATCGTGCCAAGACGGATGTGGTGTCCCATCCGCGCCATTCCGGAAACACCGTCACAGGAACCGGCGGCGCATTTCGCAGCGGCGGTCAATGGTACCAGTTTTCGTTCTCCTGCACCGGCTCGCCGGACGGCATGAAGGTGCTCGCCTTCAGCTATCGCTTGGGCAAGGCCATCCCGGAATCGAAGTGGGCAAGCTACGGTCTGTGGCGTTAGTTTCGTATCTGGTCGGGCGATAGCTCCGGCGACCCCTTGCCGGCCCGCTCGGCCGCTTTCACCAGATCGACGATCCGACAGGTGAGCGGCACCTCGAGCCGATGCCGCTCCGCGAGTTCGACAATGACACCTTGCAGGAAATCGATCTCGGTGTGCCGGCCGCGCTGTAAATCTTCCCACATCGACGAACGCGCCATTGCATCGATCTTCATCGTGCGACGCGCCAGTATTTGAAACAGCGCATCGGGCAGCCGCAGCAGATGAGGCATAAGGGCGGGCGGCACGCCGGTGGTCGCCACGGGTGAAATCCCTTCCGCCTTCATCGTCCGCAAGGCCTCGCGCATGTGGTCCGCGAGCAACAGCCGCCATGGCCGCCGCGCCAATTGCTCACGCAGCGGCAGACCGGACAGCGCGTTGAGCGCGTTGTTCAAATTGAGCAGCAGTTTTCCCCACTGCACGCCCGCCATATTGTCCGTCGCACGCACGACGAGTCCGTCGACCGACAACTGCGCGGCGGTCTCGGCAGGGTCGGGATCGACCGCAATATCGCCCGAGGTGGCCCGATGATATCGTCCCTCCCCCAGCGCGATGACATTGAACGGCACCATGCCGCTCAGCACCCGTCGTCCCGGCAGGCGCTCCCGTAAAGCAGTAGCATTTCCGACACCGTTCTGGAGGCTGACGATAACAGCATCGACGGGCGCATACCGGGCGATGTCGTCAGCGATCGCAACGGTATCCGCGCTTTTCACTGTCACCAGCACGATGGCAGCCCCCGCCAAGATCGCGGGGTCGGTCGACAGCACCAACCGGCTGGCCGGGATATGGCGCTCCTCCCCCGCAAAGCTGCTGACCCGTAACCCAAAACACACGATATCTTCGACGACACGGGCACGCGTCAGCAAGCCGACACGACGCCCGCCGCTCGCCAGCATCCCGCCGACAAAACAGCCGATGCTACCGGCGCCGGCCACAATTATCGATCCAGGCGAAACCATTTTGGGGGTCCGTCGTTATTGTGCGTTCGTGTGCCCTCTCGATAGCAGGATACCGGCGCCTGTCCTATGGACGGCGTTCTTGCAGAGCGGTGCCGCGGATCGCCTTGTAACGGTAATAACCGGTCACTATTCTTGTGCCGGGCCGGGTTTCGACACGAATAACAGGAGACGGATCGATGGGTTTGCTGGATATCCTCAACGGCATGCAGAACGGGCCGCGCGGCCCAAGCGATCCCCAGGCCAAGGGTGAAGGCATGTCGCCGATGACGATGGCGATCTTGGCCATGCTCGCCTACAAGGCCATGAAGCATTTCACTGGCGGTCAATCCGAAACCGCCCCCGCCAACACCGCGCCTCCGACGCCGGCGCCCGGTGGCACCATCAATGCCAACCTGCCCGGCGGACTTGGCGGCGCATTGGGCGGCGGCGGCCTTGGCGACCTGCTCAAGGGCGGGCTCGGTGGCCTCATCGCCGGCGGTGCGGCCGGCAGCATCCTCAGCGGCGGCATCGGTGACCTGCTGAAACAGTTTCAGCAGAACGGTCAAAGCGAAGCGGCCGACTCGTGGGTCGCCCCCGGACCGAACAAGCAGATTTCGCCGGGCGATCTCGCCAATGCACTCGGCGCAGACCATATCAACGCGCTGACCTCACAAACAGGCATGGGGCGCGACGAATTGCTATCCGAACTATCACGATATCTGCCGGAGGCGATCGACGAATTCACTCCGAACGGGCGCGTGCCGAACGAAAACGAACTGGCCGGCAAGTTCTGATAGCGACGAATAATGATCGAACCGGCCTTCAACGCCGGTTCGATCGTTCGACACCACGAACCTTCCTATCCCACACGACTATTTCCATAATATCGGCTGCAATCGCAGCTTGCTGAAAGGACAGCACTCATGGGCGGGCTTATCTGGATCATTGTCGTCGGCTTCGTCGCCGGCATCATCGCACGATTGCTGTCACCCGGCCCGAACAATCCGAGCGGCTTCATCCTGACCACCGTATTGGGTATCGCAGGCGCCTTCCTTGCCACCTTCATCGGCCAGGCGATCGGGCATTACGGACCGAACCAAGGCGCCGGATTTATCACCGCGACCATCGGTGCGCTGGTGGTGCTGTTCATCTGGAATCGTCTGGTCGCCCGCCGCGTCATTTCCGATCCGGGCAACCGGCTGGACGGACGCTAAGGACCGCCAGCGCCGATAGCATTGCAAAGTCCGGTTCGTGTGCGAGCCGGACTTTCTGTTTCTACAGATGGAAGCCGGCGTCGACGCGCACCAGTTCGCCCGTCATGTTGGACGACTGAGGCCCCGCGAGGAAGCACACCACGCCGGCGATGTCTTCGGGGCTCGATGCAATTTTCAGCGGCACCTTGGCCTTGACCATATCACGCACCTGCTTCGCGCCTTCAACGCCACGCCCCTTCTCAAACCACGGCGTATCGATGTAACCCGGACACACCGCGTTGACCCGGATCAGCGGTGCGAGCGCGCGCGCCAACGACAACGTCATCGCATTCAGACCGCCCTTGCTGGCGACGTAAGCCACCGACGATCCGATTCCGCTCAGGCCCGCGATCGACGACACATTGACCACGGCGGAAGCCCGGCCTGAGGCCTTCGCACCCGCCTCGAGCAGCGAGCGCGCGGCGCGTACCATCTGGAACGGCCCGATAGTGTTGACGCCGTAAAGCCGCTGAAAGTCCTCGGCGGACAAACCGTCGAGATTTTCATGAACGACATGCTTGGTGGTGCCGGCGTTGTTGACCAAGGCATCGAGACGCCCCCAGGACGCAGCAGCCGCAACGATGCGTTTGCAGTCCTCATCCCGTGACACGTCGCCTTGCACGACGACGACGTCGCCGCCGGCGGATCGACACAGATCGGCCGTTTGCTCCGCTTCCTTCTTGCTGGATGCGTAGTTGACGACGATGCGCGCGCCGTCCTTGGCCAGCATCGCAGCCGTGGCCGCACCGAGACCGGACGCCGATCCGGTGATGATCGCACACATGCCATCCTTTGCCATTCTTCCGTCTTCCCTTTGAGTGTCGTGAGCCCGTTCGTCGTGATGCGGCTCACCATATCGCTTGATCGGCGCGAGGCAAGGCACCACAAAAGACACCGCAAATCCGTTACATGGAATAAACCGCGTCGCAGCGAATGCCCGCATGACGCTCTCGCAGATCGCCTTGCCCACATCGCGGCTTGTCAGGACGTGGGGTTTTTCGCATCATTCGCTTGGAGACCACCAGAGCGCCCGTGCCGACCCATCTGGGCCGCGCAATCAAGAGTGCTTGCGTTGACGAGGAGCACCGTGGCGGACAGCGACAATATCGTAGTGGCGACGGCCGAGCGCATTTTCGCCGACTTGGCCGACCCGCAAACCATCACCCACAGCAAGGATGCAAGCTGGCGCGCGCCGCTATGGCAAGCGCTCACCGATGCCGGATTACCGCTGTCATGGGTGCCGGAGAGCTGCAATGGCTCCGGTGCAGGCCTCGCCGATGGCTTTGGCGTACTCAACGCCGCCGGTCGTGCCGGACTGTCGATGCTGCTGGCGGAAACCATGCTGGCGGGCTGGCTATTGTCGCAAGCCGGCATCGCCTCACCGTCCGATGCAATGACGATCGCACCGACCCAGCCGAAGGAACGCGCGACGCTGAACGATGACGGCACGCTGTCCGGCGTGGTACGCGGCGTTCCCTTCGCCAGCGAGGCGCGGCACATCGCGGTCCTCGCTGGCGGCACAAACGGGTTGGCAATCGCTCTTGTTACCACGGCGGATTGCCGGATCGTGACAGGACTCAACATCGCGAACGATGCCAGCGATATCGTCACCTTCGACAAGGTGCGGCCGGTCGCCATCAAGCCCGCGCCACAGGGGTTTGACGCCACCGCATTGTTGTTGATGGGCGGCGTGGCGCGCAGCCTGCAGATCGCGGGTGCACTGGAATCCATGCTGGAGATCAGCGTCGGATACGCCAACGAACGCGTCGCGTTCGAAAAGAAGATCGCCAAATTCCAGGCCGTACAGCACAACCTCGCCAAACTCGCCGGCGAGGCCGCGGCCGCGCTCGCCGCCGCGAGTTCGGCGGCTGACGCCATCGCCAATGCGACGCAGTTCGACGACGCGATTTTTCTTGAAGCCGTGAGCGCGAAAATCCGCTGTGCCGAGGCAGCCGAGAAAGGCGCGGGCATCGCGCATCAGGTCCACGGCGCGATCGGCTTCACCGCCGAGCACATCCTGCATCGTTATACGATGCGGGCGCTGGCGTGGCGCGACGACTTCGGCAACGAGAGCCATTGGGCGGTCGAACTCGGCAAGCGGGTCGCCGCTCGCGGCGCCGACGATTTATGGCCGCTGGTGGCGTCACGTTAAGGTTGGCCCTGCTTCAGGACGAAATCATATGACCGCAGCCCTCCGTTTCGATCCGATCCGCCTGCCGCCGGAATGCGAGGCCCTTCGCAAGGAGGTGCGTGCCTTTCTCGCCGATGAGATCGCCGCCGGCACGTTCGATCCGCACAAACCGTATCGCGAGGACAGCGATGCGCCGGAATTCAGCCGCCGCGTCGGCGCGCGCGGTTGGCTCGGCATGACCTGGCCGAAGAAGTACGGCGGCCACGAACGCAGTTTTCTCGAGCGATATGTCGTCACCGAGGAAATGCGCGTTGCCAACGCGCCGACACGGCGCTTTTTCGTCGCCGACCGGCAAAGCGGTCCGGTGCTGCTGAAGTACGCACCCGAACATATCAAAATGGATATCCTGCCACGCATCTGCCGTGGCGAGGTCTGTTTCGCCATCGGCATGAGCGAACCCAACTCCGGCTCCGACCTGTTCGCAGCAAAGACGAAAGCCACCAAGACCGACGGCGGCTGGCTGATCAACGGCAGCAAGATCTGGACCTCTTCGGCGCATGTCGCCGACTACATGATCGCGATCTTCCGCACTTCGCCGTCGACCAAGGAGAACCGCCGCCACGGTCTGACCCAATTCCTCGTCGACATGAAAACGCCGGGTATCGCAGTCAATCCGATCAAGCAGATCACCGGACAGTCCGAATTCAACGAGGTGGTGTTCACGGATGCCTTTGTCCCCGACGATCACGTGCTCGGCGAAATCGACGGCGCGTGGAAGCAGGCGACCAGCGAACTGGCCTATGAACGCAGCGGCCCGGAGCGTTTCCTCGAAACCTACTACGTGCTGACCGAACTGGTGCGTGCCGTCGGCCCCAATCCGGATACCCGTGCCGCAGAAGGCATCGGCCGGCTGGTGGCGCAATTGCACACCATGCGGCGCATGTCGGTCTCGGTCGCGGGCATGTTGCAGGCCGGCAAGGAGCCGGTGGTGGAAGCCTCGATCGTCAAGGACATCGGCACGGTGTGGGAGCAGCAATTGCCGCATCGGGTGCGCGACCTCTCCGCGTTCGTCGACGTCGACCCGTCGAACCACGCGACATTGGCCGAGCAGCTCGCCTTCGCTACCAAGCTCGCGCCGAAACTCACCATTCAAGGTGGAACCACCGAGGTGCTGCGCGGGATCATCGCGCGCGGGCTCGGCTTACGCTAAACCATTACCACGCAACCCACACCATCAAGGATCGTTATGAGCAAATTCACCGATATCGGCTTCACCAAGACCGGCCACGTCGCCACCATTGAAATCCAGCGCCCGCCGTTCAATTTCTTTGATATTTCGCTCATCAACCAAATCGCCGATGCATTGACCGATATCGACAACGATCCGGAGATGCGCGCGACGGTGCTGGCGGCGCAAGGCAAGGCGTTCTGCGCAGGCGCCAACTTCAACGATCCGAACCGCCAGGAAACCGGGCCGAGCAGCGGCGACCCAGCCGATACCCTCGGCCCTATCAATCACCTTTATATGCAGGCGGTACGCGTGTTCCGCGCCAAGAAGCCGATCATCGCCGCCGTGCAGGGCGCGGCAATCGGCGGTGGCCTGGGGCTGGCGGTGTCGGCGGACTTCCGCGTCACCTGTCCGGAAGCGCGGTTCGCTGCGAACTTCACCAAGCTCGGATTTCATCCCGGTTTCGGCCTCACGGTGACGCTCCCGGAACTGATCGGCAAGAACAATGCCGAACTGATGTTCTACACCAGTCGTCGGGTGACAGGTGAAGACGCTTTGAAGATGGGTCTCGCCAATGTCTGCGTGCCGCAAAGCGAAGTGCGCGCGGCGGCGCTGAAACTCGCCAACGAAATCGCGGAATGCGCGCCGCTCGGCCTGTTATCGACGCGCGCCACCATGCGTGCCGGCCTCGCCGATCGCGTTCTGACCGCCACCAACCACGAGCTTGCGGAACAGACCCACTTGCGCGCAACGGAAGACTTCAAGGAAGGCGTCAAGGCCACCGAGGAACGCCGCGTCCCCAACTTCAAGGGGCGCTGACGCCTACTTCCCTGCCGGCACCACCAGCGCATCGACGATGGTGGTGCCCTCACCTTCCGGATGCACCAGCACCGGGTTGATCTCGATCTCCGCGATCTCGCCGCCATGCAACGCGGCGAGATACGAGACTTGAACGATCAGAGACGCCAGCGCGCCGACATCAGCCTTTGGCGTTCCGCGGAAACCGTGCAAAAGCGGCGCGGCCTTCAATTCGTTCAGCATCGTCACCGCTTCATCCGCGCCGACCGGCGCAGGACGATAAACGACATCCTTGAACAGTTCGGTGGTGACGCCGCCAAACCCGACCATGATCATCGGACCAAAGGTCGCGTCACGCATCGTGCCGACAATGATCTCCACACCCGGCTTCGCCATCGGCGTCAACAGCACACCTTGAATCGTCGCATCGGGTCGCCGCTCACGCGCGCGGGCCAGCAGGTCGTCGAACGCCTGCATCGCATCCCGTTCGGTCGCGATGTTGAGGTGGACACCGCCCACCTCGCTCTTGTGCGGGATATCGGCTGATTGAACCTTCATCGCCAGCGGGAGCCCCACGCGCGCGATTGCCTCATGAAGCTGATCCCGTTCTGTCACCAGAACTTCCTCCGGCGCCGGCACGCCTGCTGCGGCCAACAGACGTTTGCTGTCGTGCTCCGAAAGCCTGCCCCGACTCAGATGCGCCGCCAACTCAATGCCATTCAATCCAGCATCACCCAGCGATGCGGGAAGCCGGAATCGCGCACGCTCTACGGCGCGGCGCATCGCAACGCCGACATGCGAGAGGCCTGACAGCACGACGACGCCAGCCTTTGCCAATTCCGTCCGCGCGAAGTGCGACGGCAGGGTGTAGGTGTAGAACACGATCGGCTTGCGCTGGGCGTTGATCAACGGCTTCAACTCGTCGATCTTGAATGGAATCCGCGTCTCGTTCGACAGCGACAGCACCACCAGAATGGCATCGACCTCATCGCCCTGGGCGAGAAGTTCGATAGTTTTCTGCAGGCCACCGCTATGCACCGCTTGCGCGGTGATATCGATCGGATTGCGTGGCGAACCGTAAGACGGAATCATGCCGCGAATGGCCGCCTGCGTTGGCGGCGAGAGTTCGGGCACCTGAAGTCCCTGCGACGAGACGACATCCGCACCCCAGATGCCGCCACCGCCCGACACAGTGACGACTGCAACCCGATCGCCTTTCGGCAGCGGCGATGAAGCCAGCACCGCCGCGATAGCCACCGCCTCGTCGAGATCGTTGGAGATGATGAAGCCGTACTTGGCGAAAACCGCATCGTAAGCCGCCGACCATCCCGCCATGCTGGCGGTGTGCGAAGCCGCGGCGCGGCCGCCCGCGCCGGAGCGCCCGACCTTGACGACGATTACCGGCTTGCCGACTTTCGCCGCCCGCTCGGCAGCAGCAAGAAACATTTCTGTGTCACGAATGCCTTCGAGGAACAGCAGGATAACATCGGTAGATACATCCCGCACCATGTAGTCGAAAAATGTGCCAGCACCGAGATCGGCCTCGTTGCCGGCACTGACGACATAACTCAGCGCAATGCCGAGCGCGCGGGCGCGATTGTAGATGGCAAAGCCGATGCCGCCACTCTGCGCAACGATACCGATCCGACGTTGCGTCGCCAGCAAGCGCGGCGCATCGGGCTTCACGTCCACGGTCGGACTGAACGTCGCCGCGACCTGACCAAGTTCGTTATAAAACCCTTCGGCGTTCGGCCCCGAAATCCGCATTCCCGTCGTGCGCGCGAGATCGGCGATGGCGTCCTGCATCGTGACACTATCGCCGCCCTCCTCGGCGAAACCGGACGAGATGATGATCGCATTTTTCACGCCGGCCGTCGCGCACTCCTTGAGCGCATCGAGCACCGCGCGCGCGGGAATGATGACGATGGCGAGATCGATCGGCTGCTTGATATCGGCGACAGACGGATAGCAAGCGAGCCCGTCGATGTTGGGGTAATTGGGATTGACCGGATAAATCCAGCCTGGAAAGCCGTTACGGCGCAGAAAGGTCAGCAGCAGACCGGGAATTTTCAGGGCGTCGCGCGATGCACCGATGATCGCGATACTGGAAGGCGCGAAGAAGCTATCCAGCGGATGGGTGCGGCTGGTCATCGGCGCGTCGGTCATGTTCGCTTGATCCTGAGATATGGCAGCGGTGGCGCGGCCTGAGCACAGTTTAGTCCGTCAGTTGGAACGCAACGCCGCCCAAAAGGAATGAATTGCCGCTGACAGCGTGGCCTTTGTCGCTGGCGGCAGCCAGCACTGCGGCAGCATCGCGAACCTGCATCATCACGCCGGTCATCAACTCGTCCGCACCTTTGACAAAGCGCAGCTGGCCGTTCACCAGCACGATCTCAGGATCGCCATTGTCTGCCGCGCCGACAGGCACACCAATGATCGCGCTCCAGTGGCGTGCCAATCCAGCCGGATCCGGACTCTGCAATTCGACGCCAAGCAACGCTTGCGTCACCTCGGTACGGATCGACGTCTGCCAGTTTGGACCAGCCGGCGGATAGGCTCCGCGAATGTTGTCGCTGCCTTCGGTGTGGTTGAACTCGATGAAAGCGGCACGACAGTCGCGCGGGTGCAGTTGCACGCCATGATAAGGCGGATGGTCGATGACGTTGGTAATACGCACGCCGAGCGTCGCCGCGTGGCGGCCGCGCTCGTCGGGATCGTCGCAAGCGAGGATCGCCATGTAGCCGCCGCGGTTGCCGGTGCGTTGAAGGAAACGTCCCGCCGCCGTGCCATCCTGGAACGGCGCGACCACCTCAAGCAAGGTGGTGTCGACCGGCAGCAACGCGTTCTCGAGGCCATACTTGCCGACGTGAGGATCACGATAGCACACCTCCAGGCCGAAGATCGCAGCAAGATCGCTGACCACCGGCTCAAGATCTGGAGCGACCAGACAAACCTGCCGCAGCCGCATGAAGCCTGTCATCTCAATGCCCCTGGAAGACCGGCGTGCGCTTGGCAACGAAAGCTGCGGCCGCTTCCTTGTGATCCGCAGTGTCGCTGCAACGGGAATGATGCATCGCTTCGCCGTCGAAACAGGCTTCGAGCGAGAGTGTCTCCGCGTTATTGATGTTCTTCTTGATGTAGCCGAGCGTCACCGTCGGTCCCTGCGCCAGCGACATCGCCAGCTCCCGCGCCGCGGTCTCGATCTCGGCATCGGGGACCACCCGCGTCACCATGCCGAGCGCGTGAGCTTCCTGCGCGGACAACACCGGCGACAGCAGATAAAGCTCGCGCGCCTTGGCGCTGCCCAGCATCTGCGTCAGAAAGAACGTGCCGCCATAATCGCCGGAATAGCCGACCTTGGCGAATGCCGTGGTGATCTTGACCGAAGCGCTGGCGACGCGAAGGTCACAGGCCAATGCCATCGACAGCCCCGCGCCTGCCGCCGCGCCGTCGAGTTGCGCGACCACCGGCTTCTGCATCTGATGCAGAATACGCGACACCTCCATGCCACGCCGCAGCGTGGTTACCTTTTCTTCGAGCGGCGGCGGCACCTTCACCGCCGCCATCGCCTTGACGTCGCCGCCGACGCAGAACGTGCCGCCGGCGCCTTTCAACAACACAGCGCGCACGCTCGTGTCGTCTGCGGCGCGGCGTGCCGCCTCCACCAGCCCAGCCACCATCTCGGCGTTCAGCGCATTGCGGCGATCCGGCCGATTCATGGTGATGGTCAGCAGACCCTGATCAAGGTCTTGCAACACGATATCGTTCATCCGGGCGACTCCATTGTTATGTTGTTGGACGCCAAGGCGTCGGCCCGTGGGGCCAACGCCTTGCGCCATGTTACTTCTTCACCAGCGGGCAACGCGAGGCCGACAACGGCTGGAACGCCTGATCACCGGGCACTGTGGCCAACAACTTGTAGTCGTCCCAACGCCCCTTGGATTCCGCCGGTGACTTGACCTCGAACAGATACATGTCGTGGACCATGCGACCATCTTCACGGATCTTGCCGTTCTTGGCGAACATGTCGTTGATCGGCGTATCCTTCATGATCTTCATCACGGCGGCTGAATCAGTGGTGCCGGCCTGTTTCACGGCTTTCAGATAATGCAGCACGGATGAATAGACGCCCGCCTGCGCCGAGGTGGGCACGCGCTTGACGCGTTCCATGAATCGCTTCGAGAACGCGCGGGTCTCGTCATTCATGTCCCAATAGAAGGCTTCAGCCAAAATCAGGCCATGCGCCGTCTGCAATCCGATGCTGTCGATATCGGTAATGAACGCGAGCAGCGGCGAAACCTTCTGGCCGCTCTTCATCAAGCCGAACTCCGCAGCCTGCTTGATCGCATTGATGGTGTCGCCGCCGGCATTGGCGAGGCCGATCACTTTCGCCTTGGAGGCCTGCGCCTGCAGAAGATACGACGAAAAATCCGATGTATTCAGCGCGTGACGAACACTTCCCAACACCTTGCCGCCGGATTTGACCACAACATTTGTCGTGTCCTTTTCCAGATCATGACCGAATGCGTAGTCGGCTGTAAGAAAAAACCAGCTATCCAGTCCGGTCTTCACTGCTGCCAGGCCCGTAACATTGGCTTGGGCGTAAGTGTCGAACACATAGTGCACCGTGTACGGACCACAGGCTTCATTGGAGAGCCGGATCGAGCCCGGCCCATTGAAGATGATGATCTTGTTACGTGCCTTGGCGACCTCACCGGCGGCCAAGGCAGTCGCTGACGCCGCGACATCGATGATGGCTTCGACACCCTGATTGTCGAGCATGTCGCGCGCAATGTTGGCTGAGAGGTCGGCCTTGTTGAGATGGTCGGCCGCGATGATCTCGATCTTGCGGCCCAGCACTTCGCCGCCGAAATCTTCCGCCGCCATCTTTGCGGCGGTCTCGCTGCCAACGCCGGTGATATCGGCATAAAGGCCGGACATGTCGAGGATCGCACCGAGCTTAAGCGGCGGCTTGTTCTGCGCCAGCGCAGCGGTTGCCGAGAGCGCCAACACCGACGCCATAACACCCGATAAAATCGTCCTCACCTGTATCCTCCCGATGCGCTTTTGTTTGAGCGACAGTGTTGCCGCCGCGGAACAATCATGGCGCAATGGCTCGCCAGCGGCAACCGATCGCTCGTTCGCCGCGCTTTATAAGTGCGATGGTGATGCGGGACGGCTATAGTTTTTCCATCGAACGGAATGAGCGATGCCCCCGATACGATTGAGCAACATCTCGGTGCCGGCATGCACGATGCTCTTTGCATTGATCGCTTTGAATCTTGGAGACATCGCCGTTGCCGCGGCCGCCAGTTGCGGCAGTGAGATGTTGGGGCAAGGCCGCGTGACGCATGTCATCGACGCCCGAACGCTCCAGTTAAGTGATGGCCGCCAAATTCGGCTCGCGGCCATCGAACCTCCTTCCAATTCCGCAACGGCGAAGGCGACATTAACTGCGCTCGTCAACAATCGCGATGTCTCACTTTGGGGCGACGATGATGCACCGGACCGCTACGGCCGGCAGCATGCCTTCGTTGTCCTCCCCGGGGCCGACACGACCGTGCAGGACATGCTGCTTCGCGCCGGAGCGGTGATGGTGACAGGAACCACGGCGGCCGGGGGCTGTCGAAAGGAACTCGTTACTGCCGAAGCCGCGGCGCGACAGGCTGGACAAGGCATCTGGGCCGCGCCGGATGTCATAAAAAATGCAAGGAGCCCGGGCGATATTCTGGCAAAGCTAGGGCAATTCACCTTGGTCGAAGGCAAGGTGGTGTCCGCCCGTCAATCTGGCGCAACATTCTACCTCAACTTCGGATGGCGCTGGCGGCAAGACTTCGCTGTGATTATTCCGAGGCGAATGATAGGGTTGCTGGCGCGGGACGGCATCGACGTCAAAACGCTGGCGGGCCACAGGATCAGGGTGCGAGGTTGGGTCGAGCAACGGGGCGGTCCGCGCATCGAAGTGCGTGGAACCGGGCAGGTCGAAGTCCTCGATCGCTCGTGAGCGGTGACAGTCGGGGATGGGAACCGGCCCCCATTTCGAAAACGCGATGGAATTTCAGGTTCCACAGCACGATCCGATTCAATTTGGATGGATCGTCCTTTAGGATGCGACTGCGAGGCGGATTACGGCCGGACCGCGATAACAAAGGGCGCGTAATCGCGGGACAGGATTGACACCATTGCAACTATGGAGGCCCTGCATCCAGGGACGCCACGGATAGCGACTGTGACGAGGCAAGTGGGACAACGACACAGGATCGGCCTTCAGCGACGCTATCTGGCGGCGATTGCTTGCGTTTGCGCGTCACTCGCCTTATCCGGTTGCGGTGACATGAGCCGCTTTCAGGTCGCCTCTCCGTCGACCGAAAGGGCAGCGAAGCCGGCGCGTGTGGCGTCGTCCTCTTCCGCGACGGAACGCGAGCACGAGCGCATTCTGGCCTCCTATGGTGGCGCATATGACGACCCGCGGCTGGAAAGTCTGATTACCAGGACCGTAAACCGGCTGGTGGCGGCGTCCGACCGTCCCGACCTCTCTTACAGGGTGACTATCCTCAACTCTGGTGCAGTCAACGCCTTCGCGCTGCCGACCGGCCAGCTCTACGTCACGCGCGGACTGATCGCGCTCGCCAGCGACACCTCCGAATTGTCGTCAGTGTTGTCGCACGAGATGGCCCATGTGCTGGCGAAGCACGCCGCGATCCGTGAGGACCAGGCCAAGCGTGCTGCGCTCGTGACGCGTGTGGTCAAGGAAATGGGCAACGACCCCGACATCACCGCGCTTGCGCTGGCCAAGACCAAGCTGACGATGGCGAGCTTCTCGCGGTCGCAGGAGTTCGAGGCCGACGGCATCGGCGTCGGCATTTCGGCGCGAGCGCATTTCGACCCGTTCGGCGCGTCGCGATTTCTCACGGCGATGGAGCGCAACGCCGCTCTGAAGGCTGGGCGCAATTCGATTGATCCGCGCTCGCAGGACTTCCTGTCGTCACATCCTGCAACGCCGGAGCGCGTCCAGAATGCGCAGGCGATCGCACGACAGTTCAGTTCGCCGCAGAACGGCGAACGCGACCACGACGCCTATCTCGCCGCGATCGACAACATGGTCTATGGCGAAGATCCGAGCGAAGGATTCGTGCGCGGTCGGCGCTTCTTGCATCCGAAACTGGGCTTCACGTTCCAGGCGCCAAGCGGCTATACGCTGGACAACACCGCACAGGCGGTCATTGGCGTTCGCAACGGCGGCGATCAGGCGATGCGTTTCGATGTGGTGCGGGTGCCGGCGGAGCAATCGCTCGGCGATTATCTCAACTCGGGGTGGATGGAGAACGTCGACAAGAACTCCACCGAGCAACTCACCATCAACGGCTTCCCCGCCGCGTCAGTGACCGCGCGCGGCGATCAATGGCAGTTCCGCGTCTATGCGTTGCGGTTCGGCAGCGACGTCTATCGCTTCATCTTCGCGTCCCGGCAGAAGAATCTCGCGAGCGAAGAGAACGCCAAGGAAACCATCAAATCATTCCGCCGCCTGACGCTGGAAGAAATCCAGGCCGCGCGGCCACTGCGCATCAAAATCGTCGCCGTTCAGCCGGGCGATACCGTCGAATCATTATCGCGGCGGATGAGCGGGGTCGATCATCCCGAGCAGCGCTTCCGGATGCTCAACGGCATCGACAACGCCGGCAAGGTCAAGCCGGGCGAGCACGTCAAGCTCGTGGTGGACTGACCGGTCCTTAAACTGGCGCCGACGGATCACGCCCGCTTTGCAAACAAAAAGCCCGGCCATTGGCCGGGCTTTTGCGTCTGAATCAGCTTTCGTGCGAGGAGGCGATCAGGCCGCCGCGTCGGTGACAGCGCTGTCGTCGTCTTCGGCGTCGATATCCGAATCGCCATCAGCGTCGGCTTCGGTTTCCGCCTTGGCACCACGGCGCGGGCTCTTGGCGAGCTGACCTTCGATCTCCTTGACCGCTTCGGTCTCGGTGACGTGCTGAACGACCGCAATCTCGCGCGCCAACCGGTCAAGTGCCGCTTCGTAAAGCTGCCGCTCGCTGTAGGACTGCTCGGGCTGCGATTCCGAACGATAGAGATCGCGAACCACTTCCGCGATTGCAACGATGTCGCCCGAATTGATCTTCGCTTCGTACTCCTGGGCGCGGCGCGACCACATCGTCCGCTTGACGCGTGCACGACCCTTGAGGGTCTCCAGTGCACGCTTGACCAGCGCCGGCTCCGACAGCTTGCGCATGCCGACATTGGCGACCTTGGCCGTCGGCACCCGCAGCGTCATCTTGTCCTTCATGAAGTTGATGACGAACAGTTCGAGCTTGGCGCCGGCGATTTCCTGCTCCTCGATCGCCAGAATCTGGCCGACACCGTGAGCCGGATAGACGACGAACTCGTTGGTCTTGAAACCCTGGCGCTGGGTCAGCGCCTTCTTCGGCTCCTCAACGCGGACCGGAGCAACCGGCGTCTTCACGACCTTCGCCGCAACCACGGGCTTGCTCGGTGCCGCTTTCGCCACAGCCGGCTTGGTAGCGGTGGGCGCCTTGGCCACGGGAGCCTTAACCACCGCTTTGGGCGCGGTCGCCTTGGATGCGGCAGGCTTGGAGGCAACAGCCTTCTCGGCGGCTTTCGCAGTCTTTTTCAGCATTTCACTTCTTTTGTTCTTGGAGGATTTCGCCGCCGATGGTTTGGCGGTCGAAGATTTGGCGGTCGACAATTTGCCGGTGGACGACTTGACGGCAGCCGATTTAGCGGGTGAAGTCTTGGCACTCGATGACTTTGCGGATCCCCGCGCCGTCTTGGCAGACCCACGAGCTCGGTTCTTGGGTGTGCTGCGGCTGGCCGCAGTCGACTTTCCCGCACCCTTCGAGATACTCTTTTTACGCGTTTTCTGTGACACAGCCTGTGCGCGACAAACGCTCGCGCCCCTGTTCAAGATTTTCCATGAGAACCCATCAGGGCCAAAACGGCGGCGCGAACAGGGTCCGGCTTGCTGGATGTGTCTTACAATAGCACATTTCCTGCAAAAATCAATGGTTTATGCCCGGACAACGCAACCGTTGCCGGGTTTTGCAGGCCAACCTTGCCAATAAGGTTAAGTTTAAACGCCTATCGGCCGCGATCGTCGCTCATGGAAACGGCGAACAGCCCTCAAATGATCTTCAATCGCCGGTTCCGGGTTCCGATGAGAAGTACTTATCGAACTTGCCTTCCATGCCATCGAAATCCTTGGCATCGGCAGGCGATTCCTTCTTTTGGGTGATATTCGGCCAGTTCTTGGCCTGTGCCGCGTTGACCTCGAGCCACTTCTCGAGGTTCGGCTCGCTGTCGGGCTTGATCGCGTCGGCGGGACATTCCGGCTCGCACACACCACAATCGATACACTCGTCCGGATGGATCACCAGCATGTTCTCGCCCTCGTAGAAACAATCGACGGGGCAGACCTCTACGCAGTCGGTGTATTTGCACTTGATACAATTTTCGGTGACGACGTAGGTCATCCAAGGCTCCGGAAACGGTCGAATTTTGAATGTTGGCGTAGCGCAGTCGGCCCCGTGCCGCAAGGGAAGCGTTGCCCGAATGGACTATGTGTGAGCACAAGCGGTCATTCCGCCAGCTTCTGCACGTCGACATATAAGTGCTGGCCGGCTTCGGCATTTCCCCGCCGTTCGGAAAAAGCCGTGACTTTCAGCACCTTCACACCTTGATCGAGGGCAATCGTCACCACGTCGCCGAGCTTGATGCCATGGCCGGGAGCGTTTTGACGGCTGCCGTTGACGCGAACCCGACCGCCTTCGACCAGCGCCGCAGCGCTGGCGCGGGCCTTGACGATCCGCGCGTGCCACAACCATTTATCGAGGCGTTGGCGCTCCAAGCATCATCCTTAAACATCTTCCTTTTGACCGATCTTCCGTCGACGGCGCCTGGAAAGCCCAAGCCAACCGGTCAGGTGGCGTCCTTGCGGTTGGCGGCAAGCTGCTCCTTCAGTGCCGCCAGCTTGGCGAACGGCGAATTGGGATCGGCAGGGCGATCGCGTTCGCGCGGCGCGCTGCTGGCGAACGGCCGATGCGACGGGCCGCCGCCCTCCGGACGCCGATCACGTCCGCCCTTGCCCTGAAACTTGCCCTTGTCCCGGCCCTTGCCGAACTCCTTGCGGGCATCCTTGCCATGGCCACGCTCGCGCGGCGGCCTGCCCTCACCCGCTGTTGCCTCGGCGCCTGCATCGCCAGCGAGGCGATTCGGTCGCTTGAAATCGAACGACCGATCGCGCCGGCTGTGCCGCTGCCGCTTGTCGCCGTCCGCCGCCTCGCCTTCGCCGCCTTCAACCTGCTCACCTTGCTGCGGACGATTCGGCTGACGGTGACGATTCCGATCGTGCCGAGGGCGGCGATCGTCCGAACGACCACCTGGCCGCCACACCTCAACCATCGCCGGCGCGGCAGCTTCCGCTGGAGCGGCTTCAGATGGCGTTGCATCGGCAGTCGCGGCTGCTTCAGCGACTGTCTCGGTCGACGCAGCGTCAGTAACAGCGGTTGTCGATGAGTCCGAAGACGCATTCGTTGCGGCATCACTCGCGACGACAGGTTCGCTTGCGACGACCGAAGTCTCCTCGACCACGGGCGACGTGTGGGAAGTTGCTTCGCTTGGCGCATCGTTGGACTGCGCCGGTTCGCTTGCCCGCGCTTCAACGGGTTGCTCACCCTCACTTGGCAATGCATCACTCGGCAACGCATCGTCGGACGGAGCGGCATCACTCACGGCGACAGCCGCGACGTCTTCAGCGGGTGCGCTGTCAGTCGATACAGCTTCCGACGACGTATCATCGGTTGTCGCCGCTGCATCGGCAGCAACTGTCACCTCAGCGGCGATGGTTTCAGGCGTCGGCGCAGGCGCGGGCTTCAACTCCATGCGATAGCCCAGCGCGCGCAGGATCGACGCGAAATCTTCGCCGGCCGAGCCGGTCAGCGACGTCATCGCCTGCGTCACCACGAAGCCGCGCCCGTCGAACGCGCCGGCAGGCTTCGGCAAGCCGCTGGCCTCGCGCCATGCCAATGCCGGGCGGATCAAATCGGCCAATCGTTCGAGAATATCGACGCGCACGGCGCGTTCGCCGCATTGGCGATAACCCAGCACGCGATAGGCATCGCGCTCCAGCGCCTTGTCGACCGGGAACGAGGTGCGGCCGCTACCGGCGAGATGTTGTGCGCCGAGCAGCGCGCCGAGATCGACGTTGTCCTGCTTGTGCGCCCACAGCTGCGAGGCGAGTGCGCGCGCCGCGGGCTTCAGCAACGCAGGCACGTAAAGATGGTAGGCGCCGAACCGCACGCCGTATTTGCGCAAGGTCGCGCGCGAGGCCTGATCGAGATCCTTCACCTCATTTGCGATCTTCGAGCGCTCCAGCACGCCGAGCGCTTCGGTCAACTGAAACGCGATGCCGCGCGCGATGCCGGTGACGTCCTCGGCCTTCACCAGTTCGAACAGCGGACCGAGCAGCTTCTCGGCATGTGTCTTGAGCCAGAGGTCGAGACGCGCCTGCACCGCATCGCGCGGCGCGCCGCTCAGGCGTTCGTCGGCAACGATACGGACGCGCGGATGCAGCGCGTCGTCACCCGCCACCACCTTGGCGACGGCGTCGCCGGTCCAGCGGATGGTGCCGTCGGAGGCGAGCACGAACTGATCGTCCGGGGCCTGCGACAATTTTTCCGCGCGCGCGTCAATCTCGCCGGCCAGCGCCTTTTGCGCCGTGGCCTGCAACGCCTTGGCTTCGGAGCCTGCTTCCGCCGCATCGGGCGCAAACATGAATCCGTCGAGGCGGCCAATCACATGGCCTTCCACGATCACTTCGCCGGTCTTTCCAATCTCGGTATTCAGCATGGTGTTTTCCCGCAAGCGGCGCATCAATACACTGGTCCGGCGATCAACGAAACGCTGAGTTAGCCGTTCATGCAGGGCATCGGACAATTTATTCTCAAGTTCGTGCGAAATTCCCTGCCAATGGAGCGGATCCGCCAGCCAATCGGGGCGATTCGCCACGAAGGTCCAAGTGCGGATGTGGGCAATCCGCCCGGATAACGTGTCGATATCGCCATCGATCCGGTCCGCCTGCGCGATTTGCGCCGCGAACCAGGCATCAGGAATGCGGCCCCGGCGCATCAGGAAGGTATAAAGCGTCGTGACCAGTTCGGCATGCGCCGCCGGCGACAACTTGCGATAGTCCGGAACCTGGCAAGCTTCCCACAGTCGCTCGACAGCCACCTTGCCCTGCGCCATGTCGCGCACGTCGCCGTCGCGCGCGGCATGATCGAGCACGCGCAGATCCTCGGCGCTCGGCGCGCGCGTCAACGCCGCGTGCTCCGGCGTCAGTGCCAGCGAAACTTGCAACGCGTCGAGCGAGCGGAAATCGAGCTGCGCGTTGCGCCATTGCAGCGTCTTGACGCTGTCGAAGGTGTGGTTCTGCAACGCGTTGACCAGTTCGGGCTCGAATGGCGCACAGCGGCCAGTCGTACCGAAGGTGCCGTTGCGGGTCGCACGGCCGGCGCGGCCGGCGATCTGCGCGAATTCCGCCGGATTGAGCCTGCGAAACTGATAACCGTCGAACTTGCGATCCGATGCGAAGGCGACGTGATCGACATCGAGATTGAGGCCCATGCCGATGGCGTCGGTGGCGACGAGATAATCGACGTCGCCGGATTCGAACAGCGCCACCTGAGCGTTGCGCGTGCGCGGCGACAGCGATCCCAGCACCACCGCGGCACCGCCGTGCTGGCGGCGGATCAGTTCGGCGATGGCGTAAACTTCATCGGCGGAAAACGCGACAATCGCAGTGCGGCGCGGCTGCCGCGTGATCTTGCGGTCGCCGGCGAATTCGAGTTGCGACAGCCGCGGGCGGGTCAGGATGTTGGCGCCGGGCAAGAGTTTTTCGATCACCGGCCGCATCGTCGCCGCGCCGAGCAGCAGCGTCTCGTCGCGACCGCGACGATTCAAAATGCGATCCGTAAAGACGTGACCGCGTTCGAGGTCGGCACTGATCTGGATTTCATCGACGGCGAGAAACGACACGTCGATATCGCGCGGCATCGCTTCCACCGTCGACACCCAGAAGCGCGGCTTCGGCGGTTTGATCTTCTCTTCGCCGGTGATCAGCGCGACAGCCTCGGTGCCGACACGCGCGGCGATCTTGTTGTAGACCTCGCGCGCGAGCAGACGCAGCGGCAGACCGATGATGCCGGACGAATGCGCGAGCATGCGTTCGATCGCCAGATGTGTCTTGCCGGTGTTGGTGGGACCGAGCACCGCGGTGACGCCACTTCCGGGAGCACGATCGGGTGTCGACGTTGCGAACGGCGATGCAGACGAAACAACCATATTTTTCAGGACTTCCGAAATCACAGGCGGTGCGACGACGCTCGAGCCTGTTTCACAATGCGACGCCTTCCGGGCCGCGGCTTAAACTTTGGAACGAGTCCGGAACGAATCGCGCCCGAATCGCTGACTCGCACCAATCCTTGCGGAACGACCGCAACATGTCGCGGTGCGTGGCGACCTGCATAACTACATCAAGAGGATTCCTGTCGAACAAGAGATAGGAATGCGGCGCAATCATTAACACCCATGCGGGACGGGATTGCTTCAAGAGTCAACAGGGATTCTTGCCTCGGGATTCTTGCGGCAAACCGGTGACGACATCGTGTCCGCGCCTGCCACAAGAATCCGGCCTGCCCCTCAGCGCGAGGCGGCGCGCGGCGGAGCGGCGGCGGTGCTGAACTGGGTGGCGATCAGCACGCCATGACCGAGCGGGGTCGGGATCGAGAGTTTGAACGGCACCAGCACGCGGGTGCCGGCGATCGGCACCAGCCAGACTTCCATCGCCTTCTGCTTCGCGAGGTATTTGATGGCGGCCCGGTCCGGCACGTAGCCGGACACCGGCGTGAAGAAGATGCCGCAGACCACGGCCGGGCCATGATAGCCCTTTTCGGCCTTCACCTGTTCCATCCGCTTGTATTCGAGCCGCAGATCGTAGCGCATGCGGCCGTCGAACACCGCCGCCGCCGGCTTGCACGCCTCGGCGCTGAGCGGATTGGCGGTGCCGGGCACCCGGATCATGCTGCTTGTCATCGGATCGAGTACGCCACGACGGTGCGCGTCGGTCACCGGAATGCGGGCATCGTCCGCCGGCGGCTCCGGGGTGATGCTCGATTCGGTGACATTGCCAGCGTTGAACGCGATGCGAATGGTCTCGGCTTTCTTCGAGGTCTCGCTGGTCGCGGTGTAATTGACCGGCGCGAACTGGCCGTTGACGACGCGGCCGTGGACCCCGCCGTTGCCATGGCCGCCATAAATCGCCTTGAGCAGGCCCACGGTGGCGCCGGACACCTTGGCGCTGTAGTGATCCTCGGCAATCTCGATGGTCCAGGTTCCGCGCCCCACCGGAATCCCGGCCAGCGTCACCTCGTAGCGGGCATCGAGCTTGCCCTGCGCCGAAGCGGGCGCGACCGCGAACTGCGCCAGTGCCACGGTTGCCAACCCGAGCATGGGCGCCAGCCGGGCGTGCCGGGGCGAAGTGTCAGCCGATGTGCTCACAAATGGGTATCCTGCCACCGGTCGCCTTTATCGTCGCCGAGATGGCGGCGGACATATCGGAAAAACCATTCCTTCACCATGTCGGAACCGAATACGTCCTTTATATGGTTGAGATCGAACGTGAAATCGGGCATTTGCGCGGAAGCGAAGTGATCTTCGTCGACCCCGGCAAAACATGCTGCGCGCTTGACCTTGCGTCGTGCTGCCCCTATAGGTTCGCCGATCCTGAAATGGATGCGATTTTTGACCCCCGCGGCCGCGCAGCGTGCTTGCAGTGTGCCTTGGGGAAGTAAGAGGAATTTTCCAATGTCCCGCCGCTGCGAACTGACCGCCAAGGGTCCCCAGGTCGGTCACCGGGTGAGCCACTCGAACATCAAGACCAAGCGGCGCTTCCTGCCCAACCTGGTCAACGTCACCTTCCTGTCGGATGCGTTGGGTCGTTCGGTCCGGCTGCGCGTCTCGACCAACGCGCTGAAGAGCGTCGACCACAACGGCGGTCTCGATGCCTTCCTGCTCAAGGCCAAGATCGACGACCTGTCGCTGAAGGCCGCCGAGCTGAAGCGCCAGATCGAAAAGAAGAAGGCCGAAACCGCAAGCGCCGCGGCCTGATCGCCTTCGCATAAAAGTTTATCGCTGCAAGACAGAAACGGCTGGGTCGCATGACCCGGCCGTTTTTGTTTGACCGATTTCACGCGCGGAAGCGCGCCATCGTTCCGGCGATAATCTGCATCGCCACGCCGATCACCCATCCCTGCATGATGGCGTAGGTCCAGAAGATATGCAGATTTTCGCGAAAGACGATGGCCGACACCGCCACGAATGCCACCAGTGTCGCGAAGAACGTGCCCACCGCGCTGAGAAACTCCGCGGCATCGATCCGCCCGCCGAGGCCCTTCTCCGAATGCTCGGCGGCGACCGGATGAAACGGTCGTTGAGGCGTGTCGATGCCGAGGTAGAACCCGACCGCACCACTCAACATCATGACGATAATGAAGCCTTCGGACGCGAGCGGAAAAACGATCGACCCGACATGAGCCGCAACAAACAGGCCGCTCGCCGCACCGGCCATCGCGAGCCCCGTGCGCTCCAGGACATGGGCGAACTTTCTAACGCGAGTTCGCATGATCATCACTCACCGCCCGCGATGCCAAGCTAGGCCGTTTTTACGGCCCGCGAAAGGCCGAGTCGCACCCCTCAAACCTCGGCCGTCGCGTTGCGGTTGCAGCCGATCAAGTCGATCAACATCCGCCGCGCAACGACTTGCCTAGCCTCGCGACAATCGGATCGAATGCCTTTGCCCGATCCTTATCGTATTCGATGCGGACATACGCGGCGGCATCGTGACATGCGGCAATGGCGCGTTGGTAGACGATGCGGTTGCCCTTGGTACCTGACCACACAGCCCATCTCGCCTGTTGCTTCTGATAAGTGATCGTCCAGCCGTCGTCGCCTGCCTGCGCGATGCGCCGTTGTGCTTCAGCGGCGAAACCGCGATCCGCGAGATAGTTGCCCCAGACCGCAAGCTCGGCGCGACCATCGGACGAGCGCGACACGCCACCGTCGCCGTTGTCCGATTCCGCGACGCTGGAGAAGCCCGGCGGAATGTCGATGCCGTACTGGAAGCGGGCGTTGCCATAGTGATGCCAGTCCGACGCGGCGGCGAGCGTCGGGAATGCCGCAAGCATCAGCGCGATTCGGATTGCCGCCTGCATGATCGTCACTCCAACCCTCGACGTCGGTGCGAAGACTCCGCGCCGGAACCGCGTGTTCACTTAGACGGAAGGACGCGCGACATGGTTCATCGCGGTGGCCGGACCGCCTACTTGGCTTCGATCGTTTCGACGATCTGAATGAAGTTGCCGCAGGTGTCGTCGAACACCGCCATGCGCACCGGCCCTGCCTCCATCGGCTCCACCGTGAAGGCGACGCCGAGCCCGCGCAATCGCGCGAACTCGCGTGCAAGATCGTCCACCATGAAGGACGCCGCCGGAATCCCGTCTTTCACCAGCGCGGATTTGAACGACTTCGCGGCGGGATGTTCGCTCGGCTCCAACAGCAATTCGGTGCCATCCGGCGCTTCCGGCGACACCACCGTCAACCAGCGATGCGCGCCGACCGGAACGTCGTGCTTGACGACGAAGCCCAGTTTCTCCGTGTAGAAGCTCAAGGCTTTGGCCTGATCGTCCACCAGAACGCTGGTGACATAAATCCGCATGATGCGCTCCGCTCCAATCTGTCCGGAATTGACATGTCACGCCACACTCAGCGAGCATGTGATGCGCCGCGAGCAGCCGGCAACACACGGCACGATCAGCGCAGAACCCAGCCCGGACCGAACGGCGTGCCGGCACCGGTGCGGAAATAGAGATATGAATTCCCCGCGGCGTCAACTCGGGCGCCGGTCCACGCTTCGTCGGCGTCGCGACGCGGGGTGCGAACGGCGCGCTTCGCCGAATGAATCGAATGCCTGTGCGCGGAATGCCTGTCGATCCGCTCGACCTTGCGGACGCCGTCACGATCCGCGCCGGCGGCCGACGCGGCTCCCGCAACGGCGCATCCGCCGATGATCACGAATGCCACTGCAAATGCCTTGAGCATCGGTCCCTCCTTCGCGCATCGTTCAGTCAGGGTGGCGACGAGCGTAATTCCACCGCATGGCGACGGTGTGGCGCCGCTTGTTCTTGACGCCCTCGCCGCTCTGCTTCACCAAACCGCATGAGCAACGATCGTCATCACACCACCGCGCCCGACAACGCCGACGCCGCGTTCGGCAGCAATCATGCCCGTGTCTATGCCGAAGGCCCGCCGCGACAGGTTCCGGGTTTCGACGGTCTGCATCGCATGACGATCATGCTATTGGCGGAGCGCGTGCCGCGCGATGGCCGCGTGCTGGTGGAGTGAATTTGACATTCGCTACCCGATTGCAGCTAATCCGGCGAGCGAATGTCAAATTCAAAACTCCACCAGGAACTTATAGTTGCCAGTGGTCCTTTGATTCCAACATTTGCAAAAGCGCCTGCTGCGACGGGATGCAAATGTTGGAATCGGACCACTGGTGCACGGCGCGGGCGGCGGCCTCGAACTGAAGGCACTCGGCGACGCGCAGCCCGGCTGGACCTTCGACGGCGTCGACCCGTCCGCCGACATGCTGCGCACGGCGGAGGAAATCGCAGCGGCGCATCGCGACCGCATCCACCTGCATCACGGCTTCATCGAGGCCGTGCCCGATGGTCCGTTCGACGGCGCATGCAGTCTGCTGACGTTTCACTTCATTCCGCGCGCGATGCGTCGCGATACGCTGTCCGAGATCCGTCGCCGTCTCAGGCCGGGCGCGCCGTTCGTCGTCGCGCATGTCTCGTTCGACCAGCGTGAGCCGGCGCGTTCGCAGTGGATCGCGCGGCATGTCGCCTTCGCCGGCACCGATCCCGCGCATGCCGAGGCCGCAAGGCACGCCATCGCCACGAAACTCTCGGTGCTGGCGCCGGAGGAAGACGAAGCAATGCTGCGCGAGGCCGGGTTCGACAACGTCAGCCTGTTCTATGCGGGGCTGAGTTTCCGCGGCTGGGTCGGCTACGCCTGATCGCCGCGCGCGGCTTCCCCCGCCTTCACCGCGTCGAGCAGGTTGTCGCGCAGTTTCGTCACCTGCTTTTGCAGCTTGACGAAATCCTCCATCGGAAAACCCGACGCCTTGACCAGATTGCGCTGCGACGCGCGCTCGCGCAGACGGCGGCCTTCCTCGGTGAGGCTGACGCGAACCACGCGCTCGTCGTCGCTGTCGCGGCGGCGGCGCAAGTAGCCGAGGCTCTCCAGCTTCTTCAGGATCGGCGTCAGCGTGTTGGATTCCAGAAACATCCGCTCGCCAAGCTGGCTCACGGTCTGGCTGTCCTCCTCCCACAACGCGACCAGCGCAATGTACTGCGTGTAGGTGAGGCCGAGCGGATCGAGGATCGGCTTGTAGGCGCGGCCATAGGCGAGGTTCGCTGAATAGATCGCGAAACAGAGGAAATCCGCGAGTTTCGGCACGCTTTTGGCGGCGGCTTTCGACGGGACGGCTGATTTCGAGGAGCTCATGGCAGGCGCTTTCGACACGACAATGTGAGGACGCCTCCGAATATATATCGCATCCGATTAAATCGGAAGGGTTGACAGGCGGCGGCGCAGCGCTCTATGTAACGGACACGATTAAATCGTATACGATGTAATTAACCGAAGGAGCCCACCATGACCGCCACTGCAACAGCCCCCGCCAAGGTTCTCTACACCGCCAGCACCCACACCACCGGCGGCCGCGACGGCCGCGCGCAAAGTTCGGACAATCGCCTCGACGTCGCACTTTCCGTGCCGGGCGGTCCGGGCAGCGGCACCAACCCGGAGCAACTGTTCGCCGCCGGTTGGTCTGCCTGCTTCATCGGCGCGATGCGCCGCGCCGCCGCCGTGCAGAAGGTGACGCTGCCGGCCGATCTCGCGGTCGACGCCGAGGTCGATCTGGTGACGACCGGGGATGCCTTCGCCCTGCAGGCGCGGCTCACTATCAGCCTGCCGGGCCTCGCGCGCGACACCGCGCAGGCAGTGGCGGACGCCGCGCATCAGATCTGCCCGTATTCAAAGGCGACGCGCGGCAACATCGACGTGACCATCGCCATCGCCTGATCCGCAATCGGCCGCGCCCGCACACATCACTGGCGCGGCCACCTCTTCCCTGCATTTTCGGAGTCCGCACATGACCCTCGCCCTCAACCGCCGCCACCTGCTCGGCTTCGCCGCCGCTGCCGCCGCCCAGATCGGGTTTGGCCCGATCGCCACCGCGCAAGGTGCAGCGTCATCGCCGCTTCCCGCGATCAAGCCCGGCAGCCACACCTCGCTCGGTTCGCTGAAGACCATCGATGCCGGGCTGGTGCGCATCGGTTACGCGGAACTGGGTCCGGCGAACGGACCGGCGGTGATCCTGCTGCACGGCTGGCCCTACGACATTCACAGCTATGCCGATGTGGCGCCGCTGCTGGCGGATGCGGGCTATCGCGTCATCGTGCCGTATCTGCGCGGCCACGGCACGACGCGGCTTCTCGCAAGCGACACGCCGCGCAACGGACAACCTTCCGCGGTGGCCTCCGACACCATCGCGATGATGGACGCGCTGAAGATCGAGAAGGCCGTGCTCGCCGGTTACGACTGGGGCGCGCGCTCGGCCGATATCATCGCCGCGTTGTGGCCGGAGCGCTGCAAGGCGCTGGTCTCGGTGAGCGGCTATCTGATCGGCAGCCAGGCCGCAGGCGCGAGACCGTTGCCGCCGCAGGCCGAACTGCAATGGTGGTATCAGTTCTATTTTGCCACCGAGCGCGGCCGTCTCGGCTACACGCAGAACACCGCTGCCTTCGCGAAACTGATCTGGCAGCTCGCTTCGCCGCAGTGGAAGTTCGACGACGCGACCTTCGCACGGAGCGCCACGGCGTTCGACAATCCCGATCACGTCGCCGTGGTGATTCACAATTATCGCTGGCGGCTCGGCCTCGCGGAAGGCGAAGCGAAGTACGATGCGCTGGAGGCGAAGCTCGCGACGTTCCCGCAAATCGCCGCGCCGACCATCACCATGGAAGGCGACGCCAACGGCGCGCCGCATCCGGAGCCTTCTTCTTATGCAAAGCGCTTCTCCGGCCGCTACGAGCATCGCCTGATCAAGGGCGGCATCGGCCACAACCTGCCGCAGGAAGCGCCGCGCGCGTTTGCTCAGGCGGTGGTGGATGTGGCGACGTGGGCGTGAGTGAATAGGCTCAGCACATCGTCCTGAAGTGCGAGCCGCATTTTCGGCGAGCCTCGAAGGATGACGGTGGCAGCCTACGCCGGCGCGAGCCTTGCCGTCGCGTCGCGGTTGCGGCCGATCATCAGCGACAGCACCGCCGCGACAAGCCCGGTGAGGCCGGCGATGACGAAGGCGCCGAGGTAATCACCCTGCGCGGTGCGCATCGCGCCGGCGAAGAACGCTGCCGACGCCGCACCGAGTTGATGCCCGGCGACGATCCAGCCGAAGATCACCGGGGCCTTGCGGTCGCCGAACGCGTCGTTGGCGAGCCGCATGGTCGGCGGCACCGTGGCGATCCAGTCGAGACCGTAGAACACCGCAAACACGGTGAGGCTCCACAGCGAGAAGCCGGAATACGGCAGGTAGATCAGCGACAGCCCGCGCAGCCCGTAATACATGAACAGCAGCTTGCGCGGATCGAAGCGGTCAGTGAGCCAGCCGGACAACGTGGTGCCGATCAGATCGAAGATGCCCATCAGCGCCAGCAGGCTCGCGGCCTGCACCTGCGCGATGCCGTAGTCGCCGCAGAACGCGATCAGATGGGTGCCGACCAGCCCGTTGGTGGTGAACCCACAGATGAAGAACGTCGCGAACAGATACCAGAAGGTGCGGGTCTTCGCGGCTTCAACGAGATGCGAGATCGCGGCGGCGAACGGGTTCTGCCCCGTCGCCGGCGGCGGCACGTCGTCAACGTCGCTGCCATAGGCGCGCTGGCCGATCGACGCCGGGCGCTCCGGCACCAGAAAATAGATCACCGGCACCAGTACCGCGCAGCACGCGGCGATGATCAGCACCACCGGCTGCCAGCCGCCGCGCTCGACGATGGCGGCGAAGCCCGGCATGAACACCAGCGTGCCGGTGGCGGTCGCGGCGGTGAGCAGGCCCATCATGGTGCCGCGATTCTTGACGAACCAGCGATTGACGATCACCGCGCCGAGCACGTTGGCGACCGCACCAGAGCCGATGCCGGTGAGCAGGCCCCAGGTGAGAAACAGATGCCACGGCTTGGTCATGAAATAGCTGGCGGCGGTGGCGGCCGACATCAGCACCAGCGCGCCCATCACGGTGCGGCGGATGCCGAACTGGTTCATCACCGCGGCGGCGAACGGACCGGCAAGGCCATAGAGAAAGATGCCGACGGCGGCGGCAACCGAAATGGTGTCGATGCTCCAGCCGAACGACTGCTGCAGCGGCAGGATCAGCACACCCGGCGTGGCGCGCAGGCCGGCGGCAGTGAGCAGCGCGACGAAGATCACCGCGACGACGACGAAGGCATAGTTCTGGCCGAACGGACGGCTTGAAATGGTGGCCTGCTGCATGTTACTAACCGGTACGTGTCAAGGGTCGCCAACATAGGTACCGGTCAGTAACATTGTCAAGCCGTTCCGCCCCGCCCCGCAAGCAGACCGCCCCCGCGAATGCGCCGCAGCCGCCGCGCGCGGCGGAGCGGATCCGCGCCTCGGCCCGCGAGCTGTTCTACCGCGAGGGCATTCGCGCGGTCGGCGTCGACGAGATCGTCAGCCGCGCCGGTGTCACCAAGCCGAGCCTGTATCGCGCCTTTCCCTCCAAGGACGACCTCGCCGCCGCCTATCTCTCGGACTACGACCGCGAGTTCTGGCCGCGCTTCGAGAAGCCGGGCGGCAAGAACCAGCCCGATGCTCGCGCACAGGTGCTGGCCTATATACGCGAACTGGCGAACCGCGCGGTGAAGGACGGCTATCGCGGCTGCGGCCTGAGCAATGCCGCCGTCGAATATCCTGGCCACACCCATCCCGCTCGGCTCGTCGCCGAGACGCACAAGAAGGCGCTGCGACAACGGCTGCGCGAACTCGGGGCCGAGATGGGCGCGCGCGACCCGCGCATGCTGGGCGACGCCCTGATGCTGCTGATCGAGGGCGTCTACGTCACCGGCCAGCAATCGGCCTCCGGCCCCGCGCAATCGGCGCTCGCCGCCGCGACCGCGCTGATCGATGCCAGCGTGACGAAGCCGGCGCGCAAACGATAACGCGCTGGAAGCCGACGCGCGACAGCTGCGCGTCTGGCCGCCTTAACCATCTGTTTACCATAACGCAGGACAATTCCGGAGGCACAGCGGTAAGCTTTTCGTGCCCAAGGTTTGGCATCCATGGCACAGCTCAGCAGCAGCGTCCGTCATCCGCTTCTCGACAGCCTCGACCGCATCGTCCCGCAACCCGCCCCGCCGCCCAGTGACGGCAGCGAAGCAGCCACAAGCGCGGATGATGCCGGCAATGTCCTGACGTTCCCCGCGCAGCCGGCGCGCGACGACAGTGCGACCGCGCTCGACCTGATCTATCAGGCCGCCGAAATGTTCACCGGGGTCGAGAGCCGCGCGCGCGACATCGAGGCCAACGCTCGCGCGATGTGCCAGAACGCGGTGGACAAGCTGGTCGATGCCGAACGCCGGGTGAAAGCCGCCGAGCGCGCGCGACAGGACATCATTGCCGATGTCGATCGCCGCCTGCAGGAGGTCGCGCTGGCGTTGAGCGACGCACAGGCCCGGATCGAGGCCGCCGATGCCCGCGCTGCCGCCGCCGAGACGCGCGCAACCGCCGCCGAAGCCGAAGCGCAGACCGCGCGCCGCCTGCTCGCGAAAGTCGAGGATGCGATCCGCAGCCGGCTGTTGGGCGAAGACACCGACGTGCACCCGCTGCGCCGCGCGAGGGCTTGAAAGCCGGACGCCGTCAATTTCAAAATTGAATAGGTCTACACATGGAGACGGCGTCATCCTGAGGCGCGAGCCGCATCTCGCAACGAGTCTCGAAGGACCGCCGTCGCCCTTCGAGGCTCGCGTCGCTCGCACCTCAGGGTGACGGCTTTGGTGCGTCAGTTCCAGTTCACCCAGTTTCAGCGCCGCACGCGCACCTTGGCGAATTTCACGCTTTTGCCGTCAGCCATCCGCGTGGCGGTGAAGCCGGCATCCATGATGGCCTCGCGCTGCGGCATCCGCTCCTCCGGCGCACGGGTGACATCCCACCACGCCGCGCGATGCGCCGCGCGCGGCAACGCGTCGTCGATGATCTCCTCGATCTCGTCGAAGCTCAGCACGAAATCGGCGCGCGTCTGCGCCGTTAGATAGTCGCGCAGCAAAGTGTAATCGTTGGCCATGATTGTCGTCATAGCCGGGGAAGGCCCGCGTTTCTATCCAAAATGTTGAGGGTAAGAATCGCGGGTAGCCTGCTCCTCGGTTCGTCATGTCCGGATTCATTCCGGCCATCTACGTCTTTCTCGTTGTGAGGTTATAAAACGTGGATGGCCGGGACGAGCCCGGCCATGACGACAACAGATGCCGTGCCTCCCTCACAATGAGGCACGGAGCATCTTACTTCATCAACTCCGCGGCCAGCGCGGCGTAGGCCGGCAGCGTCACCGGATCGTTGTTGGCGTTGGCGGCGCGGGGGTGCGAGGCGTAGCGCACGATCACCATCTCCGCTTTGGGATCGATGTAGATCGACTGGCCATAGATGCCGCGCGCGGCGAAGGCACCGTTGGCGTTCTCGCTGTGCCACCACATGTCGTGATAGGACCAGCCCGGCAGCGTCTTGTAGCCGGCCGGCGCGAACTTCGCCTTGTCGCCGCCCTTGGCGACTTCCAGAGCGGCGGCTTCCGGAATCACCTGCTGGCCGTTGAATTCACCCTTGTTGCGGATCATCTCGCCGAAGCGCGCCAGATCGCGCAGCGTGGTGTTGAGTCCGCCGCCGCCCGACGACGTGCCGATCGAATCCACCATGAAGTAAGCGTCGTTCTCGGCACCGAGCTTCTGCCAGATTTCCTTGGACAGCAGATCGGCAAGCGACTGGCCCGACGCACGCGCCACGATCCACGCCAACACTTCTGCGTTCGGCGTCTTGTAGGCGAAGACCTTGCCGTGCTCGCCTTCCTTTTGCAGCTTGACGAGGAAGTCGTAGAACGTCCGCGGGCCGCTGTAGTTGGGCGGCAGCGGCATCATGCCGCCGGCGCGCGCGTAGTCGAAAATCTCGGCCTTCGGATCGGAATATTTCTCCGAATATTTGACGCCGATGGTCATGTCCATCACCTCGCGCACGGTGGCGTCGCCGTAGGCGGAGTCCTTCAACTCGGGCACGTACTTCACGATCTGCGCGGCGGGATCGAGCTTGCCTTGCGCGACAAGCACGGCGGCGAGCGTCCCCACGAACGACTTGGTCACCGAGAAGGCGACGTGCGGCGTGTGCGCGTTGCCGGCGCCGAAATACTTCTCGTAGATCACCTTGCCCTTGTGCAGCACCAGCAGCCCGTCGGCATAGGTTAGCGCCGGCATGTCGCCGAAGGTGATCGCCTTGCCGTCCATGGTGGTGACGGGGATTTTCTCGATATCGCGCTCGGCGCGCGGCAACTGCGATACAGCGCCCTCGCCGCGCCAGACATTGGCGGTCGGCACCAGTTCGCGAATGTGGTTGAAAGCCCAGCGCGTGCCGGGGAATTTGCTGCTGCTGCCGTCATAGAAACGCACTGTTTTGTCCGGCGGCGGCGGAAAACCCTGCATCACCTTGCCCGCCACCGGATCGGTCTGCGCCGCGGTCGGCAGCTTCGGCGGATCGTCGGCGCGCGCTTGCGGCGCAAGCGTTGCGAGCACGAACAGGCTGGCGCCGGCGAGAGCGATGAAGCGGGTCATGGGGTTTCCTCGTGTGGTTTGATTTTGTTGGTTTGATTGCGGCTGCATGGTTGCGGAAGACAATGCGCCTGTCCAGCGCAACCATATGACGGGTCGTCCCCGCGCAGGCGGGGACCCAGACTCAGCAGCGGCAGTGATATGGAATGCTCGCGTTGTCGCGCCTGCCGCGACAATCAATGTCAGGGGGTCTGGGTCCCCGCCTGCGCGGGGACGACTCCAACCTTAGCTCTGCTCACAAATACTTCTTCATCTCCGCCAGCAATCCATCGCGCAGGTCGGGACGCGCCATGCCGTAGGCGATGTTGGCGCGGAGGAAACCGGCGCGGGAGCCGCAATCGTGGCGCTCGCCTTCGAATTCGAGGCCGTAGAATTTCTGCGACTCCGACAGCTTCTTCATGCCGTCGGTGAGCTGAATCTCGCCGCCCGCGCCCTTTTCCTGCGTCTCGAGAATCTTGAAGATCTCCGGCTGCAGGATGTAGCGGCCGGTGATCGAGAGGTTGGACGGCGCGGTGCCCTTCGGCGGTTTCTCTACCATGCCGTTAACGGCGAACACCTTGCCGGAACGCTCACCGACGCCGACGACGCCGTATTGATGCGTCATGTCTTCCGGCACGGCTTCCACCGCGAGCAGGTTGGCGTTGTCGCCGAGCGCCTCGGCGGCGGCGATCATCTGCTTCAGCACGCCCGGCGTGTTGAGCACCAGTTCGTCGGGCAGCACGACGGCGAACGGTTCATTGCCGACGATGTCGCGCGCACACCACACCGCATGGCCAAGGCCGAGCGGCGCCTGCTGGCGGGTGAAGCTCATGGCGCCGGCCTCGGGCTGGAATTGCGCCAGCAATTCCTGCTCGGCCTTCTTGCCGCGCGCGGCCAGCGTGGTGTCGAGTTCGAACATCTTGTCGAAGTGATCCTCGATCACGCCCTTGTTGCGCCCGGTGACGAAGATGAAGTGCTCGATACCGGCTTCTCTCGCCTCGTCCACGACGTACTGGATCAGCGGCCGGTCGACGATGGTCAACATTTCCTTCGGCATCGCCTTGGTGGCGGGCAGGACGCGGGTGCCAAGACCGGCAACCGGAAATACGGCTTTGCGGATTTTCATGAGCGCTCTTCGTTCAACGTCGAAAGGATGCCGGAACCGGCGAATGAAGTGGTAGCCCGTTTGCAGCCAACAACAAAGGCGGATGTGTGGTGAGCGCCCCTGCGGCGCTTCGCCATGGTGCGGTCACGGAAAACCTGCGATCTGTTAAGCGGATCGAAACCCTATCCGGGCCTCCTGAATATCGACGAATTTTCGGGACAGGGATGACGGGATGCGGATGACGGAACCAGCGATGCGCGCACAGCGGTTGATCGGCGGAGTGGCGGGCGCCCTGCTCGCAGCGCTGGCCATGCCCGGCGCGGCGGTGGCGCAGTCATCCGGCGGCGGCGGCCCGCTCAGCTTCTTCGATACCATCTTCACCAGTTCGATCGCACGGCAATCGCCGTTCCAGCACGCCCATGCGCCGGGGGCGCCAATCAATAACGCGCCGGCGACGCCGGCCAATGACGCGCCGACGCCGAGCGGCAACGCCAAGCCGTGGAGCGGCGAGGACGGCGCGTCCGGCAATCCGCTGATGACCGCGGCGGCGATCCGGCAGGCGGCGGCGAACTTCCCCAACTGCGTCGCCGGGTTCTGGCCGGAGGCATCGCGGCGCGGCGTCTCGCGCGAAAGTTTCGAGCGCTACACCGCGGGGCTTTCGCCCGACCTGCGGCTGATGGACCTGATGGATTCGCAGCCGGAATTCACCAAGGCGATCTGGGATTATCTCGACATTCTCGTCAGCGATACCCGCATCGCGCGCGGCCGCGAAATCCTGGCGCAGTACAAGCCGCAGTTCGACGCGATGGAGCGCGCCTATGGCGTCGACCGCTACATCGTCGCCTCGATCTGGGGCATCGAATCGAATTACGGCACGCAAGGCGGCGACCGCAGCGTGGTGAACTCCACCGCAACGCTCGCCTGCGTCGGCCGCCGTCAGGCTTACTTCAAGGATGAATTCCTTGCGGCGCTGGAAATCCTGCATCGCGGCGACGTGCGGCCCGAACATCTCAAGGGGTCGTGGGCCGGCGCGTTCGGCGGCACGCAATTCATGCCGACCTCGTTCAAGCGTTTCGCGGTGGACTTCGACGGCGACGGCCGCCGCGACGTGGTCGACAACCCCACCGACCTGATCGCCTCCACTGCCAACAACCTGAAGAAGGACGGCTGGCAGAGCGGACAGACCTGGGGTTACGAGGTCGTGGTGCCGAAGGGCTTCAACTACATGCTGGCGGATCGCGGAAAGAACATGACGCTGGCGCAATGGGAGCATCTCGGCGTGAAGCGGCCGGATGGCAAGGCGTTCCCGCGCCCGCACGACAAGGCCTATCTGCTCGCGCCGGCCGGCAGCGAGGGCCCCGGCTTCCTGATGCTGCAGAACTTCCGCGTCATCATGAAATACAATCCGGCGGAAGCCTATGCGCTGGCCATCGGCCATTTCGCCGACCGTTTGCGCGGCGGGCAGCCGTTCGTGCAGCCATGGCCGCGGCAGGAACGCGTGCTGTCGCGCGCCGAGCGGCTGGAATTGCAGCAGTTGCTCGCCCAGCGCGGCTTCTATCGCGGCACGCCGGACGGCCAGATCGGCAGCCTGACCCGCGCGGCGCTGCGCGGCTTCCAGGCCTCGATCGGTACTGCCGCCGACGGCTTCGCCTCCTCCGACGTGCTGGATCGGCTGCGCCGCCGTTGAGCGCGCTTGACTCCATCCACGACCGAGCGCATGAGCGAGATATGACGCGCGCAACTCACATGGCCAGCAAACGCGCCGCCCTCTTTGGGGCGGGCCGTCTGCGCGCGTAAACTTCTCCAGCTTTTCGCACAGACCACCCTCACCCCGCCGGTTCGGACGGGGCAATCGACATGCGTCTCCCGTTCGCGGCTCGAACAGGAGACCTGCAATGACTGCCATCCATCAAAGACCGGCCGGCCCGAATCTCTCGGGCTTGTGGCTGCCGCTGATCACGCCGTTTCGCGATGGCCATCTCGACGTCGCCTCGCTGCGCCGGCTGGTGCGCCACTACGCATCGACCGCCATCGACGGCCTGATCCTCGGCGCCACCACCGGCGAGGGCCTCGTGCTCGACGAGATCGAGGCCGAGCGGCTGGCCTCGATCTGCGCCGCCGAACTCACCGCCGCGCGGCGGCGCATCCCGGTCTATCTCGGGCTCGCCGGCAGCGACACCCGCAAGGTCGCGGCGATGGTCGCGCGCACCGAGGCATGGCCGGTCGACGGCTACCTGATTTCAGCGCCGGCCTATACGCGGCCGTCGCAGCAGGGCGTGTATCTGCACTTCGCCGCGCTGAGCGACGCGACCGCGCGACCGATCATGCTCTACAACATCCCGTACCGGACCGCGGTGAACATCAGCAACGACACCATGCTGCGGCTCGCGGAGCGGCCTAACATCGTCGGTCTCAAGGACTGTTCGGCCGATACGCTGCAATCGGTCGATCTGCTCTGTCGCAAGCCGTCCGGCTTCGCGGTGCTGACCGGCGAGGACGCGCTGTTCTACAGCGCGCTGACGCAGGGCGCGGACGGCGGCATCCTCGCCTCCGCCCATGTCGAGACCTTGGCCTTCGCGCAGGTCGCGGGGCATGTGCGCGCCGGCAACCAGCCTGCCGCGCTGGCGGCGTGGAGCACGATCGCCGACCTGCCGCGCCTGTTGTTCGCCGAACCCAGCCCCGCGCCGATCAAGCACTGGCTATGGCGGCAGGGCCTGATCGATAGCCCGGAGGTGCGGCTGCCGATGGTGCCGGTGAGCGACGATCTCGCAGGGAAGATCGAGCGACGGATGGCGTCCGAGATGGCTCTCGCCGGGGCCTGAGCCGCCGCGCGTTCACCCTTCCCCCGAAAGGTATTCGTTGCGGCTTGACGGCGAACCGCGCCGTCGCCTTATGTCCGGCGGGACCGTGCGATTTGCCCGGTTCCGGCCCGAATTGACCGCTATATAGAGCCCTATCATTCCGGCGAACGAGCGCATGTCGAAGCTGAAACTCCTGCGACGTCTGATCCGCGACCGAGGCATGCTCGGCGTGCTCGCGGTCGCGGGGTTGATGCTGTTCGCCATCGCGGCGCCGGCCTCGGCGCAGTTGTTTCCGTTCTTCGGCGGCGGCCAGCCGCAACGCCCGCATCAGCGCGTGCAACCGCGCGGCGGCGGCTTCTTCGACAATCCGTTCTTCGCGCCGTTCCAGCAGCATCCGCCGCCGCAGCAACGCGAGCGCCCGGCGGAGCGGCAGGATTTTTCCCGGGCGCCGCCGCCGGACAAGCGCGAGGTTGCGCCCGACCGCTACGTGCTGGTGCTCGGCGACGCCATGGCCGACTGGCTCGGCTATGGCCTCGAGGACGCGTTGAGCGAAACGCCCGAACTCGGCGTGGTCCGCAAGCACAAGACGGTATCCGGCCTGCTGCGCTATCAGCCCAAGGGCGAGCCGTCCGACTGGGCGGCTGCGGCGAAGGAAATTCTCGCGACCGAAAAACCCGAAGTCATCGTCATGATGCTCGGCCTGCACGACCGCACGTCGATCCGCGAGCCCGCCGCCGACAAGAAGGCCGACGTCAAGACCGATAACAAGCCGGACGGCAAACCGGGCGAGGCCAAGCCCAACGACGCAGACGACGATCCGGACTTGCAGATCGCGGCGCCCGAGAAAGGTGCGCGCGGTGCGCACGGCGTGCATCAGTTTCGCGACGAGCGCTGGGGCGAACTCTACAGCAAGAAGATCGACGAGACGATCGCGGTGCTGAAAAGCAAGGGCGTGCCGGTGCTGTGGGTCGGTCTGCCCTCGATCCGCGGCACCAAATCGACCTCCGACGCGCTCTATCTCAATACGCTGTACCGCGACGCCGCCGGACGCGCCGGCATCACCTATGTCGATCTGTGGGACGGCTTCGTCGACGAATCCGGCCGTTACCTCGCGCAAGGTCCCGACTTCGAGGGCCAGATCCGCCGGCTGCGTTCGAGCGACGGCGTCTACTTCACCAAGGCCGGCGCGCGCAAGCTGGCGCATTACGTCGAGCGCGAGATCAGCCGCGTGCTGGCGGGCCGCCCCACCACCATCGAAATCCCCACCGAGCCCGGCACGCCGGAGGCCGAAGCCAAGCCGGGCGTGCCGGCGCCGCGTCCAATCGCGGGGCCGGTGATTCCGCTGGTCGCTTCTTCTGTCGGCACCGACGAGTTGCTCGGCGCCGCCAATGTGCGTCCGGTGTCGGTCGACCCATTGGTGGCGAAGGCGTTGGTGAAGGGCGACGCGCTGACGCCGCCGCCCGGCCGCGCCGACGATGCGGCATGGCCGCGCCGCGAGGTCGCTCGCGAACGCGCCGGCGAGCCGGTGGTCGCGGCGGTGACACCTTCAAACAGCACATCGGCGGGTACTGCACGCTCCGGCGACAAGCCGAAACGGCAGCACATCATCGTCCGCACCCACGATCCGCGTTTCGGCGATGCCTCGCCGCAACAGCGCCGCTATGCGCCACCGCCGCGCCCGCTGCCGCCGCCACCCGGCCCCGCCGATTGGCTGTCGCGGCTGTTCAGGTAGAGCTACAACAACGTCCCGCTCAGGATCAGCAACGCCACGCTGAAATAGATCATCAGCCCGGTGACATCGACCAGTGTTGCAACGAACGGCGCCGAGGCGCTGGCGGGGTCGAAGCCCGCGCGTTGCAAAATGAACGGCAGCATCGATCCGGCCACCGAGCCGAACGTCACCACGCCGATCAGCGCCGCAGCCACCGTGAAGCCGACCAGCAGCCAGTGCTCGCCGTAGTCGTAGATGCCGAGCTTCTGCCACGCCACGACGCGGAGGACGCCGATGACGCCGAGCATCGTGCCGAGGATCAATCCGGTCGGCAGTTCGCGCAACGCCACGCGCCACCAGTCGCCGAGTTTGACTTCGCGCAGCGCCAGCGCGCGAATGAGCAGCGAGGTCGCCTGCGAGCCGGAGTTGCCGCCCGAACTCATGATCAGCGGGATGAACAAGGTCAGCACGATGGCCTTTTCCAGTTCGCCCTCGAAGTGCTGCATGGCGCTGGCGGTCAGCATCTCGCCGAGAAACAGCACGCAGAGCCAGCCACCGCGCTTGCGGATCATGCCCGGAAGCCCGACCTGCAGATAAGGCTCGTCGGTCGCCTCCATGCCGCCGAACTTCTGCACGTCCTCGGTGTTTTCCGCGATGATGGTGTCGATGATGTCGTCCACCGTGGCGATGCCGAGCACATGGCCCGCCTTGTCGATCACCGGCACCGCCAGCAGGTCGTGCTTGGAGATCAGCCGCGCCACATCCTCGCGATCGACCAGCGGAGATGTGGTGATCGGCTCGCGCACCGCGAGCGACATGATGTTGTCGGTCGGCTCGCCGGCGATCAGGCGGCGCAGCGACACCGCGCCGACCAGGCGGCGGGTGTAGGCATCCAGCACATAGATGGCATAGACGGTTTCGCGGGTGCGCTCGACCTGGCGGATGTGCTGCAAGGTGCGCTCCACCGTCCACGTCGCCGGTACGCTGACGAACTCCGTCGTCATGATGGCGCCGGCGGTGTTCTCCGGATAGGAGAGCAGGTCCTTGATAGTCGCGCGCGTGGCCGCGTCGAGACCTTGCAGCAGTTCGCCGCGCGCGGGCTCGTCGAGTTGCTGCACGAGGTCGGCGGCCATGTCCGCCGACATGCCGGACAGCAGGAGGGTCGCGGTCTGGCGCGGAAGGGCTGCAAGAATCTCGGCGCCGAAATTCAATTCCGGCTTGTCGAGAATCTGCACCGACATCTCAACCGGCAACAGCAGCAGCACCGCCGCCGCGTCGTCGGAGTCGAGTTGATTGAGAATATCGACGTTGTCGGCGACATGCCCGTCGCTCAGCCGCGAGGCCAAGGCCAGCACATCGACGGCGCCATCCGCCGTTTCAATGATTTCCGTCATAGCTCACCTTCGGGGACCGCCGACAACGGCAGGGCCGGTGAGCTAGATGGCTCTCAGACCCGAAGTGCCGTCACCGGCGACGTACCTGGCAAATTGCCTGGACTGTCGCTTGGCATGATGTTCGTGGTTTCCAGTGATGAGGCGGCGGCCGCAGCCGAAACGCCTCGCGCCGCTGACATGATCCTTCGCCGTGGCGACGTCAAGAAAAAAGCGCGGGACGGCGAAGGGAGCAAGCCTGCGTTTGGTTTGCCGTCATGGCCGGGCTTAGCCGTTCGCAGAACGGCGTCGCTTCGCTCGCCTATGGTCCCGGCCATCTACGTCTTTCTGATTGGTAGGGACTTAAGACGTGGATGCCCGGGACAAGCCCGGGCATGACCAACAATTAGCTCTTACCGTACAACTGGCGCTTATCCGCCCAGCTTCGCCATCAAGGCGTCCGACACCTCGAAGTTGGCATAGACGTTCTGTACGTCGTCGTGCTCGTTGAGCAGGTCGATCAGCTTCAGCAGCTTCTCGCCGGTCTCGTCATCGACCGCCACCGTGTTCTGCGGCTTCCAGACCAGCGCTACCTTGCGCGCCTCGCCGAACTTCGCCTCCAGCGCCTTGGCGACGTCGCGGAAGGTTTCCTGCGAGGCGTAGATCTCGTGGCCGCCTTCGCCCGACACCACGTCGTCGGCGCCGCCGTCGATCGCGGCTTCCAGCATATCGTCGGCCGAACCCTTGGCGGCGTCGTATTCGATCACCCCGAGGCGATCGAACATGAACGACACCGATCCGGTTTCGCCGAGATTGCCGCCGGACTTGGTGAAGTAGGAACGGATGTCGGAGGCGGCGCGATTGCGGTTGTCGGTCAGGACTTCCATGATGACGGCGACGCCGCCGGGGCCGTAGCCCTCATAGCGGATTTCATCGTAGCTCTCCGCCTCATTGCCGAGCGCCTTCTTGATGGCGCGCTCGATATTGTCCTTGGGCATGTTTTCCGCCCGCGCAGCGATCACCGCCGCGCGCAGCCGCGGGTTCATCGCCGGATCGGGGGTGCCGAGCTTGGCGGCCACGGTGATTTCCCGCGCCAGTTTGCTGAACAGCTTCGACTTCTGGGCGTCCTGACGCCCCTTGCGATGCATGATGTTCTTGAACTGGGAATGGCCGGCCATGCAGAAAAAGCTCCTCGATTTCGCAAAAATCTCTCCAAGGCGCGGCTTATAAGCCCGGCCCCGCCAAATTCAAAGCGGCACGCGCCGCCCCGCAGGGAGTGCGCTGCACCAATCTTGGTTAACCGGCGGTTTACGGCACGATGCGACAATCCGCCGAACGGTCACATATCGGGACATCCCTCATCATGGCACTGGCGCTCTTCCGCAAACGAACCGCTGCGGCGGTCGACGCCGACAGTCCCGAACCCGCCGCCCACGCGCCGTCCGCTCCCGCCCCGGAGGCCGCGCGCGACCCCGCCAAGGACATTCTCGGCCTGCTGGAACTCGAACTCGGCGCGATGATCCGCCAGCTCGAGCACGCCGCCTCCTCGGTGGCCGGCGGCGCGGAGTCCACCGCCGCGACGCTGACGGCGATCCGACAGCGCACCGACGCGCTCACCGGGCGCACCAGCACCGCCAAGGACACCGCCGCCACCTTCACCGCGGCGGCGGACCGCTTCACCAGTTCCGCCGACGGCATCAACAGTCAGGTCCGCGAAGCCAGCCGGCTGGCCGACGAGGCCAGCACCGCCGCGCGCGAGGCCGGTGCCAATGTCGATCGGTTGCGCGAGTCCTCCGCCGCCATCGACACCGTCGTCAACCTGATCGCCACCATCGCCAAGCAAACCACGCTGTTGGCGCTCAACTCCACCATCGAGGCGGCACGCGCGGGCGAAGCCGGGCGCGGCTTCGCCGTGGTCGCCTCCGAGGTGAAGGCGCTGGCGGTGCAGACCCAGCTTGCCACCGAGGAGATCAAGAAGAAGATCGACGCCCTGCAGGAGGACGCCGCCAGTTCGATCGACGCGGTGCATCGCATCTCCACCGCCATCGACGCCATCCGCCCGGTGTTCGGCCACGTCAACGACGCCGTCGCCGAACAGGGCGTGACCACCGGCGAGGTGGTGAGCAATGCGTCCACCGCCTCGAGCTTCATCGCCTCGGTCGGCGACAGCGCCGCCGACATCGATGCCGCGACGCGCGAAGCCGAAACGCACGGGGCCACCGTCGCGCAGGCCGGCGAAGCGGTGACGCAACTCACCGAGAAGCTGAAGGCGCGCTGCGCCGTGCTGTTGCGGCGCGAGGACCATACCGACTGGCGGATGCGCGAACGGCTGCCATGCCATCTCGGCATCGAGATCGCCGGCGCGCGGCCGATCAAGGCCGCCGTCTACGAACTCGCGCTCGATGGCATCCTGATCGGCGGCAACGGCGCGCAGGGACTGCCGCTCGACGCACCGCTCAGCGCGCACCTCGACGGTATCGGCGATTGCCAGATCCGCTGCATCCAACAGACTGCGGCCGGCATGAAGGCGATCTTCGTCACGCCCGGTGCGGCGCTCAGCCACGCCATCGAAGACAAGCTGTGGGCGATCCACGACGAGAACACCGGCTTCGTCACCCGCGCGATGCAGGCGGGCGAGACGCTGTCGAAGATGTTCGACGACGCGGTCGCCAGCGGCGCGATCGCACTCGACGATCTGTTCGACGAGAACTACGTCGCGATCCCGAACACCGATCCGGTGCAGCACCGCACCCGCTTCCTCGACTGGACCGAGCGCGCGCTGCCGGCGTTTCAGGAGACGTTCCTCGCCAAGGACAAGCGCATGGCGTTCAGCATCGCGGTGGACCGCAACGGCTACTTGCCGGTGCATAACAAGATCTACTCGCAGCCGCAGCGGCCGGGCGACGTCGCGTGGAATACCGCCAACAGCCGCAACCGCCGCATCTTCAACGATCCCGCCGGATTGGCGGCGGGCCGCAACACCCGCGCCTATCTGATCCAGAGCTACGCCCGCGACATGGGCAACGGCGTCACCGTGATGATGTGCGAGATCGACGTGCCGATCTGGGTCAACGGCCGCCACTGGGGCGGCTTCCGCACGGCTTACAAGCTCTAGTCTATCGCGGTAGCTGCCGTGCCGTCAGTGGCAGGCGGCGTTTCGCGCGTCAGGCATCGCAAGGAAGGTGATGGTCGCGGGCGCGAACGTCACGACAGCGGCGGCCGTGGCGCGGCCGTCGATCTCCGGCAATTCATCGTGCGCGTTCAAGGCCAGCCGTTCGCCGTTCAACTGCACGGTCGCGTCCTGCAACTGCGGCGCGTCGAGCGTATAGCGAAAGGAGCGATCGGGGATCCTGAGTGCGTGCGTTGCGTCGCGGTCGGTGTTGATCGCCAGCACGGCGACACCGCCGGCAACATCGCGCAAGCAGTGCGCATAGACGTGAAGGGCGGAGCCGCGCGGCCCGCCGGCATCGAGGACCGTGCTGCCCATCAGCTTATGCCACAGCAACGCGCCCCAGTAGTTCGGGCGCGGCGTCAATGTCGCCTCGTCGAGCAGGCCGTAGTCGCTGGCTGCCAGCGTGTTGTGCATCACCACCTGCACGCCTGCCTTGGCAAGCCGGCCGAGTTGATCGAGATAGCGAAACGTATCGCGGAACGTCGTCGCGTACTGATCGCCGCCGCACGCGGCTTCGGCGGTCTCGGTGAGCCAGATCGGCTTGCCCGGCGCGAAGCGGTCGCGCAGCGCGCGCTGAAACGCGAAGGCATGATCGGTGCGCGCCAGCCGTTCCCCGGACAGCGCGGTGTGGGGATTCGCGTGACCCGAGCAGCGCTCCGACAGCATGTCGTAATGATGATACGAGAACACGTCGATGCCGGGCTTGGTGGCCGCGGCAAAATCGGGCGCGGCCGCGACCTCGCCGGACAGGCCGGGCCCAAGCACCATGATCGACGGATCGTCCCACTTGATGAAAGCATGGAAGGTCGCGAAATCGCGGCCGTATGCGCTTGCGTTGTAGTCCGACGGCACGCCGCCCATACCCGCGAGGTCCGGCTCGTTGACGAATTCGGCGGCGGCGATCCGACCGCCGATGCCGCGCGTGTAGGAAATCAGCCGCCGCGCCTGATCCGCATTCCAGACGCCGTTGACGTCGCGCGCGCCCGCGCTGACGGCAAACGAGGTGACGAGCCGTGCATCGACAATCTTCGCGAAGTCGACCACGCTGTGCCACTGCTGCCGGGTCAGCACGCCGTTGAAGCCGGACGGCGGCACCGGCGACGGATTGTCGGTATCGGCGAAATAAGTCCCGTTCGCCCAGGTGCCGCTGACCCGCAGGTAGGCGGGACCGAGCGCCGCCGCGAGCCGCCGCAATTTCGGATCGGTCAGGTCGATGGGCGCACGATAGGCATAGGGGCTCGAGCGTCCGCCCTCCTCGCTGATGGTGGGTCCATACGGCTTCCAGAACCGGCCGCCGGTAACCTCCACCATCTCGATATTATAAGACTGGAAGCGCGGATCGACCGTCCCGATCCGCGCCATCGCGGACGGCGCGATCGCGACCGCCTCGGCCGACACAGCTGCATCCGTCGTCGCCGCAAATAGTGCGACACCAAACCCCAGCGCGATCAACTTGTGACAACGGCGTCGGCGAAGTCCCATTTGCGTCGCACTCCCGGATGCAGCGCGGGCGGACACGCCGCGATCTGCGTCACCAGAACGACGGCACCGCCTGTTCCAGCCGTCCACCGATGCGCACCGGCGCGACCTTGACCGCGAGTCCCGTCGCGTCGTCGGTCTCCACCGCGATGCCGCTCATCGTTGCGACGCCTTCGGCGGGCTCGAAGCGCGCCGAAGGAATGCCGGTGGTGAAACGGCGCAGCGGTTCTTCCTTTTTCATGCCGATGACGGAATCGTAATCGCCCGTCATGCCGGCGTCGGTCATGTAGGCGGTGCCGCCGGGCAGGATCTGGTGATCCGAGGTCGGAATGTGCGTATGGGTGCCGACCACGAGGCTGGCGCGGCCATCGCAGAAATGCCCCGCGCCCTGCTTCTCGCTGGTGGCTTCGCAATGGAAATCGACGACGATGGCGTCAGCCGCCTGCCGCAGCGGACAGGCTTCGAGTTCGCGGTCGATCATCGCGAACGGATCGTCCACCGGCTCCATGAACAGGCGGCCGAGCGCGTTGATAACCAGCGCGCGCTTGCCGGTGCGGGTTTCCACCAGCGCCGCGCCGCGCCCCGGCGTGCCGGGCATGTAATTGATCGGGCGCACCAGACGCGGCGCGCGTTCGATGAACACCAGCGCCTCTTTCTGATTCCACGAATGATTGCCGAGCGTCACCGCGTCGGCGCCGGCATCGATGAAGTCGTTGTAGATTGCCTCGGTGATGCCGAAGCCGCCGGCGGAATTCTCGCCGTTGACCACCGCGAGATCTATCTTCCAGTCAGCAATGACCTTGGGAAGATGCTCCATGATCGCGTCGCGGCCGGAACGGCCGACCACGTCGCCGATAAACAGAATGCGCAATTGAACTAGCTCCGCAAATCGATGCTTTCGAGGTCGGTCAAGACGACATCGAGCACCGCGTCATGATGTGATGCGGGAACAGTTTCGACCTCCTGCACGGCAAAAGCAACTCCGGCCGCAACGAGCGGCTTTTGCGCGCGCAGCACCGCCAGCGTGCGGTCGTAGTAACCGCCGCCGTAGCCGATGCGATGGCCGCGCCGGTCGAAGGCCGCGAGCGGCACCAGCACGAGATCGGGAACGGACTGCGGTACGGTCTCGACCGGATGCCGCGTGCCGAACGGCCCCGCGATCAGCGCATCGCCGTCGCGCCACGCGCGAAAGATCAGCGGCGCATCGCGCGCGACAACAGCGGGCAATGCGAGTTGCGCGCCGCGCGTGGCGAGCGCGCGCATCAGCGGCAGCGGATCGGCTTCGTTGCGCATCGGCATGTAGCCGGCGACGATGGTGTTTTGGGTGATATCGAAAATATCTGCGAATGCCGCAAAGCGCTGCGCGGCGGCATCGCGCGCCAGATCGTCCAGCGCATCGCGCCGTGCGAGCGCGGCGGTGCGCAACATGCCTTTGTTTTGATCGATCGCCATCGATTCCGTCATGCCCGGACATCGCCGTTGAAAGAACGGCGTCGCTTCGCTCGCCTGTGTGCCGAGCATCCGCGTCCTTGTTCATGGCGCACACTAAAGACGTGGATGGCCGGGCAGGCAAGTTTATGCAGCCTGCCTACAGTTAGCTGCAAGCCCGGCCATGACGACGTTCTGAAATCGAAGAAGTGCGAAGCCGCGATGGCCGTTGGAGCGCTCGATCCCGGAGTTCCCTACGAAAGTAGGTGGGCACCATATGTCCGGGTCCACGGACCCGGCCAGGGACAGTTCCCTAAAGGATCGATAAGGCCCCGGGGATATATGGCTCCTGACGCGCGACGCAGCTTCGCGAGAGGCAATGTAATAGCAGCCACGCGTGAACGCCAGAGCGGTGTGAATTCGGTTCGTTATCAGCGCTTGTCGATCGGCCGAGCGAACTCCCCACCCTCTCAAGTCGTCCCCGCCCCGGCGGGGACGACGTGCGGAAAGGCTGTTACCAAACCACAAC
>JAEWIX010000083.1 GCA_023386885.1 Pseudomonadota bacterium
GAATTGCCGCCGGGAATCCCATCTCCTTGCAGGTCCTTTCCAGGATCTCCACAACGTCGGCGCCGCGGAATGTGAACCGCGGCTCCAGCGCCGGCGAGAACCGCGAGAAGATATCGACGATGGTGAGTACGCGCAGCTTGCGCCCCGTCGCAAGCTGATCATGCACGAAGTCCATCGCCCACGTCTCGTTCGATCGCGTCGCCGGACGGCGATCTTCCCGCAGTTTGGCCTTGACCCGACGCTTCGGCGTTTTGTTGCGCAATTGCAGGCCTAACTCGCGGTAGATGCGTCGCGTCTTGTTTTGTCCGTGACGCCAGCCTTCACGGCGTAGCAGGACATAATCCGCCGATAGCCGTAGCGGATCCGCGTCCGGCAGATCTCCTTGATCCGTTCCTCGAGGGCGGCCTGACCGGAGCGACGGGATTTGTAGTGATAGGTCGAGGTGTCGACCTCGAACACCCGGCAGGTGCGCCGGATCGAAACATCCCATTCGCCGCGCATCGCATCGACAAGCTTGCGCTTCCGGCCAGGCTTCAAATTTTTCGGCGGATGGCGTCCTGCAGCATCTCCTTGTCCAGGCTGAGATCGGCCACCACCTTGCGCAGCTTGGCGTTCTCATCCTCGAGCTGCTTTAACCGCCGCATCTCGGTCGGCAGCAGCCCGTCGTACTTCTTCTTCCAGTTGAAATAGGTCGCCGGGCTGATCCCGGCCTTGCGGCAGATGTCCGCGACCGGCATACCGTCCGTGCCTTGCTTCAAAATGAATGCTTTCTGGGCGTCCGAAAATTTTGAAGCCTTCATCGCTCTGCGCTCCTCCCAGCCGGGATATCGGCGCGAAAAACTCTAACTCAAAATGGTCCAGTTTGGCGGCCTCAGATCAAGGGTCGAAAAAATCTAACTTCCGGTGGTCCAAACTTCGGCCCCAGCGCAATTGAAATTTGCTCCTTCAATAAGAACATAGTACTGGCGCCGGCCCCGAGACCGACCGACGTTCAAGCTTTGCGCCGAAACATATTTATCGGGCAGTTAGCCCCGGCGTTGATGCCGATGAAGACCATCCTAACTTCACGGCAAGTTCTATCAGCTGGGATTTGACGAACCGATGCATCCCCTGCTCCACAAACCGCCAGATGCCCCACGCGAGAACGGCAATGCCCGAAACGATTGCCGTGACAGCCAATACGGCGTGATTATCCGGTGACGTCGCCGTGAAGATCACGTAGCCCATCTGCATGTGCAACAAATAAAGCGGATAGGTCATTCCACCAGCGGCAAGCACAATCGTGGCCGGGAGCGGTATACATTTGATGCGCGTCGCCAGGAACACTCCCAAAAGAGCCACGACGCAGATGGCAGCCACGACTTTGGGATCGAACGAGCTGTCCGGATGTGCGCCGAGCCGCTCCAACCTGTGTGTTGCCTGAAAGACCGCGGTCCCCATCGCAAGGGCGAACAGACTCCAGAACCGTATCCCGCGACGGCCGCGGTAATGCTGATAGATCAGCAGGCCAACCACAAAGAAGCCGCTGTCGTCGGTAATGAAGAATTTTTCAAAGAGAGGTGCATCGATCGTCAGTTCGTTGGCGAACGTGATTGCAAGCCACGTGAGGATAATCGCGTCCATGCGGCGAGGAAACCATCCCAACATCATGAACAGCGTCACCCATCCATAGAACACTACCTCGATCACGAGGGACCAGTACACCGTATCGACATAGGGCTGACCGAGAAATGGCGCCGCGATGAAAAGGTTGGCAAACCACTGCGTCCGCGTGACGTCAAAATGCCCGGCACCGGCCGCTAGCGTGACTGCGAACGTCAGCGTCATGCAGAGAACGAATGTCGGATAGATGCGGCTGAAGCGTGCAATGGCGAAGCCGACCCAGGACCGTCCCTCCGCCGAATAGGCAATGACGAACCCGCTGATGGTGAAGAAGACCGATACGCCGAGAAAGCCGTATTGTCCGATCGGCGCCAAGGCGGGAATCGCAACCTGCGAGACGCCGTTCGTCGAGGTCGGCCCCCAGAAGCCATAGTGGTACAGGATAACGGCCACTACGGCGGCAAGCCGCAACAAGTCGAGAACCGGGACCCGAGAATCCGTGCGGACGGAATTGTCCATAGGACGCCCTCTGAATTCGGAGGGCATTCTCCGTCATCCGGGTTGAAGGACACCTTAACGAAACCACTGGAACGCGTGCCTATCTGGCTTTTAAGGTGGAACTCCAGACTCAAAATATCGACACGACCGTCCCTGCCGCAGCGCTGAACACAACGACGACAAGAGGTGGCGCTCGCCAAACGGTCAACAGGACAAATCCAACCAGCGCGATGCCAAAATCCGGCGGCGCGTGAACCGAGGGCGTCCAAACCGGATCGTAGAGCGCCGCGCCCAGCAATCCCACGACGGCGGCATTGACGCCCCGCATCATCGCCTGGGCGCTTGCACGCTTCCGGAAGGAATCCCAGAACGGCAGGACGCCGAGCAGCACCAGCATGCCCGGCAGGAATATGCCGACGAGGCCCAGTCCCGCGCCGATAACCCCGTGTGGATTCGGAGTAACAACCGTCCTCAGATAGGCAGCGAAGGTGAAGAGCGGTCCCGGAACGGCCTGGGCGGCCCCGTAGCCCGCAAGAAATGCATTGTCGCCCAACCAGCCCGGCGTGACGAAAGCCTCACGCAGCAGGGGCAGAACAACGTGACCGCCGCCGAAGACGAGCGCACCCGAACGGTAGAAGGCATCGAACAGAGCCAGTCCCGATGACGCGGTCAATTCCCGTAATACCGGGAGGCCGAACAGCAGGAGAAAAAATCCCGTCAGGGCGGCGAAACCTGCGGTTCGTGAAACGGGCATCTCGACATGTCCGGACGGAGCCAGTGTTCCGCCGCGACACAGCCACAAGCCAGCGATCCCGCCCAAGGCGATCGCGCCGATCTGTACCACCGACGAGGTACTGCGCTGGGTCAGGTGATGCAAGCCGCCTCCGCCTTCACGATTGTTCAAGGCGCCTTCGGCTGGCTGGTCAATAACTATCCACGGCTCGCCGATTGGAATGCAAGTGCACGCCGCGCCGCATCTTTGATGATGTCCCTAGATGGCCTTGAAAGGGCTGAGCTCGGCGACAGTCTAGGTCGGATCAATCTCGGCGAGACCGGCGACGGCCTGATGGTACGGTTGCACGATTTGTCGGTCACCCTTGACGACGCACCGCAGTTTTGCAGGACACCGAGGTCGACATTGAGTCAGGGGAGCGGCTTCTCGTTGCCGGAGAATCCGGCACCGGCAAGAGCACCTTGGTGCACGCCATCGCAGGCTTATGGCCGTGGGGTGGCGGAAATATCGATTTTCATGCCGACCGCCGCCTCTTCATGTTGCCGTACCATCAGGGACCTTGCGACGTTCCGCGGCCTGCCCTGCCGCAGCGGAAGACTGGACCGCGGGGCAGCTCGGCGAAGTGCTCGACAAGGTTGGTCTCGCTCATCTCAAAGACAAAATCGAAGAGGATGCACCGTGGGACCAGACGCTGTCGGGCGGCGAAAAGCAGCGGCTGGCATTCGCCAGGCTGCTTTTGCACAATCCGGGCATCATCGTACTGGATGAGGCAACCTCCGCTCTCGACGAGAAGAGCCAAGACAAGATGATGGAGCTTTTAACCAAGGAAATGCCGAATGCAACGATCATTTCGGTCGCGCACCGTGCGGAGCTCGAGGCATTCCATAGCCGCAAGATCGTGCTGGAACGTCGCAAGGACGGTGCCAAACTGGTCAGTGGCATAGAGCATTCCACGGAAAGGAAGCAACCGCCTCATCAGCCGCTTTCTGCACGCTCGCAAGACGAAGGCTGCTTCCTGAATCCCTGTTCCACTGGTCGGTCGGCCTGACACTACGACTTGGGAATTGCAGTCGAATGTAACTCCAGCCGACCGAGTCTCAGTTTGGCAGGGTCATCAGCCGGCGCAGATCTGGCTCGCTCTTGAGCACCGCAAACGTCTCCCTATCGTCCAAAAACTCGCAAGCGTCTTGCAAGGTCGAAGCATCATCCAACTTGGCCCGCGCGGTGGCGAGATGAACGTCGATCAGACCGCGCGGGCGGGCCCGGCCATTGCCGCATGCGCTGAGGTGCGTGGCCAGAAGCTCTGGATCGCTCCGCAGCGCACAGAGAGGCGGTTCATTGCGTGTGGGGCGCGAAGTATCCGCTCCGTTGGCGTTCATGATGACCTTTGTCGGCGCACTTTGCTCCGGCGTCACGAACAAGTATGGCATCGTGCCACACGGAATGATCCGAGAGCATATGGCCCCAACTGGAATGCTCAGTAGGAGGCCCATGACGACCGGCGTCATCCAGACCAAGAGCGGCAAGGAAACAGCGTATGCGCCGGCAGCCATGGCGATTCCGATCATCGTTGGGGCAAAGTACTTTCGGCGTATTTCCTCGGCATCTACATCGCCATCGTCGCGCCGCTGGACAGCCCATCCGGAATCGCGCCCCATGACGATTTGCATGACCGCTGTCGACTGAAACACCATCATGACCGGCGCGATCAAACCGGACAGGAGGGTTTCAGCCAGCACGCCGACAAACACGCGAAATCCTCCGCCGAACTCTCGCCTCTCTTTCCGTTGTGTTAGCAATAGAAGATACGCAAGCAGCTTCGGGATGATCAGCAGCGACATGGTCGCAACGAAAACCCAGGCAGCACGCACGGGATCCTGCGCAGGCCATGTCGGAAACAACGAATACTCCTTGCTGAAATATTCAGGCCGAACGAACTGCGCCTGCAACGAGATCAACATCCCGAAGAGCAGAAAGAGGAACCACAACGGCGCGGTCAGATAGGAGCCTATGCCCGTCAACAGATGCAATCGCGATACCCAGTGCAACCTTCGCGCCGGCAACACGGCAAGGTGCTGTAGATTTCCTTGGCACCATCGTCGGTCCCGCGCAGCGTAGTCGATCGGCGACGGCGGGCACTCTTCGTAGCTCCCTTTCAGGTTCGTTGCCATGCGGATAGCCCAGCCGCCTCGGCGCATGAGAGCCGCCTCAATGAAATCATGGCTGAGGATATGGCCGCCGAACGGCTTGCGTCCCTTCAACTCGGGTAAACCCGCATTGTCAGCGAAAGCCGAAACCCGAATGATCGCGTTGTGGCCCCAATAGTTGCCCTCGGAGCCGTGCCACCAAGCACACCCCGCAGCGATAAGCGGCCCGTAAAGTCTGCCGGCGAATTGCTGCATTCGAGCAAATGTCGACCGTGCATTCACAATAATCGGAACGGTCTGGATCAGCGCCACGCCGTCGTGACGCTCCATTGCGTTAACCAGACGCACGATCGTATCTCCGGTCATCAGACTGTCAGCGTCGAGGACAATCATGTAGTCGTACCCGCCCCCGAAGCGCCTGACCCAATCCTCGATATTGCCGGACTTGCGCGCTGTATTCTGCTCCCGGTGCCGATAGTAGAGGTTCGCCAACCCTGCGCGCCGAAGACACAGCAGTTCCTGCTCCTCCTCGATCCATATGCGCGGGTCCGTGGTGTCGCTTAAAACGAACCAGTCGAACTGTGAGCCGAACCTCGTCTTCCCAACCGACCGATGAATAGCGCGCAGACGCGCCATCACGCGATGGGTGTGCTCGTTATAGGTCGGCAACAACATTGCCGTCCTAGCGCGAATGGAAGGCAACGGGTCGTCCGGTTCAATGCCCAGCGCATCCCGTTTCTTGAACAAAAGCACAAAGAAGCCCGCGACCGCCGAGATGAACGAAAGGCTGATCCAGGCGAACAGCACCACGAACAGGACGAGCACTCCTGCCTCGAGTGCCGTGACGCCACCCACTTTCAGGACTTGATACATTTCATAGCAACCTGCAACCGTCAGGGCGAGCGTGCCGCCGAAGATCAAGATTCGCCGCGCCGCAGTGGGCTCTGGTACGAAATGCATGCATCTTGTCGCGGGGTCGGGAAGCCGCAAGGCTTGAGTAACCATAGACGTCGGCATCTCACACGGGACAAGATGCGCTTGCCTTGCTTCATCCAGGTGTGAGCCGTCTCGTACGTGAGGGGCTTGCATCAGGGCGCCCACCGATACACCCAGACTTCGGAGATCGGCGTATCCTTCTCCATGAGCGAAGCCCGCAATTCGACAGGCGTTTTGTCCTTCAGCAGCATTTCGAAACTCAACCTCCAGCCGCCTGTCTGCGGATTTGGCTGCGTCACGATATTCCGGATCTCTGTCTTGTCGGCCGTGACCGCTCCTTTGATCCCCTGTGGCTCGACCGCTTTGAAATTACTTCCGACCAAGTCCAACACGAACAGTTTTGCTTTGTCCCCCCGCATGCCGACTGCCGATCTCGAGAACTTTGCGATGGGAGGCGGCACCGGCCTGTCCTGCCCCCAGTGCAGGCGATATGTGAAGCTATGCTCGGCTTTGGCCTGAAGCCGTGCTTTCGGATGCCAGAACGCGGAAATGTTGTCGTGGATTTCTTCCTTGGTCGGAATCTCAAGTAATTGGACCGAACCTTCGCCCCAGTCGCCGATCGGCTCAACCCAAAGACTCGGACGCTTCTCGAAATTCGATTCGAGATCCTGATAGTCGGAAAAGTCTCGCTGCCGCTGTATCAGGCCAAAGCCGCGCGGGCCGACATCAGCGAAGGAACTGATCTGCAGATCGCGTGGATTGTTTAGCGGACGCCAGAGCGTTTCGCCGCGCCCGTTCAGCATGCCAAGCCCGTCTGAATCATGAACTTCGGGCCGGAAGTCATCGACTTCGATCCGATCGTTGGGTCCGAAGAAGAACATGCTGGTCATCGGCGCCAGGCCGACGTTCTGAAGCTCGACGCGCGGATAGACCGCGGCCTCGACATCGAAAACCGTGGTTTCTCCGGGCAGGATCGAGAACTTGTAAGCAGAGGAGGCGCTCTCGCTGTCCAGCAGCGCATGGATCACCAGGGAGCGGGCTTTTAGCGTCGGCTTCTCAAGCCAGAACGCCTTGAACTGTGGAAACTCTTCACCGGATGCTTGCCCGGTGTTGATGGCGAGCCCGCGCGCGGAAAGGCCGTACAATTGTCCCTTCGCGACAGCTCGGAAGTAGCTCGCACCGAGAAAGACGCACACCTCGTCATAATAGTCGGGCCTATTTATCGGTGCATGGATCCGGAAGCCTGCGAAGCCGAGATCGACGCCGTCTCCCGGAGGTTTCACCGTGCCAAACGAAAAGTTCTCCGAGCGATACGGAATCTTCGCCGCCCGTCCATTCGCGACCTCGAATATCTCGACCGGATTCTTATAAAAAAATCCGCGATGAAAGAACTGAACCTCGAACGGAAGCTTTTCTGCTCTCCATAGAGCCGCCTCGGACTTATAACGAATGGAACGATACTGATCGTAATCGAGGTTCTTGAATGCGTCCGGCAACTTCTCGTTGGACGCTTTGAAAGGCTTGGCGGCCAACTCTCGCGCAATTTTCCGAACAGACGTGACATCGAACACGTCGGTCGCGGGTTCTGCGTGAGAGATCGCCCCACGCGCAACAAGAGGAACAGCGATAGTCGCCTTCAATACATCTCTTCGGTTCACGGAATCCCTCATGGCAATCACGTCTAGTCACGGCAGCACAGGTTCCGAACCGGACACGTAGCGACACGGGTCTCACTGCTAAACGGGAGAGAGCGATGTAGGTTCCATAACAGGCGCCATGAAACCGGTTCAGCTGAAAGACGGTGCGAGCCGCACAAAAATACGAGCGGGCTGACAAGTGACCCGCTCGCAAATTCCGAACTGAACTAGTCGATCACCTGAACGACGCGTCGGCTTCCGGGATCGACCAGGACGACGTCATCGCCCGAATAAACGTATCGGTAAGTGTGCAGCGATGGACCCCAGTCTTCGGGGACGGTGTGAAGTTCGACATCGGCCGGAAGAACGGCGCCGACCGCAATCTTTTCCTTCACCATCACCGGCCGCACCTTATGTTCTGTGATATAAGTCCTGATTTTGGTGCGCTGCTCGGGCGCCACCGTCACGGACGCCGAACTGGCGGTACCAGTCGTCGTCACGGTCGTGGTTTGACAAAATGCAGGCGACGAGATCGTCAGCGCAGCAATCGCTGCCAGGTAAGCGAGTTTCATTGATCCTCTCCTCATGATTGATCTGGCCAAATGACAAATGAGCAACTCAGGAGAAAAATGAATGTTCCGCGTAACAACAAGGGATCGCAACAGCCGGCTGGAATATCCACATCCGCCTCGGCTCTGGAACTAACCATCGATCAAAGCATTGGCTCGCCATTCAGGGATCTGTTTTCGAACGGAGTCCGCGTTTCCACTCACTGAAAACTGCACTCGCTGAGAACTGCACTCGCTGAGAACTGCATGGTCCACGCAAAGTTCGGTGCCGCGCTCGGACGCGACGGTCGCAGTACAGGTGGCAACGACCAGATCCGTTGCCTGGGTGGTGGAGGTTCTTTCATTGATCGGTCCCGGACATTCGCGTCGCTCAATTGACCCTAGTTTCGCTTGAAGTATTGGATTTCACGTTCATGCTTCTCGGCGTCGGCGCGGCTTTCAAAGGTGCCGAGATTGCGGCGCTTGCCTGTTTTTGGATCGACCTTGCGCGAATAGATTCGATATTTTCCCGATTTGAGTTTGCGAATCATGTTGCCACTCAACGGTGACGTGAACGAGGCAGATCATGCGCCGTCGGGCCGACAAGATTTTCGGTAGGCCAGGCTCTCTGGCCTACCAAAACTAACTCAACTGCGCGAATATCTTTACGCCGCTTGAGCGTGCTGGTTGACTTCGGATTCGGCGAGCGTCGACAGCGCAGCGTCCGTCGCCTTTTCCTCCTTCAACGTCGCTTCAAGAAGCTGCACGACGTCTTTCATACCCAATTCGCCCGCCCAGGTTTTCAATGTCCCATATCTCGACATCTCGTAGTGCTCAACCGCCTGAGCCGCCGCGAGCAGTCCGGCATCAAGCGCCGGCATGCCCTTGTATTCCGACATGATCTCCTTGCCCTCGTCAAGAATCCCAAGGATGGCATCGCAGGTCTTGCCACGCGGCGTCTCGTCGATGATCTCGAAAATCTGTTCCAGCCGATCGACCTGTCCGTCCGTTTCCGCCTCGTGCTTCTCGAACGCGGCCTTCAGCTTGGGCGAATTCGTCGCCTTGGCCATCTTCGGTAATGCGGCGAGGATCTTCTTTTCCGCGAAGTAAATATCCCGTAGCGTATCGACAAACAGATCTCTCAGTTCTTTCTCTTTCGCCATTGACGCTCTCCCATCAACCTTGCCAGTTTTGACGACCGTACCAGTCGTCGATGTCCTTCTTCACCTGATCTTTCTGGTATCCGTAGCGCTCCTGGATTCGTCCTTCGAGTTGATCGCGCTTGCCGTTGATAACATCGAGATCGTCATCGGTGAGCTTGCCCCACTGCTCCTTGACCTTTCCCTTCACCTGCTTCCAGTTTCCTTCGATCCGATTCCAGTCCATTTTCGGGCTCCATTTGAAAGCAAGACAACTTTTCTCTCGAAGCTGTGTTCCTGACTGAAATCAGATATTGCTTCTGATCGGCACATCCACCATCCGACCCTTCCTCCCGGAACAATGCGCACCGAACGCGAATTGGCTGATGGACGACGCGTTGAAGGAAGGGCGGGAAGGCATGGCGCTGATTCGCATCAGGCCAACGGCAGTCGACCAGTACGTCGCGCAGCGGGTCGCCGCGGACGCGCGCCCGATCCCTGAGCACATCGAAAAGACGCTCACATGGGGCGCCGATGAACATCTGCTGCTGGGCTGCGCGGCGGCGGCCTGGATCACCGCGACGGCATTTCGCTCGCCGCTTCGTCCAGCCGCCGGACATCTGCTTATCGTTGCTGTCGCAACGGCAGCGGCTCCGCATGTCTTGAAAACAACATTCGATCAAGTCCGACCGGATCGGATGACAGTGAAAGGCCACCTTCATGGCATCCCGCTATCCGGCGAAAGCATGGACGCCTTCCCGTCCGGTCATGCGGTCCATATGGGAGCCTTAGCGTCAGCGGCGACGGTCTTGCCCCCACGATACAAAATTCCGATCTTGGGGGCGGCCTTGGGTCTGTCGGTAACACGGATTGCGATTCTCGCGCATTGGGTATCCGATGTCGCAGTGGGCTTCGCTATCGGGATCGTCCTCGAACACATCGTTCGGCGCTTCACCGGATATCCTGACAAGACCCTCCGCGACGTCATCGCAAACGGACGGAAGACGTGACCGAGTATGTCATTCGGTTTCTCGTCGGCGGTCTGCTGGTCTCGCTGTTCGCCCTTGTTGGTGACATCGTCCGGCCCAAGAGCTTCGCTGGTCTGTTCGGCGCAGCGCCTTCTGTCGCTCTCGCGACGTTGGGCATCGCCTGGTTTCAGCATGGCGACGCCTATGCCGGGCTTCAGGCAAATTCGATGATTCTCGGTGGCGTCGCTCTGGGTTACTATAGCGTGCTCGTATGTCAGATGCTCATGCGTCTCCGGACTGGCGCGCTAACCGCAACGCTTGTCGTGCTGCCGGTCTGGTTCGTTGTTGCCTTTAGCTTGTACGGCGTAATCGGGAGATAGGGAATGCAAGTTCACCTCTCCCTCTCGTCGCTGTCCAACAGCCGCTGGTACGAATACCTGATCCGCTTCGTACTCGGTGGTGCTGTCACCGTCCTCACAGGCATGATCGGTTCCGTCTGGGGTGCATCGGTGGGCGGCCTGTTCCTGGCTTTTCCTGCCATCTTCTGCGCCAGTGCGACGCTCATCGAACGCCATGAAATTCGCCGCAAAAAGGATGCGGGCGTAAGAGGTGCGCGCCGTGGCCAGGAAGCCGCCGCGCTCGATGCGGCAGGTGCAGCGCTCGGCAGCATCGCCATGATAGGGTTCGCAGCCACGTTCCTCGCGATGTCTCCTCTTGGAGCGGTCATCGCATTCGTCGGCGCGGGCATTGTATGGATTACTATCGCAATCAGCGCATGGCATCTCAGATGGGCGCTGAAGTGTTGGAAGCACCGATCCTGAGAGGTCGTCAACCCATCGTGGTCGTCGGGTTGGCTCGTGTGGTGCCGGGTGCGCTAACGTGCACTTCGTGGCCCTCGCGGATCGCAAGTGACGCCGCGGCTACTGCCGCCTCGAACGCAGCTTCCTTGGTGACGTAGTCACCCTCCACCTCACCGTCGGGGAGAATGCTCCACTTGCCGTCGACCGAGGTGATCGCATAACTGGCAAGGCCCATCTTTTTCTCCCTCTCTTATGTCTCCGCGGCCTAACTCGTATGACCGGGATCGATATGCTTTGGCGTGTTCTTCTCCTGCTGCGGCGCCATCTTCGCTGGGTCAGGCTGACCGGGAACTCCTCTCGGGCCGAATTTCTCCCGTTGGATTATCATCCTCGCTCAGACGCGGCTCGGTATCGCCCAACTGCCCACTTCCCTTGTAACTTGCGCTCATCGCGCGGCACTCCTTACAGGAAAGGCCGACCGCCGGTCACCGCGACCGAGGCGCCCGAAACGTAGCTGGAGAGAGGATCGGCGAGCATCACATACGCCGTCGCAAGCTCTGCCGGCTGACCCGCGCGTTTCATCGGGGTGTTTTTCCCAAAGCTCTTCACCGCATCCGGCGGCATCGTCGATGGAATCAGTGGCGTCCAGATCGGCCCCGGCGCCACCGCATTGACCCGAATGCCCTTGTCTGCGAGCAATTGCGCCAGTCCGGCTGTAAAATTATGGATCGCCCCCTTGGTCGTCGCGTAGGGAAGCAGCGTCGGATTGGGATCGTCCGAGTTGATCGAGGCGGTGTTGATGATCGATGAGCCAGGCTTCATGTGCGGCACAGCGGCTTTCGTCAGATAGAACATCGCGTGGATGTTGACGCGAAACGTCAGATCCCACTCTTGATCGGTGATATCCTGGATGTCCTTGAATGTCGCCTGATGCGCTGCATTGTTGACGAGGATATCAATCCCGCCCAGTTCCGACACCGCCCGCGCGATAATTTCCCGACAATGCTCCGAATGCTGGATATCGCCTCGGACCAATACCGCTTTCCGTTTTGCGTCTTCAACCAATTGAGCGGCTTCTCGCGCGTCGTTGTCTTCCTCGAGATAGGCAATCAGAACATCCGCGCCTTCCCTGGCATAGGCGATTGCGACCGCGCGACCGATGCCGCTGTCGCCGCCCGTGATAACGGCGCGCTTCCCCGCAAGCCGGCCAGAACCTTTGTAAGTCGTCTCGCCATGATCGGGCATCGGATTCATGTTTGCGGTGTAACCCGGCACTGGCTGCTGTCGAGCCGGATAAGGCGGCCTGGGATAGGTGGTTTGCAGCATCACGACTCTCCGATTGCCCAGAATGGAGAAATCTTGGCACAGCATATCGTTCCGTGACCGGCTATCTCACAGGCTTGGAAGAATGCGTAGGCGCTATTCACGTTTGTCGCCGGCAGGAACTTTTGCACTGAAAGGCAAACGCGGTGCCTTGGGAACACGCGATTGGATCCCAAGTTGAACCGAGAGTGTCTCTGGCATGGAGCAAATAATGGGCGCACTCAGGGCGCCACCCGGACCGGACAGTGTCCATCTGTGTATCGACATGCAACGGCTGTTCAGCGTCGAGGTCCGTGGCCGCCCCCCTGGATGTCGCGGGTGTTACCAACGATCGAAAAGCTGGTCGCGAGGACGCCTGAGCGGACTATCTTCACGCGCTTTATCCCGCCGCACCGTCCGGACGATGCGCCGGGCATGTGGCGGGCGTACTATGCCCGATGGCCGCATGTGACCCGCGACGCCATGGATACGTCCCTTCTCAAACTCATGCCGCAGTTAGAGCGTTTCGTGCCGCCGGCCCACGTCTTCGACAAACCGGTCTATTCCGGCTTCGCGACCGGCGCGCTTCACGCCTTCCTTCAGGCGAAGCATGTGGACACGCTTCTCCTCACCGGGTCGGAAACAGATGTCTGCGTGCTTTCCACGGCCTTGAACGCGATCGATCTGGGCTACCGGATCATCATCGTGAAGGATGCTCTGTGCAGTTCGTCGGATGAAGCCCACGACGCCTCGCTTCGGCTTTATGAGCAGCGTTATCACGTCCAGATTGAACTGGCCAAAGCCGGCGAAGTGATGGATGCCTGGGCGCTCTAGCCACGCACCACTATTCCTCGCGCTGGAACTCTGGTCTAAGCGACGAGTTGCAATTGGAAACGGAAACGACCCGAGGAATTCCGATGGCCAAGAAAGCGAAGAAAGCTACCAAACGCCGCTATTCGAAAAGCTCAGGAAGCGACGTGGAGAAGGAGGTCGGCCGCTATAAGAAAGGGACCGCGAAAAGCGGACGTCGCGGCAAGGGCGGCAAAGTAAAGAGTCGTAAACAAGCGATCGCTATTGGCCTATCAAAGGCGCGCAAGAAGGGAAAGAAGGTGCCCAAGAAGGCGGCATCTAAGAAGAAGACTTCGAAAAAGACATCAAAGAAGAAAACCTCGAAGAAAAAATCGTGATCGGACACCCCCGCGATCACTAGCTAATGGGTGTTGGTCTTTTGCCAACGCTCAAGCGCATCGGTCGAGACCCTGCCGGGATCCTGTTCCTTCTCAACTGGCTGCTTCCAAGGCTCGTTTGTTTGTTTCATGGAATCCGCACCGGGCGGTTCCGGCATCGCGTTCGGCGGCGAACGTTCGGCGGACGGTCCGTTATCGGGATTTGTCAGCGCATCCATCAGCCCATGGACCGATGGCGGCGCGGCGCCGGACTCGACTTCAGCCATATGACTGTAGGTCTCCGCCATGCGGTTCAACCGGTCGCGAATATTGGGATCTTCCTCCCGCTTCGCACGCTCGTGCAGATCATTCGCCTGACGGATCAGTTCCTTCACCTCGACCATGACGCACCTCTCAGGTTCATGCCTTATCAACGGCGGAGTGCCGAGGCGGTTGCAGCGCCCCGCGAAGGAACGTCCTGGGCCATACCGAATTGAATGTCATTGGATCCGCGGAGAATGCATATGGCAGACTCACATGCCCCCGCCGCGTCGGGCGTGGCGTCAGATGGGGCGTCCTCCTCCATAGGTAAGATTTCCGTCGCATTGCTCATCAACGGCGCCAGAAGGCAACTTGAGATCGCGCCATGGACGACATTGCTGGATGCCTTGCGCGACCGACTGCATCTGACTGGCACCAAGAAAGGCTGCGACCATGGTCAGTGCGGTGCCTGTACGGTGCTGTTGAACGGGCGACCGATCAATGCCTGCCTCACTCTCGCGGTGATGCATGATAGCGCCGAAATCACCACCGTCGAAGGTCTTGCTCACGACGGAAGCCTCCATCCGGTGCAGCAAGCATTCATCGATCACGACGCCTTTCAGTGCGGCTACTGCACGTCGGGACAGATTTGCTCGGCGATGGCTTTGATCCGGGAAGGCAGGGCCAGAACGCGTGATGAAATCCGCGAGACGATGAGCGGCAACATCTGCCGCTGCGGTGCCTATCCCAACATCGTGGAGGCCATCGAGGAGGCGATGAAAGCGACATGAACAACTTTCAGTATTCACGGGCACAGGATGTCGCCGACGCCGTGAGGCAGTCCGCAGCCGACAGTTCGGCCAGATTTATCGCTGGCGGCACCAACCTCGTCGACCTGATGAAGTACGATGTCGAGCGCCCTGCGCGGCTGATCGATATTTCGCATCTGCCATTGCGGACGGTGGAGGAAACGCCTGACGGAGGGCTTCGCATCGGTGCGCTGGTGCCGAACTCGGACCTCGCATGGCATTCCCACGTGAAGGATCGCTATCCGCTTCTGTCGAGCGCCATCCTCGCAGGCGCTTCGACGCAACTTCGGAACATGGCTTCGACCGGTGGCAACCTGCTGCAGCGAACACGTTGTCTGTATTTCTATGACGTCGCCACGCCGTGCAACAAGCGCAAGCCGGGCACCGGATGCTCCGCCATCGGCGGCCTCAATCGGATCAACGCTATTCTCGGGACCAGCGATGCCTGCATCGCCACCCATCCGTCCGATATGTGCGTCGCGCTGACCGCGCTCGATGCCGTTGTTCGTGTTACAGGCCCGCACGGTGCGCGCACAATCCCAATGACGGAGTTCCATCGCCTGCCCGGTGACACGCCGGAACGCGACACGAATCTCGGCGCTGATGAAATCGTCACGGCGGTCGAACTTCCCGCGCACGGCTTCCGCAGCAACTACACCTATCTGAAAATTCGCGATCGGCTGTCCTATGCCTTCGCGCTGGTTTCCGTCGCGGCCGCGCTTGAGATCGACAACGGCACCATTCGTCAAGCGCGGCTGGCACTCGGCGGCGTCGCTCACAAGCCCTGGCGCGATCCGGAAGCAGAGGCAATTCTGACAGGTCGACCCATCGCGAAGGACACCTTCGCCAGAGCCGCGCAGATCATTCTGCGCGGCGCCAAAGGATACGGCCACAACGATTTCAAGATCGATCTCGCCCGGCGCAGCATCATGCGCGCGCTGAATCAGGCCGCGCAAGGCACGCCGCAATCGCAGTCGGACAAGAGAATCGCGTGAACCGAGACACACCACGCCCGCGGAGAAGGACGTCCGATCAAGCAGGGATCGATCGCCGCGACGTGCTCAAGGGCGCTGCCGCATTTGGCATCCTCGGGAACGGAATGTCATCCAAGACCGCTATCGCCGAAACGTTCGAGCCGATCAGACAAGCGAGTGCATCGATGACCCAGTATACCGGCACGGCAACTTCCCGCATCGACGGACGCGACAAGGTCACCGGCGTCGCGCGCTATGCGGCGGAATTCGGCGCACCCGACCTCGCCCACGGTAGCGTTGTGACCTCTTCCATCGCAAAGGGCCGCATCAAACAGATCGACACGGCGCGCGCGATGGACGTCGAAGGCGTGCTCGCCGTGCTGACGCACCAAAACCGTCCGGCGATGGCCGACAGCGACGAAGCCTATAAGGACGACGTCGCGCCGGAGAAAGGCTCGCCGTATCGACCGCTGTATGACGACCACGTTCGCTTCGGCGGCCAGCCTGTCGCGCTGGTGGTGGCCGAGGATCTCGAAACCGCCACCTATGCGGCCTCACTCGTCGAGGTCACCTATGACGAGGAGCAGCATTTCACCGACTTCGCTCAAGCGCGCGACAAGGCCTTACCGCTGGATGCACCCGCGAAGCCGCGAGGCGATGCCGCGGGCGCCTTCGCGGCTTCCAATGTCCGTCATCAGGCCGACTATGTCGTCCCGATCGAACACCACAATCCGATGGAGCTATTCGGGTCCACCGCGATCTGGAATGATGGAAAGCTGACGGTCTACGACAAGACCCAGGGCGTACAGAACGTTCTTGGCTATCTATGTCGCGTGTTCGAATGCGATCCCGACGATATCCGTGTCGTGTCGCCGTATGTCGGCGGGGCGTTCGGGTCGGCGTTGCGTCCCGCCTATCAGACGGTTCTTGCCGTGCTGGCTGCCCGAGCGGTTCGCCGCTCGATCCGCGTCGTGCTGACGCGCCAGCAGATGTATGCGGTCGGCTACCGGCCGGCGATGCTCCAGCGCATCCAGCTTGGAGCAAAGACGGACGGGACCCTGAATGCGGTCACCCACGATGCGGTGACGTCGACGTCCCAGTATGAAGACTTCCATCGCAACGAAACCACGTGGTCGGGCCTTCTCTATAAGAGCGAAACGGCCAGCTACGCGCACAAGCTCGCCCACCTCGATCTCCCCACCAGTTGCGACATGCGGGCGCCAAGCGCCGCAACCGGCGTCTATGCGCTGGAAGCGGCGATGGATGAACTGGCGGTGGCGCTGAAGACGGACCCGATCGAACTGCGGCTGAAGTGCTATTCCGACCGCGATCAAAACAAGGGCCTCCCCTATAGCAGCAAGAATCTGCGCGAATGCTACCGCCGGGGCGCGGAAGCTTTCGGCTGGGAGCGACGCACTCCCGCACCCCGCTCGATGAAGGAAAGTCACGAACTGATCGGTTGGGGCATGGCGACCGGCGTGTGGGATGCGATGCAGATGCCGATCACCGTTCGCATCGCTCTCACATCGAACGGCCATGCCGAGGTGTCATGCGCCACCGCCGATATCGGCACCGGCACCTATACGATCATGGCACAGGTGGCCGCCGATATACTCGGCCTTCCGATTGAGGCGATCTCGATCAAGCTCGGCGATTCCACGCTTCCGCAATCGCCGGTGGAGGGCGGATCGTGGATGGCGGCCTCGGTTTCCAATGGGATCGTCACCACCGGCAAAGCCATTCGCGACGATCTTCTGAAACTGGCGCAGCGTATCCCCGGCACACCCTTCAAGGGCCTGAGCAGTGATGACGTGACGCTTACGGACGGCGCGATCGCATCGCGCGCCAATAGCCGGGACGTCATTGCGATCGCCGACGTGATGCGTGCGGCATCGGTCGACCGGATCGAGCGCGAAGAGCAGACCACATTCGCCAAGGACGAGGCCCACGCGCACAACACCCATTCGGCGATCTTCGCGGAGGTGAGGGTCGACGAGGATATCGGCGTCATCCGCGCCACCCGCATCGTCAGCGCCGTCGCGGCCGGCCGCATTCTCAACCTCAAGACCGCGCGCAGCCAGATTATGGGCGGCATGGTATGGGGGCTCGGCATGGCGCTGCACGAGGAAACGCTGGTCGATCCGCGCCTCGGCCGGATGATGAACGCCAATATCGCCGAGTATCATGTCCCCGTGAATGCCGACGTTCACGACATCGATGTGATCTTCGTCAATGAGCAGGACGACTTCGTCAACCCGATGGGAATCAAGGGGCTTGGAGAAATCGGCATCGTCGGCGTTCCGGCAGCGATCGCCAACGCCGTCTATCACGCAACGGGCGTGCGCGTGCGTGATCTTCCGATCACGCTCGACAAACTGACACGAATAAGCTGAGAGTGTGGATCAACGATGGCGGATGTCGATATTCGCAAGGGAATGCCATCCGTCACCTTGACGAAGGACGAATTCGAACGACGCTTTCGCGCCCGCTTCCGCGATCCCGCTTTTTCGCGTCTGAACGACAGCCTGCAGGTCGTGATCGATGCCGCGTGGGACGGCTACCATCATTCGCGTAAGTCGCCTTTGACACGAAAAGCCGGACCGGGTTTTGCCGATCCCGACTATGAAATCGCACTTGATTGGCTAGCGGCTCGGGATGATATCCACAAAGCGCAATCGCGCCATGACGATCCGAACGAGACGCCGCGCATCCTGATCGTCAATGGTTCGCCGAGAAGCGAACATACCTGTCCCGGCGAAATGTCGAAGACATGGCGCATGGTCGAGTGGGCCGTCGCGGTCTTTCGCGACATGGATCTGGCAGCCGACGTTCTCGATCTCAGCCGTCTGACCTCCGAATTCGGCAAGGCGATCCACCCCTGCAAAGCCTGCGTCTCGACGTCAATGGCGCTGTGTCATTGGCCTTGCAGCTGCTATCCGAACTACTCGCTCGGCCAGACCGACGACATGATGAACGAGATCTACCCGCTCTGGGTGGCCGCGCACGGCATCATGATCGTCACGCCGGTGCATTGGTATCAGGCGCCTACCGTTCTGAAGGCGATGATCGACCGGCTGGTTTGTGCCGATGGCGGCAATCCCGATCCGTCATCGACCCACGGCAAGAAGGCCGCCGAAGCGAAGGCACTCGAATTGCGCGGCTGGCCTTATCCGCGACATCTGGCCGGACGCCACTTCTCGGTTGTGGTGCATGGCGACAGCGCCGGTGCCGAGATCCTGCGCCGGTCGTTGACCGACTGGCTTACCGACATGTCGCTGATCGGAGCAAGCCGAACCGCCGAACTGGATGGTTATGTCGGCTACATGGAGCCTTATGCAACGTCCCACCAGGACCTCGATGAAGACAAAGCCTTTCGGGAGGAAGTGCTGAATGCCGCGCATGCGCTCGGCAACGCGGCCCTGCTGCATCGCGCGGGACGCTATCAGTCACCCTCCGCAGGCCTGATCGACCCGGAGCCGAAATAGCGGAGACAGTCGCGATGGCGAGAATTCGCATCGGCACATCGGGCTGGCATTACGAGTCATGGCGCGGGCCGTTCTTTCCGTCCAGATTGATGGTGAAACACCAGCTTTCCTACTACGCGTCACAGTTCGAAACGACCGAACTCAACGGCGTGTTCTATCGAACCCCCTCGACGCAGACCGTGGAATCCTGGCGCGATCATACCGGAGACGATTTTATCTTCGCCTGGAAGGCCTCCCGCTTCATCACACACTGGAAACGCCTGTCGGATACCTCCACGGACAGCGTGAAGTTGCTTGAGCAACGCCTTTTCCTGCTTGGCGAGAAAGCCGGACCCGTGCTGTTTCAACTGCCGCCGAACATGAAAGCGGATCATCAACGGCTCGCCCGCTTCCTCAAGCTTCTTCGCCGGAAGGGACGATATACGTTCGAATTTCGTCATCCGAGCTGGTACACGCCACAGACGATGCGGCTGCTGGCCGACCGCAATATCGCGCTGTGCATTTCCGATCATCATGACGCGCCATCGCCCTGGGAGCGCACGGCCGATTTCATCTACGTCCGCGGGCATGGACCGGGCGGGCGCTACAAGAATCACTATAGCCAACAAACGTTGCACGGCTGGGCCGCCGACTTCCTGAAATGGAAGCGGCGTGGCTTCGATATCTATGCCTATTTCGACAATGATCAGAAAAGCGCAGCTCCCGCCGATGCGCTTCATCTGAAGCAGCAGATATGATTGCGCGTCTCTGGCGACGAAATCACTTTCCCGACTGATAAATCACTTGTCACATCATCAAAGCCGATCCCGAAGCCCGGACACACCGTCCTTGGATGCGCAGTGGTCACAGCAATAGAACACGCCCTTTTGCTCCAGGCCGTGCCCTACGATCCGTGTCCCGCAATGCTTGCATGTCGGCGCCAATGCGTGAATCGCGCATTCGAAGCTGTCGTATGGGCCTGACCATTCATCGTGACCTGAAAGGCCTTGTCATAGTCATTGCCGCAGGTTTCGCATGTCGGCATTTGAATCTCCTCGGGATCGCATGGACAAGGGTTACCGCCGCTGCTCCTGAATCGGAACGTGCGGATCGCCGGTCTGTTCCCGAAAGCCTCCGCGCCGACGCTATCGCTCAGGTCTCCATGCGAATGAGAGCAAGGCCGGACTCCGTGTCTAACCTTTTGCGCAAATGTGTTGGGCTCTCGGTAAGCAGGACTTCCAATGTCGGCCGCACGTGGGCTTGGCCGAGATGGCCGGCCAAGGCTGTGCAATCCCGCCGTCCGACGACCACGTGGATATGCAGCGCCGGTTCGCCCGAGGGAGATTCCGCGACGTCGCCGATCAACGACGCAACCTCCACCTGCTCGACTGGCGCTATTGTGATACTTTTTTGCTTTCCAATCGAAGTACAGCAATTCGACGTCGCTGAACGCACCGATCGCGGTGAGTTGCGCGGCCCGAATGCCTTCCGCCTCGATGAACGTCTTCATGCAGTCCTGCACTTCATCGCCGGTTTCAAGAATGACGGCAAACGTCCGCTGTCCGTTGCTGTCATTCAAAAGCTTGCTCTGCATGTCGTTCTCCTCGCCATCGAGGGGCATCCGATTTCCGGAACGGGGTGATGGCGGGCTTCGCCGACAACGCGTCGCTATCTCGCAACGGCGAGATCGCTGCCACCCCCAATCTAAAGCTTTCGGGATGATCTCGTTCCCCAAACGCGTGTGACGCCCGACCTGGAAAAGCTCAACAGCCCCGCTTCGTCGTTTCATTCTGGCGGTAGTCATGTAAAGTTGCCGCCATCCAATTGAGACCTTTGCAAGCCGTGACTGACCAGAAGCCGAGAGACCCAGAAACCTTTCCATTTCGCGGTGGCGAGATGGGAGAACTCATCCGTGCACTTGATTGGTCCAGAACCAGCCTGGGGTCGATCGCGGAATGGCCCCCGCATCTGAAGTCGGCCGTCGGGCTTATGTTGCCCGCAAAAGTACAGATCGTGCTGTTTTGGGGACCGGACTTCGTGGCCCTGTACAACGACACCTACAGGCCCACGATCGGCGACAAGCATCCAAGGGCGCTCGGACGGCCGGCGCGGGAAAACTGGTCCGAGTTGTGGAACGATCTTGAACCGTTGCTGAAGCAAGTCCTGATCACCGGCGAAACGGTGTCCGCCAAGGATCGCCCGTTCCATATCGAGCGCCGCGGTTACCCGGAAGCTGTTTACTTCGACATTTCCTACTCGCCGGTCCACGACGCGTCCGGCGCCGTCGATGGCGTCCTGTGCATCGTCGAGGAAACAACACAGCGGATTGCCGCCGAGCAGGCATTGGCGAGGACGGAAGAACGCCTCTCTTACGCTCTCCAGGCTGCCGGCATGATCGGGACGTTCGATACGGACCTCCGCACGGACACCGTCTATTCGGATGCCCGCTTTGCGACGATGTTCTCGCTGGATCCGCAGAAAGGCGAAAGCGGCGCTCCCCTCGCCGATTATCTCGCGGCCATTCATCCGGACGACGTTGAGCGGGTGAGCGAAGCCATTCAGCAAGCGATCGTGACGGGAGAAAAATGCATCCTCGAATACCGCGTGGTCAGCCACGACGGGACAATCCACTGGCTCGAGGTCCACGGCCAGTGCCTCTACGATGAGGCCGGAAAGCCCTGGCGGATGCCGGGCGTCGCAGTTGACATCAGTGACCGCAAACAAGCGGAGCTGGCGAGCGCGCGCCTCGCTGCGATCGTCGAATCGTCCGACGATGCGATCGTCAGCAAGAATCTCGATGGCATCATCACCAGTTGGAATATCGGGGCGGAACGGCTGTTCGGCTACTCGGCTCATGAGGTTGTCGGCAAGCCAATCACGATCCTGATCCCTGAAGATCGGTTGGATGAAGAACTCGATATTCTGGCCCGGCTCCGTAGGGGCGAGCGCGTTGAGCATTTCGAGACAGTTCGCCGACGGAACGACGGCAGCCTGGCCGATTTTTCCCTGACAATTTCGCCGATCAGAAACAGCGATGGCCGCATCATCGGCGCCTCGAAAATCGCCCGCGACATCACCGAGCGCAAGGCGGCCGAGCGGCTTCACGCCACGCTGCTGCGCGAGATGAAGCACAGGCTGAAGAACAATCTCTCGACTGTGCTGGCGATCGCGCGGCAGAGTTTTCGCGGCCACGAAAGCGAGAGCGACGATTTTCGGAAGTTCGAGGCGCGTCTGCTGGCGTTGTCGAACGGTCACGACCTGATCACCCGGGAGAACTGGGATAGCGCGGAGCTGAAGGACGTCATCGCGCAACTCTTGACTATGCACGGACGCCAGCGATTTGAAATAGACGGACCAGACCTGCGGCTTTCGCCGAAATCCGCTTTGGCTCTCACATTGGCGCTCCATGAATTGGCGACCAACGCCGCCAAGTACGGCGCGCTTTCGGTCCCCACCGGCCAGGTCATCATCAAGTGGAGTATCAAGCACGGAGACTCCCCCGGACTCACCTTCTGTTGGCAGGAGCGAAATGGCCCGGAAGTGAGGTCACCGAGCCGAAAAGGATTCGGTTCGCAGTTGATCGAGCGCGTGTTGGCCGGCGAACTCCAGGGCAAGGTTCAAATCACTTACGATCCAACCGGAATTGTGTGCGAAATCGATGCCCCGCTATCCGCTGAATGGGAAGAAACGTCGCCAGCATAGTTGCGCGTATCACTCATCAAGCGAACTCAGCACGAGACATCCGGCGGCTCGGCGGGAAGCACAATAGACCCGAAGCGGGCTGAAGCATTCGTGGTGCGCCGACGACACTCTCTGCTGTCAGCCCGCAGATCCATCGCTGGCCTTATCCGAAGGTCCTCTTCTCGTAGATTGTGGAAACGGCCCTTCCATCCCATACATAGCAAAGGTGTCGTTCCTGCCGATAATTGGATAGAACCCGGGGACGAAACACGGCGGCACATTCACCCCCATCATCGCGAATGCTTGCGTAGACGATTCCATCGGAGCCGTTTTCCCGGAGTTTCAGAGCGAATTCCTGCGACACCGCATAGTTGCTGGCATGACTTTCTCGCATTGCCCGGATGTCATGCAGTTCGGCATCGAGATCGACGGCATAGACCCGCATGTCGATTTCCTGAGCGGGTTCACTGGTTGCCTGCAGGAATCGAACACGATGGTAGCGTGTTTCGGCAATAGCCGTCTCAATCGTGCGCGCGGCATAGAAAACGCCATACGCTCCGTTCGTAAAGCGATCCCCGTCGGGATTGAGGTGGGTGAACGCAGCCATGATCGGCGTGCTGCCAGGTCCAGACACTCTGTCCTCGTGCGCCACGAGGCGAATGTCCCCCGCCTCCTCGCGGAGCCTGTCATTGCTCATCGCCTCAATCTGGAAACTGCCTCAAGGTCGGCAGGATCGGCGACAGCTTCAAAGAGATTGATGGGTGGAAGCCGGCTCTTGAGGCGGTTAGGCAACACTTCACCCGGCAATGCGGCATCCGCGGCGAGAACGACCGCACAACCGGGTCGCAGCCGGAACGGCAGGGGATCAACTGCGTTCCGTCAGATGGCTACAAGCCCTGACAGCCAAGGCCCTTGAGCACATTTTCTCATCATCAAACAGCCGGCCACAGGGCAGGCGATCGCCATGACGTACCAGATTGCCTCAACCGTGCAACTCGCCCTGCCCGCCACCGCAACTGCAAACCTCCGTGAACCTTTCGGTTGCGGTCCCGACCAAACCATTAACATCGATCTTGTTTGAATGCCGCTCCCCGACCGGTTCTCATCAACGGATGGCCGATCTGATTAAAACGCGCTAATATCATTAAAGGTAACTTAGAGGTTCGCATCCTGCTCCCGCTGGCATTCTTTGCCAAAGCAAGAAGCGAAAAATCACTGAACCTCAAGTAGTGCGTTGAAGGCATCGACTGTTTCGGAAGCCAGCGCAAACGCGGCGAACTGGGATTCGGGATACAAGTGTAACGCGCGCGCAGGCAGAATTTTCAAGGGGAATTGCAACTTTCATCAAGGAGCATTGCCATGGGCGGATTCGTTGCCGACAAATACGTTCCATTTATCTCGGTCCAACTGGACCTGAGATTTCAGGACGAAGCTCTCACCGAAATGATCGAACTCCAAAAAGAGTTCAAGATTTTCTCGCAACATCACTCACTGGCCAGCGCCGCAGCACTGCTCAATCTGGCACCACCGGAAGCCAAGGACCGTCGCGGCTGGTTTCGCTTTCTCGACGGCCTGAAGAAAGTGCCTTCGGACATAGCGGACATGTCCGGGCATGATCGCATCGTCTCGGCGCTGAAGAAGAACCTGGAGGCCAAGACGCCGATGCAGGTGCATTTCACCTGGCATCCGGCCAAATCTGAGCCCGGCGTCATCGTGACCACCGAACCGGCGTTCAGTTTCAGCAAAACCGAATACATCACCATATCGGTGCCGACCGGGCGAGTGAGCGAGCGCAAGACCAAAAGTGCCTGACGGCAGCAGGGACGCCATCATCACCGGCGTTGACAATTACTATTCGGGGATAGCGCGACGCTATCGCTCGACACCGCGCGGTGTCGACTGGGCCAGCGCCGCAACGCAATATCTGCGCTTCGTGCAACTGCTGAAATTATGCGACTTCGACGTACCGTTCAGCCTCAACGATTTCGGGTGCGGTTATGGCGCGCTGTTGGAATTCCTGGCATTCCGCCACCCTGGCGCCGACGTCGCCTATCGCGGCATTGACGTTTCGAAGATCATGATCGATACCGCACGCAACCGCTGGGCCGCTCGACCGCAAACGACGTTCGAACATAATTCGCGCTGCACGGCGATCGCCGATTACAGCATCGCCAGCGGCGTCTGCAATGTCCGACTCGGCCATCCGCTGACCGCATGGGAGGCCTATGTGACATCAATCCTCGGCGACCTGCGTGCGACGAGCCGGCTGGGCTTCGCAGTCAATTTCATGTTGCCGCGCGACGGACAATTGATGGAAAATGAACTCTATCGCACCGATCCGGATCGCTGGACCGCGCATTGCACCGAGCTCGGCTGTACCGTCGAAACCGTCAGGGATTACGGCATGCACGAGTTTACACTCCTGATGCGGATTTCGCCGGCAGCAACTGCCGCGCCGCAATGACCGGCTCGATCAGCACATCATAAGCCTTGGCGCCGGTTTCCGCGATCATTGCCTCGGCGTCACACAAAAATTGTTGCGCCTCCTCTTCGGCATCGCCGGACAACGACGCGGCCAGCGTCACCAGCGCGCGGGTCTCCGCCAGTCGTGCCGCGCGCGCACGGGCCATCGCAATCGCTGCCCGCGCTGCCGGGATGGCTTCAGCCGGATTGCCGCTGCGGCGGTACACTTCGGCCAGCCACGCCATGATGTCCGACTCGTAGTCGAGGGCCGCACGCCGCTGCCGCGCAAACTCCAGCGCCGTCTCGAGCCAGACGATCGCCGCAGCCTGATCTCCAGCAAGCGAACATGCCAGTCCCTCGCAAGCATCCGCATAGACCTTGAGATACGGCAACTCACTCTTCCGCGCGACTTCGGTAAGACGGCGCGCATGAGCTTGGCCCAAAGCGGCGTCGGACGTCAGCCACGCGAGTTCAACCAGTCCATGGTGCGGGATGAACTGCACGGCGGGATCGGGATGCTCCAGTTCACTGGCGATGAGCTGTACGAGATCGTGCCGGCCGGTAGAATAATCCCCGATCCGCACTAGAATACGCGCGCGCAGGCTTTGTACCCAACGCTCGATATTAAAGCCGAGAAGCTGTTCGTGATAACGATCGATCTGACCGATGCCACCGAGCGCAGCGTTGCTGGCAGCCAGCGCCTCGCGCATCCTGCCCGCTAACCCATATGCCTGGCAAAATAAGCCTTGCAACAACGTTCGATGGCTGACGTCGCCGACGGTTGACAACGCGTAGGCCTGTTCGAGATGCGTGACGTAGGCATCTGCCGAACTGCTGGCCGCGAGAATGCGGCCATAGCCGGCCAGCAGCAGCATTTCCGCCGACGTACTATGTGTCTCACGCGCCAACCCGAGCGCTTCCTCGGCAAATGGCGCGGCCTCGTCCGCGGTCATGCCTTCGCGCCAACCGAGGCTGACGATCTGGCCCGAGGCCAATATGCGCAACTGATCATTTGCGGACGAGCGCGACTGGCTATTCAATAGCACGCGCACCTTGCGCCAGGATTTTAGCGCTTCGCCGATGTCGGTGGTGCCGATCCAGAGTGCGCTCCGAGCAACGTACTTGGCGGTCGCATCGACATCACCCGCAGCCTCGAGGTGATAGGCTATCAGCCCGGCATACTCATCGAGACGGTTTTGATGGAAATGCTCGATGGCCTTGGCCGCTGCGGCGTGTAGCGAGATACGCCGAGCCTTTAGTTGCATGGCGTAGGCGACCTCTTGCATCAGCGGATGCCGAAACGCGTAGAACATCGATCCGTCGGCACCAACAGCATGCCGCAGCAGATCGAGGTTGCATAGCCGAGTCAAACTGTCGGCAACCTGCTCACGCGCGAGATCGGCAACCTCCTCCAGTACGGCGACGGGAAATTCGCGTCCGATAGTGGCGCCGATCTGCAGCACCGCCTTGTCGCCTTCACTCAAACGGTCGATGCGCGCGCCGATCACACCTTGTACAGTCGTCGGGAGTGTGTCTACCGGGGCGCTGTCGGTCACGAGATAGCGTCCGGCCTCACCGACCAGGCTCCCCTGATCGGCAAGCGCCCGCACCAGTTCCTCTGCAAAGAACGGATTACCACCGCTGCGCTCGACAATACGCTGGCGCAGATCGCGCCCCAGCGGATGACTGCCGACGGATTCCGCGACCAATGCCGCAACATCTTGCTGCGACAATTCTCCAAGTCGCATTTCCTGCACATGCGCCGCAGTCTTCCAAAGCGGATCATAACTCGGCCTATAGGTCAGTAACACCAGCACACGCGTTTGCGCCACTGCCTCGATCAGTGTGTCGATAAAGGCCTGGCTGCCTTCGTCGAGCCATTGGATGTCCTCAATGATGGTCAGCGCCGGCATGCGCCCGCCTTCGCGCACCAGATTGCCGATAGCTCTTACCAGCCGTGCATGCCTGGCCTTGGGATCCAACTTTGTCGCTGCAGATGCGGCATCCGCAACACCGAGGATATCAGTCAGCGCAACGACGTCATCAGACAATGCCGGGCTGATCGCTTGGACACCAGCAACGATACGCGCGCGTGCCGCGTCTTTGCTGTCTTGCGGTTGGATACGAAAGAACGCGCGGAGAAATTCCAGCAGCGGCTGCAACGGACCGGAGTAGTCATAAGACGAGGCGCGCGCCTCCAGCACAGGAATCTGGCGCTCGCGACAGCGTTCAGCAAACTCAAAGCAGAGTCGGCTTTTGCCAAGGCCTGGTGAGGCGCAAATGCCAACAACATTTCCATGCCCGCTGGTGGCATCCTCCAGCGCCCGCTCCAGCCGTCGCAACTCCTCACCGCGGCCGCGATACGCGGTTAACATGGTGTGGCCGAACTGCTCGCTGGTGCCAGCGGATTTCAGGCGGATAAGACGATGGACGGTCACCGGCCGGACGAAGCCCTTTATTTCCTGCGCACCGAGCGAAACCGCATCACAAAGCGGACGCACCAATTGGAAGGTGGTTTCCGTCATGCAAATGTCGCCCGGCGAGGCCATATGCTCGAGCCGGCTAGCGAGATGGATCGCTGCACCATAGGCGCTTTGTTCATTGATGAAATTCAGCGTCGGCCCGGTGACGACTTCTCCAGAGTGCAGACCGATGCGCAACACCTGTCCATTGTCCTGTGAGGCTTGCTGCATCGCCAGCGCTGCGCGGCAGGCCAGAAGCGCATGATCCTCGCGAATATGCGGCACACCGAACAGCACCATGATGCCGTCGCCCATCGTACGCAGCACAGTACCGTGAAATTGGTTAGCCGCGATCGCCATGCGCGCCAGCGCTGGCGCGAGATGCGACAGCGCGCGTTCGGGATCCTTCTCGCCGATCAGTTCAGTCGAACCGACAATGTCGGCAAACAGGACGGTGACGACCTTGCGTTCTGCCAAGACCGTCGATTGATCGAGCTTCTGTCCGCATGAACCGCAAAACCGCGAACCACGCAAATTGGGCATTCCGCAAGTTACGCAATTGAGCGGGAAGTTGAGGCCACAAACCGCACAGTGCCCATCTTCATCCAGAAGCTCAGTGTTGCAGGATGGGCAAATCATGACGCAAGCCTTGTTACTAAACAATTGCAAAAACGTCAGAACTCAAAATAGCTTGATGCCTTGTTTCGTGTTGTCACCAACAAATCGCCAGCACCCACAGCCAGCCGCCCGAACTGCCCCTTGGTTAATATATCACGGATCCGACGACGGGACGATAACACCAATGCTCACCAGGACATGCAGTGCATCGAGACACAATCCGGAGTTCATTCGCTCAACGCGAATGCAACAACAACGTGCATTTGGATCATCGAGAAGTTCCCTTGAGCACCAACGTTCGTACAATTTTGCTATAAGCATTCGACTTGGACATCTTGACGTACGAAATTGTCGAACTTCCTGGCTTTAGGTCCGCGCTGAAAATGACGAGTTCTGTCGATCATCGCAACAGACGCGATCGCGACGAGAACGACGCTTCGAGTTGCCTCGCCGCCTGATGAGCTTTGCCCCGAAACTGAGTAAATGTCTCTGCACAAATCCGTGGTCAAACTCACGGCCCGTCGAGATCCACCATCAGGAAACTAAGTCGATTCAATCGGTCAGGCATTCGTGCACGTCAGTCTGTTCAGGAAGTTCGCAGCATCGAGCAGGCGGCTTGCTTCGTAGGTGAGGCGCAACCTGCTGCCGTTCACCAGATGCTGCGGCGCAGGATCACCCGCACCAGCACAAAGCCCGTTTGCGCGTAGGCCGCTTCTCCTATCGCTCTGCTCGAAAGCGACGCCGTTCGTGCGGTCAAGGCACTGAGACCGCTGGCTGGTGTAGCGGTCCGATTTACCACCAACTGACATTCCTACTTCGCCACGCCGAAGAACAGATTTGGAAAATACAAGGCGATATCGGGAAACATGATCAAGATCAGAACGCCGAGAAGGGTCACCAAGACGTAGGGAATGACCGAAAGGTAGATGTCGTGCATCGTCACTTCGGGAGGAGCTACGGCCTTGAGGTAGAACAGGTTGAAGCCGAACGGCGGCGTCATATAACCGATCTCCATCATGATGATGAAGATCACGCCGAGCCAGATCGGATCTCAATTGTAGGCCTGCACCACGGGAAGAAGGACCGGCAGCGTGATTAGCATGATTCCGACCGGATCGAGAACCATGCCGAGCAACAGCAGCACGACCAACATAAAGGCAAGCGCACCCCACTGACCGCCTGGAATTAGCGTCATCAGATGGTTCATGAGTTCATTAGCACCCAACGTCGTGTACGCTGTCGAGAACGCATGCTCTGCGAACAGAATCCACATAATCAGCGCGGTCAACTGCAATGTCTGAATCGCGGCATCGTTGAGAACTTTGAACGACAGCCTGCGATGGATGGCCGACGATACTAACGCGCCGAACACACCGAGCGCGGCCGCTTCGGTCGGTGTAGCGAAGCCGCCGAGAATCGCGCCCAGCACCAGCACCACAATGAACAGTGGAAGAAAGACAGCCCTCAGCGACTTGATCTTCAGGCTCCAGTCGCCTCGCTCCTCGACAGGCAGAGCCGGCGCCAGCGACGGCTGCAACCAGGCGCGCAACAGCGATCTTGACAACAGTTCACTCAGTACGGTCATAAGGCAGCACCTTGCTCGCGAACGCTTGATGTGGTTTTCAGATCCCTGTACGTGAGTACATACCGAGACTGAAAATGGGCGCAGTCTTGGTTGATAGCTTCAATAGGTTACGGCGATCAGGGGTTCGAGTCCCTCTCCCGCTACCATCAGAAATTATCATTAAATATCAGCGCCTTATAACTGTCGGAGGTTCCGACTACTGTAAGACATCTCACGGTGATGCCCCCATGGGACAGCTATCGCGCCCGTCGCGAGGATCGTTACTACCTTCAGGTTCGCTGCAGTCACGTCGTGGCCGGACTGCTCAATCAGTCCCTGTTTCGGATGTGAAACGGGAAACCATCCGCCCAAACGTCTCGTCGTCGATCTCTCGCTTGAGACACTGTGCGTGAAGCGAATGCCTCACGCACAGAACCCCTCGATTATATGACGCAGCGAGTGCGGGTCTTAGAAGGTCAGATTGTCCTTCACGAGCACCCAGCGCCCGTTCTTGACCTGCTGAACCTGCGTCACGGTGCTTGCCAGGTGATCCGTCTTGGAGAATTTGGTCGGCGGTGAACTGAAGATGTCCTGGAACACGTCACCGGACTCGAGTGCTTCCAGCATCTTCGCGCCAGTGAGATCCTTACCCGCCTTCTTCGCATAATGCGCAAAAGTCATCATGGCGTTGTAACCGATGACGGCCTGCGTGTTGGCCGAGCTGCCAAACTCTTTCTTATAAGTGGCGAGCCAATCCTTCACCTTACCCTTGGCCGTATCCTCGTAAGGGATTTCAAATCCCGCCGCCGCATACAGCCCCTCAACGGCTTCCTTGCCGAGCGCCGGCACCTCGAGCACGTTGGTCGGCGTAGCGCCGAGGAAGTCGACGGTCCAGCCAAGTTTCTTGGCTTCCCCCATCGCGCCGATGGTTTCACGAATGACGGTCCCGAGAACGACCAGGTCGCATCCGTCCGACTTCATCTTCGCGATCTGGGCACTGAAATCCGACGCACCGCGCTTGTAGCTCGTGATCGACGCCGGCGTCACCTTCAGCGCAGCCAATTCCTGCTTGAAGCCGTCGAGCACGCTTTTACCGTACTCGTCGTCCTGATGCATGATGCACGGCTTCGCATACTTCTTGGCCTCGACCATATATTTGAGTGCCGCTCGCGTGCTCTCGACATACGGCAGGATGTTATTGAATTTCAATCGCTCCTGCGGCTTTGCCGGATCGAACTTGAAGGTGAATTCGGCCGCGGTCAGCGGGAAAAGCTGCAATACGCCGGCATCGAACAGGATGTCCTGCGCGGCGAGAACCGTCGGCGAGCCCATCGGACCGACCATCGCGAAGATCTTGTCCTTCTCGATCAGCTTTTGGGAGGCAAGCACGGCGCGCTTTGGATCGTAACCGCTGTCCTCAATGATCAATTTGATCTTACGCCCATTGATGCCACCAGCGGCGTTGATTTCCTCGGTCGCCATCTTCATGCCGTTGGACACCGGAACGCCCCAGACCTTGATCGGGCCGGACAAATCCTGATGCGAGCCAATCACGATCTCCGTCGCGGAGATACCTTCGTTTGTTACCTTGGTCTGCGCGTAGGCCGGCAGATGGGTCAGCGCAATGGCGCTTACCGCAAGGCCGATCGCCTTGAACGATGTCGTCATTTCAGTCTCCTCTCCGTGGCCCATGTTGAGCGAAGGTGGGGGCCTCCATCCCTTCGCTGGCAAGCGGCCTTGTCAGACCGCTGGAATCTTCCGGATCACGCGACTGCCGCCGCGCGATACATCGTCTCGATCTCTGCCGAGTACTGTTTATTGACGAAGCCGCGCTTCAATTTCATCGTCGGCGTCAATTCCTCGTCTTCGGGGGTAAGTTGGCGATCGATCAGATGGAAGCGTTTGATCGTCTCGACGCGAGCGACATTCTGGTTCACCACCTCGACTTCACGCCGGATGAGATCCTGCACCTCCTGCGCGCGGCACAGACTTGCGTAATTCGTAAAGGGAATGTCGTTGTCCTGCGCATACTTCTCGACATTCTCGTGGTCGATCATGATGAGACAGGTGAGGTACGGTCGCCGGTCGCCGATCACCACAGCGTCCGAGATGTAGGGCGAGAACTTGAGCTGGTTCTCGATCTCGGACGGCGTGATGTTCTTGCCGCCCGAGGTGATGATGATGTCTTTCATCCGGTCAGTGATCTTGACGAAGCCTTCATTGTCGATCGAGCCCACGTCGCCGGTATGCAGCCAGCCGTCGGCGTCGAGCGTTTCGGCGGTCTTCTCGGGCTGGTTGAGATAGCCCATGAAGAGATAATCGCCCTTAATGAGGATTTCGCCGCGCGGGCAGATCTTCACTTCGCCCCACGGCGCAGCTTTTCCTACCGACCCCAGCTTGATGCGGTCGTTCGGCATCAAAGTTGCGACACCGCAGTTCTCTGTCTGCCCGTAGACCTCACGTAGATCGAGACCGAGCGCGAGAAACCAGCGGATCAGTTCAGGCGCGATCGGCGCCGCGCCCGTGAAAGCGATCCGCACCCGATCCAGCCCCATCATGCGGCGGATATTGCGGAACACCAGCCAGTAGGCTGCCTTGTTGGCGATCTGGAGCGCCATTGGCGGCTCCTGCCCTTCGAGCTTGGCATCGGTCATACGATAGCCGACGGCGATGGCGCGGGCATACATCCAGCGCTGGAACGGTGTCGCGTCTTTCAACGCAATGGTGATCCCCGAATAGAACTTCTCCCAGATGCGCGGAACCGCGAGGAAAGCCGTCGGCTGCACCTCGCGCAGGTTGTCCGGCACGGTTTCCGGGCTTTCGGCAAAATTCATCACCGATCCGCAGGCCATCGAGAGATAATAGCCGCCGATGCGCTCGGCGACATGGCACAGCGGCAGGAACACCAGCCGCTCCTCATGCTCGGAGGGAACAAGCAGATGATCCACATAGCGCATCTGGTGGGTCACGCTGCGATTCGAATGCATCGCGCCTTTCGGAGGACCGGTCGTGCCCGAGGTATAGACAAGGATGGCGAGATCGTCGGCGCCACGGCTGGCGATCATCTCGTCCCAAAGTTTCTCGTTTCCGGCGATAGTATTACGGCCCAGCGCCATGAATTCATCGAGCGACATCACCATCGGGTCATTGAAGCCGCCGAGGCCTTCCATGTCGGACACGATGATGCGTTCCAACGTCGAGCAGCGGGCCCGGCAAAGCAGGACTTTGTCGAGTTGCTCCTCGTCTTCGACGAAAATCACGCGGGTGCGCGAGTCGTTGACCAGATACTCGACTTGCTTGGCCGAATCCGTCGGGTAAATCCCTGACGACACGCCTCCCGCGCACAGCACGCCCATGTCCGCGAATACCCATTCAGGTGTCGCATTGGAAATGATCGAGGCAACGTCGCCCGCTTTGAAGCCGACGGCGTTGAGCGCATAGGCAATTTCTTTGGCGATCTGCTGCCATTCGCGCCAGCTTGTGGACGTCCAGACCCCGAGATGCTTTTCGCGGATCGCCGGCCTATCGCCGCGCGCTTCGACCGAGAGCAGAAAGCTCCGCGCAATCGTGTCTGCCACGGTTATAACTGCCGGTCTGTTCATCGCATCCTCGCTCATCCAAAGTGTCCACGAGCACTGAAGCACGCGGTCGATCAGCCTGGACTCATCTCCACGTCTTCTTCTTTTTCCAGCGCCGCTCGCCGCGCGCACCTTGCTCCTTGGCGCCGAGATAAAATTCCTGAATGTCTTCCGACTCCATCAACCGTTCGCAGGTATCGTTCATCACCACGCGGCCGACTTCGAGCACATAGCCATAATGCGCCGTCTCCAGCGCCACCTTTGCATTCTGCTCGACCAGCAAAATCGACGTACCCTGCTCCTCGTTGACGCGCCGGATGATGGTAAAGATCTCTTTCACCAGAATAGGCGACAGGCCGAGCGACGGCTCATCGAGCAGTAGCAGCGTCGGCCGGTTCATCAGGGCCCGGCCGATGGCCAGCATCTGCTGTTCGCCGCCCGAGAGCTGTCCGGCCGGCTGATCGAGCCGTTCGCGCAGTCGCGGGAAGTAGCCGTAGACAAGTTCGAGATCGGCGGCCACGCCGTCGCGATCACGGCGCGGATAGGCGCCCATCATCAGGTTCTCGCGCACGCTGAGGAACGGAAACACCTCCCGTCCCTCCGGCACATGACTGATGCCGAGCCGAACGATACGATCGGCCTCCATGCGCTGGATCGGCTTGCCGTCAAACTCGATGGCCCCCTTCTGAGGATCGAGAATACCGGAAATGGTCTTGAGCACCGTGGTTTTGCCAGCGCCGTTGGCACCGAGCAGCGTGACGATCCGGCCGCGGGGCACTTCGAGACTGATACCGCGAATGGCCATGATCGGCCCATAGTAGCTCTCGATGTTGCTGAGCTTGAGGATGGTGTCCGTCGTGCTCATGACATCGTCCTCAGGCGCCGAGATAGGCCGCAATGACGTCGGGATGAGCTTGAACCTCGGCGGGTGGCCCCATGGCGAGCACCTTGCCGTAGTTCAGCGCGATCACCCGATCGGAAACCCGGTTCACCAGAGACATGTCGTGCTCGACCATCAGCACAGTGATTCCAAGTTCGGTTTTCATGTCGCGGATCCAGAACGACATATCGTCCGTCTCCTCTACGTTCAGCCCGGAGGATGGCTCGTCGAGCAGGATAAGGTTCGGATCGGTACAGAGCGCGCGGGCAAGTTCGATCACCTTGCGCACGCCGTAAGGGAGGCCCGAGATCAGCTTGTCCCGATGAGCCTCCAGATCAAGAAATTCTATCACTTGCTCGACCCGGCGGCGGTGAGCCTTTTCGTCGCGCCGAACGTTGGGAAGGAAAAGAAGCTCCTGCCAGAGCTGGGTAGCACAGTGCCGATGCCGACCGACCAATAGGTTGTTGAGCACGGTGGCATTCTCGAACAATTCGATGTTCTGGAAGGTGCGTGCGATCCCCAGCTTGGCGATGTCGTGGGCCGGCTCACGGGTAATGTCCCGATCCTCGAAATAGAGCGAGCCGGAGGTCGGATCGTAGAGGCGCGAAATCAGGTTGAAGATCGAACTTTTGCCGGCGCCGTTGGGGCCGATGATCGACAGTATCTCGCCCTTCTCGACGGCAAAGCTGACGGAATCGACGGCCTTCAGACCACCGAAGTGCAGGGATAGGTTTTCGGCGCGCAGACAGCTCATCTGTTCCGCTCCGATTTGACGTAGATCTTCTGCCGCTTGAAGGTCGCGCGCTTATAGAGCGGGAACAACTGGAAGAAGAGTTTGATCTTGAGCCACCTGCCATACAGCCCGTAGGGCTCGAACAATATGAACAGCATGATGATCAGGCCGTAGATCGCACCTTTCAGGCCATTGGCTGAGGCGAACGCTGCGATGCTGTCCTGAATGTGGCCGGCCCGCTCAGCCCCCGCGCCAAACGCAGTTGCAAGCCCGGCGACGATGCCGGGAATGTCGTCCTTGAGGAAGGTGAGGAACGGGTCAACCATCACGATGAAAATCGCGCCAAGCACCGCGCCGTGCAGGCTAAGCACGCCGCCGATAATGATGACCATGATGAATTCAATGGAAAGCTGCAGCGTGAACATCTCGGGACTGATGAACGACAGCTTGTGCGCAAACAGACATCCCGCCAGCCCCGTGATGGCGGCGCTCAAGGCAAATGACTTGACCTTGTAGAGCGCGACGTTGACGCCCATGCTCTTGGCGGCAGTCTCGCTGTCACGCGTCGCGATGAACGCGCGGCCGGTGGGCGAGCGCATCAGGTTCAGCGTGCCGACGATCACCAGGATCAGCAGCCCAAGACAGAGAAAATAGAATGTCGGACTGTCGCGCGGGATGGTCTCGCCAAACATCTGGATCGGCCGCACCCGCATGCCTTCATTGCCGTTGGTCACGCTTTCCCAGCGCGCCATGATCTCCTCGACAATCAGCGCGAACGCGATGGTCGCGATGACAAGATAGATGCCCTGCAGGCGCAGCGCCGGGAATCCGACCAGCGCTCCGACCACACCGGCGAGCAGGCCCGCCGTCAGGAAGTAAATCGGGAATGGCACGCCGAGCTTATGCAAGTAAGCCGTGGTATAAGCGCCGATAGCGAGGAAGGCCGCGTGTCCAAGCGATGCCTGCCCGGTAAAGCCCGTGAGGATCATCAACCCGACCCCGACAGTCGCGTAGATGCAGACGAACACCAACTGACTTACGAGATAGCTGCTCAACACAAACGGAGCGATGGCAAGGCATGCCAGCAGCACACCGTAGGAGACGACATAGCCGCGATGGGGAAACAGCTTGATGTCGTCATCGTAGTCGGTCTTGAACAGAAACCGCATATGCGCCCTCACACCTTCTTTCGGGCGTGAAGGCCGAACAGACCCTCAGGCTTCAACAACAGCACCGCGAGCAACACGATATAGGGCGCGACATCCTTCCAGCCCGCCGGCAGATAGAACCCCGCCATACTCTCGATCACGCCGATCAGAATGCCGCCGACCAGTGCACCGGGGATCGAGCCGAAGCCGCCGAGCACAGCCGCCGGAAAGGCCTTGAGCCCCAGCACCAGGCCGACATTGGAATGGATGAAGGTAATCGGCGCGAGCAGGACACCGGCGCAGGTCGCTACCGCCGCGCTGATCGCCCAGACGATCGAAACCACGCGCTTGACCGGAATGCCCATGTAATACGCCGCGAGCATGTTTTCCGAGCTTGCGCGCATCGCGGTGCCCAGCGTCGTCTTGTTGAAAAACAGATAGAGCGCACCGCACAGAATGACTGTCGCAGCGATGACCGAGAGTTTGTCGTAGGCCAGCACCAGACTGCCGAGCCGAACGACGCCGTGACTGAACGGGGTTTCGATCTTGAGATCGTCGGTGCCCCAAATCATGCCGGCGACCGAGCGCAGGAAAAACCCCAGGCCGATCGTGACCATGATGATGGAAAACTGCGGGTAACCGAGGATCGGACGCACCACGAGGCGCTCGGTCAGCATGCCGAACAGCGCCATCGCAATCACCGCGAGGAGGAATCCAATCCAGTAATTGAGACCGAGGAGTGCGATAAATGTGAAGGCGAAGAAACCGCCAAGCATCATCAAATCGCCTTGGGCGAAATTGACGACTTCGGTCGCCTTGTAGACAAGGACGAATCCCAACGCGATCAGGCCGTAGACACAGCCCAGCGCGACACCACTCACCAGCTGCTGAACGAAGTCCAGCATGGCCTCGGTCCCTCCCCTCATGCTGCGCGCGATTCTTGACGATCGCGTTTGCAGCACCCGTGCCGGCAGCCTGCCCCCGCTATCCGGGTGACGCCGCCTAACATAAGACAGCCTCAACCACGGTGTCCTGTCAACCCGGATCAGATTGGTCCGCACCATGACAGTGCCGCACGTCGCCCACCGGCTTACCGCGAGGGCGGCCCGTTCGCTCTACACTCGCCCGCGCGACAATGGCGTCGTTTAACCCCGATGTAACTGCGGATTCTCCGCAGAAATGCGCGAACGGGCTTCCACCTCATCTTCGCTCTATGCGGCCGCGATGACTCGGAAACCCCTATTCGCGAGGTTTTCCATTTTGTCTCGAGGTACTGGCGGTGGACACGATCAGCGCCAACAATCTCGCGACCGACCGGCGCCGTCTTTCCAGCAGGCGGAATAGCGGAATACATGTCTGGCCTGCTGATCGGCTATTGCGCGCTGCGATCTGCTTATCGATACTCCAGCACGAACGAAGGCTTACGCCTACAGTGCGATTGCAAGCGATTTTGGAACGCGCGCTCCAGTCTCACGGCAATACACCTATCGACACATCCTGAATCTTCACGCGAAGGACATCGAGTATCATGAACGTGCATGCCACCACATCAACCGGCTTTGGCCTCAACCCCGGCGACGAACTCAATGATCTCCGCATGTCGGAGAAGGCGCGTCCGCTTTACGACCATGTCCGGAAGTTCCTGAAAGAAACGGTTGCACCGGTTCAGGCCGAGTACGAGGCAGCCGGCAAGGGTAAGACCGATCGTTGGAGCTTCACGCCGAAACAGCTTGAGTTACTCGCCAAGATCAAGGGCCAGGCGAAGTCGGAAGGCCTCTGGAACTTCTTCCTGCCGGATTCGGAAACCGGCGAAGGTCTTTCGAACCTTGATTATGCCTTCATCGCCGCCGAACTCGGCAAGTATCCGCTCGGCTCGGAATCAATGAACTGCTCGGCGCCGGATACCGGCAACATGGAGGTGCTGGAGCGGGTCGGCACCAAAGAGCAGAAGAAGCAGTGGTTGGAGCCGCTGTTGAACGGTGAAATCCGTTCCGCCTATGTGATGACCGAGCCGAACGTTGCTTCGTCAGACGCCAAGAACGTCTCCACCACCGCGCGCCTCGAAGGCGACGAGTGGGTGATCAACGGCGAGAAGTACTATATCTCCGGCCTCGGCGATCCGCGCTGCAAGATTCTGATCGTGATGGTGAAGACCAATCCGAATGCCGCGCCGAGCAAGCAGCAATCGCAGATCCTCGTTCCGGTCAACACACCAGGAGTCGAAGTAATCGGGCCGATGCATGTGTTCGGTCACGATCATGCGCCGCGCGGGCATATGCATATGCGATTCAACAACGTCCGCGTTCCGAAGGAAAACATTCTGCTTGGTGAAGGCCGCGGCTTCGAGATTTCACAGCTCCGCCTCGGCCCCGGTCGCATCCATCACTGCATGCGCACGATCGGAAAGGCCGAGAAGGCGCTCGATCTCATGGTCGAACGCGGCCTCACCCGCGAAGCGTTCGGCAAGAAAATTGCGCATCTCGGCGGCAATCTGCAGATCATCGCGCAAGCTCGCTGCGAAATCGAAGCGATGCGACTGATGGTGCTGAAGGCTGCGAAGGCTATGGACGTGCTCGGCAACAAGGAAGCGCGCGTCTGGGTCTCGATGGTCAAGGCCATGGTGCCGGAACGCGCTTGCCGCATCATCGATCAGGCGATCCAGATGCATGGTGCCACCGGCATCTCGAACTGGACGCCGCTTGCCGAGATGTACATGGACGTGCGCCATCTGCGCTTCGCCGACGGCCCTGATGAAGTGCATTGGATGGTGGTCGGCCGCAATGAGCTGAACCGCAGTTGAGATCGGCAAATCATCAACTTCGCTAGTTCCCGTCTGTACAGCAAGAAAGAGCCCGGACATCGTCCGGGCTCTGATTGCTGATACGACTTCTTCTAACGCATAGGCCAGGCGCCGGCGATCGAAGAACCGACTTAACTCGCGACCGCCAACCGTTTCTCGAAGCCGTTAGGAATCTCGATATCGACTTCGAGCGTCGACACCGCGTCGCCCCTGTCCATCCGGACGATCACTTTCTCTGGATCCAGCACGACATGTCGCGAGACCACAGCGAGGATTTCCTCACGCAAGATGCCGAGCAGATCGGGCTGACTGCGCAGTCCACGCTCGTGCGCCAGCAGGATTTGCAACCTTTCGCGTGCGACCGGTGCCGAACCGGACCGGCGACGAAGGAAATTCAGCAGGTTCATGCTCATGCCGCCCTCCGTCCAAGCAGACGACCCATGAAGCCTTTACGTTGTTCGGACGGCACCACCATGGCGACCGTCTCGCCGCTGAGACGCCGCGCCGCATCGATGTAAGCCTTCGCCGGCATACTTGCGGCATTGTTCAAGGTGACCGGAGAACCGACATTGGAGGCCTTCAGGACATCCTGGCTCTCCGGAATGATCCCAAGAAGAGGGACCGCAAGAATTTCCAGAATATCGTCGATGTTGAGCATTTCACCGCGGGCAGCACGCCCCGTGTCGTAGCGGGTGATCAACACGTGCTTCTTGAGCTGCTCGCCGTTCTCGGCCTTCACGGTTTTGGAATCGAGCATTCCGATGATGCGATCCGCATCACGGACGGACGAAACTTCCGGATTGGTGACAACGACAGCCTCATCGGCATAACGCATGGCCAGCGTCGCGCCGCGCTCGATGCCAGCGGGGCTGTCGCAGATCACCCAATCGAACTTGGTGCGCAAGTCCGCGATGATGTCGCGTACACCTTCATCGGTCAGTGCATCCTTGTCCCGGGTCTGCGACGCCGGCAGCAGCCAGAGGCTTTCAAGTCGCTTGTCGCGGATCAACGCCTGTGAAAGCTTTGCAACACCCTGCGCGACATTGATGAGGTCGAACACGACGCGTCGTTCCGCACCCATGATGAGATCGAGATTGCGCAGGCCGACGTCGAAATCGACCACGACAACCTTTTCGCCGCGCTGCGCGAGCGCCGCGCCGAGCGCGGCCGTTGACGTGGTTTTTCCCACGCCGCCCTTGCCTGATGTCACGACCAAGACTTTGGCCATCGGTGTCTCCTTTGTTTGCTAGTTCAGCGGCGTGATTCTCAATACATCGCCGTCCAGCCACGCCTGTGCGGGCTGCCGACGCAGCGTTTCGCCGATGTCTTCGGCGGTTTGGTAGTAACCATCGATGGCCAGAAGCTCGGCCTCGATCTTCTGGCAGTAAATCCGCGCGGCCGAATTGCCGTTGATGCCGGCCATCGCCCGCCCGCGCAGCGTCCCGTAAACGTGGATCGAGCCGCCAGCGACGATCTCCGCGCCGGACCCGACCGACCCGAGCACCGTGACGTCGCCCTCGGTGAAGACGATCCGCTGGCCCGAGCGCACCGGATTGCGCAGCAGCAGCGACGGCGCCGAAGGCGGCGGCGCTTGGACTTCGACCTTCTTCGGCTCGACCTGTTCGACCACGCAACCGCGCCCACCGTTCAGCACCGGCGGCAATTTCGGATCCAGCCCGTCGGCCTCGATGCCTTCGAGGCCGAGAACACGAATGCCACGGCTCTCAAGGTTTGAAACCAGATGCGCGACCCCATGCGAACTCAGTTCGACCGCAGCCAGATCGAGCACAATCGGGCGGCCGGTAAAAAAGCCCGGCGAATGGGCCAGCGTCGCGTCGATTTCCTCAAGCCAGTTCATGATCGGCATGAACGGCGAGAACACGAACGCAACATAGGACCGGCCTCGAAGGCGCATGACCTGACGTTGCGGCTCCACCTTTGCATCCATGAGTGAGCGCTCTCTGTTTCCGAAAAGTTTGTCATTAGTTAATTTCAAATTGAGCAGTGTCGGTTAATGAGGAGTTAACAGTGGGCGTTTCCAGACGCGGAAATGTTGCGGAATCGTTAAATGGAACCAGCCGGCCATTTTTCCGGTCGCAATCACGTTGCTCGCGGGTACGCCAGTCCGGCTTTCCGCGTATCGACCACGCGTCATTGCAGAGGATTGTCCGCGCTCGTCGTACGACCGTGATTTGCCTCCGAACGAGACACGCCGAGGCTGCGATCGTTCCAGGAGTGAAGACGGCGATGGATTTACAGGGCGGCGAGGACGTGCGGCGCCGCCTCAGGCCTTAAGCCTTGCGATAACGGATCAGCGAGAAATGCCCCATCGGCGGCATCGGCCGCCGCTCCGCCAGGCTGACGCCGCCGTGCCGTGCCGCCCAATCGACCAGCCGCTCCCAGGGAAATTCAGGACGCCAGCCGAGCCGCCGCGCCAGCGGGGAGAACGCCAGTTCGAAAATCCGGCGCGGGCCGCTCTCGGCGCCGATGTGATTGACCAGAATGAGTTCGCCGCCGGGCTTCAGGACGCGGACAAAATCGTCCAGCGTCGCTTCAGGATCGGGCACTGCGGTGATGACGTATTGCGCCACCACGGCATCGAAGGAGGCATCGGCAAACGCCAAATTCTTCGCGTCCATCACCGCCAGCGTTTCGACGTTGTCGAGCTTGAGCGCCCTCACCCGTTCCTGTGCCTTGCGCAACATCGGCTCGGAGATGTCAACGCCGCAGAGCCGCGTGGTTCGCGCATAGTCCGACAGCGAGAGACCGGTACCGACACCGACATCGAGGATACGACCGCCGATCCGGTCGGCCTCTGCGATCGTGGACTGGCGCCCGGCATCGAACACCTTGCCGAACACCAGATCATAAACAGGTGCCCAGCGGCCATACGCCTTCGCCACGCCGGCGCGGTCGATATCGTTGCCCATGCCCGGTCCCGCGATCAGCCCCGCGCCGTGGCGGCAGCGAATTGAACCGCAGCACTATGCACGGCGTTTTCCGGGGCGGGCGAACGCGCACCGTCTTGCCGCGCAGCCGCGCTCTTGATGAAGCCGCCACCGAGCACCCGCGCCTGCCCTGCAGGAGCATCGTAGAAGACACAAGCCTGGCCCGCCGACACACCTTCCTCGCCGGCGATCAATTCGACTTCGTACTCGCCGTCGACCGCCCGCAACCATGCCGCCTGAGGCGCGCGCGTCGAACGCACTCGCACGAAAATCTCGCGTTCTTGTGCGGCCGCCTGACCGAGCGTGCCGTCGCCGATCCAGTTGACGTCGCGCAGACGAATGCGATGCATCCGCAGCGCCTCGCGCGGCCCTACGACGACACGTCGGTTGGTAACATCCAGCCGCACAACAAAGAGTGGCGCGCTTGCGGCAATGCCGAGGCCGCGCCGTTGTCCAACGGTGAAATGAGCGATGCCGTGATGGCGGCCGAGAACGCGCCCGGACAGATCGACGATGTCGCCCGGCTCCATCGCATTCGGCTTCAGCCGCTCGACAATGTCGGTGTAGCGTCCGGTCGGCACGAAGCAGATGTCCTGACTGTCGTGCTTCTCCGCCACCGGCAGTTCGAACCGCCGCGCCAGTTCGCGCACCTGCGGCTTGGTCATGTCGCCAAGCGGAAAACGCAAATGAGTCAGTTGCTCGCGCGTGGTCGCGAACAGAAAATAGCTCTGATCGCGATCGGCATCGGCGGCGCAGACCAGCCCGCGCGAGCCATCCGCCAACTGCCGCGATGCAACGTAGTGGCCCGTCGCCAGCGCTGCGGCGCCAAGCTCGCGCGCGGTCGCCAGCAGATCGCGGAATTTCACCGAACGATTGCACTCGATACACGGCACCGGCGTTTCGCCCAAGGCATAGCTTTCGGCGAAACTGTTGATCACCGATTCACGGAAACGGCTTTCGTAGTCGAGGACATAGTGCGGAATATCGAGCCGCTCCGCGACATCGCGGGCATCATGGATGTCCTGACCGGCACAGCAAGCGCCCTTGCGGTGGGTGGCCGCGCCATGATCGTAAAGCTGCAACGTAATGCCGACGACATCATAGCCTTCGGACTTGAGCAGGGCCGCGGTCGCCGACGAATCCACGCCGCCGGACATCGCCACGACAACACGGGTGTCCTGCGGGCGGCCTTCGATATCCAGACTGTTCAGCATTGACCGGTCTTGCTCGCGATCGCGCAAAACCTCGCGATCGTCAGGTTCTAAGTCAGCCGGCGGATGTGCGTCACATTCCGCCGATCAAGGAGACATCTCTTCATAACGGTGGCATCCCGGAGAGGCAATCACGGCCTCGCCACCTGATCGATCGGCAAATCTTGCCGCCGGGCAGAAAGCAACGCGCCAAGGCCCTGAAATACGACTCCACAAATGACATACATCATTGATATGTAATGATCTTTTGCTTTGCAAGAGTTGGCCTGTTCCTTGCTGGAGAAGCCCTGGTTTCATGAGCCGAGGTTCCCGTGTTCAGCGTCGCATCCGAATCCAGCGCCAGTTCGTCCGTCCGATCCGAGCCGCCACGGCCTTCGGCTCCGGATGCTTCGTCACAACCGAATGGTTTTGCAGCGATGGTCGATGCCAACGCGGAACCCTCGCGTCCAACGGCGACGGATCGTCAGGATTCCCCGCAATCCTCCTCCCGTGCCTCGCGCCAGGACCGCGACCCGCCGCGTGAAGCGGCGCCGGATGCAGCAACCGCTGCGCCCGACTCGCCCCGGAATGCTGAAAATCGGAATGCCGAAAGCGAGGCGGCAGGCAAAAATTCGCACCACGCGGCCGGAAAGCCATCGAACCAGACAAAATCGGGGAAAACCTCCGACGATTCCCCGGATGCCAATTCAGAACAAACCTCGGACATTGGTGCGGCGACAGTCACCACTCCGGACGTTCCGCTGGACCCATCGGCTATCGCGGTTGCTACGGTTACGGCTCCGCCCGCAGCGACCGCGCCCACTCCCACCGCTTCACCGGCGACCTCGGGGTCGGCCACCACAGCACCGCTGAGCATCGCGGCAGCCGCGATTGCAGCCTCAGCGGAAGCGTCGGCAATGCCGACCGCGCCGGGTAACGAGACCTCTCCGATCCTCGAAGCGGTTGCGGGTGCGGTCAGCGAAGTGAACGCGACCAATTTCACTATCGCTAAATCTATCGCAACGACGCCGGTTCCAACATCCGAGCCGACGGAACAGGCCAGGCTTGAACCGGCGACAACGCCTCAATTGGCCTCGGCGGTTGCAACCGCCACACCCAAGACGATCAAGTCGAGCGACAAACTGACGGTGCCGTCGCCGGAAGCGATCGCCGATGCAACGCCGCCCGACAACGAATCGCAGCCGACTTCATCACCTGCCCCGGCGCCATCGGCCACGAACGCGACTCCGGCAAACCCGCATCCGCAGAGCGATGCTGGCGCCGACGCGACGCCTGCGTCGCCGTATTCTCAGGTCGACCGTTCGAACGGCGATCCCGCTAAGCCCTCGGCGGGCGGACATCACTCTGCAACCGCGGCACCGCAGCCGCAGCCGACCACGACGGATGTTCTGTCTCAACTCGGCACCACCCTGGCCGCGCCTCAAATGCCGACCACCACGGCAATTCCGGCGGCACAGTTGACAGCGGCCGCCGCCACCAATCTTCCGGTGCCTATCGGTGGGCTTGCCGTGCAAATCGCTGCCAGCGCTCGCGCCGGCAGCAGCCGGTTTGAAATCCGTCTCGATCCGGCCGAACTCGGCCGCATCGATGTCCGCCTCGAGGTGGATCGGCATGGACAGGTGTCCTCGCACCTCACGGTGGAAAAGCCGGAGACACTTGCCATGCTTCGACAGGATGCGCAGCAACTTCAGCGCACGCTGGAGGATGCCGGACTGAAGACCGGACAGAACGGCCTGCAATTCAGCCTGCGCGATCAATCCTCGGGCCAACAGAATAATGGACAGCCCGAGCGCCAGCCGCAGCGCATCGTGATCAGCGACGCTTCAGCCGCGCCGCTGGTAGCTGCGAATACGACATATTCATACGCCGCCGGTGCAAGCCGCGGCCTCGATATTCGGGTTTAGGAGATCGCCATGGGCGTCGAAGCAACGCTTCCAAACACAATCGTCTCGGCGCCTGCGAACCCGGCGACATCGAGCGCCTCGACGTCGACGAACAAGACAACGGGGATCGCGGACAACTTCCAGACATTTCTGACGCTGCTGACAACGCAGTTGCAGAATCAAAATCCGCTGGATCCGCTCGACAGCAACCAATTCACGCAACAACTGGTGCAGTTCGCTGGCGTCGAGCAGCAACTCAAGACCAACGATCAGCTCACCTCGCTGGTGGCCCTGCAGAAGACCGCACAGTCGACCCAGGCACTGAACTTCGTCGGCTCGACCGCGGTGGTCGACGGCAGCACCGCCACATTGAAAGACGGCTCGGCTACATGGGCACTCGGCGTCAGTAAACCGTCAAGCGTAACCATCACCATCAGCAATTCCATCGGCCAGGCGGTTTATACCGGCAGCTTTTCGATGAACGCCGGCGACCATCAGGCGTTTCAGTGGGACGGCCGTGGCAACGATGGTTCGCAGTGGCCCGAGGGCAGCTATACCTTGACCGCCACCGCCCTTGATGCATCCAGCCAATCGGTCGCCGTCTCCACCGAAATCCAGGGCGTCGTGCAATCCGCCGATTTGACCCAGGACCCGCCGATGCTTTCGATCGGCGATCAAAGCTTCACGGTCGACAAGATCAAGAAGGTGATCGCCCGTGCCTCATCCTCGTGAGCGTTCAGTTTCTTTCCCCTCGTCTCCCGCTTGATCCCGTCTTGGCCCGCCTTCAGGCGGGCTTTTTTATGCCCGTCCCAATGTCAGGTTCCAAACCCTTTCGGATTGCAACGGTATGCTTAGGCAAATTTTAAGCCGAGCCCGGTAGATTGCGATTGTGAGTTCAGTGGTTAGTGTTTGTGAGTATGCCATGACCGAACCCCATCGCCCGAGGGTGAAATACGTCATCGGGCCCGACGGAAGTCCGTTAACAATTGCGGACCTTCCCGCGCCCGGAACCAAACGGTGGGTTATCCGCCGCAAGGCCGAAGTCGTTGCCGCAGTGCGCGGCGGCCTGCTGTCCCTTGAGGAAGCCTGCAGCCGCTACACCCTGACCGTGGACGAATTCCTGTCCTGGCAGTTTTCCATCGATCAGCACGGCCTTGCCGGCTTGCGCACCACCCGCATCCAGCAATATCGCCAGTAGACCCTTCTCAAATCGCAAATTGTCTAAAAATCGGCTCCCGACCGGGGGCCGATTTTTAGTCGTTTCCAGATTTCGTCATCGGGGTTAACCGCCGTTAACCATATGGAAACCATCCCATGGGCAAATTTTGCCCAGTCGGCGTTCCATGCCGAATCTCAGGGGTTGGTTCGTGCAGGGCTTGTCCGGATTCCTAAAAGGCTTGGGTGCAGCCCGATTGGCCGCGATGGCCGCAGTGACGCTGGCGCTGATCGGGTTCTTTGCTTTCGTCATCATGCGCGTCACAACGCCGCAGATGACGACGCTGTTCACCGACCTCAGCGTCGAGGACTCCTCCAGCATCATCAAGGAGCTGGAGCGACAGGCAATTCCGTACGAAATGCGCAACGATGGCGCCATCCTGATGGTGCCGAAGGACAAGGTAACCCGACTGCGCATGAAACTTGCCGAAGGCGGTCTGCCCAAGGGCGGCGGCGTCGGCTACGAGATTTTCGACAAATCGGACACCCTCGGCTCCACCAGCTTCGTCCAAAACATCAATCACCTGCGGGCGCTGGAAGGCGAGCTGGCACGCACGATCCGCGCCATTGACCGGATCCAGGCTGCCCGCGTCCATCTGGTGCTGCCGGAGCGTCCCCTGTTTTCGCGCGAAGCCCCCGAACCTTCCGCCTCCATCGTGCTGCGGGTTCGCGGCGCGCTGGAACAGCAGCAAGTCCGCGCAATCCGGCATCTGGTGGCATCCGCCGTCAACGGCCTGAAGCCGCAACGCGTCTCAATCGTCGACGAAGCCGGCCAGTTGCTAGCCGACGGCGCCGCAGGCGATCCCGCAAACGGCGGCGCGACCAGCGACGAGCGCCGCATCGCGTTCGAGAAACGGCTGCGCAGCGAAATCGAATCGATCGTCTCGTCGGTGGTCGGCAGCGGACGGGCGCGCGTGCAGCTTTCGGCAGACTTCGACTACAACAAGGTGACGCAGACCTCCGACAAGTTCGATCCGGAAGGCCGCGTGCTGCGCTCCAGCCAGACCCGCGAAGAGTCTTCCCTTACCGCCGACAATCGCGACGGTCAGGTGACGGTGAACAACGAACTGCCGGGCAATCAGCGCCAGGATCAGGCACCCACTGCCCGCGACCAGAGCAAGAAAAGCGAAGAGACCAACAACTACGAGATTTCCCGCACCACCAAGACGGAAGTGACCGAAGCCGGACGTGTCAATCGCATCTCGGTCGCGGTTCTGGTCGACGGCACCTACGCCAAGAATGACAAGGGCGAACTGACCTATCACGCGCGCGACAAGGAACAACTCGACCGCATCGCCGCGCTGGTGCGTTCGGCGATCGGCTTCGACCAAAAGCGCGGTGATCAGGTGGAGGTCGTCAATCTCAAATTCGCCGAACCTCCACTTGCGCAGCCGATCAACGAACCCACCGGAATGCTGGGCATGCTGTCGTTCACCAAGGACGACGTCATGAACCTGATCGAGATGGTGGTGGTGCTGCTGCTCGGTCTGGTGGTGGTGTTCATGGTGGTTCGTCCGCTGGTGAAGCGCATTCTCAGCGCCGACCCGGCCCCCGCGCCTGCCATTCCCGCACCGGTCCCGGCCTTGGCCGAATCTCAACCACCTCCGAGCCAGAGCCTCGTACCGAGCAACGCAACTTCGCAGATGATCGACGTCGCCCAGGTTCAGGGACAGGTTCACGCCCAATCAGTGCATCGTGTCGGTGAACTCGCCGATCGCAATCCGTCCGAAACCGTTTCCATCATCCGTCAATGGCTCTCGGAGCCCGCCTGATCATGGCCGTACCGCAACAAATCGCGCAATCCAACAACGATATCGCCAGCGTGGTCGCCACGCTGGCCGCGCGTCAGGGCAATCGCGCCAAGAGCAAGCCGATGTCCGGGCCGCAGCGTGCCGCTGTCCTGATGCTAGCGCTCGGCGAGCAATATGGCGGCAAGGTCTGGTCGATGCTGGACGACGAGGAAGTTCGCGAACTGTCGATCGTGATGTCGTCGCTCGGCACCATCGAGGCCGATGTGGTCGAAGACCTTCTGCTTGAATTCGTGTCGCGGATGTCAGCTTCCGGCGCCCTGATGGGTAATTTCGACGCCACCGAGCGCCTGCTGCAACAATATCTGCCGGCGGATCGCGTCACCGGCATCATGGATGAAATCCGCGGCCCCGCGGGCCGCAACATGTGGGAGAAACTCTCCAACGTCCAGGAAGAGGTTCTCGCCAATTACCTGAAGAACGAATATCCGCAGACCATCGCAGTGGTGCTGTCGAAGCTCAAGCCCGAACACGCCGCGCGCGTTCTCGCGATCCTGCCGGAAGACATGGCGCTCGACGTCGTCGGCCGGATGCTGAAAATGGAAGCCGTGCAGAAGGAAGTGATCGAGCGCGTCGAGCAGACGCTGCGCAGCGAATTCATGTCGAACCTCTCGCAAACGCGCCGCCGCGACGCGCACGAGGTGATGGCCGAAATCTTCAACAACTTCGATCGGCAGACCGAAACCCGCTTTATCACCTCGCTGGAAGAGGAAAATCGCGAATCTGCTGAACGGATCAAGGCTCTGATGTTCACCTTCGACGATCTGGTGAAGCTGGACTCCGCCTCCGCGCAAACCCTGATGCGTCACGTCGACAAGGACAAGCTTGGCATTGCGCTCAAGAGCGCCAACGAAGAAGTTCGCGGCTTCTTCCTGGGCAATATGTCGTCGCGCGCTGGCAAGATGCTGCTGGACGACATGGCAGCGCTCGGCCCGGTGCGCCTGCGCGATGTCGATGAGGCGCAGGCGCTGCTTGTCAATCTCGCCAAGGATCTTGCCGCCAAGGGTGAAATCATGCTGTCGAAGAATCGCGCCGACGACGAGTTGGTGTACTGATGGCGGCCCCGGCAAAATTCCTGTTCGATGTCGACTTCTCGGCGCCTGACAGGTCGCGCGAGCGCGCCGCGACGCCTGCCGAAATCGCCGCGCGGGTGGCACAGGCAGAGGCGCAGGCTTATCGCAACGGATTCGATGCCGGACAACGCGAAAGCCATGCCGAGAGCGAGCGGCGCGTCGCGGCGTCGTTCCAGCAAATCGGCAACAGCATTGCTGCTATCGCGGCCCAATTCGCCGAGATCGAAAGCCACCTGCAAACCGAAGCAGTGGATGTCGCCATCGCGACCGCCCGCAAGTTGAGTGGCGCATTGGTCGAGGCCGAACCGCTCACCGAAATCATCGAGCTGGTGAACGACTGCTTCAAGCATCTGGTGTCGACGCCGCATCTGGTGATCCGGATCAACGAAAATCTGTATGAACAGGCCCACGACACCTTCGAACGTATGGCCAAGCAAAGCGGCTTCTCGGGCCGTCTGATCGTTCTCGCCGAGCCTGAGATCGCCGTCGGCGACTGCAAGATCGAGTGGGCGGATGGCGGCGTCGTGCGCGAAGCCGCCGCCATCGATGCCAAAATCAGCGAACTGGTCGAGCGTTACATCGCATCGCGCCACCGCAACGCTACGAGGACGACACCATGAGCGACACCGACGGGAAAGTCCCGCTGCAAGACCTCAATGCCGCCGACGCTCCGCCAATGGCCGACGACGCCAGCGGCGATTACGAACAAAGCGCGCGCGTCGCCGCCGATCTGGAGGCCGTGTTCGACGTTCCGGTGCAGGTTTCGGCAGTGCTCGGCCGCTCCAAGATGGACGTCGGCGAACTCCTGAAACTCGGCCCCGGCACCGTTCTCGAACTCGACCGCAGGGTCGGTGAGGCCATCGATATCTATGTCAATAACCGACTGGTCGCTCGTGGCGAAGTGGTCCTCGTCGAGGACAAGCTCGGCGTGACCATGACTGAAATCATCAAGGCGGAGCGCGCCTGACGCGCGAATCCGGCGCGCGACGCACGGAATACAATAGGAGCAAACCATGCGGCTTCTCATCGTCGGCACCCTGAAGGGGCAACTGACTACCGCAACCAAGATCGCCATGGACAATGGCGCGTCGGTCACCCACGCCGAAGACAGCGAACAGGCGATGCGCGTGCTGCGCGGCGGCAAGGGCGCCGACCTGTTGCTGGTCGATGTCGCGCTCGACATTCGCGATCTGGTCATGCGGCTCGAAGCCGAGCATATCCACGTGCCAATCGTCGCCTGCGGCATCGCCAGCGATGCGCGTGCGGCGGTGGCCGCGATCCACGCCGGCGCCAAGGAGTACATCCCGCTGCCGCCTGACCCCGAACTGATCGCGGCGGTGCTGGCGGCGGTGGCCAACGATTCCCGCGACCTGATCTATCGCGACGAGACCATGGCCAAGGTCATCAAGCTGGCGCAGCAGATCGCCGGCTCCGATGCTTCGATCATGATCACCGGCGAGTCCGGCACCGGCAAGGAAGTGCTGGCGCGCTATGTCCATGGCCGTTCGCAGCGCGCCAAGCGGCCGTTTATTTCAGTGAATTGCGCCGCCATTCCCGAACACCTGCTCGAGAGCGAGTTGTTCGGCCACGAGAAGGGCGCGTTCACCGGCGCCATCGCACGTCGCATCGGCAAATTCGAGGAGGCCAGCGGCGGCACGCTGCTGCTCGACGAAATTTCCGAAATGGATGTGCGGCTTCAGTCGAAGCTGCTGCGCGCAATCCAGGAGCGTGTCATCGACCGCGTCGGTGGCACCCGCCCGGTGCCGGTCGATATCCGCATCATCGCCACTTCGAACCGCAACCTTGTAGACGCGGTGCGTGAAGGTACCTTCCGCGAAGACCTGCTGTTCCGGCTCAACGTCGTCAACCTGAAGCTGCCGCCGCTGCGTGAGCGACCGGCGGATATCATGGAACTGGCGCAACATTTCGCCAAGAAATACGCCGACGCCAACGGCGTTCCTGTCCGTCCGATTTCGAACGAGGCACGGCAGGTGCTCACCAGCAACCGCTGGCAGGGCAACGTCCGCGAACTGGAAAACACGATTCACCGCGCCGTGCTGATGGCACAGGGCGATGACATCGGCGCCGACGCCATCCTCACGCCGGACGGCGACCGGCTCGATCTCGCGAAGTCCGCGCCCGCTGTCGTCCACGCCACACTCGCGGCGGAACAGGTGACGCGTGCGCTGGTCGGCCGCACCGTGGCTGACGTCGAGCGCGACCTGATCCTGGAAACGCTCAAGCATTGCCTCGGCAATCGCACCCACGCCGCCAACATTCTCGGCATTTCGATTCGCACCTTGCGCAACAAGCTGAACGAATATGCCGACGGTGGCCTGCCGATCACACCGGCTGGCCTCGGCGGCGGCGACTATCGCGGACTACCGGCCACCGCCTGAGGTCAGGCAGCCGGCCGGGGCGCATACAGCGAATAGCTCGGCGCATCGGGATCGCGATAAATCTCAATCGGATCGCCGGGCGTGATCCGCGGAGCGGTCAGCGCGAGATAGATATAAGCAAGCAGATAGGCGACGGACAACGCGCCTACGACATAGAACAGCCAAACGAACATCCGTTTCATACGGCTCTCTATGATTGGTCGACGAGGCTTCGGCAACACCGGCGCATGCCCCCGACGCCAAACTTGCACCGGCGCGACGAACCATTTCTTTGAGCATGATCTCGTCCGAAAACCGGTTTCCACTTTTCGGGATCATGCTCTAGCTTAGCGGCATCGAATCATTGTGGCCACTGCGCCACCGCTCCCGTTTGAATGCATGCCCAGCTTCACCCCTCATCAGGATGCCGCGTTGAAAGCGGTCGCCGATTGGCTGAAAGCCAAGCCCGGTCGCAACGGCACGCCGCCAGTGTTCCGGCTGTTCGGCTATGCCGGTACCGGCAAGACCACGCTGGCGCGGCATATCGCCGACGGTGTCGATGGCGGGGTGAAATTCGCCGCCTTTACCGGCAAAGCCGCGCTGGTGATGCGCAACAAGGGCTGCGACAACGCCTCGACGATTCACTCCCTGATCTATCGCGCCCGCGAATCGGGCGAGGAACAGCCCAATTTTGAGTTGTGGGACGACGCGCCCGCATCAAAAGCCAAGCTGATCGTCATCGACGAATGTTCGATGGTCGACGCCGAACTCGGCCGCGACCTGATGTCGTTCGAGTGTCCGCTCTTGGTCTTGGGCGATCCTGCCCAGCTTCCGCCGATTCAAGGCGGCGGTTTCTTCACCGATTCCGAACCGGACGCGATGCTGACCGAAGTGCATCGCCAAGCCGAGCACGATCCGATCGTACGCATGTCGATGGCTGTGCGCGAAGGCCGTCCGCTCGAGATCGGCGAATTCGGCGAAAGCCAGGTGGTACGCCGCGACCAGCTCGATCCCGACCGGGTGATGCAGGCCGACCAAGTGCTGGTCGGCCGCAACAACACCCGGCGCGCTTACAACATGCGCGTGCGTCAGCGGCAGAACATCGAGGATCCCCTCCCCGTCGCCGGCGACAAGCTGGTTTGCCTGCGCAACAACCGCAAGAAGGCGCTGTTCAACGGCGGCCTTTGGCGCGTCAAGTCACGGACCAAGTCGAAATCCGCCATTCTGAGCATGCGGCTGTCGCCGGACGAGGATTTCGGCTCGCGGGTCACCAAGGTTTCGGTACGCTCCGACTGCTTTTCCGGCGGAATTGAGGACATTCCCTGGGAGCAGCGCCGCCCCTACGACGAGTTCGATTATGGCTATGTCCTGACCGTCCATAAATCGCAAGGCTCGCAATGGGACGACGTGGTGCTGTTCGACGAGAGCTTTGCCTTTCAGGACAGCCGCGCCCGCTGGCTCTATACCGGCATCACCCGCGCGGCGAAACGGCTCAGCATCGTGGTTTAGACCGCGTCGGAGCTTTGAACCTTTCCGTCACCATAGACGACAGACGTGCAGGGGACCTATTGCGCCAGCCTGCCATATGAGGAAAATGGCGCTCCACGGAACCTTTGCATCCCGGACTGGTTATGTTCCATTCGGCCAATAGGAGAAATTGACATGCGATTTGCGAAAATGGTGGGCACTGCGTTGCTCGTGGGTTCGACCGCGCTGGCGTTCGCAATGCCGGCCAATTCGGCACCGCTTATGACCGCCCAAAGCGCGCTGTCCGTGACCGCACCGTCGTCGGTCGACAACGTGCAGTATCGGCGCTGGCACGGCCACCATCATCACCATCACGGCGGTGGCGGCGCAGGTGCACTGATCGGCGGTCTTGCTGCTGGCGCCATCATCGGCGGCGCGATCGCCGCGAGCCAAGCCAACGCGGCTGCCCAGCAGCACGCGGCCTATTGCGCTCAGCGCTACCGCTCCTACGATCCGGCCTCGAATACCTTCCTGGCGCGGGACGGCAATCGCTACCCCTGCCAGTAAGTTTTTAGTTCCTCCTACGGGAGCAGAAGCCGCAGGATCATTGTCCTGCGGCTTTATTTTTGATTTTCGCCCCATCGGGCGAATATCGCTCACGCAGTCGTGTCCATGACGTTGTAACGCGACAGGCGGGCGGACGTATCTTGAGCATCCAGCCACACACGGCAAATCAGCTGTGCGGCGGCCGGAATCGATCCGTCTCAGAAAGCATTGTGAGGACTCCATGCGCCCGCGCCATCTCAACCAACTGTTGTCCGCTCCACTTGCCGCTATCGCGCTCATTGTCTCCTTTGCATCGCCCTCAATTGGCGCGGAGAAAGCCACCGTCATCCCTGCCCCGGCGGCGGACCTACCCGCCGCGACCGGGACGCAAACCGCGGTCATTGCAGGCGGCTGCTTCTGGGGCGTACAGGGCGTGTTTCAGCATACCGCCGGGGTGTTGAATGCCGTGTCCGGCTATGCGGGCGGCGACAAGAGCACCGCGATATATGACATCGTCGGCACCGGCACGACCGGACACGCCGAGTCCGTCGAAATTAAATATGATCCGAGCAAAATCAGCTACGGCAAGATCCTGCAGATATTCTTCTCGGTCGCCCACGATCCGACGCAGCTCAATCGCCAGGGTCCAGACGTCGGCACGCAATACCGGTCCGCTATCTTCACCGCCAATGACGAGCAGAAAAAGGTTGCCGACGCCTACATCGCCCAATTGAACGCGGCAAAGGTGTTCAACAGGCCGATCGTGACCACAGTCGGCCCGCTGAAGGGGTTCTATCCGGCGGAAGCCTATCATCAAGACTACCTGACGCTGCACCCTCGCCAACCCTATATTGTCTACAACGATCTTCCGAAGATCGAGAATCTGAAGAAGATATTCGCCGACAACTATATCGAGAAGCCGACGCTGGTGAACACCGTCAAAGCCACGAACTGACGGCCCATTTGCTGAGTGACGATTTTCACGAACGGGTTGGTTCGCCGTCTCGTTCGCTTCAACAATCAGGAGGCCCTATGTCCGACGCCGCAGCCAAGTCAGGCAAAATCCAGAAGACCGAAAACGAATGGCGCCAAGAATTGACGCCGATGCAGTATGCGGTGCTGCGCGAGAAGGCGACCGAGCGGCCGTTTTCCGGCGAGTATGAATTCACCCACACGCCGGGCACCTATGTTTGCGCCGGCTGCGGCCAGACGCTGTTCGAGTCCGACGCGAAATTCGATTCCGGCTGTGGCTGGCCGAGCTTTACGAAGCCGGCAACAGACGGGCACATCGACGAGGAGCGCGATACGACGCACGGAATGATCCGCACCGAAGTGCTGTGCTCAAAATGCAATGGCCATTTGGGCCACGTGTTCGACGATGGACCGGGACCAACTGGCCTGCGCTATTGCATCAATTCGGCGGCGCTGAAACTACAACCGAAATAGCGCTGAATATTTCGGATACCTATCAATGCCCTGCGCAACCGCCTCGGTTGGTGCGGGGCATTGTTTTGTGCTCTGCGCTGGCTTCGAACCAACGCCCTTCACAATGGCGGAACCTGCTTACCGCATTGAAACCACGGCACATCTTCGCGAATTGCCGACGCGGCGCGTCCTGCCAGAACGGCGGGGTCGCAATTTCGGCAATCCTTCCTATATTTAACCTATCTGGAAATGATCGTTCCGATTGCCGCGGATGCGTCTCGTTCGCGTCCATCTCGCCCATTGCGTTCATCGAGGTTCCGCATCATGTCTTTCAGCTACGACACCGCCGCCGAATTGTTTCCTGCCGCGATCCGCAAGAAGAAGCGTACCGGCTTCGCCTATCGCCGATTCGACAACGCCGCCGAGGCGGTCCGGTTCGCGATGGAGGATCTGCCGGCGGATCTGCTGAACGGCGCGTATCTGCAAGTCGACGAAGCCCGCTTCGACCAGAACGGCATTCGCGCGCTTTACGAGAACGCGGATTTCCCGCTGGAGCGACGCGCGCCGAAAGCCGACGCCGCATAGACATTATCGCTATCGCTGCTTGTCCATCCAGCGCCGCAACAAACGCATGTTGCGGATGTTGGCGCGAAACATCACGTCAAACGCATCCCCGGCAATCGGCACGAGGCCGACCACGCCATCGACCGCGACGTTTCCCAGCATTCGCGCCGTGATATGCCACGGCGCACCGAGCGCCCGCGCTTCGCGAACCAGCCATAGCGAGATCGCGGTGGTGATGATATCGCCCACCACAGGGATAAGGCCGATCAGGCCATCGATGCCGTAGCGAACCTTGGTGCCCGGCACCACAAAGGCAACATCCAGTAGTTTCGCCAGAACCTCGAGGCGGGCGATGCGCTGCTCGCGCGTCAGTTCACCAAACGGATTCGCGCTCGAGGTGCGAAACTCGAACGACTCGAATCCGAACGGTCCCTGTGTCGCCGACGATGTGTCGATGACGTGTCCATCCTGATCGATGACCGGACCGTCGTTCGATGTCGGGCGATATGGCCGGGCCGTTCCGGAATGAGATGCCTTGCTGATCATCCGCGCAACATGGGGGCCGGTCTGCCCCGACGCAAGCGTGTCGCCCGGTCGCAGCATGCTTTCCTGTCGTCTCGTGTCGGCGCGCTGCCGTCGGCGTCTACGCCGAGCGGCGCAATTCTATCCGGGTCGGCTGCGACGCCTCCGGCGGCTGATAGACCGCGTAACGATCCCTACCCTCGTTTTTCGCGGTGTAGAGCGCCTGATCGGCGGCGGCGATCAAACGATCAGGCTGCATCCCGATCTGCGGCGTCCACTGCGCCACGCCGATGCTGGCGGCCAAGCGGAACGGCACGCCCCGTTCCGGCGTCAGTTGCGCGCGACACGCCTCGACGATATGCCGCGCGATCATCGCGCCCTCGCGCAACGTGGTGGCGGGTAGCACCGCGCAGAATTCATCGCCACCGGAACGCGCCAGAAGGTCGTCCGGGCGAAGCTGCGACTGCACCGTGCGGGCGAACAGCCGCAGGCATTCGTCGCCGATCACATGCCCATAGCCGTCGTTGATGGCCTTGAAGCTGTCGAGATCGATCGCCAGCAGCACAAACGGCTCATTGGTCCGCTTCGCGACCGCGCACGCTTCCGGCAAACGCTGCAACAGCATCCGCCGGTTGGCGACGCCGGTGAGTTCATCGAACAGCGCCAGATTGGCCACCTCGCCGCGCAACCGGTCGATCGCCATCAGCAGGAAGCCGAAATTCCACGCCATCGACAGAAACACGAGCACCAGCACCAGTGCCGCCTGCACCTGGTTGAAATCCACCATCGATGCGACGCCGCCGATATCGAACAGGCTGGTGATCGCGCGCACCGCGTTCACCGCGACGATCAGCACGGCGACCGCGCCCGCGAGTCGCGCGCCGGGATTGTTCGATCGGTTGTCGCGCGAGAACAGGTGAGTCAGCATCAACGCGACCGGAATCGATTGCGCGATCGAATAGACGAAAATCCGCATCGAGGTGCTGGGGTAGACCAGCACAAAATAGTTCAGGGCCACGAAACTGATGACGGCGAGTACAATATTGAATCGCCATGACGCGGGGCGGCCGTAGAAGCGCTCGACGCCCATCGCCGCGAGACCGGTCCCGATCACCAGGAACATCGCGCCGGCCATCAGCGGAACGAGCGGCGGCATCACCAGCCGCATCATGCCGACGCTGGCGCCGACGGCGATGCAGAACGCGGCGGCGGTCCAGTATCGCGCCGCCTCGAAATTGCGGTAACTGCGCATGACGTAGGTCCAGATCAGACCCAGCGCCATGAAGTTGGCGACCAAAACCACCCAGAGCGTCGGCATGCTCAACATCGCACGCCCCGGCCCGCCTTCGGCCGTCTCCCCGTGGTGAAAATCGCCTCGCCCATCATGCTCCCCGAATTTGCCTCAGGGTGCCCGCGCGCCACTTAACGGAGTCTGACCGGAAAGGAACAATCCCCAGCGTGGTTGTGAATTGATGAAGACGACGATACCGCCGCGCGACCCGGCGCCGTCGAGACATTCTTAACCATGCGGCCGCGCGAGAACGCGCTAGCGTCCCGCCAGCTTGTCTGCGAAATAGCCGATGGTCTTGCGATAGATCGTCGCCCGATTCCATTCGCGCATGGCGTCGAAATTCGCCGAGCCCTCGTGGTAGTCGCCGCCGGCTCGCCACCCCGCGGTCTTGAGCAGGTTGGCGGTGGAGGCGAGGACGTCCGGCACGCTGTGACGCAGATCGACATGGCCGTTGCCGTCGTAATCGACGCCGTACTTGATGTAGGACGACGGCAGGAATTGCGTCTGGCCGATCTCGCCGGCATAGGCGCCGATCATGTCGTTGAGGCGCAGGTCGCCGCGCTGCACGATCTTCAGCGCCGCCATCAACTCGCCCTGAAACAGTTCGGTGCGGCGGCAATCGTGCGCCATGGTGGCGAGCACGCGAAACACCGGCAGCTTGCCCATGTCGCCCTTGCCGTAATCGGTCTCGAGCCCCCAGATCGCGACGATGATTTCCGGCGGCACGCCGAACTGCCGCTCGATGCGCGACAGCAGCGAGGCGTGCCGCTGCAGCATGGCGCGGCCCGCCTTGATGCGGCCGGCGCCGACGCGGGTGGCGACGTATTGCTCGAAGGTCTTGTTGAAGGTGCCGCGCTGGCGGCGGTCGAAGGCGAGCACCGCCTGGTCCAGCGCGACGCCGCCGAGCGCCTGCGAGATCACGTTTGGCGAAATGCCGGCGCCCTGCGCCTCGCGGGAAAAGCTGTCGACGAAACGGTTGAAATCGCCGCCGCACTGGGCGGCGGAAGCGGGGTTGGCGGTGAGGGAAACGGCGGCGAACGAAGCGGCGAGAACGGCGGCGAGGCGGAGTTTCATTGCGACCCCTTTTGATGAATCGGCGCTGGTTATAGCACGACTATGGCGGCGCGATGATAACAGCGGCGTGGGTGGCGGGAGATGGATACGACTTCGCGATCTCGCGGCGGGTGCGCCCGAGGTTTGCGGGAAACGCTTCGCTCCCTCCGAGAAGAGGGCGCGCGGAACGCCGGACGCATGGTGCGTCCGCAGCCCCGTGTGCAAAGTTAGAAAGCACACGAGTGTAGTCACCACGAAAGCACCGGATACATCCGGCGTTCCGCACGCGGTGGTTTTATCGGCTTGCTTCGTGCTCTCCCCGGCAACGGTCGAAACCTGACGCCGTCGTCTCCGCGGTACTTTC
>JAEWIX010000086.1 GCA_023386885.1 Pseudomonadota bacterium
CTGATGATGTCGACCAACAACATCCTGCATCCCGCGAACGGTCAGCCGATCATCGTGCCGTCGCAGGACATCGTGCTGGGTCTCTACTATCTCTCGATCCTCCGCGAGGGCCTGCCCGGCGAAGGCAAGCTCTACGGCGAGATGGCCGAGATCGAGCACGCGTTGCACTCGAAGGTCATCCACCTGCACACCAAGATCAAGTATCGCTGGGAAGGCTTGGACGAGGACGGCAAGCAGGTCAGCCGCTGGTATGACACCACGGCCGGACGCGCCATTCTCGCGCAGGTGCTGCCGAAGTCACCGAAGATGCCGTTCGACGTCGTCAACAAGCTGATGACGAAGAAGGAAATCTCTGGCGTCATCGATCACGTCTATCGTCACTGCGGCCAGAAAGAGACGGTGATCTTCTGCGACCGCATCATGGCGCTCGGCTTCTACAACGCGTTCAAGGCCGGCATCTCGTTCGGCAAGGACGACATGGTGGTGCCGCACTCGAAGTGGAAGATCGTCGATGCCACGCGCACGATGGCGAAGGACTTCGAGCAGCAGTACAACGACGGCCTCATCACCCACGGCGAGAAGTACAACAAGGTCGTCGACGCCTGGTCGAAGGCGACCGAGGAAATCGCCAAGGAGATGATGAAGGAAATCTCCGCCGTTAAGAAGAATCCGAAGGGCGGCGAGGCGCAGGTCAACTCGATCTACATGATGGCCCACTCCGGTGCGCGTGGTTCGCCGGCGCAGATGCGTCAGCTTGCCGGTATGCGCGGCCTGATGGCCAAGCCGTCGGGTGAAATCATCGAGACGCCGATCATTTCCAACTTCAAGGAAGGTCTGTCGGTTCTCGAGTACTTCAACTCGACCCACGGCGCCCGTAAGGGTCTGGCGGATACGGCGCTCAAGACGGCGAACTCGGGTTACCTGACCCGCCGTCTGGTCGACGTCGCGCAGGACTGCATCATCACGCAGGACGACTGCGGCACCAAGCTCGGCATCAAGATGCGCGCCATCGTTGATTCCGGCACGGTGGTTGCGTCGCTCGGCTCGCGTATCCTCGGCCGCACCGCGTGCGAGGACATCCGCGATCCCGCGACCAACAAGGTGCTGATCAAGCGCAACACCCTGATGGAAGAAAGCCATGTCGAGCAGATCTCGCAGGCCGGCATCCAGGAGGTGAAGATCCGCTCGGCGCTGACCTGCGAACTGGTCAACGGTATCTGCGGCAAGTGCTACGGCCGCGACCTCGCGCGCGGCACACCGGTCAACCACGGCGAAGCGGTGGGCGTCATTGCGGCGCAGTCGATCGGTGAACCGGGCACGCAGCTGACGATGCGCACCTTCCACATCGGCGGCGCGGCGCAGCTCAACGAGCAGTCGGTGATCGAGTCGAATTTCGACGGCAAGATCACGATCAAGAACAAGGCGATCGCCCGCAACAGCGAAGGCCATCTGGTTGCGATGGTTCGCAACATGGTGGTCGCGGTGGTCGATGCCGACGGCACCGAGCGCGCGACCCATCGCATTCAGTACGGCGCGCGCATGCACGTCGACGAGGGCGATGCCGTCAAGCGCGGCCAGCGCATCGCGGAGTGGGATCCGTACACCCGGCCCATTCTCACCGAAGTCGAGGGCACCATCGGGTTCGAGGATCTGGTCGAAGGCCAGTCGATCTCGGAGACGCTCGACGAATCCACCGGTATCGCCAAGCGCGTGGTCATCGACTGGCGTTCGACGCGGGGTGGCGCCGACCTGCGGCCTGCGATCGTGATCAAGGGCAAGGACGGCAAGGTGCTGAAGCTCGCGCGTGGCGGCGATGCGCGTTACATGCTGTCGGTTGACGGCATTCTGTCGGTTGACGTCGACAGCAAGGTGAAGCCCGGCGATATCCTCGCCCGTGTCTCCACCGAGAGCGCGAAGACGCGTGATATCACCGGCGGTCTGCCGCGTGTCGCCGAACTGTTCGAAGCGCGCAAGCCGAAGGATGCCGCGATCATCGCCGAAATCGCCGGCACCATTCGCTTCGGCCGCGACTACAAGAACAAGCGTCGCATCTCGATCGAGCCTGTCGACAAGAACGAGGAGACTCGCGAGTACCTCATTCCGAAGGGCAAGCACATCCATCTGCAGGATGGTGACATCGTTGAAAAGGGTGACTTCATCGTTGAAGGCAACCCGGCGCCGCACGACATTCTGGCGATCAAGGGCATCGAGGAGCTCGCTGCCTATCTGGTCAACGAAATCCAGGAAGTCTACCGGTTGCAGGGCGTGCTGATTAACGACAAGCACATCGAAGTCATCGTGCGGCAGATGCTGCAGAAGATCGAGATCACCGATCAGGGCGAGACCGACATGATCTCGGGCGAGCAGATCGACAAGATCGAGTTCGATGTGCTCAACGCCAAGGCAAAGGAAGAGGGCAAGAAGCCCGCGACCGGAACCCCGGTGCTGCTCGGCATCACCAAGGCGAGCTTGCAGACCCGCTCGTTCTTCTCGGCTGCGTCGTTCCAGGAAACCACCCGCGTGCTCACCGAAGCCGCCGTCAACGGCAAGGTGGACCCGCTGGAAGGTCTCAAGGAAAACGTCATTGTCGGCCGGCTGATCCCGGCGGGCACCGGCGCCTCGATGGCCCGTATCCGCGAAGTCGCGATGAAGCGCGATCGCCTGATCCTCGACGAGCGCGAGAAGCAGGCCTCGATCACGCCGGCCGCGCCGGAAGCGGAACCGCTGGCTCTGCCGCCAGCGGAGTAATCCACGGCGTATCTTTGTGATCAGAAAAGGCCGGAGGAAACTCCGGCCTTTTTTATGGAAGTATGGGCTACAGCCAAGCTCTTCCGTCACCCATTGGTGTCGAAAGGTCCGCGGACAGTGAGGTCGCGGAACACGAGCGGCCGACTGCGATCGTTGATGTCAGGACTCGGTCGCAAATCCGGCTTCTGTGATTGACGGGGCTGTATGTTGTGAAGCAGTGACGATTGATTTAGGTTCTGATTGATGGCCAATTCTTGGTAATTTGAAAATTGCAGATGCTTGGTCCCGAGCTGTCTGAATTCTGGCCCGATCGCATCTATGAGGCGGGACTCGTGCCCTCGCTCTGGCCCGAGGTGCTCTCCGGCCTAAGCAAGGCGATCGGCGGTGTAGGCGCCTCTTTGTTTGCCATCCGCGACGGCTACATCGGGACCGTCACTTCCCCCAACCTCGCCAATATCATCCACGAATTCATGGCTGACGGATGGGCTGAGCGGGACCCTCGGCTGATGAGGGCCGCGGGGCTGAATCACGCCGGATTCGTCAACGACGGCGATCTTCTGACGGACGAGGAAATCGCCGCCAACGACGTTTACGCCAATTTTTATCGCAAACACGGCATCGGCTACATGGCCGGCACGCTGATTCCAAACCCGAGCGGAGATTCTGTCGGCTTCGCGTTTCAGCGCCACCAAGATAGTGGGCCCGTTCCCCGCGAAACGGTTACGGCACTGGACCGATTGCGGCCGCATCTTGCGCGAGCCTCGATGATCGCATTCCGGCTCGGCTTCGAGCGCGCCCGCGCACAGGTCGAGGCCTTGCAGGCGTTAAATCTGCCGGGCGCCGTGCTGCACGGGCGAGGCCGTGTCCTTGCAGCCAATGGGCTATTTGAGGCGTTGATACCTGAAATGATTCAGGACCGCGCGCAACGGATCACGATGATCGATCCTGCCGCTGACGCGCTGCTGGCGGTGGCTCTTGATGGCCTTTCGTCGGGGGCTAAACAAGGCGTGATGTCGATCCCGGTCGTCGCGACAGGGGAGCGATTGCCGATGGTCCTGCATATCGTTCCAATTCGGCTTAGGGCCTGCGATCTGTTCGTTGGTGGAACTGCTCTATTGGTCGTCAATCCCGTTGACCGGGCGGCAGTGCCGAGTGCCGAAGTTCTACAAGGCCTGTTCGACTTGACCCCGTCGGAGGCGCGGGTGGCGCGAGGGATCGGTTTGGCGCAATCCGTCGAGGGGCTGGCGATGGCGCAAGGCGTTTCGCGCGAGACCGTGCGCAGCCACCTGAAGATGGTACTCGCGAAGACTGGCCTCAGCCGTCAGGCGGAACTGGTGAGCTTGCTGGCGGGCGCGGCGCTGCCCCGCTCGGAGGAGTTCTGACAGACCGTTGCTCCGGCCCGGCCGCGCGTCGCGGTAACCTCTGAGAACCGTGACTTTCCGGTCTCAGCCGGGAAATTTTCGATGCCCAGAGGGCGCTGCGCCATTTGTTCATCTTTCTTTCAGGTGAAAAACGCTTTTCCTTGAGGCCGTCGGTGGAAATCAGCAATAGTGCCGGCCGGCTTCCATCATACGTCTCGACGCGAGGAGAGACGCGGTTCCGGGAGTTCGCTTTCATCTCCGCGAAGGTCTGAGATGCGTCGTCGCAACGGACGCGTGAAGTGGCGGTTGCGTTTCGGAAGAGACAGATGCTTGATCTTGCAATCATAGGTGGTGGTCCGGGCGGCCTGATGAGCGCCTGGTATCTCAAGAAGAAGCTCGGCCCTCTGTGCCGGGTAACGATCTATGAGGCGTCCGACCGGGTCGGCGGCAAGGTCATGTCGCGCAAGTTCGATTCCGCGCCCGCCCTCTACGAGGCCGGCGTTGCGGAAATCTACGACTACTCGATGACCGGGCCGGACCCGTTGCGCGACCTGATCCAGCACTTCGGTTTGCAGACCATCCCGATGGATGCCGAGCAGGTGATGCTCGACGGCGAATTGCTCAACGACGTGCCGGGGATGCGGCGCAAGTACGGCGACAAGACCGCCGATGCCATCGTCGCATTCCGGGAGCGTTGTGCAGGGCTGATCTCCCCGACCGAATATTATGAAGGCGTCGGCGCGCAGGACAACGAGCATCCGTGGATCGACGTCAACTGCGAGGAATTACTCGATCGCGAAGTGACCGATCCGGTTGCCAAGCGATTCTTCAAGGTGATGGCGCGCTCCGATATCGCCACCGAGAGCCACAATACCAATGGCCTCAACGCGCTGAAGAACTTCGTGATGGATGTGGACGGCTACATCGGGCTGTACTCGATCCAGAACGGCAACGAGCAACTGATTACCTGCCTGCAGTCCGAGGTCGATGCCGACATCCAGCTCAATCATCGTGTGTTGGAAGTCGGCAAGACCGAGCAGGGCCGCTACCAGCTCAACATGATGAACGGCAAGGGCCCCGAGACGAAGGAATTCGATCTCGTCATGGTCTGCCTGCCGCACAGTTGGCTCGCGACCATGCGCTGGGACGGCGAACAGCTTCGCAAATCCATGGTGAAGCACGTCGCTTACTTCGATCGTCCGGCACACTATCTCCGCATCTCGTTGCTGTTCGATTCGCCGTTCTGGGGCGAGCAGATTCCCGGCGCGTGGTTCATGTCGGAGGCGTTCGGCGGCTGCTGCGTCTATAACGAGGGCGCGCGTCACGATGTCGGCCGTAACGGCGTGCTGAATTTTCTGGTCGCGGGGTCGGATGCGTTGGCCTTCGCGAACCTCAGCGATCAGGAATTGATCGATGCCGCGCTGAAGTCGCTGCCGGCATCGTTCGGCAATGCGCGGGAGCATCTTCTTGAGGGCAAGATTCATCGCTGGCTGTCGTCGGTGAATGCGATTCCCGGCGGCGTGCCGGTGCGCGATGTCGCGACCAACCATCGTCCGGAGCCGAAGCAGCATCCCGGCATCGTGCTGGTCGGCGACTATCTATTCGACTCGACCCTAAACGGCCTGCTCGATTCGTCCGACGCTGCCACCGATATCGTGGTGACGGAAACGATGCGGCTGCGTTACGCCCGCGAGAAAGGCGCCAACGGCGGCAAGATCGATGCGAGTTATTTCGACAACTATCGTGGCGTCGGGCCGTACCGCGACACGTGGCGGCAGTTCACCGATCCGCAGTATCTCAAGAAGCTGATCGAGATCGTCTGGAACAAGCGCGACGGCTACCGGCTGCTCGTCGCAGGCTCGGCCAGCGGTGAACTGGTCGGCGCGTTGCGCGCGCTCGGTGTCGACGCCTGGGGTATCGAGAACAACCAGGCCATCCATGCGAGGACACCGGTTGCCTTGCGCGAGTTCAATCTGCTCGGTTCTGTCGCTGACCTTCCGTTCAAGGACGGCGAGTTCGATTTCGTGTTCGAAACCTGCCTGTGCCATGTCGCGGAACGGAGGGTGCCCGGTGCGGTGCGTGAATTGCATCGCGTCGTTGAAACCGGCTTGATCTTCGGTTCGGTCACCAGCGATTTCGATCCGAAGCTGATCGACCGTTACGACCTGCTGCGCGGCGTCAAAAAACTCGGCACCTGGTGGGAGTGGTCCGAGATCTTCTTCAACAACGGTTTCGATCTCGCCATGAGCCGTAACGATTGTCTCGACGAGGCTTGGGCGGCGACGATCGCGGCCGACAAGGGGCCGGGGAATTGGTATGCCGATGCGGATAGCTTGCGCTATTCGTTCTTCGACAAGGTCGAAACCGACGACTGAACCAAACGTGTGCCGAGCAGATCGAAACGATTGGTAGATCGTGGCCAAGAAATCATCTGACAAGTCGGTCTCCAAAACGTCCGGCGAAGATCGCGAACTGCCGCCACCCGACGTCGATCCTGCGAGATCGGCACGCGGGCCGGAAAAAGACCTCGCGCCCGGTAAACCCGGCAAAGGGCATGATCCGGACGACGACGATCTCGACGATGAGATCGACCTCGACGACGATGACGACGAGGAGTTGGTCGTTTACACCGCCAGCGAGGCGGCGGGCGCGCTGGCGACGATCTACGGTTTCGTCCGTCCGCATTTCGGCAACTACAAGAAGGCACTGTCGTTCGTGGCGTTCGGCCTTCTTGTCGAAACGCTGTTCAACGTCATCATGCCGCTGAGCCTCAAGTTCCTGATCGACGATGCGCTCGGCGAGGAGGATTTCGGCGTCCTGATGCGGATTCTGTCGGTGCTGGCGGTGGCCGGCATCGTCACGTCGATCATCTCGATCTGGTACGAAAAGTGGGATGCGTGGCTGTCAGCTTCGATCATCTCCGATGTCCGCGCGCGGCTGTTCGGGCATATCCAGGATCTGCCGTCGAGCTTCTTCGCCCGCACCAAGCGCGGCGAAATCCTGTCGCGCTTTTCGGTCGATATGGCCGCGTTCGAAAGCTCGATGCAGACGCTGGCGAACAGCGCGGTCTTGCCCGCGCTGGAACTGGTCGCCGGGCTTATCCTGATGTTTTTCCTGAACTGGCAGCTTGCACTCGTCGCGCTGCTGATCTTTCCGATCACGCTGATCGGCCCACGCATTTTGACGCCGAAGGCGGTCAAGGCGAATTACGAGCAGAAGGTCAGCGAAGCCTCCATCCTCGGCATGGTACAGGAAAACATCGCGGCGCAGGCCGTGGTGAAGGCATTCAGCCTGCAACGTCGCGCGCTGAGCTGGTTCACCGTCAGCAACAGCCAGACCCAGAAGAAGATCGCCTCGGCGACGTTCCTCTCGAGCATGGTGGAGCGTTCCGTCAACGTCGCGGTATTGCTGCTGCATCTGGTCGTGCTGGCGTTCGGCGCCTATCTCGCCACCAAGGGCCACATCACCATCGGCACCTTTGTCACCTTCGAGAGCGCGTTCTGGGAAATCTCCTACAACATCGCGCATCTGATGCATTTCATTCCGGTGTCGATCCAGTCGGCGGCGGCGATCCGGCACATGAACGAATTGCTGGAGGAGCCGACGCGCGGTGTCGATCGCCCCGGCGCGCCGGACCTGCCGCGCATCACGCGCGATATCACCTTCGATCATGTGACGTTCGGCTATGAAGGCAGCGAGCGTCCGGTGCTCGACAACCTCGATCTGAAGATCGAGTTCGGCAAATCGATCGCCATCGTCGGGCCGAGTGGATCGGGCAAGAGTACGCTGCTCAACCTGATTCTGCGGCTCTATGTTCCGACCGAAGGGCGCGTGACCATCGATGGCGTCGATATCCGCAAGGTGACGCGGGAATCGTTGCGCGACAGCATGGCCGTGGTGTTTCAGGACAACGTGCTGTTCAATATGTCGATCCGCGAGAACATTCGGCTCGGCAAGGAGGACGCGACCGACGAGGAAGTGGAGGCTGCCGCGCGCAAGGCCGAGATCCATCGCTTCATCAAGAGCCTGCCGCAGGGTTACGATACCATTGTCGGCGAGCGCGGTGATACGTTGTCGGGCGGGCAGCGCCAGCGCATGGCGATCGCACGCGCCATCGTGCGTGATCCGTCGGTGCTGTTGCTCGATGAAGCGACCTCGGCGCTGGATCAGACGACCGAGGCCGCGATCAACCACACGCTGCTGAAGCTTGCGCGGGGCCGTACCATGATCTTCTCGACGCATCGGCTGACGTCGGTGGTGGAGATGGATGAAATCATCGTCATCAACGAAGGCAAGGCCATCGAGCGCGGCTCGCACGCCGAACTGCTGGCGGCTAACGGCTTCTATCGCAAATTATGGGACGATCAGGGCCACGTCCACGGCGACGAAGAAGATGACGAGGATGATGATGACGATGAGGATGACGACGACGAGTGATCGCCCGGCGTGAGGCGCCGGCGTCAGTCAGTCGTCATGCCACTTTTCGCATCCGAGGCTGGCCGTCTCCGTTGACGGGTTGTGGATCGAGCCCGAACAGGTGCTGGGCCTGTTGCAGCTTTCCTTGCGTCAAACGCGTCAGGAAGCGGGCCCACCGCGCCGCGCGCCACGGCAGGTGGTTGTCGATCGACATCGACCGCAGGCGATAGGCTTTCGCAGTCGAAGCGGCGTCGCAGGCGAGCTTGACGGGATCGTCGTAGAACGCCGCGATCTTGTCCGCACCCATGCCTTCGCTCGTCAGCCAGTTGGGAATATGGACGTTGCACAGCCGCTCGGCGTCGGTGAACACCTTGTCGGTACCAGTGCCGGCGGCCGGGCAGGAGGTTGCGAACGCGTCGCCGGCGAGAACCACGCCGTGCTGACGGTAGCCGTGCGTAACGTAAAGATCGGCCGGGCGGATCTTCACCGGCCCGTTGATCCTGAAGGCGCCGGTGATCCTGCGCAGGCGCGGCATCAGGGCGGACAACGCGGCTTCCGGCTGATGGCGCATCTCGTGCAGCCACGGATCGTTCATGCCGCGATAGACCATCAGGTTGGCGCGCATCGCGTCGCCGATCGGAAACAGCGTCAGATAGGCGACGCGGTCGCTCGAGCGTTCGGGGTAATAGGTCAGCGCGGGAAAATCGAAAGCAGCACGGTCGATGGGCGCCATGTCGAAGCCGAGCGTGATCGAATGACACTCGCTGATGACGCGACGCTCCAGACCGAGCATGTGACGCAGGCCGATGTTGAGGCCGGTCGCCATCACGATGAGCCGCGCCGAAATCTGTTCGCCGTCGGCAAGTGTAAGGGTTTGCCGTTCCGCGCTGGTGACGACCGACGTCACCTTGGAAATGATGAGTTCGATCCCGGGCGGTATCTCGTCGCGAAAGGTGTTGACCAGCGTGTCGTACAGGATGCCGTGCTGGTCGCTCGGTCGCTTCTGCAGCAGATAGCCGAACCGCGCGATCCACACCTCGCGGTCATGGGTCGCGATGCGCAGCGCGGCTTCGGCGAGCCCGGTGCGGCGCAGAATGGCCAGTTGATCGGCATTGAATTTCTCGCACCGCAGTTCGGCCGGATAGCGCGGATGTGGATCGATGAGAATGGCATCGATGCCGGCGCGCCCCAACTGAGCAGCGATGATCGACCCGGCGAGTCCCCCGCCGACAATGGCAACGTCCGTGTACCGCATCGATCTGTCTCTTGCGAAGCGCTCAGCTTTGCGCCTGAAAGCCAAATAAAAGCTGAATGCGCACGGCGCTTCAGCCGCGTTTGACTTAACTGAAATGCAATGCGGCCCGATATATGACGCATGGGTGGCGCAGCGCGTCGACACAGACTTCGCGGCCGTTCGCGCATCGGACGACCGAGGCGGGAATCGCCGCCGTTGGATGCATCCACGTGAGAGCCGGGATTCCTGTCGATGGTTTCAGTAAGCATTTGTTCACCAAACAGCGACATCGCGGCGGCGTGGGCCGACCTTGCGAGCCGGGCCTCGTCGAATGTGTTCATGGAGCCTGCCGCGTTGCGCGTGGCGGAGACGAGCGGCTTTGCCGATATCCGCATGTTGCTGGCCTGGGACGATACGGTCGCGCCGCGCCGGTTGGTCGGGCTGTGGGCGTTGCAGGTCAAGCGGATCGCGTCGTTCTGGCCGGCAGTGCTGGATGCGCGGCCTTACAACTACGCCTTCCTGTCGAGCCCGGTGATCGATCCCGCTTGCGTGGACGACGTGATGCCGGCGATGCTCGCCGCCATTCAGCACGATCCTGAATTGCCCAAGGTGCTGCATCTGCATTCGTTCGCGCAGGAGACGGCATGTTATGCAGCGCTCCAGCGCGAACTGATCCGGCAGGGCGGCGCGCAGCGGATGCTGGCCGAAAACAACCGGCCTTTTGCGACGCGTGAGGACGGCATCAAAAAAAGCGGCTCGACCCGGAAGAAGCTGCGGCAGGACTGGAACAGGCTGTCGGGGCAGGGCCTCGTCGAGGTGATCAACGACCGGACGGCGGCGCGCGTGACGGAAGCCTTCGAGATATTCCTCAAGCTCGAGCAGGCGAGCTGGAAGGGCGCGCGGGGCACTGCGTTGTTATGCAACGAGGCCGATGCCGCCTTTGTCCGCAAGCTGGTGGCGACGCTATCCCTCGAAGGCCGCGCATCGGTGGCGCTGTTGTGCGTCGACGGCAAGGCGGTCGCCGCGCAGGTCCTTATGTATAGCGGCGGGACGGCCTACACCTGGAAGACCGCGTTCGATGCCAACTATGCGCGTTACTCGCCGGGGATGCTGCTGGTGGACAAGATCACCGAGCAACTGTTCGCCGATCCCGATATCGAGGCCATCGATTCCTGCTCTTACGAAGACGGCTTCATGGCCAAGCTCTGGACCGGCCGCCGCAAGATGGTGGAAATGCTGGTGCATATCGGCCCCGGCACGTCGGCGGCCTTCGCGCTGGAGCAGGCGCGGCTGCTCGGTTATCACGAGGCGAAGCGGATCCGGAATCAGTGGCGGGCACGTCGCGCCGCCGCGCCGCAGTCTGCCAAGGCGCCACTAGCGCAGGCGTCTTAGGCTAACGCTTGCTGCGTCTCGTGCTGATGAGCGACCAGACAATGAGCATCGCAAGAAACAGAACGACGCCTCCGATGGGCATCACGTAAATCGCCGCGACGAGCTGACAGGTTCCGTCCTGACAGGTGCCGAGCGCACCGGCCTTGGCGAGGATCAGACCTGCGGCCAATGCGACCGCCAGGCAAACAGCGAGCAGTGAGGCGATCAGAACGACGCGGAGCAGGGACCGGAGCAGCCAATTCATCCGCGCATGGTCAGATGCAAAAGCGGCCTCAACAAGATCGCCCGGAAACCGGCCTGCGATGTCAAACAGCGCGCGAAGCTGAGAGCGGATACGGCTTCGCGATCTCGCGGCGGGTGCGCCCGAGGTTTGCGGGAAACGCTTGGCCCCCTCCGAGAAGAGGGCGCGCGGAACGCCGGACGCATGGTGCGTCCGCAGCCTCATGCGCAAAGTGTAGAAAGCGCACGAGTGTAGTCACCACGAAAGCACCGGATACATCCGGCGTTCCGCACGCGGTGGTTTTATCGGCTTGCTTCGTGCTCTCCCCGGCAACGGTCGAAACCTGACGCCGTCGTCTCCGCGGTACTTTC
>JAEWIX010000090.1 GCA_023386885.1 Pseudomonadota bacterium
GGGCGGCGTCGGGCCCCCCCCGGGCGCGGGGACGACGATTTTCATGTTGTGAGTCTGCTCACGAGGCAATTCCACTACATCAATCCCCGCGCGCCCTGCCACAGCAGCGCGGCGGAAATGATGAACAGCAGCACATAGGCGATCTGGTAGAACAACCCCGTCGGCGTCTTGCTTACCAGCCAGACGCCGGCGAGATTCGCGGCGGCGGCGATGGGAAGTAACAACAGCGACGTGGTGAAGTTCGCGGTCGTGAACTGACCGAGCGCGAAATAGGGGCCGATCTTGAGTGCGTTGATCACGGCGAAGAAGATCGTGGTGGTGCCGACCAGCGTGAGCTTCGGCAGGCGTTGCGGCAAGACATAGACCTGAAACGGCGGGCCGCCGCCCTGCATCATGAACGAGGTGAAGCCGGACACGCCGCCCCAGAACACGCCGCTGGCGGCATGTCCCATCTTCGGCGCTTCGGCTTTGCGTTGCAGCCACATGTTGGCGACGAAGGCGACGCCGACCAGCCCGACGATGATGCGGATGGTGTCGTCGGACACGTAGGAGGCGGTCAGCCACGCCAGCGCCATGCCGGCGAGCGCGCCGGGCAGCATGATCTTCAGGTTGGTGGCGTCCCAGTCGCGCCGATAGACATAGAGCGAGATCAGGTCCTGCGTGATCAGCACCGGCAGGATCAGCGCGGCGGCTTCCAGCGGCGGCAGATAGAGCGCGACAAGCGGCGTCGCCGCGGTGCCGATGCCGGCAAACCCGCCCTTCGACAGGCCGAGCAGCACCACCGCGGGTATCGCGACGGCATAGAAGGACGGTTCAGTGATGAGCGACGGCACGAAAGCTTTCGAAATGCATCACGCGTTGAGCTTGCATGGCACGCTGGTGAAGCCGCGGAAGCGGGCACGGCCGCCGCGCACCGGTTCGCCGGCCAGTTCATAGCGCGGGAAGCGCGCGAGGAAGTGCGAGATGGCGATGGCGCCTTCGAGCCGCGCCAGCGCCATGCCGGCGCATTGATGCACGCCGGTGCCGAAGGCGAGGTGACGGTTCGGCATCCGCGCGATGTCGAAGCGCTCGGGATCGGGAAACTGCGCCGGATCGCGATTGGCGGCGCCGATGCACAGCGTCACCGAGGTTTGCGGCGGCAAGGTCACGCCGCCGAGTTCGACGGTCTCGGTGGTCATGCGGTTGCCGAGTTGGTTCGAGCTCTCATAGCGCAGGATTTCTTCGACCGCGGGTTTGATCAGGTCGGGCTGCGCGATCAGGCGCGTCTTCTGCTCGGGATGACGCAGCAGCGCGACCAGTCCGTTGCCGATCAGGTTGGTGGTGGTCTCGTGACCGGCGTTGAGCAGGAAGATGCAGTTGTGCAGCAATTCCTTGGCGGTCAGCCGCTCGCCGTCGGTTTCACCCTGAATGAGTTTCGTCAGCACGTCGCGCTCGGGGTTGCCGGGCTTGGCGCGGCGGCGCTCGACCAGAACTTCGAGGTAGGCGAGAAAATCGCGCACCGCATCGTTGCCGCGTTTGAAGGCCTCAGTGCTGATGACCGGTTCGAGCGCCCCGAGGATCGCCAGCGACCAGTCGCGCAGGGGCCCGCGTTCATCATGCGGTACGTCGAGCAGGTTGCCGATCACCTGCACGGGAATGGCGGCGGCGAAGTCCTCGATCAGTTCGGCGTGGTCTTTGGCTTCCATCGCGTCGAGCAGGCGATCCACCAGCGCGATCAGACCGGGCTCCATCTCGGCGATGGCGCGCGGCGATAGCGCACCCATGATCAGACGGCGCACCCGCGTATGCGCCGGCGGATCGTTGAAGACGAGGCTGGTGGTGTGGTGGTCGTAGAGCAGCGATGAGCCGTATTTCGGGGCGAATTCGCGCTTCTTGTCGGAACTGTAGGCGCGGGTGGTCTTGTAGGCGGCGACGAGGTCGTCGTAGCGGGTCAGGAAGTAGCCGCCGTTCGGCAACCGCTTCAGCGGCGCCAGTTCCCGCAGCGCGCGATAGGTCGGGTAGGGATCGGCGTAAAATTCCGGCGTCAGTTTCTCGATGTCGAAGGTGTCCGCCAGTTCTTTCGCCAATTCGTCGGTGATGGGATCGCGCAGGGTTTCAGTCATGCCGGTTCTCATTTTGTCGAGGACTATACCGGTTTGCCGGCTCGACGAAATGGCAGGGAACCGAAAGACGATTTTCGAGTTGTGGTGCGTTGCAGCAAGGAACTTGACATTTTATAAGTGAGTGTTTACTCACGTCGGATGAGCACCATTCGTATGACCAGTGACCTGCGGCGAGAGCTGATCCTGTCGGCGGCGAAGCGGTGCTTTGCGCGGACCGGATTTGCGGGCACGACGACGAAAAGCATCGCTGCCGCCGCCTCAATTTCAGAAGGATTGCTGTTCAAGCATTTTCCGACTAAATCCGCGCTCTACGCCGCGATTCTGGCAGAAGCCTGCGAGGCCGATCCGAAGCTCACGACGTTGCTCGGATTGGCGCCGTCGACCGAAACGCTGGTCGTGCTGATCCGCGGCATGGTGGGGCACTTTCTTCAGGCGTCCGAAGAACCGGACGAGGAGGAAGCCCAGCAGTTGCGGCTCATGATCACGAGCCAACTGGATGACGGTGAGTTCGCGCGCGTTCTTTATGAAAAGGTAGAAGACCTCATCGGGTCTGTCTTCACGACGTCGCTCCAGCGAGCGGTGGAGACGGGAGATGCATCGGAAGTCGGACAACGGCCGATCAATCTGTTCTGGTTCGCTCACCACATGGTGTTGCAACTGGTGCTGACGAAGCTGCCGCCGACGGATTGTTTGTCTTACGGGGAGGCCGCTCAGTTCGAGCGGCAAGTCTGCGAATTTATCCTTCGCGGAATTGGATTGAATGAAAAAGCGATCGCCGCGCATCTGGACCGCGATCTTCCGCCGGACCCGATGCCGCAGAGAACCGCGGAAAGTGCATGACATGACACTAGCGACGGAATCGAACATGCCGGCCAATGCCGAAAAGATTCAACACAAGACAGACGCACGTGGCCCCGGCGAGCAGCCGCGCGGCAGCAAGCCGGTCCGGCGCCTGCGCTGGTTCATTATCGTCGGCATCCTGCTGGCGATTCTCGTCGGCGGGCTGGTCGGCTTCAATGCCTTCCGCAGCCACATGATCGCGCAGTTCTTCGCCAACAATAAGCCGCCGCCGGTGACAGTGAGCGCCGCCGAAGCCAAATCGGAAGTGATTCCGAATCTGCTTCGCGCGGTCGGCGAACTCGCGGCGGTGCATCAGGTCAACGTGACGTCGGACGTCAACGGTCGCATCACCGACATCATGTTCACCGCGGGCAGCCACGTCACCAAGGGACAGCCGCTGGTGCAACTGTTCGACAAGCCGGACCAGGGCGATCTCGCCAACTACAAGGCGCAGGCCAAGGTGGCGGAACTGTCGCTTGATCGCGCCAAGCAACTGGCGGCGCGCCAGTTCGGACCGCAGGCGACGGTCGATCAGGCGCAGGCTGCGTTCGATCAGGCCAGCGCCGGCATCGCCAAGAGTGAGGCGATCATCTCGCAGAAACTGGTGCGCGCGCCGTTCGACGGCGTGCTCGGCGTGCGTCACGTCGAGGTCGGCCAGTTCCTCACCGCCGGCACCCAGATCGTCTCGCTGACGGATTTGTCGCGGCTGTTCGCGAACTTCACGGTAACGGAGAAGGACAGCGGCAAGCTGGCGGTCGGGCAGGTGGTGCGCGTCGAAGTCGACGCCTATCCGGGCAAGACCTTCAACGGCAAGATCACCACGATCGAGCCGCAGATCGCGACCGACACCCGCAACATCCGTGTGCAGGCGACCATCCAGAATCAGGAAGGCATCCTGAAGCCCGGCATGTTCGCCACTACCACGGTGGTGCTGCCTGAGAAGCCCGCGGTCGTCACCGTTCCGGAGACGGCGGTCGAATATACGCTGTATGGCGACTCTGTCTATCTCATCAAGGAGAAGAAGACGGACGACGGCAAGACCAGCCTGACCGCCGAACGGACCTTCGTGCGCACCGGCGACCGGATCAACGGCCGCGCCGTGATCACCCAGGGCGTTAAGTCTGGCGACAAGGTCGTCGCCGTCGGGCAATTGAAGCTGCAATCCGGCGCCGCCGTCGAGATTTCGAAGGACCCGTTGCCGCCGATCACGAACCCGCCGCCGCGGAACTGATCCACGGAATTGATATCCGGGGCCGCGTCGCGCGGCCTCGGTCCGATCCAACGTTTCCCGGTCGAACCTGAAAGGGCGCCGACCGTTCATGGAGCGCCTGCAAATGGCATTCACCGATATCTTCATCAAGCGGCCGATCTTGTCGGTTGTCGTCAGCCTGTTGATCCTGCTGATCGGCGCCGCCGCCGCATTCAAGCTGCCGATCCGGCAATATCCGAAACTGTCGAATACGGTGATCACCGTGACGACGGTTTATCCCGGTGCGTCGCCGGAACTGATGCAGGGCTTCATCACCACGCCGATCGAGCAGGCGGTAGCCTCGGCGGAAGGCGTCGATTACATCACCTCGAACTCGACCCAGAGCCAGAGCCAGATCAAGGTTTTCGTCAAACTGAACTTCGATCCGAACGCGGCGCTGACCGAAGTGTTGTCGAAGGTCAATTCGGTGAAGTACCTGATCCCGAAGGAAGCCAACGACCCGGTGATCTTGAAGTCGACCGGCGAGACCACGGCTGTGATGTATCTCGGCTTCTCCAGCGACGAACTGTCGGGTTCGGCGATCTCCGACTATCTGACGCGTGTGGTGCAGCCGATCCTGTCGACCGTCGATGGCGTGGCGTCCGCCGATATTCTCGGCGGCCAGACCTTTGCGATGCGCGTCTGGCTCGATCCCGTGAAGATGGCAGGCCGCAACGTGACCACGGCGCAGGTTAATGCCGCCATTGCCGCCAACAACTATCAGGCGGCGGCCGGTCAGACCAAGGGTTACTATACGATCTCCAACGTCTCCACCAATACCGATCTGCAAAACGTCGAGCAGTTCAAGCGGATGACGGTGAAGGCGAAGGATGGTGGTTTCGTTCGCATGGAGGACATTGCGGAGGTCGAACTGGCGGCGCAAAGCACCGACGCCAGCGTTGCCTTCAGTGGTCAGCGGGCGATCTTCATCGGCGTGCAGGCGACGCCCCAGGGCAACCCGCTGAATATCGTGCGCGGCGTGCGCAAGCTGTTCCCGGATATCGAGCGTAACCTGCCGCCGTCGATGAAGATGAAGGTCGCCTACGATTCGACCAAGTTCATCACCTCCTCGATCGAGGAAGTACGCAACACGCTGGTCGAAGCCGTTGCCATCGTCATCGTGGTGATCTTCCTGTTCCTGGCGTCGCTACGCTCGGTCATCATTCCGGTGGTGACAATTCCATTGTCGCTGGTCGGCGTCTGCGCGCTGATGATCGCCGCCGGTTTCAGTTTCAACCTGCTGACGCTGCTGGCGATGGTGCTGGCGATCGGTCTCGTCGTCGACGACGCCATCGTCGTGGTGGAAAATATTCACCGCCATCTCGAGGAGGGCAAGACACCCGTACAGGCTTCGCTGCAAGGCGCGCGCGAAATCGTCGGGCCGGTCATCTCCATGACCATTACGCTGGCGGCGGTGTACGCGCCGATCGGTTTCCTCGGCGGTCTCACCGGCGCGCTGTTCCGCGAATTCGCCTTTACGCTGGCCGGCGCGGTGATCGTCTCCGGCATCGTCGCGCTGACGCTGTCGCCGATGATGTGCTCGGTGCTGCTCAAGCACGAGTCGCAAGGCTGGTTCGCGCGGAAGGTCGATACCGTTTTCACCGCGGTCACCAACTGGTACGGCCGTCGGCTGGATCGTTCGCTCGATTATCGGCCGATTACCGCGCTGTTCGCGGTTACCATCCTTGGACTGGTCGGCTTCATGTATATGCACACCTCCAAGGAGCTGGCGCCGGAGGAAGATCAGGGCATCGTGTTCGCGGTCCTCAAAGGACCGAAATACGCCAACATCGATTACATGAATTTTTACGGCGACAAGCTGGACAAGGCCTTTGCGAGTTTCCCTGAAACCGACCTGCGCTTCATGATCAACGGCATCGCCGGCATCAACAACGGCATCGCCGGCATGCTGCTGAAGCCGTGGGAGGACCGCAAGCGCTCGTCGATCGCGTTGAAGCCGCTGGTGCAGGCCGAGATCAGCAAGGTCGAGGGCGTCCAGGCTTTCGCCTTCAACCTGCCGCCGCTGCCGGGCGGCCCGGGCGGTCTGCCGGTGCAGATGGTGATCTACTCCACCGCCGGCTTCCAGGCGGTCTACGAGGAGATGGTCAAGCTCAAGGCCGCGGCGCAGAAGAGCGGCCTGTTCATCGTCTCCGACAGCGACCTCGACTTCAATCAGCCCGTGGTGCGCGTGGCCATCGATCGCACCAAGGCGAACGATCTCGGCGTGACCATGCAGCAGCTCGGCGCGACGCTGGCGACCTTGCTCGGCGGCAACTACGTCAACCGCTTCAATCTGGAAGGGCGTTCCTATCAGGTGATCCCGCAGGTGCCGCGCGGGTTGCGGCTGTCGCCGGAATCGCTTGACGGCTATTACGTGCCGAGTGCGAGCGGTCAGCAGATTCCGCTGTCGACGCTGGTGACCATCCAGAACGGCACCGACCCGAACGCGCTATCGCATTACAATCAGCTCAACGCCGCGACGTTCCAGGCGGTGCCGATGCCCGGCGTGACGGTCGGGCAGGCGGTCGACTTCCTCGAAAGCCAGGCGAAGAACCTGCCGGCCGGCTTCAGCCACGACTACCTCGCGGATGCGCGGCAGTATGTGACGGAAGGCAACCAGTTGGCGATCGCGTTCGGCTTCGCGCTGATCATCATTTTCCTGGTGCTGGCGGCGCAGTTCGAGAGCTTGCGCGACCCGCTGGTCATCCTGATCAGCGTGCCGATGGCGATCTCCGGTGCGTTGATCCCGCTATTCTTTGGTATGGCGACGATCAACATCTATACCCAGGTCGGCCTACTGACGCTGATCGGCCTGATCAGCAAGCACGGCATTCTGATGGTGGAGTTCGCCAACGAATTGCAGCTCAACGAGAACATGAACAAGCGTGCGGCGATCGAAAAGGCGGCGCGGGTTCGGCTCCGTCCGATCCTGATGACTACCGCCGCGATGGTCACCGGCCTGTTGCCACTGCTCACCGCCACCGGCGCCGGCGCGGCGAGCCGTTTCTCCATCGGTCTCGTCGTTGTGGCCGGCATGACCATCGGCACGCTGTTCACGCTGTTCGTGCTGCCGGCGGTGTATGTCGCCATCGCCACGGATCACCAGGCGGAATTGACCTCGAAGCGGACCAAAGAGATCAAGGCGTTCGAGCTCGGCCGGGCGTAAAGGTCGGCGAATTGAAAATGCGAAAGGGCGCGGAGGAAGCTCCGCGCCCTTTTATTTTCAGTTTTGGTGTCTCGGACGCAGCGTAGGGTTATTACCGCGCATCCGCCAAAATCATCGCCGACGCCTTGGAGGCGATCATCGCGGTCGGCGTGTTGGTGTTGCCGGAGGTGATCGTCGGCATCACCGAGGCGTCGACCACGCGCAGGCCTTCGATGCCGTAGAGGCGCAGCCGCTCGTCGACCACGGCGGTCGGGTCGCTTTGCAGGCCCATCTTTGCGGTGCCGACCGGATGAAAGATGGTGGTGCCGATATCGCCGGCGGCTTTCGCCAGCGAGGCGTCGTCGTCGCCGACCTTCGGGCCGGGCAGATATTCATCCGGCCGATAGGGGGCGAGCGCCTTCTGCTTCATCAGCCGGCGGGTCACGCGAATGGCATCGGCCGCGACCTGCCGGTCTTCGTCGGTGGCGAGATAGTTCGGTGCGATGATCGGTGCGGCATCCGGTGCCGTGGAACGCAGGCGGATGGTGCCGCGCGAGGTCGGTTGCAGATTGCAGGCGCTGACCGTCACTGCCGGGAAGCGATGTAGAGGATCGCCGAATTTTTCCAGCGACAGCGGCTGCACATGGAACTGGATGTTGGCGCGCTCGCGTCCGGGGCTGGAGCGCGTGAAGATGCCGAGTTGCGACGGCGCCATGGTCATCGGGCCGCGGCGGCGCAGCAGATATTCCGCACCCATCAGTCCGCGGCCGATCAGCGAGGCATAGGTTTCGTTCAGCGTCTTGACGCCGGACACCTTGTAGATCGCGCGTTGCTGCAGATGGTCCTGCAGATTGCCGCCGACGCCGGGCCGGTCGGCAACCACGTCGATGCCGAGCGCGTTGAGCCAGTCGGCGGGGCCGATGCCGGAGCGTTGCAGGATTGCAGGCGAGCCGACGGCGCCGGAGCACAGGATCATCTCGCCATTGGTACGGGCCTCGAAGGTTTCGCCGCCGCGCGAGAAGCGCACGCCGACGGCGCGGCCGTTCTCGACGATCAGGCGATCGACCAGCACGTTGGTTTCAAGCCGCAGATTGGTGCGGTTCAATGCGGGCTTCAGAAAGCCGCGCGCGGCGGACCACCGCCGGCCGCGCTTTTGGTTGACGTGGAAATAGCCGACGCCTTCGTTGTCGCCGGTGTTGAAGTCATCGCTGCGCGGAATGTTCATTTCGACGGCGGCATTGCGGATCGCGTCGAGGATGCTCCAGGTCAGGCGCTGCTGCTCGATGCGCCAGCCGCCGCCGGTGGCGTGATGTTCGGTGGCGCCGAGGAAGTGATCTTCCAGCCGTTTGAATTCCGACAGCACGTCGTCCCAGCCCCAGCCGGTGAGGCCGAGTTGCCGCCAGTGATCGTAATCGGCGGCCTGGCCGCGCATCGAAATCATGCCATTGATGGCCGAGCAACCGCCGAGCACCTTGCCGCGCGGATAGTTCAACGCGCGGCCGTTGAGGCCCGGCTCCGGCTCGGTCTTGAACAGCCAGTCGGCGCGCGGATTGCCGATCGCGAACAGGTAACCCACCGGAATGTGAAACCAGATCCAGTTGTCGCGACCGCCGGCCTCGAGCAGCAACACGCGATGCTTGCCGCTTTCGGTGAGGCGGTTGGCGGTGACGCAGCCCGCCGTGCCCGCGCCCACGACGATGTAGTCGAACTCGCCCTCGATCCGTTTCACCATATCCCACCGTATTTTCTTCTGTGCCGGTGCTGAAAGGCCGACAATTCCCGAAAGATGCCATAACGCCGTGCCGCCCCCCTGTACATTGGCTATCGGGCGGAATTTTTGCCTCTCCGGCTTTGCGCTGCCTCTCTTGGGTGAAATGTCCCGGCATGCTAGCCTTGCCATCCCCGATTTCCACCCCGCGCTCCGGACGCATTCGAGGTCAATCATGCCCGTCATCAATCGTATCGCCGACCTACAACCGGACATCGTGGCCTGGCGACGGCATCTGCATGCCCACCCGGAACTGATGTACGACGTGCATGGCACGGCGGCCTTCGTGGCGGAGCGACTGCGCGAGTTCGGTTGCGACGAGGTGGCGACCGGGCTGGGGCGCACCGGTGTGGTTGGCGTCATCAAGGGCCGCAAGGCGGCGGACGGCGATTTCAAGGTGATCGGCCTGCGCGCCGACATGGACGCGCTGCCGATCGAGGAAGAGACCAACCTGCCGTATGCGTCGAAAACGCCGGGCAAGATGCACGCCTGCGGCCATGACGGCCACACCGCGATGCTGCTGGGCGCGGCGCGTTATCTGGCGGAGACGCGCAATTTCGCCGGCGACGCGGTCGTCATTTTCCAGCCGGCGGAAGAGGGCGGCGCGGGTGCCGACGCGATGATCAAGGACGGCCTGATGGAACGCTTCAAGATCGATCAGGTCTACGGCATGCATAACGGACCCGGCCTGCCGGTGGGTGCGTTTGCGCTGCGGCCGGGGCCGATCATGGCATCGACCGACGCCATCGATATCCGCATCGAAGGCGTCGGCGGCCATGCCGCACGGCCGCACAAGTGCATCGATTCCGTGCTGGTCGGCGCGCAACTCGTCACCGCACTGCAATCCATCGTGTCGCGCAATGTCGATCCGCTCGAGGCGGCGGTGATCTCGATGTGCGAGTTCCATGCCGGCAATGCACGTAACGTCATTCCGCAGATCGCCGAGTTGAAGGGCACGGTGCGCGCGCTGACGTCGGAGGTGCGCGATCTGGTGGAGCAGCGGGTGCGGGAGGTGGTCGCCGGCATCGCGCAGCAGACCGGCGCGAAGATCGATCTCGTCTACGAACGCGGCTATCCGGTGACGGTCAATCACCCCGAGCAGACCGACATCGCCTCCCGGATCGCCAGCGAAGTTGTCGGGCAGGCCAACGTCCACAGCGTGCCGCCGATGATGGGCGCCGAGGATTTCGCCTATATGCTGGAAGCGCGGCCCGGCGCTTTCATCTTCGTCGGCAATGGCGACAGCGCCGGCCTGCATCACCCGGCCTACAACTTCAACGACGAAGCGATCGTTTATGGGACGTCGTATTGGGTGAAACTGGTGGAACAGACGCTCGCGGCGTGAGCGTTCGTGCCGACAAAGAAATCGGCACGACCATGCGGCGGCGAGGAACAAGCCTCGTGACATGACGTTGAGAGGCGGCACTGTCCGCCGTCTCACTCATGGAGTCAGCAATGACCGCGAAGGATAAGAATCTCAATGATCTGTTCCTCGATACGCTGAAGGACATCTACTACGCCGAGAAGCAAATCCTGAAAGCTCTCCCGAAGATGGCGAAGGCCGCCAGTTCCGACAAACTGCGCGTGGCGTTCGAAAAGCATCACGACGAAACCGAAGGCCAAGTCGATCGCCTCGAGCAGATTTTCGAACTGATCGGCAAACCGGCGCGCGGCAAGACCTGCGATGCGATCGTCGGCATCCTCGACGAAGGCAAGGAAATCATGGACGAGTACAAGGGTTGCGAAGCCCTTGATGCCGGCCTGCTCGCCGCCGCGCAGGCGGTGGAGCATTACGAGATTTCCCGTTACGGCACCTTGAAGCAATGGGCGATGCAACTCGGCATGAAGGAAGCCGTGCGATTGCTGGACGAGACACTGCAGCAGGAGAAGAAGACGGACGTGGCGTTGACGACGCTGGCCGAAGCGTCGGTCAACATGGCCGCAGCGGCATAGTTGCCGTTTCGGCGGCAAGGACAACGATCAACCGCAATGTGTCACGCGGCGTGCATCAACTTGCGCAGCCGTGTGGCCGCGATCCTGAGATCATCAACAAAGCGTCGATATTCGCGCGTCCTGGCGGTTTGATCCGGCAGCCGTAGCAGGTAGGACGGATGCACCGTCACCAACGCCTGCGCGCTGTCCTCCAGGTCAATGAGGTGGCCGCGGTTCTTGTTGATCGGCGTGATTTTGCCGAACACGCTTTGCGCGGCAGTCGCGCCCATCGCTATCACCAGCACAGGATTTACTGTGGCTCGCTCGCGTTCGTACCACGGGCGGCACGCCCTGATCTCGGCGGTGTTCGGCTTCTGGTGCAGGCGGATCTTGCCTCGCGGCACGAATTTGAAATGTTTCACCGCATTGGTGACGTAGACCTTGTTGCGATCGATGCCGGCCTCGTCCAGCGCCCGGTCGAGCATCTGGCCGGCGGGACCAATGAAGGGCTTGCCGGCGAGGTCTTCCTTGTCGCCGGGCTGTTCGCCGACCAGCATCAGCGGCGCATGAGCCGGACCCTCGCCGAACACCGTCTGCGTTGCATCTTTCCACAACGGACAAGCACGGCAGTCCGCCGCCTCAACGCGCAGTGTCTTCAGGTCGGTGGCGGTAAACAGGGATGACATCATGCCGGCGGTTCGCTTTCATAGATCGTGGGACGTCAACCGAAAAAGAGGCCGGCCGTTCCTCATGTGGCAGGCATCGGCTCAGGAAGCGCAGGAGCAATGATTTGATTTTGCTTGCGAAAAACTTTTCCGACCGTCGCGCGTCGAGTTCTGTTGACTCACGGGGGCAGGTTGGTCTTTACTAGAACATAACGTGAACAATAAGGCTGGATATGCGTTATCGCGTCAGTCTGCGGTCGCGGTTTTTGAAAGCCATCGAACCACCGGGAGCGGCGCATGGAGAGCGCGCGCAATGCATTTTCGCGCGATGAGGAGACCGGCCTTCGCCGGGCCATAGCCGGCCTCGGACCGGCGACGGCCGGGGTGCGTGAGGACCACGCGTCGCGACACGGCTCCACGCTTGCGTGTCTGCGCGAGGCGATCGGACGGCTGGAAGGCGACGGTCTCTCCTTCGGCGGCGAGGGACCGCCACGCGTGCCGCTCGGCCATCCCGAAGCCGATGCGACACTGCAAGGCGGCCTGTCGCGCGGAGCACTGCATGAAGTGTTCGCAAGCGGCGCACAGGCGGCGACCGCCACCGGTTTTATCGCCGGCCTGGCATCGCGCGTCGCGGCGCGGCGGCCGCTGATGTGGATCCGGCAGGATTTTTCCGAACGTGAAAACGGCGCGCTGGCGATGAACGGCTGGTGCGAACTCGGCCTCGATCCACGCGTGATGGTGACGGTGCGCGCGCCCGACGTCGAGGCCGCGTTGCAGATCACGGCGGATGCGCTGGCTTGCGATGCGCTCGGTGCCGTCGTCACCGAGATCTGGGGCGAGAGCCGTCATGTCGATCTGGTCGCCAGCCGCAAGCTGACACTAGCGGCGCGCAGCTCCGGCGTCGCCAGCCTGATGCTGCGGATCGCGGCCGCGCCATCGCCCAGCACCGCGGAGACACGATGGGTGGTGCGCGCGGCGCGTTCGCCGCCGCGTTCGTCGTGGCAGGGATGGGGCGCACCCGTGCTCGACGCCCGACTGGTTCGCAATCGTCATGGCCAGATTGGCCAGTGGATCATGGAATGGAATTGTGATGAGTGCCTTTTCCGTGACGCCTCCCTCGGAGGTGCGGCGACGCATCCTCAGCCTGTGGCTGCCGCGCCTGCCAACCGATCGCATCAAGCGGCAAGCGTCGTGCGCCAGAGCGTTTTCAAGCGAAGTGGATACCGGTTCGCGTGAAGAAAACGCGTCAAAACAAAAAGCGGGAGCCCCGTTCCGATTTGATCGGAACGGAAATGGCTCCAGCGGCGCGCCGGTTGATGATACGCCCTCCATCGTCGTCGCCAAGGATCACAACGCGCTGGTGATCTCGGCACTCAACGATGCCGCGACACGGCTGGGGCTCGAACCCGGACTGCCGCTGGCCAATGCGCGCGCGATCTGCCCGGACATCGCGGTATGCGATGCCGACGATGCGGCCGATGCGCGGACGCTTGACGATATCGCCGACTGGTGCGACCGCTTCACGCCGCTGGTGGCGCTCGATCCGCCGCATGGCCTGCTGCTCGACATCAGCGGGTGTGCGCATCTGTTCGGCGGCGAAACTGCAATGCTGAAGAGCATCTGCGACGCCTTGCGGCGGCAAGGCTTCATTGTCAGCGCCGCAATCGCCGGCACCGCCGTGTGCGCGCGGACGCTGACACGCGCGCGTTCCGACAATGTCGTTGCCGAAGGTCAGGAGGCGGCGGCGGTCGCGGCGCTGCCGGTGTTCACGCTGGGGGCCGACGCCGCCATCACGCGCGGCTTGCGTCGCGCCGGATTGAAGACCATCGGCGACGTTGCCGCACGCGGCCGTCACGAGATCGCCGCGCGGTTCGGCGCTGAATTCGTCGCGCTGCTTGAGCAGGCGTTGGGTGTGCGCGATGCACCGATCTCACCACGCAAACCGTTGCCGGATTATATCGCGGAGCGGCGGTTCGCCGAACCGGTCGCGACCGACACGGTGATCGCCGCGACGCTGTCCCGTCTGGCGCAAACGCTGATTGCCAGCATGAACCGCGACGGCAAGGGCGCGCGGCGGCTGGAGGCGAGTTTCTTCCGCACCGACGGCGCGGTGCGCGTGATCGGCGTCGAGACCGGGTTGCCGGTGACGCGGGGCGACATCATCGACCGCCTGTTCCGCGAACGACTCGATGCGCTGGCCGATCCGCTCGATCCCGGCTTCGGCTTCGACCTGATCCGGCTCGCGGCAAGCCGCACCGACGACGTGGTCGCGGCGCAACGCGATCTCGATGCGCATGTCCACGACAACGACGAGGTGGCGGCGCTGATCGACCGCATCGCGGCGCGGATCGGCGGCAGCCGCATCGTCGTGCATCTGCCGCAGGACACCCACATCCCCGAGCGCGCCATGCTCGCCGTGCCGGCGCAGCATCGTTTCGCGGCGGCGACGGTGGCCGCATGGCCCGCGCGCACCGAGGCCGAACCGCCGCTGCGCCCGCTGCGGCTATTCGCGCAGCCGGAGCCGGTGGAGGTGCTGGCGGATTTTCCGCACGGTCCGCCGGCGGCGTTCCGTTGGCGCCGCGCGTTTCATCGTCTCGCGCTGATCGAGGGGCCGGAGCGCATCGCCATGGAGTGGTGGCGGCTCGGCGACCGCGACGACCTCACGCGCGATTATTTTCGTGCGGAAGATTCCGACGGCGCGCGGTTCTGGCTTTATCGCGAAGGCGTCCATCGGCGTGAGGTCGTCATCTTTCGCTGGTTCCTGCACGGGCTGTTCGCATGACCGTCTATGCGGAAATCGGCGTCACCAGCAATTTCTCGTTCCTGCGCGGGGCGTCGCATCCGCAGGAATACGTGCATCGCGCCAGCAAATATGGCCTCTATGCCATCGGCATCGCCGACCACAACACGTTGGCGGGCGTGGTGCGCGCCTACAGCGAATACGGCAACCGGAAACGTGTGCGCTACAAGCCGAAGCTGTTAGTTGGCACGCGGCTGGTATTCACCGACGGCACGCCGGACATTCTGGCCTATCCGCGCGACCGCGCCGCCTATGGGCGGCTCTGCCAACTGCTCAGCAAAGGCAAGCTCGCGGCGGAGAAGGGTGAGTGTCATTTGCGTTTCGCCGATCTGGCGGAGTTCAGCGAAGGTCTGCTGTTGGTGGTGATGCCGGATTATCGCATCCGCATCAAGATCACGCTGACGACGCTCGATGCGCTTTCGCGTCTTCCCGCCGAGGGCGTGTGGCTCGCGGCATCATTGCATCATCACGGCGACGATGAGCGGCGCATGGCGCGGCTGGAAAGAATCGCAACGACGGCGCGCGTGCCGCTGATCGCTACCAACGACGTGCTCTATCATGTGCATCAGCGCCGGTCGTTACAGGACGTCTTGTGCTGCATTCGTGAGAAGGCGACGATCGCGACAGCAGGTCGCAAGCTGCAAGCCCACGCCGAACGCCATCTGCGCACGCCGAACGATATGGCGCGGCTGTTTCGATCATGGCCAGAGGCACTGGCCGAAACGGTCCGCTTTGCCGATCGCATCGTCTTCTCGCTCGATCAACTGCAATACCAGTATCCCGACGAGCCGGTGCCGCCAGGCAAGACCGCGCAACGGCATCTCGAAGACCTGACATCGGCGGGCGTCGATAAATATTTCCCGCAAGGAATTGACGGCAAGCTGCGCGCGACCTTGCACAAGGAACTCGCGCTGATCGCCGAGCTGAAATACGCGCATTATTTTCTCACCGTGCACGACATCGTGCACTGGGCGAGGGCGCAGAACATTCTCTGTCAGGGCCGGGGCTCGGCGGCCAATTCCGCGGTGTGCTACGTGCTTGGCATCACCTCGGTCAATCCGGCCGAGATCGACGTGCTGTTCGAGCGCTTCATCTCCAAGGAGCGGCTGGAGCCGCCGGACATTGACGTGGATTTCGAACACACCCGCCGCGAGGAGGTGATGCAGTATGTCTATCGCCGCTACGGCCGCCACCGCGCTGCGATCATCGCCACCGTGATTCATTATCGGCCGCGCAGCGCCATCCGCGATGTCGGCAAGGCATTGGGCTTGACCGAGGACGTCACCGCCGCGCTGGCCGACACGGTCTGGGGCCATCATGGCGATGATCTCGACGACAAGCAGGTGCGGCAGGCCGGGCTTGAGCCGAATAATCCCACGGTGGCGCGCGCAGTACGGCTTGCGACGCAACTGATCGGCTTTCCGCGTCATCTGTCGCAGCATGTCGGCGGCTACGTATTGACGCAGGATCGGCTCGATACCTACGTGCCGATCGGCCACGCCGCGATGGCGGACCGCACCTTCATCGAATGGGACAAGGATGACGTCGATGCGATGCGGATGATGAAAGTCGACGTGCTGGCGCTCGGCATGCTGACTTGCATCCGCAAATGCTTTGATCTGATCGCGCAGCACAAGGGCAAGCGTTACGAACTGGCCGATATCAAGTCGAAAGACGACGATCAAGTCTACCGGATGCTGCAGAAGGGCGAATCCCTCGGCGTGTTTCAGGTCGAGAGCCGGGCACAGATGAACATGCTGCCGCGCCTCAAGCCGCGCACGTTCTACGATCTTGTCATCGAGGTCGCCATCGTGCGGCCCGGACCGATCCAGGGCAACATGGTGCATCCTTATCTGCGACGGCGGAATGGGCAGGAACGTGTGAACTATCCGTCGCCGTCTCCTCAACATGGCGACAAGGACGAGCTTCATCGCGTGCTGCACAAGACGCTGGGCGTGCCGCTGTTTCAGGAACAGGCGATGCGCATCGCCATCCAGGCTGCGGAATTTACTTCGGAGGAAGCGAACGGCTTGCGTCGCGCCATGGCGACCTTCCGCAATGTCGGCACCATCTGGAAATTTGAATCCAAGATGATCGATAACATGGTCAGGCGCGGCTACGATGAAACCTTCGCCAAAAACTGCTTCGAGCAGATCAAGGGCTTCGGCAGTTACGGCTTTCCGGAAAGCCATGCCGCTGCCTTTGCGCAGCTTGTCTATGTTTCCTCGTGGCTGAAACGGTTTCACCCCGATGCGTTCTGCTGTGGGCTCCTGAATTCGCAGCCGATGGGGTTCTACGCGCCGGCGCAGATCGTCGGCGATGCGCGCAAGAACGGCGTCGAGGTGCGGGCCATCGATGTGTCGCACAGCTTCAGCCAGAACATACTGGAGGAGCGATGCGGTGAGCATCACGCGGTGCGGCTCGGCTTTCGCCAGATCGACGGCTTCAAGTGGGTCGATCCGGATGAGAACAGATCCGCGGAATCGTCATGTCGGACACAGGCGAGTGAAAGCAACGCCATTCTTCGAACGGCGATGCCCGACGATGATGAGAATCCTTCTGACGACTGGGGCGAACGCATCGTCAAGGCGCGCAAACGGCGACCGTTCACGTCGCTGGAGGATTTCGCCCGCGATACGAAGCTGCCGAAGCGTGCGCTGATCCTGCTGGCGGATGCCGATGCGTTTCGTTCGCTCGGGCTCGATCGCCGCGCTGCGCTATGGGCGGTACGTCGTTTGCCGGACGACGAACCGCTGCCGCTGTTCGAAGCCGCCATCGCGCGTGAGCAGCCGGACGAAGGCGCGCAGCCGTTGCCGCAGATGCCACTGCCGGAGCAGGTGATGGCGGATTATCAGGCCGCGCGGCTGTCGCTGAAGGGCCATCCGATGCAGTTTCTGCGCGATGGCTTTACAGCGGAAGGCGTTGTTGCCTGTCGCGAGATATCCGATGCGCGCAATGGGCAGCCGATCCGCTGTGCCGGTGTGGTGTTGGTGCGGCAGCGGCCGGGCAGCGCCAACGGCGTGGTGTTCATGACGCTGGAGGACGAAACCGGCATCGCCAACATCGTGGTGTGGCCGAAGGTGATGGCGCAATTTCGAAAAGAGGTGATGGGTGCGCGGCTGGTGCTGGTGGAAGGCCACATCCAGAGCAGCCCCGAAAAGGTGGTGCATCTGGTCGCCGACCGTCTGATCGATCGCTCCTATGATCTGGTCGGGCTCGCCAACGATGCGCTGGTCCGCAAGCGCGCCTTGCCGACAGGTGCGGTGCTGGTCGAACCGCTCAACGACGACCGCCACGCGCATCCGGATATTCCGGCACAGAAGCACCGCCATCCGCGCAACGTGCGCATTCTTCCGCCGTCGCGGGATTTTCATTGAAGACGTTATCCGTGCGCCATCACCGTCATGCGTAGATCAAATCCGGCAACGGCGGTCCCATTTGTTATTCCGGCGAAGCCCCGACCGGCGGGCCGCCGGGTGGGCGATGCAGGAAGGTGATCGTTGCATAGGCGCCGAGCCACGAGCCCACGGCGGCGAAAGCGACATACACCCAGTTCTCGGTATAGCTGATCACCGCATAAGACGAGAGCACGTACCACACGCTGCTCCATGTCGCGGCGGGCACGCGCCGTCGCGCCACCACGGCCGATGTGAACATGACATAAACGGCGTCGGTCGCGGCGGTTGCCAGCAACACGCCGGCGGCGGTCAATGGATCGATGGCGGCCATTGCGGCTTCCTCATGGCTGATCGGAGCAGCGCGATATCCACTTCGCTGCGAAACGCGATAAACTCGCGCGCAAGCTTTATCAAAAATACGCCGACAGTTTTCGGGAATCATTGATGCAATCGGTCCACGCTGTTCTTGCCGATCTCTGGGCACAGGCCGGAGGTAAATCCTTTTCACTCGAAGCGGTGAAACTCACCGGGGTCGAGCCGTCGGTACCGTCCTCGTTTCGTGTCGCGACGGCTGCTCAGGCCAGCATCGCGGCGACAGGATTGGCCGCCGCTGAAATCGCGCGGCTGCGTGGCGGTCGTGCGCAAACCGTGTCGGTGGATATGCTGCACGCGGCGATCGAATGCCGCAGCGAGCGGTATCTCACGGTCGACGACAAGCCGCCGCCGCCGGCGTGGGACGCCATCGCAGGCGTTTACAAGACCGGCGACGGTCGCTTCGTCCGGCTTCACACCAATTTTCCGCATCATCGCGATAATATTTGCAACCTGCTCGGTTGTGCCCCCGAGCGCGACGCGGTGCAGGCTGCGCTGATGAAGTGGAAAGGCGAGGCGTTCGAGACCGCCGCCTATGCCGGAGGCTGCGTGGTGTCGCTGATGCGCTCGCGTCAGGAATGGCTGGCGCATCCGCAGGCCAAGGCGCTGAAGGCGTTGCCGGTGATCACCATCGAGCGGATCGGCGAAGCCGCGCCGCGCGCGTGGCCGGCGGGCGAACGGCCGCTGTCAGGATTGCGCGTGCTCGATCTGTCGCGGGTGATCGCTGGACCGGTGGCGGGGCGTGCGCTTGCCGCGCATGGCGCCGACGTGATGCTGGTAACCGGGCCGACATTGCCGTCGATCCCATGGCTCGTCATCGATACCGGGCGCGGCAAGTTGTCGTGCTCGCTCGATCTCAAGAACGACGAGGGCCGTGCATCGCTGCGCAAGCTGATGAGCAACGCCGACATCATGGTGCAAGGCTACCGTCCGCAGGCGCTGGCGAAGCTCGGCTTCTCGCCGCAGGATGCGGCGCTGCTCAATCCTGGCATCGTCTATGTCTCGCTCTGCGCTTATGGCCATGTTGGGCCGTGGGCGGAGCGGCGCGGATTCGACTCGCTGGTGCAGACGTCGACCGGCTTCAATCATGCCGAGGCGCAGGCCGCCGGTATCGAGAGCGGGCCGAAAGAATTGCCGATGCAAATCCTCGATCATGTCACCGGTTATCTGATGGCGTTCGGCGCGATGATGGCGCGGGCGCGGCAAGCGCACGAGGGCGGAAGCTGGCACGTCCGCGTGTCGTTGGCACAGACCGGGCAGTGGCTGTGGAATCTCGGACGATTGCCGAAGGGATTGGAGACACCGGACATCGCGGCGGATGCCGTTACGCCCTTCATCGAGGAGAGTGACTCCGGCTTCGGTCGACTCCGCGCGGTGCGGCATGCGGCTGTGTTGTCGCGCACGCCGGCAATGTGGTCGCGCCCGTCGGTGCCGCTCGGCCACGATGCACCGGAGTGGCCGCCGCGCGGGTGAGGGGCGGCGATAACGGGAGACTCATCATGCCCGGGTTTGTCCCGGGCATCCACGACTTGAAATCATCACATCGCAAAAGACGTGGATGGCCGGGACAAGCCCGGCCATGACGATCGAGAGTCCATATGCCGATGTGACGATAAGACTTGCTCACCGATTCTTGTTGTTCGGCTTGCGCTTCTCGATGAAGGCGGCCATGCCTTCGGAACGGTCTTCCAGCGCGAACGTGGCACGGAACAGGTCGCGCTCCACGTTCATGCCTTCGGAGAGTGGCGTCTCGAACGCGCGGTTCACCGCAAGCTTGGCCATCTCGGCCGTGGGGCGCGACATCGACGCGATCTTCTCGGCGGCGGCGAGCGCTTCGTCCATCAGCTTGTCGGCAGGCACGATGCGGCTGACCAGGCCGGAGCGTTCGGCTTCGTTGACGTCCATCATGCGGCCGGTGAGGCAGAGATCCATCGCCTTGGCCTTGCCGATGGCGCGGGTCAGGCGCTGCGTGCCGCCGATGCCGGGAATGGTGCCGAGCGTGATCTCCGGCTGGCCGAATTTCGCGGTGTCGGAGGCGATGATGAAATCGCACATCATCGCCAGTTCGCAACCGCCGCCGAGCGCGTAGCCGCTCACCGCTGCGATGGTCGGCTTGCGGCAGGTCGCGACGCGGTCGCCGCCGATCTGCTTGAAGTCCTCGTTGAACATGTCGATGAAGCCCTTCGGCTGCATCTCCTTGATGTCGGCGCCGGCGGCGAAGGCCTTTTCGTTGCCGGTGATGACGATGCAGCCGATGGCGTCATCGGCCTCGAGGTCGTCGATGGCGGCAGCGATTTCCTTGAACACACCGAACGACAGCGCGTTGAGCATCTTCGGCCGGTTCAGGCGAACAAGGCCGACGGCGCCTTTTTTCTCAACGATGATGTGTTCGAACGTGCTCATGATCCACCCTGCCTTGCGCTGTTGAAACCCTGTCGGGACGCGCGCAATTTGCCCGCTGCCGGGCAATGCCGCAAGGGTGCGGGATGCGCAGAAATGCACAGGGGCGGATGGAAAAATGCCGCGCCTTCATCGCGGGAGGAAAACGACGAAGGCGCGGCACAACGGCTTCGATGTTACGCGATGAGCATGCGCACTGCCGAAGCCAAGGTCAGCAGTCCCCCGAAGGCAATGAATATCTTTCCGATCAGCGAGGCTTGTGCCCAGCTTGAATTCTCGTCGCTGGCCGAGGCGGCCTGTCCGGTGGTGACGGGCTCCGGCGTATTGACGGAAGCAAGCGCCAGCGTGGGTGCGGGTTCGGTCTGCGCGGTCATCGCGCGATCGACGTCGTTGAGTTCGTCGGAGGGAATAACTCCCGCTTCGGCCGTGGTGTTGCTTTGATTGTCGCCGGTAGCTTCGTTTTTAGCTTCGTCCTTCGAAACTTCGGTGGGGGCCGCCGCTCCGGGCTGTGGCGCCGGGGATCCGTCGTTCAGCGTTGCAGGTGCGGGTGACGAGCGATCCGCAATCGTCGCAGGGGCGGGCGCCAACTGCGCGGCATTGCCGGGCGTCGGGTGATTGTCGAGCAATTGCGCCTTGGCGTTCGCGACCGATGCGGCGAGCGGCGCTGCGGCCTTCGGCGTCGGAACAGGAGCATCGTTGTCGGCGTCCGCGACGCGGGCGTCGTCAGCGGTCTCCGTTTTTGCCTCGGCGCTGGATTCCGATTTCGCCTTCCTCTCGGCGGCCGCCTTGCGCGAATGCCGGTGGGATCGGGACGCCTTGTGCCGCCGGCTGTGGCGCGAGGATGCCTTGCGGTATTTGTTGAGCGCGACCGGTTTGCCGGGTTCCGCGGCGGCGGCGGGTTGTTCGGCGGCCGGAGCGGCGGCGGGGCTGGGTTTTACCCCGAACAATTGTTGCAGCGGATTAGGCTGCGCCGCCTGTTGTGCGGCGGCTGGCGGAGCCGCATTTGGCGTCTCTTGCGCCTGAAGCGGCCCGGCGCACCAGAGCCAGATTCCTGCTGCAACCATCAATGCCGAGCGCCCGCTGGCCTTGATATTCATGGCAGTCTCCCCGTTTTGTAAGTGTCCCGAATCCGAAGTTCGCCTCACGTCGACCGTGTCTCTGTCAGCGAACCTCTCGACCGCGCCGCGCTGTCCCAAGCGCTGGTCCCAACAGCGCAGAGAGACTCCCGGCGTGACCACACCGCGGCGAAATAAGGGAATCTTTCGACAAATCCCGGCTGGCTCGCGAACCGGCCGATCGTGTCAGTCTGGGCGATCAATGTTATGGATGCATAGGGTCCGCGAAGCGGTTCCGCCGAAAGGGATTTTCGGAATACTTCAGCAGGCGGGCGTTGAAACCGTCTGCGCGATATTCACGATTTCGTGATGTTGACCGCGGGGCGTAATAACCTTGTGCGGCGACCGAATGGTTCTACAGGAGCGCGTGTGCGCGGACGTGACGAGCAATGGACCGGCCTGATGCGGGCTGCGAACGCGGGCGACGCCGCAGCCTACCGGCGTTTGCTGGAAGCCGTGACGCCGGTGCTGCGCGCGGCGACTTATCGTGGTCTTGCCCGGGCCGGCCAGCCGGTCGATCAATCCGAGGATATCGTGCAGGAGATTTTGTTGGCGGTGCATCTGAAGCGGCAGACCTGGGACGCGACCGCGCCATTCGCACCGTGGCTGTTCGCCATCGCGCGCAACAAGCTGATCGACGCATTGCGCCGGCGCGGGCGGCGGGTCTTCGTCAACATCGACGATTTCTCCGAAACGATGGCGGCACCATCGGCAAGCGAAACATTGTCGCCGGGCGAGGTCGCCCTTCATCTTGATGGGTTGCCGCCGCGCCAGCGCGATGTTCTGAGATCGATCGCGGTGGAAAGCGCGTCGATCAAGGAAACCGCGACGCGGTTTGCAATGACCGAGGGCGCCGTGCGGGTGGCGTTGCATCGCGGCCTCGCCAGTCTCGCGACAAAATTGCGGGAGCCATGACCATGCAGACCGATCGTCTGATTGCCGCGCTTGCTGCCGACGCGAACACCGCGCCACGCCGGATCAGTCCGGTGCTGGCGCTGGCGTTGCTGGCGGCGCTGCCGGTGTCCGTCGCGCTGTTCATGTCAGTCCTGGGAATGCGTCCCGATGTACGGACCGCAATGCATAATCCGTTCTTCGATCTGAAATTCGTGGTGACACTGGCGCTAGCCTTCACAGCAATCGTCGTCAGTCTCCATCTGGCGCGCCCCGAAGCGTCGTTCGACAAATGGGGCTGGCTGCTGTCGATTCCGGCGATCCTGATTGCGCTCGGAATCATGGCCGAGATGATGATGCCGCACGAACGGCCATGGCTGACGCGGATGATCGGCAACAATGCGATGGCATGCATGGCATCGATTCCGCTGTTCGCGCTGCCGTTCCTCACCGCCGCGCTATTGGCGTTGCGGCGCGGCGCGCCGTCGCGGCCGACGCTCGCGGGTGCGGTGGCCGGGCTTGTCGCGGCGGGGCTTGGTGCGACGCTCTACGCATCGCATTGCGCCGACGATTCTCCGCTGTTCGTGGTGGTGTGGTACTCGATCGCGACGGCGTTCGTTGCGGCCGTCGGCGCCGTCGCCGGCCGTCTTATGCTGCGCTACTGATGCGGTCAGGCGTTCGATTTTGGTGCCGTGGCTTCCTGCATCTTGTGGAAGCGGAGCACTTGTTGTGCGGTCGAAAGACGCAGTCGCTCATAGGTCAGGCGCGTTTCCTCCAGATCGGCCGATGACGTGCCGGCCAGCTTGGCGCGCATCGCGATGATCAGTTGCACGGTCGGCCATGACAGGTCGCAGACCTTGGCAAGGATCAGGATGCCCTCGATGTGTGACTCCACCATCATGGTTTCGGCGAGCGACACCGGCACCTTGGCAAGACATGCCAGCGCGGCATTGGTTTCGTCGAATTTGTCGGCAGCGGCGAACTTGGTGATTTCCCGCTCGTCCAGCCTGCCGTCGTCGTAGAGCAGTTGCACCAGTCCATGCGCCATCTCGGTGGCGGCGCTGATCGCTTCCGGCGCGGTTGTCGCCTGCTTGGTGACGGCTGCGACCGCCGCGGAAATGTCGGCCGCGCGTCCGGGGTGGGCTTCGGCGAGCCGTTCCCGAACCGACGCCGAGGCCCTGGCGATCAGCTTGAGGAAATGATGTCGCGGGATCGATGGCCGCAAGCCGAGGCAGACTGCGACGCCTTCATCGCGCTCGGCGTGAGCCAACAAGCCGCGGTAACCGTTCTCGGAAAGTGTTGCACCGGGATTGCTGGCGGTGCGCTGGAGCACTTCGCCGTTGCCGCGTTCGATCAGCACGTCGGTCACCGCGCCACTGAGACTGCGGCGACCCGAGATCGCGAGCAGATGCGCCTGGCTCTTGCTACGCACATTGGCAATCAGCATGTCATCGGTCAGGCGTTCGGATTGCGCCAGCATCGGTGCGGCGACTTCGATCAGGTCGTCGAACGCCAGCGTCTTTACCGTCTGCGGCGGCGCTTTCGCCACGGGCGCGAGCCGATTGGACAGCATGATCTTCGCGGAGGTTTCGATGTGCCGCATCAGGCAATGAAAGACGTCGTCGAACAGGCCGATCTGCTCGTCGGAATAATCATCGACGGCATGAAGAAAGAGATCGGTGACCCGGCGCAGCGTTTCCACCCGGCGCGCGACCGTGCCATGCGCCAGAGCGGTTTGCAGTTCGTCCAGCAGGTTGGTCTTCGGGGCGGATGCCGTACTCATTCGGAACTCTGTTCTGGAGTGGTCTTGTCGTAGGAGACAATTCTATGTCTCCGGCAGATGCGTGGCTTGAAATGCAATCAGGCGCGCGCGACCTGATTGCGTCCGGCCTCCTTGGCGGCGTAGAGGGCTTCATCGACGCGGGTCAGCAGCGAGTCCGGCGTTTCCGTCGGCTTCAATTCGGCGACCCCGGCCGAAATCGTCACCGCCATTCCGGGGGAGAAAGCGCTCCAGTCCAGTTCGGCGACGATCATCCGCAAACGGTCAAGAATGCTGGCGGCGGCACTCGATGATGTTTCCGGCATGATCAGCAGAAACTCCTCGCCGCCGTAGCGCCCGAACCGGTCGATGCCGCGGATGTTGGCGAACACCGTAATGGCGAAGGTGCGCAGCACTTCGTCGCCGATCGGATGACCGTGAGAGTCATTGATGCGCTTGAACCAGTCGAGATCGATCAGCGCGACCGAGCAGGGTGTATTGCTGCGCTGCGCGCGGGCAACTTCGTCATCCAGCATCCGCATGATGCAACGGCGGTTGAAGGAGCCCGTCAGTTCGTCAAGCTCCGCCAGTTCCTCGATACGCCGATAGGCTTCCTTGAGCTGAAGGCTTTTGTTGTAGAGCGATTCCCGCAGCGAATTGCTGAAGATGCCGATGAACATGCAGCGACCGATGGTCAGCGCGAACGCCAGCATGGTCGCGATGCGATCCGGGAAGGTCGCAAGCGGCAGTCCGATCTGCTTGTCGGTTCCAAGAAACAGGAAAAGCAGACCTGCCGCCATCGTCGTCCAGACCACCGCGGTTTCGCGTGCCGAGGCCCGCAGCGAACTGAAACTGAACACGATGAAGAGGTTGCAGAGGAACAGGAAGCCGGCCTGCGGCGCCAGCCAGGCGAAGACCAGCATGATCGACAGGCCGACGACAGCCTGCGGGATCACCAGAAACGCGTCGGTGAACCATCTGCCGAGGCGGGTTTCATACAGGATGCCGAAGCCGAGCACAGACCCGACGCCACAAGCGAGGTAAGCCGGCGCGATTTCCCATGAAATGGCGCCGGTCTGGGCGTAAACCCCCAGGAGCAGGGCATCGATGAAATAGCTGATGCAGACATAGCCCAGCATCTGCCGGCGGATTCTGACATGCCGGCGGCGCGCCCCCAAGCTCGAACGCCTTTCGGTGTCCGCGGGCTTCGCGGTGAACAGGCTCGATAAGGACGTTGCGGCGGTCTGCATGGCCTGGCCGTCAAATATGAATTGTTTGTTAAATCAGCGGGTGGAATTTTACGGGTAAAAGCCTTTAGGTTTGGTATCTTTCAGCCGTCAGTTCAGGACTTCTGCGGCCTGAATGGGCTTGGCCGCCGCTCTGGCAAGATACCGCGGGCCGCATCGGCTGACTGTCATGCAATCACCGAGGCGAGCGACGTAGAATGCAGCCGCAGGTGGCAGCGAATACGAGGGCCCCGGCTGCCCGACTTGCGCCAATTCACGGATTCGGGGCATTTTGCTCCGATCACCCGCGTCGGTTCCTTTCGGCCCGAAAGTTTTGATCCTGCGCCTCGAACCTTCTCTCGGCTCAAGCCGACCCACCTTGCGAGATGGCCATTGAGTCCGACGCCGGAGACCACTGACGAAGCTCTGATCGCGCGAATCGCCCAAGGCGACAAAACCGCCATGCGGGTGCTGTACGGCCGTCACCACGTCCGGGTGTTCCGCTTCGGGCTTCGTCTGGTGCGGAACGAACAGCTCGCCGAGGACCTCATCAGCGAGGTATTCCTTGACGTCTGGCGGCAGGCGGGCCGGTTCGAGGGCCGGTCGGCGGTTTCCACCTGGCTGTTGGGAATTATGAGGTTCAAGGCGCTTTCGGCCTTGCGCCGCAAGACCGATGCGGAACTGGACGACGAGACGGCGGGGTCAATTGCCGACACCGCGGACGATCCGGAAGTGACGATTCAGAAAAAGGATACCGGCGATGCCTTGCGCGCGTGCTTGACCTCACTTTCTCCAGACCACCGGGAGATCATCGACTTGGTCTACTACCACGAGAAGTCGGTGGAAGAGGTCGCCGAGATCGTCGGGATACCGGAGAACACGGTCAAGACGCGATTGTTTTATGCGCGGAAGAAACTGGCCGTCTTGCTCCAAGCCGCCGGAATCGAACGAGGCTGGCCATGAGAGCAACGAGCAACAAGATCATGGACGACGGACCGGAAGAGATCGAAGCGCTGTTGCCGTGGTATGCCGCGGGGACATTGGATGCGCACGATGCGCGTCGGGTGGAAGACGCGCTCAAGCACGATGCCGCGCTTCAGAAGCAATATGCGGTCATCCGGGAAGAGTTTGCCGAGACGGTCGCTCTCAACGAGGAGTTGGGCGCGCCGTCCTCGCGTGCCTTGCAGAAACTGATGGTGGCGATCGACGCCGAACCCGCACGCGCGGCCTCGCCGGCGGCGTCGCAGGGGCTCGGGCGCTTCGCGCGATTTTTCGCCAGCCTGTCGCCGCGCACGGTGGCGTGGTCGGCCTCGTTCGGCGCGCTGGCGCTGGTGCTGCAAGCCGGACTGATCGGCACCATCCTGATGCGAAGCGGGCTCGAAGTGTTCCAGAGCCCTGCCTATCAGCAGCATGCCGAACAGACCTCGCCGGAGCGTCCGGCACCGGCGACCACCGCCGCGCCGTCCGCGCAGGATCGCCGGACCGAGACCTCCGTGGATCTGGCCAGCCGGGAACGTGCCATCCGGAGTGCGCCCGCGCCTGTCCAGCAAGAGCCGGCGCTGCCGCGATCGCTGCAAACCGATCAGGCGCGTCCGAACAACTCGCTGGCGGCTGCTCCGCCGCCGCAAGCCGCGAAGCGCTCCGTCACTCCTGCAAAGGAGGTGGTGGCCGCCGTGACCTTCCGTCCGGATGCCCGGATGTCGGATATCTCGGCGTTGCTTGGCAGCTATCGGGCCTCCGTGATCGGAAGCGATGGCGGGGTGCTGCGGCTACAGTTCGAAGGCATGACGACGGCGTCCGATCTCAACGTGATCCTTGCGGCGCTGCGCAAGGAACGGGTCGTCGCGGAAGCCACGGCGGTGCCCTAGGGCAAAGCCGTTTCAGCCGGACGTACAACACGCGAAGCGTTGTCTCAGCCAAGGTGTCGTCCCGATGACGCGATCCACCCTTCAAAAAAAAAGCGCACGCGTTTGAACGTTTCCCGGAGTTGCCGTGACCTATGACTGTGGGAGCGCAACATCCCCACTAAGGCCGTATCCGGCGCGAGCGCCCATCCACCCCTGCGCCCGTATGGCTTGACCCGCCCGGTTGTCCCCCCGGGCGGGTCGCTTATTTTCGGCAGACCGGAGTCACCGTTTCGCGTCGTCGCGCCAGCCATGCGCGACGTACGGTTGACGTGAATTGCCGAGGAAATAGGGGCGTACGGTATTTGCGTGCGCAACAGGCTGGACATCGCCGGAGTTTTCCACAGTATATCCGTGTTACTACCGAGTGATTCGTTGCGTTGCGTCCGCGTCTGTTTTCCTCTTTGCGGACTTTTTCATGGCACAACGATCCGATGTCGACCGCGGCCGCGCGATTATCGAGCGCTGGTGCGCCCTCGCCGAGCAGAGGCTCGACTATCTCACCGCATTGCATGACAGTGGTCGCTGGCAGCGCTTTCACAGCGAACCGGACTTTCTCGACAATATCCGGGAAGCCAAAGCCGCCGTCGACACCTGGCGTTTATTGGCCTCGCGTGAAGCCTCACTGGACAATCAACCGATCGATTTCGGTTGGCTGGGGCAGGGGGCGGTGCCGCTGGCGCAGCGCGATATCGTCAAGCGTGGCGATTGCGCGGTGGTGACCGCTGCCGTTCCGAGCCCGCCCGTGGTGCCGGGTGCCGCGGATAGGCCTAACGCCATTGATGTGTTGCCGCTGTCGGGACGCGAGGCTGGCCTCGATGTCGCGACCATGCAGGAACGCTATCCGCTGCTTCGCAACGCGCTGTAGCGCCCAAACACCGGAACGACGCGCCTATCGCACCGTGTTGGCGCCAAGCGCGATCTGTTTGAAGCGCACCGCGCCCTCGCGCGTCAGATCCGGCGTAACCGGTCTGGCGTGATCGAGGCCGACCACCGCGCCGCGCGGCGCATCCGAGATCATGTTGCCGTTGACCAGCGCCGTCCCTGCGCCGTCCGCGACCGAGACGCCAATCCCGATGAAGGCCTTGCGGATGACGTTGCCGGTAATCGCGACATCGCGCAGGTACTTGCCCCAGCCGGCGACGATGCCGAACGCCGGCGCGTTCTCGATGACGTTGCCGGACACCGCGCTGTCGGCCTCGATGTAGATGCCGATTCCGGCGTCGTCTTCCGGCGCGGTGGCGATCGGGCGTTTCGGCAGCAGGTTGCGGATGATGTTGCCCTGCACGACGGCGATGCGGCCGCCTTCGTTGAAGTTCGCGACCGACACGCCGACCGCCGCGCGATCCACGGTGTTGTTGGCGATGATCGCGCCCTCGAAAGCGAATTCGGAATACAGCGCCACTTCGCGCACGTCGCTGACGCTGTTGCCGGTAATCTGGATGTTCGACGCCGAGTTACCGCGCACCGCCGAGTAATCGCAGTTGCGGATGCGGTTGCCACGCACGATGACGTTGCCCGCGCGAAATGCGTTGATGGCGTTGCCGTGCTGTCCGGAGCCGCCGGGCCCGGCCTTGATGTCCTCGATGCGGTTGTCGATCACCTGCGTGCCGTCGTCGCCGATGGCGGTACGCAGGATTTCGATGCCGTTGTCGTTGGTGTCGGCAATGGTGTTCTGCGCCACCAGCAGGCCCTGCGCGTCGAATGAGACAACGGCGGTGGTGGCGATGTGCCGGATGATATTGCCACGCACTTCACCGGCGACATTTTCGAGCCAGATGCCATTGCCGCCGCTGCGCGCGATCTCGCAATCGACGATACGCACGTCGCGCCCCGCGCCGCAATGGATCAGGCCGCGACGTTGCGGCAGCGTCATGCCGCCGCCGTCGACGGTGATGTTCCGCAAGCCGATGCTGTTCGCGCCGGCCGCCGTCAGCAGCGAGGGGCCGTCGCCGGTAAAGACGAGCCGTGTCGCGCCGCGCACGCCGACGAGTTGCGTGCCGTTGGAAAGGTTGAGCGCGCCGGTGCGATAGATCCCCGGCGGCAGCGCCAGCGGCGCTCCTGCGCGGGCGGCCTCGTCGAGCGCGCGTTGTAGAACGCGGGTCTGGTCGTCGGGACTGCCGGGCCGCACGCCATAGTGAGTGGCGTCGAGGCCGAGTGCTGAGGTCAGCGGCGTGGCCTTCGGTGCGCGCTGGGCCAGCGCGGGTGTTGCCCCGGCCGCAAGCGCAGTCGCGGCAATCCCGATCACGTCACGGCGGCTGATAGTCATGCGCGCAACTCCGGTCGGCGTTGGTGCCGATACGCGACCAGATAATGCGAAAACATGAAGGCACGCGGCTCAACAACAGGCGAGCCGCGTGCAATCTTGCCGGTAGGGTTAATGTGCGTGGATCAATGCGCCTGCTTGCTCGGCGTGAACATGCGGCCGCGTTCCGTCACCAGTACGATGGCCACTGACGCCAGCGTGCAGATCAGCGAGCCGATGGCAAACGGCAGAAGCGTGCCGTCGTAAAGCTGGCCGAGCGTGACGCCGACGCCGATGCCGATCAGCGTGGTGATCGAACCGTACAGCGACGACGCGGTGCCGGCGATGTGGCCTTGCGGCTCCATCGCGAGCGCCGTGAAGTTCGACATCATCAGGCCGAACGTAAACAGCGCGAGCGCCGACAGCACCATGTAGAGTGGCAGCGGCAGCATGTGCATCGCGGCGGCCACCAGCATCAACGCCGCGACCAGCGCATAGATCATCAGCGCGGTGTGCGAGATCACCCGCATGCCGAGTCGGATGACGAGGCGCGAGTTGAGAAAGCCGGCGAGTGCAATGCCGATCGCGATCGTCGCGAATGCAAGGGGGAAGTAATGACCGAGATGATAGATCCCGGTGAACACCTGCTCCGACGTAAACACGTAGCCGAACAGCGTGCCCTGCACGCCGCCGGCGGCGAGTGCATAACCGAGCGTTTGCCGATTGGTCAGCGTCTGGCGAAAACTGTCCAGCACCTGCCGCACGGTCAGCGGCTTGCGTCCGCTGAGCGGCAACGTCTCCGGCAGTCGCAGCGCGCTCCACACCAGCGCCAGCACGCCATAGGCCATCAGCACGAGGAAGATGCCGCGCCATTGTCCGCCGACCATCACCGCCTGTCCGAACGACGGCGCGACGATCGGCACCGCGACGAAGATCATCATCACCAGCGACATCACACTGGCCATGCGGCGGCCGGCGTAGCAGTCGCGCACGATGGATGTGGCGATCACGCGGGTGGCGGCGGTGCCGAGCCCTTGCAGCGCGCGCGCCACCAACAGCATCTCGAACGAGCGCGTGAACAGTGCCAGCAGGCTCGCGAGGCCATACAGCACCATGCCGCCGAGCAGGACCGGGCGTCGACCGAAACGGTCCGACAGCGGACCCATCACGAACTGGCCGACGCCGAAACCGAGCAGGAAGACGGACAGCACGCTTTGCAGGTAGTTGCCGTCGCTGATGCCGAAACTCGCGCCGATGTTCGGCAGCGCCGGCAGCATCATGTCCATGGCAAGCGGATTGAGCGCGATGATCGAGGCGACGATCGCGACGAATTCAGGGAATCGCATCGGGCGGTGGGTCGCGGAGACCCACGCGGAGGCATTGGTATCGGTCAAGGGAATCTCTTAAGGCTTTGGAGTCCCATGATGGGGGCGAATGCTGCGATGCACAACCCATCTTCGGGAATGGCAGGTCCGCCGAAAACCGCAGACGCCGCCACGGCTTGCCCTTATTTGCGGCGTGCGGGCGACACTTTCGCGAGCGCCGCCATTTGCAGCAGCAGAGCCTCGCCGGCCTTGGCCAGTCCGGCGGCGGTGGCAGGGCCGGGCGCGACCGGCGGCACGTGGACGAATGCGGTGAGGCGAGGGCCATTGCCGGCGCGGGCAGCTTCGAGCGCCCGCCAGCACAGGTAGTTGCAGAGATAGCTGCCGGCATCGCGCGACAGCTTTGCCTCGACGCCGCACGCCTGCGCCGCGCGCAGCAGGCGGCGGGTGTGTGGGCCGAATGCCATCGCATCCCTGGCGGGAACGATTACACCATGGGTGTTGTAGCGGCCGTCGCGATCCGGCCAGCGCGTGGTGAGCGCGTTGCGCGCACGGGTCTCGATGCGGAGATGCGGCGTGCGCGCGGCGAGGCCGAACATCAAGATTGCATGTGGGCGGTGGCGTGCCAACAGGTCTGGCAGTTGCAGATCGAGCGCGCCATACGACACCGGAAACACATGACCGATCACCGCGACGTCGGCGAGTGCAGGGCGGCGTAAGCGTGTCAGCCCCGCGACCAGCGCCTGCGTCGGATTGCGCGGCGCGCCGGGAAACGGCCCGAAACCGGTGACGAGGATGCGGAGCGGTCTTCTGCTCAAGATGACCTGCTTTCATTGGCGGTCGTCCCCGCCTGCGCGGGGGCGACAGAAATCTACCGTAACAGGTCCGCGATCTGCTCGGCCGCGAGCGCCGGCGTGATGCGTCCGGCGGCAACGTCGGTTTCGATGCGCTTGACCCTTGTGCGGATCGCCGGATCGCTGCGCAGCCGCGCTTTCATGCGATCCTCGAACATCGACCACATCCACTTCACCTGCTGTTCGCTGCGCCGCGCGGCGAACTCGCCGGATGCATTCATCGCGGTGCGGTGCTCGACGATCTTCTGCCACAGCTCCGGCACGCCCGCGCCGGTGAGGCCCGAATACGTTAGCACCGGCGGAAACCAGTGCTTCGAGCGCGGCGTCAGTATCTTCATCGCGCCGCGATAGTCGGCGGCGGTGCGGTTGGCGCGCTTGATGTTGTCGCCATCGGCCTTGTTGATCGCGATCATGTCCGCGAGTTCGATCAGGCCCTTCTTGATGCCCTGCAACTCGTCGCCGCCGCCCGGGAGCATCAGGGCGAGGAAGATATCGGTCATGTCGCAGACGGCCGTTTCCGACTGGCCGACGCCGACCGTTTCCACCAGCACCACGTCGAAGCCCGCCGCCTCGCACAGCAGCATCGCCTCGCGCGTTTTCGCGGCGACGCCGCCCAGCGTGCCGGAGGACGGCGAGGGGCGAATGAAGGCGCGCTCGTCGTTGGAGAGCCGCGCCATCCGCGTCTTGTCGCCGAGGATCGAGCCGCCGGTGCGCGCCGACGACGGATCGACCGCCAGCACGGCCACGCGATGGCCTTGCTCGATCAGGTACATGCCGAGCGTATCGATGGTGGTGGATTTGCCGACGCCGGGCGAGCCGGTGATGCCGACGCGATAGGCCTTGCCGGTCGAGGGCAACAGCGCCTGCACCAACTCGCGCGCTGACGCCTGATGATCCTCGCGACGACTTTCCACCAGCGTGATGGCGCGCGCCAGCGCAGCGCGATTGCCGGCGCGGATGTCGGCGGCGATGCCGGGGATGACAAGCGGACGATTCATTGGCGTTTGGGCTTTGCGTCGGAAGGCTGGTTGCCGGCAAAGATCGCGAGCCCCTGGGGCGAGAGATAGGCCTTGAACGTCTCCCACGGCACGAACACGGTATACGGTCCTTCGGCATAAGGCCCGACCGCGTAGGGCGGATAGTGAAAGTCCAGGCCGGCGCTCTTGCCGGCGATGGTCGACGGCGCCAGCGACACCGCGCCGACCTTGAGCAAGGTCGGCTCGATGCCCTTGTACCAATCGATGACGCCGGAATCGTCGATGCCGCGCTCCTTCTTCTCGGCCTTCACGGCGGCGAGCGAGGCCGCGCGCAACGCCTTCAGCGTCGGGCCGTTGTCGGCGGTCTCCTTGAAGAACGGGCGTACGCTGATCTGCTTTTTCGCCTCAGTGTCCCACAGGATGGTGTCGATGTCGGTGTTGGGATGCGCGCCACCGGTGTAGACATAGTCCATGCGAACGATGCTGACATAACGTCCGTCGATTTTCGAGGTCTGGCTGTAGCTGCGCTCGAAGGTCCAGGCGCGTCCCTCGCGGAACAACTCCGGCGCGGTCTTGAACTCCTTCGCGGCCTCGGCACGGTTCTTCTCCATCCAGCGCTTGCCCTCGGTGAGAAGATTGTCCGCAAGCGGCGCGTCAGCCCGGATCGCGGCATCGAGCGTCACGCTGGCATCGATGTATTTTGCTTTCACCGTGGCGTCAGGTACAGGCTTCGGCGCGGCGAGGCTACCGTTGGTGCAGCCAAGCGCGAAAAGTCCGGCGAACAAAGTTTGCCTGACGAGTGATTTTGCTGAAGGCGACGTCAGATTGATCATGGCATTTTTTGTCGTCGTGGCCGGGCATAGCCGTTCGAAGAACGGCGTTCTAAAGAACGCCTATGTCCCGGCCACCCACGATTGGGATTCCCGGATGATACGAAGACGTGGATGGCCGGGACAAGCCCGGCCATGACGGTCACACGAATGGCAAGGTCGACGCGTGCAGGTGATGTTACTCCGCCGCCTCGCTATGCCCCAGCCGCGCGTTGAGCTTGTGGATCAGTTCTTCCGCGGCATCGGCGATCACGGTGCCGGGCGGGAAGATGGCTTCGGCGCCGGACTTGTAGAGCGCATCGTAATCCTGCGGCGGCACCACGCCACCGACGATGATCATGATGTCCTCGCGGCCCTGCCTCTTCAGCGCGGCCTTCAATTCCGGCACGGCGGTGAGATGCGCGGCGGCGAGCGACGACACGCCGAGAATGTGGACGTCGTTTTCCACCGCCTGCCGCGCTGCTTCATCTGCGGTGGCAAACAACGGCCCGATATCGACGTCGAAGCCGATGTCGGCGAAAGCGGAGGCGATCACCTTCTGGCCGCGGTCGTGGCCGTCCTGGCCGATCTTGGCGACGAGGATGCGGGGGCGGCGGCCTTCGGCGTCCTCGAAGGCATCGATCAACGCCTGCACCTTCTCGACGCGGTTCGACATGGCGGAGACCTCCCGCTTGTAGACGCCGGTGATGGAGCGGATTTCGGCGCGATGGCGGCCGAACACCTTCTCCATGGCATCGGAAATTTCACCGACGGTGGCTTTCGCGCGCGCGGCATCGATAGCCAGCGCCAAGAGATTTCCTTCGCCGGTCTCGGCGCTCCTGGTGATAGCCGCCAGCGTCGCCGCAACGTCGGCTTCCTTGCGCTCGCCGCGCAGCCGCTTCAGCTTGTCGATCTGCAAGCGGCGTACCGTGGTGTTGTCCACCTTAAGCACGTCGATGGCGGCTTCGCTGGTCGGCTTGAACTTGTTGACGCCGATCACCGATTGATAGCCGGAATCGATCCGCGCCTGCGTCTTCGCGGAGGCTTCCTCGATGCGCAGCTTCGGCACGCCGGCCTCGATGGCCTTGGCCATGCCGCCGAGTTCTTCGACTTCCTGAATGTGCCCCCACGCCTTGACGGCAAGATCGTGCGTCAGCCGCTCGACATAATAGGAGCCGCCCCACGGATCGATGATGCGCGAGGTGCCGCTTTCCTGTTGCAGGAATAACTGCGTGTTGCGCGCGATGCGCGCGGAGAAGTCGGTCGGCAGCGCGAGCGCTTCGTCGAGCGCGTTGGTGTGCAGCGACTGGGTGTGGCCCTGCGTCGCCGCCATCGCCTCGATGGTTGTGCGCATCACGTTGTTGAACACGTCCTGCGCGGTCAGCGACCAGCCCGAGGTCTGGCAATGGGTGCGCAGCGACAGCGATTTCGGATTTTGCGGATTGAACTGCGTCAGCAGCTTGGCCCACAACAGCCGCGCCGCGCGCATCTTGGCGACTTCCATGAAGAAGTTCATGCCGATCGCCCAGAAGAACGACAGCCGCGGCGCGAAACGGTCGACGTCGAGACCAGCGGCAATACCCGCGCGGAGATATTCGACGCCGTCGGCCAGCGTGTAAGCGAGTTCGAGATCCTGCGTCGCGCCGGCTTCCTGCATGTGATAGCCGGAAATCGAAATAGAATTGTACTTCGGCATCCGCTGCGAGGTGTAGGCGAAGATGTCGGAGATGATCCGCATCGATGGCGTCGGCGGATAGATGTAGGTGTTGCGCACCATGAACTCTTTCAGAATGTCGTTCTGAATGGTGCCCGACAGTTTCTCCGGCGGCACGCCCTGTTCCTCGGCGGCGGCGACGAACAGCGCGAGGATCGGAAGCACCGCGCCGTTCATGGTCATCGACACGCTCATTTTGTCGAGCGGGATGCCGGCGAACAGCGTGCGCATGTCGTAGATCGAATCGATCGCCACGCCGGCCATGCCGACGTCGCCCGACACCCGCGGATGATCCGAGTCGTAGCCGCGATGGGTGGCGAGGTCGAACGCCACCGACAGGCCCTTCTGTCCTGCCGCGAGGTTGCGGCGGTAGAAGGCGTTGGAATCCTCCGCCGTCGAGAAGCCGGCGTATTGCCGCACCGTCCATGGCTGGTTGACGTACATGGTCGGGTAGGGGCCGCGCAGGAACGGCGCGATGCCTGGCCAGGTGTCGAGGAAGTCGATGCCCTTGAGGTCGGCTTCGCCGTAACTGGCGTTGACCGGGATTTCCTCCGGCGTCAGCCACGGCTTGGCGCCGCCGGCAGCGGCGGCTGGCGCGACGGCTTCGAAAGCAACATTTGCGAAATCGGGTATGCGGCTCATGGTGTCACCATTCTAGCATAAGCGGGCCGTGACGTCGCACTGGCCATCTTAGTCGTGGTCCGGATGCTGGTAGCTGACAATGTTGCCAGCTTCGGCGATTCCTGAGTTTTCGGTCGTGGTTTTGCCGGGCAGACCGGACAGATGGGCGATCCAGGGAAGCCTCGATTCAGTCCCTGTCTGATAGGTTGGGATCACGCGATCCGGCTGGTCGAAAGCGCCGGTCAGCAGTTCGATCACCGGGCCGCCAAGCTGGCGATAGCTCAGCGGCGTTCCGCAGGTTGCGCAGAAGTCGCGTTCTGCCAGCGACGATGAACGAAACCTTGACGGCTGACCGCGCGTCCACGCGAAGTCGCCGTGGGGAATTTCCACGAAGGCCGCGAACGGTCCCGCCACGGCCTTCTGGCACATCCGGCAATGACAGACGCTGATCCGTCCCGGCTCGGTATAGGATGCAAAGCGGATCGCGCCGCATTGGCAGCCACCAGTCAGAACGGGTTGGGTTGTTCCCGACATGGTTCAGGCCATCCGGTCGTAAGCCGCGGTCAGCATCGCCAGCGCATTGCCACCGGCGAAGGCGAAATCGCCGATCCCGGCGGCACGGAACTCGGCTTCCTTCTCGCCGGGACGTCCTGCCAGATAGATATAGGCTGCGCCGGCGGCTTGAAGGGCTTTGGCGGCGGCCGTGGCATGGTCGGCATAGAGGGCATCCGACGAGCAGACGCAGGCGAGCCGCGCGCCGGAGGCCTTAAAGAGACTCGCGAGTGCGGCCGGATCGGTGGTGCCGTCGCTGTCCAGTGCCTCGATGCCGCCGGCCTCAAACAGGCTCTTGGCGAAGGTGGCGCGCGCGGTGAAATCCGACGGCTTGCCGAGATTGGCGAGGAAGACCTGCGGTCGCTTGCCGGTCTGTTTCAGAATGGCATCGGAGCGGTCGCGCAATGCTTCGAACGACGCAGCGAGGCGGATCGGCGCCAGCGCCTCGAAGGCGATGGCTTCCTTGGCGTGTGGCGTCGGCGCGGCGGCGGGTGCCAGCACGTCCGGCGTCGCTTCGTTGAGGTTCGGGAATTCGCTGACGCCGGTGACGACGCTCTTGCGCTTGGCGATATCGGCCTCACGCGCCGCGCGTACCGAAGCGATCTTGCTCTGGATCAGGCCCGCTTGCAGTGCCGCGAACGCGCCGCCAGCCTTCTCGATTTCCTGGAACCGCGCCCATGCGCTGTCGCAGAGTTGCTGCGTCAGCGTCTCGATGCCGCCCGCGCCCGCCGCCGGATCGGCAACCTTGGCGAGGTTGGACTCTTCGAGAAGGATCAACTGCGTGTTGCGCGCAACGCGGCGCGCGAAGGCGTCCGGCAATCCGACGGCAAGCGAATGCGGCAGCACACTGATGGCGTTGGCGCCGCCGAGCCCGGCGGAGAAGGTTGCGATGGTGGCACGCAGCATGTTCACGTCGCTGTCGCGGCGCGTGAGCATCCGCCACGCGGTCTCAGCCGTGACGAACAACGGCCTCGGTGCAAGGCCGCACGCCTGCTCGACGCGCGTCCACAAGAGCCGCAGCGCACGGAATTTCGCCATGGTGAGGAACTGGTCGGCGTCCGCCGCAAGCCGCGCCGCAATGGCGTCGCGCGCATCTTCCAGCGACAGGCCGGCTGCTTCCAGCGCGCGCAGATAAGCGACGCCGGTGGCGAGCACAAACGCCAGTTCCTGCGCCTCGGAGCCGCCGGCATCGTGGATCACTCGCCCGTCGGCGGCGGCGAAGGGACCACGGAAGCCGAGAGCTTTCAGCTTTGCGATCTTCGCTCCAAAGCGCGGAGCCATCGACGCCCAGTCGCCGGCAAAGCCGCCGCGCACCGCCGCGCCGCCGATCGGATCGAAGCCGAACCGCACATCGACAGCGCCAGGTGCGATCTTGCGGGTCTCCAACAGCGCGGCGAGATGGTCGCCGATGTCGCGGCCCTGCGGACTGATTTCCAGTTCGAGCGCGATATCGGCATCGAGATAGACGCCCTCAAGCGCACGCGTCAGCGCCTCTCGGGTCGGCGGCAGGCCGAAGCCATGCGCCGCGTTGCTGCCGGCGAACACCAGCGTCAATCCGCTGGCGCCATTGGCGAGATCTTCCAGCGCCTGCTTGTTGGCGTTTGCCGGATCGGCATGGTCGATCCGCTGCATCACCTGCCACGGCGCCGCCAGCGCGCGGCCGACCACCGGCGCGTGTCCCTGCGCGCGGGGATAGATCGGATCGATGCGCAGTCCATCGGCAGTCTTGCCGACGAGCTTTTCGAAGGGAGCACCCTTGAGCACGCCATCGACGAGTTGTCGCCAGTTATCGTAATTCGCCGGCGCGAAATCAGCCGCCAGTTTCAGATCGTCGGTCGTCGCAGACATTCGGCAGGGTGCTCCCTGAAGGCATATTGTCTTGTTTCGGGCCGAAAGTGCCATGCCGGATGACCCGCCGCAACCTGCCACAGGTTCGCCATGGGATTGCCGCAAGAATCCCAAGGCAAATCGGCTTTGCAAAAATCCAGCTAGTGGAGGTCCGGCAGCCGCTCGATCCCCTCGGTCGAGAGTTGCGCCAGCGCGGCCGCGACCGACTGGCCGGCGATCACCCGATCCGGTGCGATTTCCGCCAGCGGCACCAGCACGAAGGCCCGCTCGAACAGGCGAGGGTGCGGCAGCGTCAGGTCCGGCTGATTGATGACGGCGTCATCATAGGCCAGCAGGTCGAGGTCCAGCGTGCGCGGCCCCCAGCGTTGCTCTTTGGCGCGGTCGCGGCCAAACCGCTTCTCGATTTTATGCAGGGTGAACAGCAGCGCGTGCGGATCGAGACTGGTCTCGACTTCGATGCAGGCATTGATAAAGGGCTCTTGCGCCTGTTCGCCCCATGGCGGGGTGCGGTAGTCGGACGACCGCGCAAGCAGGGTTGCCTGCGCCATGCCGAGGATGTTGCTGATCGCATTTGGAAACGTCGCGCGAACGTCGCCGACATTGCCGCCCAATGCAATCAAGGCATTGCTCATGGTCGCTTACCGGCTGCGCGTGAGGATAATGCCGACATCGTCGAAGATCGCGGCGATGGGTGCGTGCGGCTTGTGGACTGTCACTTTGACCGTGCCGATGCGCGGGAAGGTTGCGAGAATGGCTTCCGCGACCGCACCTGCGGCCCGTTCGAGCAGCTTGTAGTTGGTATCCTTGAAGGCAGCGCTGGCGCAGGCCACGACGTCGGAATAGGAGACGGTGTCGGAAAGGCGGTCCGTGCGCGAAGATTCCGACAGATCGGCTGCAAGCTCGAGGTCGATGACGAAGCGCTGTCCCACTTCGGTTTCGTGTGCCATGACGCCGTGCCGCGCGTGCATCACCAGACCGCGGATGAAGATGGTGTCGCTCATCGTTTGTCCTTGATGGCTGCCATGACCCGTAGCGCCTGTACGGTTTCAGCGACATCGTGGGCGCGGACGATGCGTGCGCCGCCTTCCACCGCCAGCAGATGGGCGGCGATCGAGCCACCGAGGCGCTCATGCGGCTTTGATGGCGTGATGGTGTCGATGAAGCGCTTGCGTGAGGCGCCAATCAGCAGCGGCAATCCGAAGACGGACAGTTCATGCTGCCGCGCCAGCACCGTCATGCTCTGGTCGTGGGTCTTTCCGAAACCGATGCCGGGATCGAGGATGATGTTATCGTGGGCGATGCCAGCGCGTTCCGCAATGGAGAGCGAACGCGTGAAGAACGCGGCGACATCCTGCATGATGTCGATATTGGCATCGGCGCGCTCGCGATTGTGCATGATCACCACCGGCACCTGATGCGCCGCGACCACACGGGCCATCTCCGGATCGCGTTGCAATCCCCAGACATCGTTGGCGATCGCCGCGCCCATCCGCAACGCCCAATCGGTTACGTCCGCTTTCATGCTGTCGATGGAAACCGGCACGCCGAGTGCGATGATTTCGGGCAGCACCGGCTTCAGCCGCCGCATTTCCTCGTCCGCCGAGATGGCGGTCGAGCCGTAGGGGCGGGTGGATTCCGCGCCAACGTCGATGATGTCGGCGCCCTCGGCGATCATACGCCGGGCCTGTCTGAAAGCGTGTTGCGGTTCGAGAAACTGGCCTGCGTCGGAGAACGAGTCCGGGGTGATGTTGAGCACCCCCATGACCGCCGGGTAAGGGCGAGACAGCAGCGCGTCCAGGAGCTTGTGTCCGGTCATTGGCGCTGCTCGGGAAGCCGTCGAAATCATGCGCTCGCTTTGCGCGGTTCCGGCTTCCGAGTCAAGGGCAACTGAATACGGAACGACGTGTCGAATGGCCGATCGCCGTGCGCTGTCGACAGGTCGTGTGCGGGGAGATTGTCGGGTGTTTCAGTAGCTGATTTTCAGCGGCAGCTTACGGGCCTGTTCGATCAACTGTCCGATGGATTTCTCCGAGGGCAGAACCTGCACGAGCTTCCGCTTGCTGTTGGCGTCCTTCATCGCCTGCGCCAAACGCGCCGGGTTGCGATGGGTGAATTCACGTACTGTGGTGACGCCTGCGGCACGCAGCAACTCGGCCTTCGCCTTGCCCATGCCGGGGATGCGCATGCAATCCGCGATGTTTGCCCATTCCAGCAGTTGCTGTTCGGTGAAATTGGTTTTTGCGGCGAGGGCCTTTCGCCCCTTGGCTGTCCGCGCCGCTTCCAGCAACGCCTCTGTCGTACGGATGCCCGCCGCCTTGAGTTTCGACGCAGCGAAGGCCGTCATGCCGTCAATCTTGGAAATAGGGTATGTCATCGTACTCGACGGTATGAAGGTGCTTAAGCGAGCGAGGTGAGGTCGAACGAAGCGTGGCTGGATGTCCCTGTGCGGACCGCGCCCATGCGATCCGCCCCACCTTCGTCGCAGCACGGTCCGGAAAGTTCATCGGCAAAGACGATGCTGCCGCAAGTTCCCGGAAATCCTTGCGCCGCGTTGTGTGAAACGATGAAGCCGGATCGCCGATCGCGCACGCTTGCAGAAGGAGAGTGCAGACTTCGCAGGACAAAATGACCTTCAGCGCCGGTACCGCCTTCGGCCCGTGCTGTTACGATCTGACAATGTTCACTCATACGCCCCGCCCCAGCCGGTTGATTATCGGCACATTGTTGTGTCGGTTCATTGTGGGCTTTTGCGACAGGAAACACAAGCGGCGCAGAGGATTCTGCTCGTAGCGTTCGACAATCGCATAAGGACTGTTGCAGTAATGCAAGAGCAAACGCCAGGGCAAGTTCAAAATTCCGCTGTCGAGAGAGATTTTAGATTTGCATTGCAATGCATCGCGATCTTTTGCTCTCGGTGTTCGCCGCGCCGATTTGTCGCCTATTCGAAATGCAGCCTGTTCCACCCGACCCGCAACATGCATTAGGATGGCCACGTGCAGCCACGCAACCCGAGCGCGCGAAGAGGCCCATCGATGCCGACCGATACAACGACAGACACCAACGATGCGATCTTCATCGGCAAAGGCGAAGTGCCGACCTGGCTGACGCTGGCTCTCGCCAATCGCCATGGCCTCGTGACGGGCGCGACGGGAACCGGCAAGACTGTTTCCTTGCAGGTGATGGCGGAAGGTTTTGCACGCGCTGGCGTTCCGGTGTTTGCCGCCGACATCAAGGGCGACTTGTCGGGAATTGCCGAGGTCGGCGAGGGCAAGGACTTCATCCTCAAACGTGCCAAGGAGATCGGGCTGAACTTCCAGCCGGATCAATTCTCGACGGTGTTCTGGGATGTCTTTGGCGAGCAGGGGCATCCGGTTCGCGCGACGGTGTCCGAGATGGGGCCGCTGCTGCTGTCGCGCATGATGGATCTCAACGACGTGCAGGAGGGCGTTCTCAACATCGCCTTCCGGGTCGCGGATGAGCAGGGGTTGCTGCTGCTTGATATGAAGGACCTGCGCTCCATTCTCACCTTCGTCGGCGAGAACGCGGCGCAACTCACCACGCAATATGGCAACGTCTCGAAGCAGTCGGTCGGCAGCATCCTGCGTCAGCTTCTGGTGCTGGAAAATCAGGGCGGCGAGAAGTTCTTTGGCGAGCCGGCACTGGATCTGAAGGATTTCATGCGCACCGACCGTGACGGGCGCGGCATCGTGAATATCCTTGTTGCCGACCAACTGATGCAGAACCCGCGGCTCTACGCCACGTTCCTGCTCTGGATGCTGTCGGAACTATTCGAAGAGCTTCCCGAAGTCGGCGATCCACCCAAGCCGAAGCTGGTGTTCTTCTTCGACGAGGCGCATCTCTTGTTCAACGATGCGCCGAAAGCCTTGATGGAAAAAATCGAGCAGGTGGTGCGGTTGATCCGCTCCAAGGGCGTCGGAGTTTATTTCGTCACCCAAAACCCCGTCGACGTGCCGGACAAGGTGTTGGCGCAGCTTGGCAACCGCGTGCAGCACGCGCTCCGCGCCTTTACCCCGCGCGATCAGAAAGCGGTCGCGGCAGCGGCGCAGACGTTTCGCCCCAACCCGAAGCTGAACACCGCGCAGGTCATCACCGAACTCGGCACCGGCGAGGCGCTGGTGTCGTTCCTTGAGAAGAAGGGAACGCCGTCGATCGTCGAGCGGGTGCTGATCCGGCCGCCCTCGGCGCGGATCGGCCCGGTGACCCCGGAGGAGCGCAAGGCCATTCTGGCGAGTAGCCCGGTCAAGGGCAAATACGATACCGCGATCGATTCCGAGTCCGCATACGAGATTTTGCAGAAGCGCGTCGCGGGGACCGCTGCCACGGCGGACGGGTCAGAGGGCGGCGTGCTCGGCCAGATCGGCTCAATCGTCGGCACCATCTTCGGCACCAATACGCCGCGCGGCAAATTGACGACCGGGCAAGTCATCGCGCGCGACGTCACCCGTTCGGTGACCAACAAGGTGGTCGGCGGTGTCGTCGCCAATATCGGCAAATCGCTCGGCGGTTCGCTGGGTGGATCGATCGGCCGCTCCATCGTTCGCGGCGCGCTCGGCGGCCTGTTGCGACGCTGAATTATTGCGAAGGACAAACGGAATCATGTCGATGACAAAACTGAACGCGGTGCTCGATCATATCGACGCGGATTTCGATCACAGCCTGGAGCGGCTGTTCAAGCTTTTACGGATCAAGTCGATTTCTGCCGATCCGGCCTTCGCCGGCGACTGCAAGACGGCCGCCGATCATCTCGCCGGTGATATCGCTTCGCTCGGCTTCAAGGCCGAGGTGCGGCCGACCGGCGGCCATCCCGCTATTGTCGCCAAGCCGAATGGCAAAGCGGATGGCGGTCGGCCACAAGTCCTGTTCTACGGGCACTATGACGTGCAGCCGGTCGATCCCATCGAGTTGTGGCACTCGCCGCCGTTCGAGCCGGTGGTCACCGATCATGCCGACGGCCGCAAGATCATCGTCGCGCGCGGTGCGCAGGACGACAAAGGCCAGTTGATGACCTTCGTCGAGGCATGTCGGGCCTGGGTCGCGGTGACTGGCTCATTACCGGTCGATGTCACTTTCCTGATCGAAGGCGAGGAAGAAGTCGGCTCGAAACACCTTGTCAGCTTCCTCGAGAGCAATCGGAACGACCTCAAGGCGGACTTTGCGCTGGTCTGCGATACCAGCATGTGGGACCCGAATACGCCGGCCATCACCACGGCGTTGCGTGGGCTAGTCTATGACGAGGTGCGGATCACCGCCGCCAACCGCGACCTGCATTCGGGGTTGTTCGGTGGCGCTGCACAAAATCCGATCCGGGTGCTGACACGCATTCTCGGCGGACTGCACGACGACAACGGCCGCGTTACCATTCCCGGCTTTTACGACGGGGTGAAGGATTTGCCGCCGAATATTCTGGCGCAATGGAAGGCGCTCGACTTCACGCCGGACTCCTTCCTCAAGCCGATCGGCCTGTCGATTCCTGCCGGCGAGAAGGATCGGCTGCTGATCGAACAGGTGTTCTCGCGGCCGACCTGCGACATCAACGGCATCTTCGGCGGCTATACCGCCGAAGGCTCGAAGACGGTGATCGCGTCCCACGCCACCGCCAAGATATCGTTCCGGCTGGTCGGCGGTCAGGATCCGGACAAGATCCGCACCGCGTTCCGCGACTTCGTCAAGGCGCGGGTGCCGAATGATTGCCGCGCCGATTTCATCGATCATTCCGGCGCGCCAGCAGTGTCGCTCGACTGGAACATGAAGCCGCTCGCGGCCGCGAAGCGCGCACTGACCGAGGAGTGGGGCCGCGAGGCGCAACTGATCGGCTCCGGCGGCTCGATCCCGGTGGTCGGCGATTTCAAGCGGGTGCTTGGGCTGGACAGCGTGCTGGTCGGTTTCGGTCTCGATGACGACAATATCCATTCGCCGAACGAGAAGTACGACCTCAAGAGTTTCCAGAAAGGCATCCGCTCCTGGGCGCGCATCCTCGCCGCGCTGGCGGAAGCGCCGAAGGCGTAAGCCAAGGCGTCAGTAAAAAGGTGTGACGTAAAAACGCCGCCCGGAATTGGGCGGCGTTTGAGAGACATGCAGAGGTTTGTAAGCGCGACTCTACAGCAAACCTCAGGTCTTGTAACTGGGGTCGAGCCGGTCGAGCTTGCGCAGCAGCGGTGGCCACACCAGCTTGGTTGCGCGTAGTTCGGCGCGGTCGCGGTTCTCCACCAGCCGCGCGTTCTTGTCGATGACGTCCTGTTCGACCGGATAGGCGGTAGGCCCGAGCATTCGCGTCCGCACCTGCATGGTACAGGCCCGCTCCAGGTGGAACATGCGCTCGAATGCCGACGCCACCGAGCGGCCGACCGTCAGCGTGCCGTGATTGCGCAACAGCATATGGTTCTTGTCGCCGAGGTCCTTTTGCAGGCGCGGGCGTTCGTCGTGATCGAGCGCAATGCCCTCGTAGTCATGATAGGCAAGATCGTGGGTCACGAGCTGCGCTGTCTGGTTCAACGGCAGCAGCCCTTCCATGCAGCTTGCAACCGCGGTCCCGTCGGGGGTGTGAAGGTGCAGCACGCAGCCGGCATCCTCGCGCACCTCGTGGATGGCGGAGTGGATGGTAAAGCCGGCAGGGTTGATGCTGTATTCGCTTTCCGTGAGTTGGTTGCCGTCGAGATCGACCTTCACCAGGCTCGACGCGGTGATCTCATCGAACATCAATCCGTAGGGGTTGATGAGGAAATGATGTTCCGGTCCCGGTACCCGCGCTGAAATGTGGGTATCGACCAGATCGTCCCAGCCATAATACGCGATGAGGCGATAGGCCGCCGCGAGATTGACGCGCTGGGTCCATTCCGCCTCTGTCATCGTTGTCGAGACGTCCTTCAGGCGTGCTTCTGCTGGCGACATGATGTTTTCTCCGTCGGGCCGTTGTGATCGCTCGAACCGTAGACCTGCGTTTCGCAACCAGCAAGCCGGCAACTCCGCGGAGCGGGCATGCCGTCCGGCTCCCATACTCATACCGTCCGTACCAGCCGAAGCGCATCGGAACCGACGCAATTGCGGTTGTCGGTTGCGATGATTAGACGCTATCGTGGCAGTCGGATGGGGCGCCGATGCGGCGCAGAGGGGTCGGAGTTCGACATGTTTTTTCTTGCGATTGCCGGTCTCGCCGCTGTCGTGGCGGGCGGCGCGGCAATCTGGTTCGGAATTCCGGTGAAGGAATTCAGTTTCGGCAACACCATGATCCTTGCCGGAGCGGTGGCGATCTGCAACGGGCTGCTGCTGGTTGGGCTTGGCATGGTCGTTCGCGAACTCAAGGCTATCAAGCAAAACCTGCGGGAGCGTGCGTTCGAAAGCGTCTCGCGCGAGGTCGATCGACCGTTGCTTCCGGCAGGGTCGATCGCCGGACGAGGCAGCCGGCCGGATCGCGATGCGTTCGACGTCCATCATGTTCCGCCAGAGAACCTGGCCACGGCAGGATCCCGGCGGCAGGTCGTCACCTGGCACGATGATAGCGATACATCCGGGCCTGATGCCGGGCGCACCGATGCGGAAAACAACAGATTCGCCCCCGAGCTTGCGGTGCCGGCGCCGTCACCGGCCAAAGGGCGGCGCAATCTGCTGTTTTCCTCGTCGCGCAAGGAACGTGAAAAGGGTCAGGTCGGCCTGCCGGAAGCGGCTGCCAAGCGTTCTTCCGTCGAGCCGGCGATCGGGACCGACACCGGAGGAAGGCCAGAGCCTCACCCGAGTTTCAACGACACCTGGCCGCGTGTTGACCGGTCTTCGCGCGTCGACGTCGCGTCGTCTCGGCGCGATGCGACGCTCTCGCCGCCGCTGCAGGCCGATCGCTTGTCGTCACCCGCGCAGAGCACCTCCACCGCGACTGTGGTGAAGTCCGGCACCGTCGACGGTATGGCCTATTCGCTTTACTCGGACGGCTCGATCGAAGCCCAGATGGCGGAAGGCATGATGCGTTTCACATCCATTGAACAACTGCGCGCCCATCTTGACCGCAGTAGATGATCGCGTCACTTCTGCGCCTGTTGCGCCAGCCTCGTTCAAGGAAAGATCGCATTGATGGTTGAAACGCCCGGCAAGAGCTTTATCGACCTGACCGCCAACATCGTATCTGCCTATGTCAGCAACAATCCGACCTCGGCATCTGAAATCCCGGCCTTGATTGGCCAGATTCATGCCGCGCTGGTCCGCGTCGCGACGGGGCGGATCGAGACGCAACTTGAACCGGCGAAGCCGGCCATTCCGGTCAAGAAATCCGTGACGGCCGAGTATCTGGTCTGTCTCGAAGACGGCAAGCGCTTCAAATCGCTCAAGCGCCATCTGCGGACCCAGTACAACATGACGCCCGAGCAATATCGGGACAAATGGGGCCTACCTCCCGAGTATCCCATGGTGGCGCCGAACTATGCGGTGGCGCGTTCGCAACTTGCCAAGAAAATGGGACTTGGCCAGCAACAGAGACGGAGGAAGTAGCGGCCGGGACCATTCGCGAAATTTTTTGCATTTCGCTATCCCCGGTCAGGAAACTTGGACTAGGATATAAGAAAATAATCCTAGGAAAAGTATCTGATGAATCGATCTGCTCCCTCCGGCTCCACAACTTTCTCCCGTTCAGCGCCCGTTTCTCCATCCGAACGGATCCTGCGGTTCGTCACCCTTTGTGTGGCGCGGGATTTCGGGTTCGACCAGTCAGCCTTGCTGGAGCCGACGCGCGGTGCACCGCAGGTGGCCTTCGCCCGACAGGTCGCCATTTATCTCGCGCATGTCTGTTTCGGCCTGAGTTTCGCAGCGATCGGACGCATGTTCCGACGCGATCGGACGACGGTAGCGCATGCGTGTCGCGTCATCGAGGATCGTCGGGACGATCGCGGGCTCGATCTTCGCCTGACGGCGCTGGAGCGTGTGTGCCGGCGACCGCCGGAGCAATCGCACCCTGTCGTGAAGGCGGAGCGATGACGATGGCCGGTCAAACGCGACGTCACAAACGCAATCCGCAGGGCACCTCCACGACGGCGGCTGGCTCCGACGTTGACACCTTCAGAGCGCGGCACCTCGATCTGGCCGTGCACGACATCATGACCGATGCGGGCATGGCCCGTGTTCTGATGAACGACAGTGAAAGTCCGCTGGCATGGCTGGCGCGTCGAAAGGGGCGTGATGGTCGGACCATGATCGATCCGATCCAGTTTGTCGCTGGCGAGAAGCTGCGCGCCGATTTCACGCGTGCGCAACTGACGCCGCGCGTGACGTCAAGCTGGACGACGCCCACCGGCGGAAGCTCGCGCGGAAACAGCGTGAGCGAAATGACCGATTTGGTCGTCGCGTCGCGACAGCGCGTGCGGCTGGCACTGGAGGCATGCGGGCCGGAATTCGCCGGCGTGCTGCTGGACGTCTGTTGTTTTTTGCGCGGCCTGGAAGACCTCGAGCACGACCGCGGCTGGCCATCGCGTTCGGCCAAGGTGGTGCTGCAACTGGCGTTGAGCCGACTTGCTCGGCACTATGGCTTGGAGCGCGAGGCGTCGACCGGTCATGGCGCGCGCCTGCGCACCTGGCTCGCGGACGATGCCGCGTTCACCAGTGGCTGAACTCAGGATGCCGGTACGAGGTTTTCCCGCGCGTCGTTGTGGATGCGTTCTACCATGGCGCGCAACCCGTTCGAGCGCTGCGGCGTCAGATGCTCGCGGAGGCCAAGTTCGTCGAACACGGCGAGCGCGTCTGTCGCGAGAATCTGTTGCGGCGTGTGGTTGCCGTAAAGGGTGAGCAGGATCGCGACGAGACCGCGGACGATATGGGCATCGCTATCGCCCCGATAGCGCAAAACCACTTCACCGTCGGGATTGCGATCGATCTGTCGCGACAGCCAGACCTGGCTGGTGCAGCCGTTCACCTTGTTCTCCGCCGTGTGCTCCGCTTCGGGCATCGGTTCGAGCGTGCGGCCGAGTTCGATGACGTACCGGTAACGGTCGTCCCATTCTTCCAGTAGTTCGAAATTGTCGCGAATATCGTCGATCGTCATGGTCGCCTGCATTGTTGCCTATGCCATTACATAGGGATGCGGCGGACTTAAAGCGATATTCGCACGAAAACGCGATAAATCGGTCGGATCAATTGGTTGCGGTCGTGCTTTCAAGCCGCCACTCGGCGCGAAGATCCTCGACCGTCAACGTATTGGCGGAGGAACTGACGGAGGCATCCGCATTGTCGATCGATCCCGTCTGGTCCGAATGCTTGTCGGTGATGATCCGGTAGAGTTTGCGGGCGCCGTCTTGCGCGCGATGGCCGATCACGGCCGCGGCCTGGCCGCCGACCTCGCATGCCGCCGGCTGGCGGGTGCAGAATTGCGTCATATCGGAGACGGCAGCCGTCGCCGCCGAAATCGCATCACTCGCGCCGACCTGCGGCAGTTGGTTGGATTCCGGTGTGGCGTCTCGCGGCAACAGCACGAGCACAAGCCCGAGCCAGAATGCCATTCGAAGCAGGAAAAACATCTCGCGTCCCCGTCGTCTCGTTGACCCCGTTGCGATAGACTATCGCAATCTGCCTTTCTCATAACAGCTCCCGTTAAATCTCCGGTGTTTGCGGTCGGTGCAGTTGTCGGAAAATTTGCAGAAAATTCGAACGATTGGATTCGCCGTAAATTTTCGATTGAGCCACCGACGAGGTGAGGCAGGACCGATATCCGCGCGTCCACACTTTCGAAACCATAACGGACACGAATTGGAAACCGTGCGTTCACCATTCGGGCCGAATGCAGGCTGGATCGCCGGTGAATGTCCCCTCTGGAGGCCGAGTTTGCGCTTGCGGCGCGCGACCTTAGCGTTCGCTTAAGTTCGGTCTGACACGGTGCCCCAACGATAAAGGAGGCGTTCCGGTCCGTCTGCCAAGACGAACAAGCCGAAGCGCAGGATTGTGACAGCATCGACCGTTCTCAAAGGCTGCCTTGACGAATTGCTGCATCCGTCGGTGCGCTACGACGCATTGGCCGGTGCGCGACACCGCGCGTTCATGGCGCCGCGTTTGTTGGGCAGCCTTGCCGCATTCGCGGCCTTTCCGGTTTATCTCGCATTTCGCGGCGCTCCCAGCCTGATGGAAGTGGCGGCCGTCACTTGGCTGATCGCACCGATCCTTCTGTCTTACTTTTTGTCGCGCACCGGGCGCTATGAAACGGCGCATGTTCTGTCGTCCGTTGCGTTGGTCGCGCTGGTGATGATGCTGGCGACGGCGACCGGCGGAATCGAATCCTTCGCCGCCGTCTGGCTGATTGCAGTGCCGTTCGAAGCCGCATTGTCGGCATCGCGCCGTGTCGTCGGCTTTGCTTCGGTCCTCGCGCTGGCGGCGGTCCTCGCGCTGATCGGAATAAGCCATTTCGGGATGGTGCCGGCTCCATATATCGGCGTGGCGTCCGGCCATTCGTCGATCGGACTCGGCATCGGGTCCGCCGCGCTCTACGCGGCCGGATTGGCCTTGGCTGCGCAATCGCTGGCGCACATGAGTGCGTCTCTGCTCAACGTCGAGGAAGACCGATATCGCCTGCTGGCGCGCCATATGAGCGATGTCATCTCCCGTCATCGCCGCGATGGGGCAGTGGAGTTCATTTCGCCTGTCGCGGAGGCGCTTTTTGGAGTTTCGGCGTCCGAACTGATCGGACATGGCCTGTTCGATCGCGTTCACGTTGCGGACCGTCCCGCTTATCTGACGGCGCTGTCGGATGCTGCGCGCGGCGGTCAATCGTGCGACGTCGAATTCCGCATCAGGCGTGATGTTGCCCGCGGCACCGAGGGTGACCGTCCTGGCGCATCGGAATTCATCTGGATCGAGATGCGGTGCCGACCGCTAGAGAATGCAGTCGAAGGGATGGCTTCGCCGGATGCCGGCATTGTCGCCGTGATGCGAGATATCACCGATCGCAAACATCAGGAATATGCGCTCGAAGCCGCGCGCGCTGCGGCGGAGCGCGCCGACGTCTCGAAAAGCCGCTTCCTCGCCACCATGAGCCACGAGCTGCGCACGCCTCTCAACGCGATCATCGGATTTTCTGAGATGATCGTGCATGAAGATACGATGCAGATCGACGCCGCGCGCCGCAAGGAATATGCCCAGCTCATCAACGACTCCGGGCAGCATCTGCTGGCGGTCGTCAACGGCATTCTCGATATGTCGAAGATGGAATCGGGGACGTTCGAAATCGCGCCGGAGCCGTTCGATCCACAACCGGCGCTGATCAATTGTTGCAGCCTGTTGGCGCTGAAGGCGCGCGATAACGGCATCGATCTGGTGACCGCCGCGCCGGACGATCTGCCGCAGATCGTCGCCGACCAGCGCGCTTTCAAGCAAATCATCCTGAATCTGGTGTCGAACGCCATCAAATTTACCGAGCGCGGCGGCACCGTGACTGTGTCCGCGCACATGGAACGGGCGAGACTGATGCTTCGCGTCCGCGATACCGGGGTCGGGATCTGTGCCGACGATCTCAAGCGGATCGGTGATCCGTTCTTCCAAGCGGGCAAGACCTATCAGCGGCGTTACGAGGGAACCGGTCTTGGTCTGTCGATCGTCAAGAGTCTCGTCGCCCTGCATGGCGGTGAGATGTCACTGGACAGCAAGTTGGACGAGGGCACCACGGTCACCGTCGCGTTGCCGCTGGAGCCAGACTCGAAGCCGGTGACGGACAATATCGCGACGCTTACGCCTGCGCCGCGACAAGTGATGACGACAGATCGAGTGAGGAAAAGTGCCTAAAGCGATAACAGTCGACGGTGGCCGGAAGCGCCGCCGCCGACGATCGATGGATGTTGATGCGAAGCGGAAACCTGAAGCGGAACGTGGAATGGTGATGCGGATCCTCCTGCATAGTCCGAAGGACACGTTTGCAGCAATGCTGGCTTTTGCCGCGATCGTTGCGATCGTCATCAACGCGTTGTTCCTGCAGGCAGGGCATCATCCGTCGCCGATGTTCGGCAAGGCGATAGCCGTTCCGCTGGCTGCCCCGTCCGCGACTGCGGCTTTGCTCTCCGCCAGTCCGTTGCCGCGTCCACGGCCCAGCGAGGCTGTCATCAGCCGCGCTGAAGCGGCTGCCGCCGATACCGGCCCGACCGAGACGAAAAGCATCGACGCGTCGCATTCGGCAAAGCACGTTTCAACCCCGCGTGCCGCAAGCAGGCAGGCGGCCGTGCCTGTATCGTCGGCGCATCACGATCCGCTTGGCGATCTGATCACTTCGACGCGGCGCACCGCGAACGTGCAGCGCGCTCTCACCAAGTACGGTTACGGCCAACTAAAGCCGACCGGCAACGTCGGGTCTGACACGCAAGCCGCGATCCAGAAGTTCGAGCGTGAACGCAAGCTTCCGGTCACCGGAAAGGTCTCGGACCGATTGGTGCGCGAACTCAGTGCGGTCACCGGTCAGACGATCGACTGACGGCAATTCAAAACCGAAAAGTTCGGGTGGGGCAGCCACTGGCGTTGGTCCGGCGAGCCCTCTATCGTGATTCCATGAGATTGAAATCAGCCATCTGGGTCGCCGCCTATTTGCGACGCTGTCAGACCGAGGGAATTTTTGGTGCAGTGCGCCGGCGCGGCGCCGAGGAGGCGGGTGCCGTGTTCGTCAAGCTCGCGCTATTGGATGGCCGCGCCTGGCTGTTCACGCCTGCTCCGCAGAGTGCCTATGACGACAGTCATCCGGTGGAGCGCGTGTTCGCGCCGACGTCGCCGGATGCAATCGCGGAGCCGGCCGTCGAGGAGCGCATCGCCAAGGAAGTTCGATTCGATCCGGATGCCTGGATCGTCGAGATCGAGGACAAGGCCGGTCGGCACTTTCTTGATCTGGTGAAAACCTGATCAATCCTCCGATGCGCGACGCGATGTTGGATGCGCGGCATCCGGCATTGCATGTTGAGTATCGGGTCGTGCCAATGGCTGGCTTGCACGCGCGCGATGGCGCTCGTCGTCGTGCAACAGCGGTCGATATTTCGCGCGGGCAACCGGCATGGTTGCGCCGCGCCACGCGGCAAGCAGAACAAGCGCGGCGCGCTCACTGATCCGATCGTAAAGTCGAGATAGCCGATAGACGGTTGCGACTGAGGCGCCGACCTCGGGATTGAGGAACAGCAACACGCGTTGAAAAGCCGCGCTGCTCATGCCCAGCGTTTTGAGCGCGCAGGCCAGCGGTTCGCCGCCGCGATCGTCGATCACTTGCGCGGCGACGCGTGCAGGCAGGATCAGCGCGTCGGCGAGTTCGAGTGCGAAATTCTCGGTATCGACCGCGAACGCTGCCATCTCCAAAATTTGGATGGCGCGCTCTGCGCGCGGTCCCGGAATCCGCGATGCGGTCTTCAGGGGTGCGTCGGCAAGATGAAACAGGATCGCGGCGCGTTTGCCGGAATCGGCGGCGAAGAACGTCTCGCTGATCTGCGCTGCATCGTTCGGCAGCATCAGCAATGGCGGCATTGCGGACGGGGTGGCATTGGTCGCGGTTTCAGTTGCTCGCACCGCCTCGGGCTCAAGCGGTGGGAGAGGACGCGCGAGGGGCACGGGGCGCTCGCGATCCTGCGCGCGAATGCCGAGCTGATCGGCAATGATAACCGGCGTCTGCGGGTAGATCGCAAGTCGTGCACGGACGACGGCTCGCGTCGCATCGTCGACCTCATCGATCAGCCGCGAAGCTAGTTCGACGAACTGTTGTTCCTCGTCGCCGGTATGCGACGGCGCCTGCACATAAAGATCGGTCAACACCCGTAGCAAGGTCGGCCGGATATCGACACCCTCGCGTCGCGAGAGCGTCATCAGGCCGTCGAGGCCGGAGAGCAGGGGAGGCGTTGTCGTCATATTCGCGTGTACGCTGACCGGGGAACCTGATCCCGACTCTAGCGTGTGGGCTTTAACGACCGGTTAACCATGACTGATCTTAATAATCAGACATGGCCAGCCTGTTCTGGTGGGCGGCAGGAGAGCGAAATGGGCATTGTTATTCAATTTCCAGTCGAAGCGGCGATGCGCCGGCTTGATTCGGCTCCGGAGATCGCCCGAGCCGAGATGACGGGTGACGTGCTGATCCTTCCGGTGGTTCGCATCGAACGCGAAGCGGATGAAACCAACGGAAACAGTCCGGACGAGGGAACGGCGGCGGGCCGTCGTCGTCGCCGTCGCGCGCGGTCCTGATATCGTCAGGTCATTTCCATGACACGATTGTTGTCGCGCACGCAGGCAACTGCTTTATCGTTGCTGTGCCTTGCAATCGGATTGGGCGGTTGCAGCGGCGGCGATTTCGGACGTGCACGACCGGATGTGCGCAGTGACGACATGCATCGCTGGATCGGTGTGGAGGCGACCGGAAGCGTTGGCCTGCCGGCATCGCAATTCCAGCTTACCGACAACGAACGTCAACTGCGCGATCTCGCCTATCCGTTGATCGAGCCGCCGCATTCGCGCCCCGCGAAAAGAACCGTGGTTGGCGACTACAAGCCGATGCCGTCGCCCTGGCGCGAGAAGGTCGTCTTCGATCGCACCGCTTATGGGAAGCTGTTGCTCGACGAGCCGCATCGCTCGCACGCGTCTCGTTACGCGCAGTTGATGGACGATGTCCGCAACGATCTGGCGCGCTTCGATTCCTTTTTCCCGGTGGCCGATCGCGTCATCAGTCTCGATCGCAAGCGGCATGCCAGCCTGAAATACATTTCCGAATTGTCGCCGGTGGAGCGCAGTGATGCTATCGCGCGCATGGAGGAGAACGCGCTGATCGTGCAGTGGGTGCAACAGTGCCTGCAGCAGCGGGTGTCATCCTATCGCTGGGCGCTGGAGCGGCTGGTGATTCACGCGCCCGATGGCGCGGCGGCGGATGCGGATCGTCTGATCAAGCATCTTGCGGCGCGGGCTTCCAACGTCGCCATCGCGACGCCGCCGGTGCCGGGTCGTGTGCTGAGCACGCGAGGCTGATGCGGCTGGCGCAATAGATATCCAATCGAGCAGTATTATCGTTCAGCGCGGTGCGCGTGGTGCGTCGCCCGGCTTGGGTGTCGCCTCCGTCTGCACCTTGCAACTGGCGGCCGCAAGCGAAGCTTCGGCCTGCGCCATCAGGCCGGTATCCGCCGCAAGGGCTTTGAGCACGATGAGGCCGGTCGATGTCGGCGAGTCCACGATCAGCCGGTCCGCCGCCGTGATCTCCTCGTCTTCCGGCAATGCCGCGTGCTGGGCGTCGGTCATTAGATCCAGTTCGATGACCTTGCGTCCGGCGGAGCGATCGTTGATGGCGTAGTAGGCGACGTCGCGATCGGTATAGAACGATACCGACGTGTAGGCTTGGCTGACCGGCACCGCGAGTTTGATCGGGCCGCCAGACAGATCATAGCGGCAGATTGCCGTGGCGAATGCCGGATCCATGAACGGGATCGGCGCATTGCCGGGCGCGGCGACCGGAAGCGCCTTGACCGCATTGACGGGCGTGATCCGTTCAAGCCGTGAATAGGCATCCTGCGAGGCAATGCGCGGCAAGGCCAGCACGCTGACCAGATGCACGAGGGCGCCGAGCAGCAGGCCCGCGAGAAGTGTTGCCAGCCACCGGATCATGGGCAGCCCGCCGTGGCGATGGTCGGCATCGGCGCGTCGCGTTGCGTTCGCGTGGCGATGCCCACCGGCGTATCGTAAAGCCGCAACATGAGCTGATATCGTTCGATGCCGCCGGTTGGCAGCCAGTTTCCGGAGCGCGCGCGCGAGGCCAGACGAATGGCGAAAGAGCCGTCTGCGTTGCGGACGATCTCCTCGCTGGTGAAGCCATAACGCTGGACCGCGTTCGCGACGAGATGCCCCTTGGTGTCGTATAGCGTCAGCGTCCAGAATCGTGCGGGCGGTGTGACACCGCTGACGGTGATGTCGCAACGACCGTCGAGCGGGCGCTTGCTATCGTCGGTGGTGGCGATGAAAGCGATGCCGTCGCCGGTACCGAGCGGCAGCTCGCCACTGCGAACGATCGTCGCGCGCGTGTAGGGATTGATTTCCGTGGTGCCGATACGCGGACGCGCGGTCCAGGCGCCGATGGTCAGCGTCCCGAGATCGGTGCCGCGCGTCGCAGTCACCCATGTCGCACCGAGCCCGACCACGGTTGCGAGAATGAGAATCAATAACGTCGTCAGGATCAGCCGCACGTCTGGACCGTTATCATTGTTATGGCGCCAAACGGTTTCATCAGTTCTTGCGGGCCGACGTCGGGCTGTGGTTTGTCGATGGCTTTGCGGACGCGGTACTTCTTTCTGAAGAGGCGGATCCGGTGGTGGTCGGCTCGAACGGCGTGAGCGATGACGTCTTGCCGATGGTCTTGCCGGCTTCGTCCAGCATCTTCTCGATACGCACCAGAATGTCCGCGCCGTGCCGGGTGAGGACCGGAGGCGGGCCGAACCTTGCGTCGTCGTCGAGGGCCGCAAGTGCGGCGGCGTTCGCCGCCGAAGGCTTGGCCGGCACTTCGATTCCGGCGATCGTCTTGATCTCGACGCCCTGATGCGCCGCGACCATGATGTCGTGCCACGTCTGCGCCGGCAGCGATCCGCCGGTCATGCGATTGGTCGGCGAGTAATCGTCGTTGCCGTACCACACGGCGCAGGTGAAATTGCCGGTGTATCCGACGAACCATGCATCGCGATAATTGTTCGTGGTGCCGGTCTTGCCTGCGGTCGGGATACCGTCGAGCGCGGCGCGCCGTGCGGTGCCTTCGCTGACGACGTGACTCATCATGCCCGCCATGTCGGAGGCGACCGACGCGGGAATGATCTGACGTGGCTGTGGTCCGTCGCGATCCCAGCGCCAGACGAGGTCGCCTGCACCGGTGCGAACCTCGAGGATCGCATGCGGCGTCACCGCTTTGCCTCTGTTGGGGAAGGCGGCATAGGCGACGGCATGTTCGAGGACGTTGACTTCATCGGCGCCGATCGGCAGCGACGGCGTATCCGGCAGCGGCGTGACGATACCGAACCGGCGGGCGACTTCGATGATCTTGGCGCGGCCGGCCTTGGGTCCGGACTTGCCGCCGAGCGCGATCGAGAGTTTCACCGGCACGACATTGATCGAACGTGTCAACGCTTGCGTCAGCGTCACCGTGCCGGAATAGGAGTGGCCGTAGTTCTGCGGGCACCAGTTGCCGATGCATACGGGGCCATCCACGATGGTGGACGTGGGCTTGAAGCCGTTCAGCAGCGCGGTCGTGTAAACATACGGTTTGAACGACGAGCCGGGCTGGCGCATCGCGTCCACCGCGCGGTTGAACTGGCTGGCGCCGTAGTCGCGGCCACCCACCATCGCGCGCACGCCGCCATCGAGATCGGCAACGACGGTTGCCGCTTGCGTCGCGTGATAATCGCGGCCGAACTGGCGCAACTGGTTTTCGATCGCGGCTTCGGCGGCATGCTGCACGTTCATGTCGATCGCGGTGCGGACCACGAACACGCGCTCGGTGTAGGATTTCGGGAAGGTGTCGACCACCTTGCGCATCTCGTCGAAGGCCCAGTCGAGATAATAGTTCGGCGAGTTTTCGTCGCGGCGATCGACGGCGGTGGCCGGATTGCGCCGTGCGCCGAACACCTGACCTTCGGTCATGAAGCCGGCTTCGACCATGTTGTCGAGCACGACGTTGGCGCGCGCGCGGGCGGCCGGCAGGTTGATGTGCGGCGCGTATTTGGTCGGCGCCTTGAACAGGCCGGCGAGCATCGCGGCTTCTGCGAGATTGATGTCGCGCACCGACTTGTTGAAATAGAAGTGCGCCGCGCCGTCGACGCCGAAGGTGCCGCCGCCCATGTAAGCGCGGTCGAGATAGAGTTTCAGGATTTCGTTTTTGGTCAAACGCGTCTCGAGCCAGATCGCGAGGAAGGCCTCATTGACCTTGCGCTCGATGGTACGCTCGTTGCTCAGAAACAGATTCTTCGCGAGTTGCTGCGTGATCGACGATCCGCCTTGCCGCACGCCGCCGGCTTGTGCGTTGGTCACCAGCGCGCGGAAGGTGCCGGCGACATCGATGCCGAAGTGATCGTAGAAGCGGCGGTCTTCGGTGGCGAGCGTGGCCTTGATCAGGTTGTCGGGAAAGTCTTCGAGCGGAATCGCATCGTTGTGCTTGATGCCGCGGCTGCCGATCGGATTGCCGTAGCGATCGAGAAACGTGACCGCGAGATCGGATTTCTTCAGCCAGTTGTCGTCGGCGGTTTCACGAAACGCCGGCACCGCGAGCGCAAGTAACAGGATGAGACCGGCCAACCCGATCGTCGCGGCTTCCGATAGCGGCTCGATGAAGATCCAGCGCTTCCAGCGGCCGACATAGAAGCGATCCATGAAGGCGGAGTAGCGCTCGTAGAGTTCGCGCGTAGCGGCGCCCGACGAGAACACGGTGGAATCGATGCGCGCATCGAAGTCCAGCAGGAAATGCCGGATTCGTTGCTTCCAATCACTTGGTAACAGTTGGCGCACCGGGACCCTTGACCACTTCGGCGTTCGAACGCCCAGCCCGAGCGCTCTCGAAAACGTCGTCCGGGAATCTTGCGGCAATCCCGTGGCGCTTTTGCGTCCGGATTGGCGCGGGCCATCTTCTAACCGAGTACGGGCCATAAACCAATGGCGTCGTTGAGTTTTCCGCCGATACGGCTAACGGCGGGGCGGGTTCTGCCGGCGAAGGGGAGGTCATATCCGGCGGTGTCGCTTGCGCGGTGGGTCCTGCTACCTCTACATCGTTCTCGGATTCTTGCTTCGGACCTTTCGAACGAATGACGCGCCGCCCGCCAAAGCCTTCCGCTCAGGAGGGTTTCTTCTGGAAAACCAAGACGTTGGAGGAGATGTCCAGCGCCGAATGGGAAAGCCTTTGCGACGGCTGCGCCCGCTGCTGCCTGGAAAAGCTCGAGGACGAGGACACCGGCAAGATCTATTTCACTCATGTCTCCTGCAAATTGCTCGATGCCGGAACCTGCGGCTGCAAGGACTACGCGAATCGCTCGGCCAAGGTGGCGGACTGCGTGCGGCTGACGCCGGAGAATGTCCGGACGCTGAACTGGCTGCCGCCGAGCTGTGCCTACAAGCTGGTGGCGGAGGGGCGGGACCTCTACTGGTGGCATCCGCTGATCTCCGGCGACCCGAACACCGTGCATGAGGCCGGGGTGTCTGTGCGCGGTCGCGTCTTCGGCACCGAGGACGACGTTCCGGATTCGGAACTGGAAGATCACATCGTGCGCTGGCCGGCGCTGTTGCCCAAGCGTGCGCGATTGAAGAAGCGGCCGGCTTAGTTCCTCGCGCGGATCGATCTCGCGCTGCCGTCCCAATCTCACGTTGCCGTCATTGCATATGCATCGCCGCGCGCCACCCATGCGCGGGACCCCATGGGCGGATCACCGTTAACACGTTAAGGAGATGCCGCGTGACCGCAATGGCGCCTTTCAGCACACAGCGATGAGCAGGTTCGAACCGCAGAACGATGGATCGGGCGAGGTGCAATCCTTGTCCGCCGCCGAGGCACGGCGGCTGACCGACGAGGTGATCGAACTCGACGGCGCGCCGCCGCTCGCGCCTGGCGATGCGCTGACGCAGAGCGAAGTCCGCACCATCCTGATGAGCCTGATGCTGACGATGTTCCTGGCCGCGCTGGACCAGACCATCGTGGCGACGGCGCTGCCGACCATCGGCGCGCAATTCCGCGACGCGGCCAATCTGTCGTGGATCATCACTGCCTATCTGCTGGCCTCGACCGCGGTTGCGCCGGTGTTCGGCACGCTCAGCGACATCTACGGCCGCAAGGCGATGATCGTGCTGGCGCTCAGCCTGTTCATCGCCGGCTCGGTGATGTGCGCGCTTGCGCCGAACATGACGGTGCTGATTATCGCGCGCGGCGTGCAGGGGCTCGGCGGCGGCGGCATCATGCCGATCGTGCAGACCATCATTTCCGACGTGGTGACACCGCGCGAACGTGGCCGCTATCAATCCTATTTCAGCGGCGTGTGGGTGGCGGCGGGCATCGGCGGCCCGGTGCTCGGCGGCGTCTTCGCTGAACATCTGCACTGGTCGCTGATCTTCTGGATCAACGTGCCGCTGGCAGCGGCGGGGCTCGGCCTGTTGCTGCCGCGCATGAAGCGCATCCCGGTATTCCATCGCCGCCGCAAGGTCGATTGGCTCGGCGGCGTCATGCTGATGGCCGGCGCGGTGATCTTCACGCTGCTCCTGACCTGGGGTGGCACGCGACTCGCGTGGTCGTCGCCGGAGGCATTGGCGATGATCTGCGCCACCGTCGTGCTGGCGGTGGGATTCGTCTGGCACGCCGGACGGATCGACGAGCCGTTCGTGCCGCTGCCGCTGCTCGGCGGCAGCGTGGTGCCGTTCGGCATTCTCGCCGGCGGTTGCGCGGTCGGCGCCATCGTCGGGCTGACGGTGCATCTGCCGATCTACTACCTCGTGGTCTATGGCCTGAGCGCCAGCGAAGCCGGGCTCGCATTGATCCCGCTGGTGGCGGTCTCGGTGCTCGGCGCATGGACCGCCGGGCGCGTGATGGCGACGCTGCCGCGCTACAAATACGTGGCCATCCTCGGCACCGGCACCGCGGTCGCGACCGGGCTGCTGATGATGTTCGTCACGCTGCCGCTCTGGGCGATGCTGAGCGTGCTCTCGGTATTCGCCTTCGGGCTCGGCACCACGTTTCCGGTCAGCGTCGTCTCGATCCAGAACGCGGTGGCGCGGCCGAAGGTCGGCACCGTCACCGGCGCGATGAATTTCTTCCGCGCACTGATGGCGTCCTTCGCCGTGGCGGCGATGACTGCACTGCTGCTGATGGCGCTGGGGCCGATCGGTACCGTGCCGTCGGATGCCGTCGGGCATGGCATCGCCACCGACGCCTTCCACCACGCCACCGCCGCGCAGATGATCGCCGCCTTCCGCTACGTCTTTGGCGCGGCGGTGGCGCTGCTCGGCGTTTCCTTCACCTGCATGTTGCTGATGGAGGAGCGGCCGCTGGCCGGCCCCGCCACCCCGCCGCCGGTGGAGATGGCGGAGTAGGGCGGTTGCCGTTCCGGCCGGCTGTGCCCGTCGGGATTGGATTGCATTTGATCGATCCTTCGGCAGGCGCGTTAGCAGGGTCGCAATCTTTTGCCGCTAGCCTCCATCGGCTTTCGCGCGCCCGCCTGCTGGCGGGCCGGCATGAACCCGATCTCAGGAGAGTCCCGTGCGGGCTACACTCAGGCGATTTGTCCGCGATCAGTCCGGCGCCACGGCGATCGAGTACGCAATGATCGCTGGTGGAATTGCCATCGTGATTGCCGCCGCCGTCCAGGCGCTCGGCAGCACGACCGCCGGGAAGTATCAGTCCGTGCAGGACGCCCTCCAGCAGCAAGGGCAGTGACGCTTCAGCGCTCAATGCATTTATAGGAATTTATACCTTGACAGCGTGACGCTGCTCGGGTAAGGTCACGCCATGCTCCACAATTGGGTTTGACGGACAGTGGTTGGCGGCAGCGTCGAAGCGTCGCCGCCGCATTCCATGCAATTTGCGCGGCATTTGCACGCGCGGTCTTCAACTCATTGAACCGGAACATTCATTCTTTGCCATGCGTTGCCTCGGTGTCGTCGGTCTAACGGTCGGCAAAAGAAGAGCGAGGACACCATGGCAACCAAGGAACACGGACAGATCGTCGAGACCCCGACCGAGGCGCGTCAGGGCGAACGCGGACCTTCGATACTTGCGTTGCTGGTAATCAGCACCGGACTCGCCATCGTCATCCTCGGCATCATCTGGTTCGTCTTTATTCGCACATAGCGAGTTGGCGTGATTGCGAGGCGTGGTAGTGGCGAAGCGATCCATTCGCTTCGCTCACTGATAGTCTGAGAATGACGCATCCAACGCGATCGGTCGTGCCCGCGTTATGCCGGGCATCACGTTTAGACGTGACGCGATCAAAGACGTGATTGGCCGGCATATAGGCTGAGCGAAGCGATATGCGCGTGATGCGCAGCGCGGGAGAAAATTCACATGGCGGTGAAGCGGACGACGAAACCGGTGAAGTCGCCGGCCGGAGCCGCGTGCGCCAGTGTCAGGAAACGTGTCGCAAAAAAGACGGCGGCAAAAAGAAGACCGCGAAGACGACAATCGCCGCGAAGGCGTCAACCAGGAAAACATCGTCCGCCACGTCGCGCGGGATTTCGAAGAAGGCGACGAAAGCGACAAAAGCGACAAAAGCCGTTGCAACACGCAAGGCGACCGTCGCCAAAACGCAACGGCTGGTGGATGACGCGCCGCTTGTGGTCGATGACGGCGACGGCATCGCGCAAACGAAAATCGCAGCATTGCGCGCGGCGAAAGCGCGCGCAGCGGATCATCGCGGGCGCGTGAAACGCAGCGCGGTGGATCGCCTCAACGATCCGCCGCCTGCCACCGGCGGCGCGCTGATCGAGCGTGTCAGCCGCGCCATCGAACGCGAACTGACCCAGATCGAAGTCATTGTCGGTAGTCATCATGTGCCGCCGCGCCAGCGCACCGAGGCGGAGCGCCGCGCCCGTACGCTGGCCTCGCTGGCGCGGACGCTGCGCGAGGTGACCGCGCTGCGACTGAGCGAAAAGAAAGAGAAGCGCGAGGATGACGACGCCGTGCCCCGTGACCTCAGCGAGCTTCGACTGGCGCTCGCGCGACGCCTGGACCAGCTTGTCGCCGACGCAAAGACTGCACATCCTGACGCAACTGAATGAAACCGAACTCGAAACGCTCGCCACCACTTGGGACGTCTTCGCGCATCCGCATCAATGTCCGCCGCAAACTGCCGCGAACGGCCTGCCGTGGCTGACATGGCTGCTGGTCGGCGGGCGTGGCGCGGGCAAGACGCGGGCCGGTGCGGAATGGATTCGCGCGCAGGCGCTGGGGCTGCCGCCGTTCGCCAGCGAGCCGGCAGCGCGGATCGCGCTGGTGGGCGAAACCGAGCACGACGTGCGCGAGGTGATGATCGAAGGCGTTTCCGGACTGCTCGCGGTGCATCCGCGCCGCGACCGTCCCAACTGGTCGCCGTCGCGCAAACGGCTGGAATGGCCGAACGGCGCAGTGGCTTATGCATTCTCGGCGGAAGACCCGGAAAGCCTGCGCGGGCCGCAATTCGGCTGCGCGTGGTCCGACGAGATGGCGAAGTGGCGCTACGCGGAGGCGACGTTCGACATGCTGCAATTCGGGCTGCGGTTGGGGTCGCAGCCGCGGCAATTGATCACCACGACGCCGCGCCCGACCGCGCTGCTCAAGCGGCTGATGATCGACCCATCGAGTGCGGTGACGAGGGCGCCGACGCAGGCCAACGCGCTCAACCTCGCGCCGACGTTCCTGAAAAGCGTGATGGCACGCTATCAAGGCACGCGGCTGGGGCGGCAGGAGATCGACGGCGAGATTATCGAGGATCGCCCCGACGCATTGTGGTCGCGCGCGCTGATCGAATCCTGCCGTGTCGACGGCGCGCCTTCGCTTGCGCGCATCGTTGTCGCGGTGGATCCGCCGGCCTCATCGAGCAAGCGCGCGGACGCCTGCGGCATCGTCGCGGCCGGCATCAGCGAAAGCGGCCTCGTCTTTGTGCTGGCGGACGACACCGTGAGCGCGGCGACGCCGTCGGCCTGGGCGGCAAAGGCGATCGCACTGTGGCGACGGCTCGAGGCCGACGCGCTGGTTGCGGAAGTCAACCAGGGCGGCGAGATGGTGAGCGCGGTGATCAAACAAGTGGATAGCACGGTGCCGGTGACGCCGGCGCGCGCCATGCGCGGCAAGTGGCTGCGCGCCGAGCCGGTGGCGACGCTCTACGAACAGGGCCGCGTCAAACACGCCGGCGCTTTTCCGGCGCTGGAAGACGAGATGTGCGATTTCGGAAGCGGCGGGCTGTCGTCCAGCCGCTCCCCCGACCGCCTCGACGCGCTGGTGTGGGCGATTACTGCACTCACCACCGCTGCGCGCGTCGCGCCACGGATGCGGGAACTCTAGGCGCGTCATCCTGCGGTGCGAGCGTCGGCGAGCCTCGATGGATGGCACGCCTGATCACATTCATCCTTCGAGGCTCGCCGCAAATGCGGCTCGCACCTCAGGATGACGTTCAACAGAAAATCGTGAGATCGAACATGCTGCAACGTCTGAAAGCCTATCTTCGCGCGCCTGAAGCCAAGGCGAGCCGCACCGCGCAGGTGCTGGCGTTCGAGAGCGGTGGTCGTGCGCGCTGGACGCCGCGCGACTATGCGGCGTTGGCGCGCGAGGGCTATCTCGGCAATGCCATCGTGCATCGCGCGGTGCGACTGGTCGCTGAGAACGCGGCCTCTTGCTGTTTCATGGTGTTCGAGGGCGCGCAGGAACGCGAGGCGCATCCGCTGGGCAGCCTGCTGGCGCGGCCCAATCCGCGCCAGGACGGCGCGGCTTTCCTCGAGGCGCTGGTGTCGCATCTCATGCTCGCCGGCAACGCTTATGTCGAAGCGGTGGCGCTCGACGACGACGTGCGCGAACTTTACGCGCTGCGGCCGGATCGCATGAAGGCGGTGCCCGGCGCCGACGGCTGGGCCGAAGCGTATGAGTACAGCGCCGGCGGGCGCAGCGTGCGCTTCGATCAGTTGTCGTCGCGTGTGCCGCCGATCCTGCATCTGTCGTTCTTCCATCCGCTCGATGATCACTACGGCCTCGCACCGCTGGAGGCGGCTGCCGTGGCGGTGGATACGCATAACGCGGCTGCGCGCTGGAACAAGGCGCTGCTCGACAACGCCGCGCGGCCCTCCGGCGCGCTGGTCTATTCCGGGCCGGAAGGCGCGGTGCTCTCCGACGACCAGTTCCATCGCCTGAAGCGCGAACTCGCCGACACCTATCAGGGCGCGGCCAATGCCGGACGTCCGTTGTTGCTGGAAGGCGGGCTCGACTGGAAGGCGATGTCGCTGACGCCGAAGGACATGGACTTTCTCGAAGCCAAGCACGCCGCTGCGCGGGAGATTGCGTTGGCCTTCGGCGTGCCACCGATGCTGCTCGGCATTCCCGGCGACAATACTTATGCGAATTTCCAGGAAGCCAATCGCGTGTTCTGGCGGCAGACCGTGCTGCCGCTGGCGAACCGCATCGCGACCTCGATCGCGCAATGGTTGTCGCCGCAGTTCGGCGAGGGCGTTCGCCTCGTCATCGACACCGACCGCATCGAGGCGCTGGCCGCAGATCGCAATGCGCTATGGGAGCGCGTCACCGATGCGCCGTTCCTCACATTGAATGAGAAGCGCGAGGCGGTCGGCTACGCGCCGCGCGAGGGCGGCGACCGCTTCGACTGAGCGAGCCGAAAATGTCCGACCTGATCGACACCTTCATCGCGCGAGGCGATCTCGCGCATCTGGCGCTGTTCCTGTGGGCGAGCGCGGCGAGCGGCGGGTTGCTGTTCGCGTTGCGCGAACTCGCCGCCGCTTCGCGCCGCTTCGACGATTTCATCCGTGAACTGTCGCGTTTCAACCGCCGCGCCAGCGGCAATCATTTCGAGGATTTCGACTGATGGATACCTTGCACAGCATGATGCAAACGCTGCGGCCCGAGACCAAATCCGGCACCGGCCATCTCAACGTGTTTCGCGAATTCCTGCGACACCTCGACAGCATCCAGCGCAAGGCGCCGGTGAAACCGGCGCGGACGAAGCCGCAGCCGCGCCGCAAGCCGGCGAAGCGCACGCGCGGAAGCTGACCGCTTTCATCTGAGACTGACCGATCTGTCACCACCCCGCAGCTTGCGAGGATGCTCATGCACGCCCCAGTATTATCCACCTCGCGCGTGGCGCTGTCGCAGGACGGCATCATCGAAGGTTACGCCAGCCTGTTCGGCGAGATCGACCAGGCGCGCGACATGGTGATGCCCGGCGCGTTCACGCAGACCTTGCGGCAACGCGGCTTGCGCAAGATCCCGCTGCTGTTCCAGCATGACCCGAGCGAGCCGGTCGGGATCTGGCTCGAACTGCGCGAGGACTTTCGCGGGCTGTGGGCGCGCGGCAAACTCATTCCCGACGTCGCGCGCGGCCGCGAATTGCTGGCATTGCTGCGCTCCGGTGCGATTGACGGCCTGTCGATCGGGTATCGCACCGTGCGCGGCCGCATCGATCCGAAAACGCGCATCCGCAGGCTCTACCAGGTAGATCTGTGGGAAATCTCCATCGTCACGTTCCCGCTGCTCGCGGGCGCGCGCATCGAAGCCGTCAAGGGAAGCGGTACGCCGCGCCAGTCGCGGCATCGCGCGCAGGCCGAGCGGGCGTGGCGCAGCCCGGGGGGGGCGGCGGTTGGACCGCCACGGGCGGGGCAACGTGGTTACCGCTTGTATGCCAGCGCCAAGGCGAGGCCGACGATGGCGCCGATGCAGATAGCCCCGCCGCCGGCTGCCATGCCCCAGTTGAAAAAATAGCTCGCCACCGCGACGAAGGATTTGTCGACGCTGCTTCCGAACAGGATGAACGACGCCGCGAAGGCGGCGAGCAGCACCACGGCGAGCGCGATGCCGAGCCAGGCGCCACGGCGTTTCTCGGGACGCATCGCATACCACGCGGCGCCGGCGCCAGACAGCGCGAGAACGACCCAGACGAGAATGAGAAAGCGCATGGCGGCACCCGGATGCTGGCATCGATGCGTCTCCTTCTAGCCGATGGCGCGACCGAGATGAAGCGGCGCGTCGCTTTGATTTATCACCACCAGGAGAACCACATGGACTTCGACATCATTGAGACTGCGCCGGAGCACAAGTCCGGCATCGCCTACACGCCGCGCGATGGCTTCGACGAACTGCGTGCCACCTTCGAGGAATTCAAATCCGCCAACGACCAGCGTCTCGGCGCGCTGGAGCGCAAACGAAGTGACGTGCTGCTGGAGGAAAAGGTCGACCGCATCAACGCCGCGCTCGATCTCCAGACCAAGCGGATGGACGACATGGCGTTGCGCCACGCCCGCCCGGCGCTGGAGGGGCGCGGCAAGCTGGTGTCCGACACCGCCGCGCGCGAACACAAGAGCGCGTTCGACGCCTATGTGCGTTCGGGCGAGGCGGGCGCGTTGCGCGCGCTGGAAACCAAGGCGATGTCGGCGGGCTCCAATGCCGACGGCGGCTATCTGGTGCCGACCGAACTCGAGCACGAGATCGGCCAGCGACTGGCGGCGATCTCGCCGATCCGCGCGCTGGCCTCGGTGCGCGAGATTTCCGGCGGCGTCTACAAGAAGCCGTTCATGACGGCGGGCCCCGCGACCGGCTGGGTCGGCGAAACCGATACGCGTTCACAAACCACGTCGCCGACGCTCGATGCGTTGAGCTTCCCGGCGATGGAGCTTTACGCCATGCCGGCGGCGACTGCGGCCTTGCTCGACGACGCGGCGGTGAACATCGACGAGTGGATCGCCTCCGAGGTCGAACTCACTTTCGCGGTGCAGGAGGGCGCGGCCTTTGTCAACGGCGACGGCAGCAACAAGCCGAAGGGCTTTCTCGCGTCGGACACGGTGGCGAATGCGTCCTGGGCGTGGGGCAAGCTTGGCTACATCGCGAGCGGCGGCGCCAGCGGTTTCGCGGCGTCGAACCCGTCCGATGCACTGGTCGATCTGATCTACGCGCTGAAGGCGGGCTATCGCCAGAACGGCGCGTTCGTGATGAACCGCAAGACGCAAGCGACGATCCGCAAATTCAAGGACACCGGCGGCGCATACCTGTGGCAGCCACCGGCGCAGGCGGGCGGCCGCGCCTCGCTGATGACCTTCCCGCTGGTCGAAGCCGAAGACATGCCGGATATCGCGGCGAATTCGCTGTCGATCGCGTTCGGCGATTTTCGCCGCGGTTATCTGATCGTCGATCGCCTCGGCGTGCGTGTGCTGCGCGATCCGTATTCCGCGAAGCCCTACGTGCTGTTCTACACCACCAAGCGCGTCGGCGGCGGCGTCCAAGATTTCGACGCCATCAAGCTGATGAAGTTCGCGGCGAGCTGATTGCGTCGCGGGCGTAACACGTCATCGCCGGAGTTGATCCGGCGATCCATCATGAGGTGATGGATGCGCGGGCCTTCGCCGCGCCGAAGGGGCTCCGGCCCCCCAGGCGGGTCAAGCCCGTGCATGACGACGATATCATGGAGCCGCGAGGTGCTCCCGGTTCGATAACTTACCAGGCATCATTCGGGACGCTTCGCATGGATCACAGTCTCGATGAGCTTCAGGAAGCGGTTGGTTCAACAAGCAAGGACGGCTATCATGACCACCATATCGCAGAGCAGAAGGCGGCGCGTGACGCGGGCGACCTCGAAAGCCTGATTCAGAGTCGAGACAATCTCGTACGGATTCCGATACTCAAGCACATCGATATCACAAGCTACTACGCCACCAAGATTGAGCAGGAAGATGGTTCGATGCTTTCTCCGAGGGAACGTTTAAAGGGCAAGGACTTCGAGACGCGCCGCCACTTCGGGTTGGACATGCTCAGGCGATACGGTGTGCTGAAATGAGAAATCCCGATCTATCAAAATTGGATGTAGGCGCGTTGCTAAAGCTTCATGTTGAGCGGAGTGTGCAGCAAGGCATGGCCCTCGAGCGGGCCAGCATCTCGAAGGTCAACGAGCTTGGTGGCCGAATTAATCAGATTAACAAGGAGCTGAAGAGCCGCTCTGGCGATCAGCGAGGCGCCCTCGCGCCGCTTTTGTCGCATCCCAATGCTCAGGTGCGATTCAATGCAGCGCAAAGCTTGATCCGGATACTGCCGCTCGAGGCGCGGCCGACGATTCAGGCCATCGCCGATTCGGGCGTGTTTCCATTGGCAGGTCACGCAGGAATGTATTTAAGCATGTATGACGGAGAAGCTGCCAAGATCTTGCGCAAGTAAGATGTCGATGGTTTGACCAGCGCCGGGCTTTGCTCCCGCTACTTTCTCATTCCAACGTGCAAGTCAAACAGATGGCAGCGAACACTCTGTTGGGCATTGCTCCAATTCCTGCTCGGAGAGCGCTTGAGGAGGTGAAGGCTTCGGGCATCCAGCCCCAATGTGGAGATGCATCCGGAATGCTCCGCGCGCTGGACGACGGTTCTTTTATTCCGAGTTAATGAGAATTATTCCGCACTCTTGAACCACGACAAATATCGAGCTGACGCAGATGCTACATTCAGCTTATACACGCGGTGCTTGATCTGCGACAAATTCGGGCTCGCGAGCTATGATAAGTAGGCTGGGATCACGCGAGGCGTTTCGATAACGGCTCGAAGCTGGAGAGATCAGCATGTCGTCTTCCACCATCGCGGAGCGCCATTTCAAGGCGGCTCTTGACGAAGCGAACACCGAAGGCGTGGACGCCGATGCACTGTGCCGTTCGCTGCTGGGGCTCGTCGTCAACCAGTATCTCCAGACGCGATCCGTTGCCGACGTACAATCGGAGTTGCGCTTCCTGGCCGAGAACTGCGATCCCGATACCGATTTCGCCTTCATGCGCCCGTAGCGCAGAGCCAGGCGATTTTCGAGATCTGCAGAAGGAGGGAGGCCCCGAGGCAAAAGCCTCGAGGCCCTTTGTCGGTCGTCAGTACTTGAATTCCGGCAGCGCTTTGAGCTGGTCCTTCGTTACGTTCAGCACCGCACGATCGGGAAACCACTCGCGCTTGGTTTCGGACGTCTGACCGGCGGTGGTCTTGCCGACCTTGTTGGCGAACTTCAGGCTGCTCATTGACACAAGAACGTAGTGGGTGCCCATGCCGAGGAAGCCGCCGGCTTCGACGACTACGCCCCGGACCTGACCTTTCGAGTCGATGATGACATCCGAAATCTCGCCGACCTTATCGTTCGCCTCGTTGTAGACGTTGACGCCCGACATCTTCGACGCGCTCCAGTCGCCCGCGGCGGCAATCGGTGCGGCCGCCTGCGACGGCGTGTTCGCCGTGGTCTGAGCAAACGACGCCGTCGAGATTACGAGCAGTGCGGCGGCAGTGAGAAGTGTTTTCAAGGTAACCTCCAAAATGACTTCCTAGGTTGGGACTTGAAAACACGCGTTCGCGTCGTTCGTTCCTCTGTCCAAAATGGTACACAGGAACGACTTGTCTCTCTCGTGTGTTGAATGATCAGTTCAACAGAAGGAGAGCAACATGGACTGGAATCGTGTCGAAGGTAACTGGAAGCAGCTCAAGGGCAAGGTCAAGGAGCAGTGGGGCAAGCTCACCGACGACGATCTCGATGTCATCAACGGCAAGCGGGATCAGCTCGAAGGCAAGATCCAGGAGCGCTACGGCTATCAGAAGGATCAAACCAAGAAGGAGATCGACGACTGGTACGGTCGTCAGACCTGGTAATGATTGGCCCCGCTTCGGCGGGGCTTTTCATTTGCCGATCGTTTCAACAATAACCGTACTCGCCGCAAGCATAGGGCAGGCGGCTGAAGATGATGTCCGGCGAGGTGCCGTAATAGGAGCGGTAGCGGAAGGATTTCGGCTTGCCGTAATAGCCGTTGACCAGCGGCCGGATATCGATCTCCGGCGCGAACACCGTTTCGTATTCTTCGTCCACGACAACGCGCGGCGCGGCTGCGCGCACCGGCGGCGGTTCGGCGAAGATCGCGCCGATCCTGCTGTTCACCGAAAGGTCGGCGGCTTGAGCCGCAGCAGCGAGGCCGGTCAATGCAAGCAACAGGACGGCAAGGCGAAACATGCGGCGCTCCGATGATTCGCCAAGGCTAGCGTCGTGTCTTTAAGAAACCTTAACGATGAAGGAGAGGGCGCTACATCTTCGCCAGTCGCGCCACCGTCGCGCCGTTGCCGTCGCGCAGGATCAGCTTGCGTTCGCGGGTGTTGATACGGAACGTGCGCGTCTTCTCCAGCGCCTGATGGAATTTCTGCTCTTGCGCCATCGCGGCGGGGGTGCAGGCCATCTTGGTGGAGGCCAGCGGGCTGAAGCTGATGCTCTCGCCGGTGATGCTGACCCGGCCGCGATAGCGGTTGCAACCGCCGTGGCCGGAGACGGTGCCATCGGCCGCGATCTCCAGCGTGGTCTGTAGCCGGTCGATGACGCCGCCGCCGAGAAGATCCTCGGCCAGCCATTTGCCGGCGGGCGAGGCGACGGTGAGCGGCTCATTTCCAACGCGCTGCACCAGCAGGCGTGTGTTGTTGCGGCCGCCGGCGAACACGGCGCGATGTTTCTTGGTGATGAACAACAGGCGATCGCCGTCGACGATGCGAGCTTGCAAGGCATAGCGATGCCGCAGATCGATCCTGGCGTGGTCGAACGAGAGCCGATAGGGAACAGGGCTGCCCTTTGCGCCGGTGATGCGATCCTCCGCGATGATTTCGGCGGGAGCATCGGCGCGCGACACGTCGGCCAGTTGCACGATGACGGTGGCACCGTTCGGCAGGGCCATGCGTTCGAGATAATTCACGGTGCCGCGCAGGACGGTGGTATCGGCCATCGCCGGCAGGGTCGGCAACAGCAGCGAGAGCGCGGCGACAGCGAAGTGACGACGGTTGAGGCGCACGGCGATCTCCCTGCGTGAACGAGTCGCATTCGAGGCTACGAAATATCGCCGGGCATGTCAGCCTTGGGGGCTGTCACAAATGTCGCACGTCATTTCAGCCTTGGTTTCAGCCTCGATCTCAGCCTTGGCGCCAGTTCAGGACGATGTGCTCGATCCAGTCGCGGTAAAGCGTCAGCGGTGTCACGCCGGTGAGACCGCCACAGCCGCTCGCGTTGTTTGCACCGGTGGACCAGGCGATGACGCCGACGATGATGTTGCCGCCGTTCTGTTCCTCGAACACCGGACCACCGGAATCGCCGGTGCATGCGCCGAGGCCTTCACGCGTGTTGTTGGTGACGGGGTCGACCAGGCGGATCTGCAGTGTGCCGGGGCGGCCGGTTGCAATCAGCATCGCGGTGCGCACGATGCCGCCGCTCTTGCCGTCGCCGCGTTGGGTGACGCCGATGCCGGCGATGCTGTAACGCGCCCCGACTGCGCTAGGCTGTTGCGGGCGGCCGAGCGGCGCGGGGGATTTGCCCGGCATGGGCGCTGAGAGTTGCAGCAGCGCCACGTCGGCGCTGGCGCGATGATTGGCGATGCCGCGCGCGTTGAACTGCGGATGCCGGGCGATGCGACGCACATCGAGCAGCGTCGGTTGCCGCTGCGCGTCATAGGCAACGATCTTGTAGGTGGCGTCCGCCGGCACGCAATGAGCGGCGGTGAGCACGACGTCCGGCGCGATCAGTGCGCCGGAGCAGAAATTGCCGCGCGAGCCGACCACGGTGACGACCGAGCGGCCGAACCCACTCTCGGCGGGCCGTGCGCCACCGACCATGGCATGCGCGGGCCATGCCGCGATTGCCATCAATGCAAATGAATAAAGCCACCGTTTCATGCGTGCGACAAAGCCCCGGCGCGCGGCGCCTGTCAACTCGATATCGTGAAAGGACACTCCGATGCCTACAATCCTGCTGGTGCCGCCCGCCACCGAGCCATGGACGGTGGCGGAGGCCAAAAGTTTCCTGCGCGTCGAACACGATGACGATGACGCGCTGATCGCCAGCCTGATCGCTTCGGCGCGCGGTCAGGTCGAGGCGCTGACCCGGCGCGGCCTGATCACCCAGACCTGGCGGCTGGTGCTGGATCGCTGGCCGCCCGACGGCCGCATCGCGCCACGGCTCGCGCCGATGCGTAGCGTGACGGAGGCGCGCATCTTTGACGCGGCAGGTAATGCGATCCCGATCGACGAGGAGCGCTTTGTTGTGAATACCGCGGAGAATCTGATCGCCGCGCCCGGTTGGTCGCTGCCGATGCCGGGGCGCGCCGTCGCGGGGATCGAACTCGATGTTACTGTCGGTTTCGGCGATGCCGCGGCCGATGTGCCGGACGTGCTACGCCATGCGGTGCGCACGCTGGTCGCGCATTGGTACGACAATCGCGGGTTGGTCGCGATCGGCGCGAGCGTGGCGATGCTGCCCGGCAGCGTCAGCGCCATGATCGCGTCCTACCGGGTGCTGTCGCTATGATCGATCCCGGTGCATTGAACACGCGCCTCACCATCGAGGCGCCGGTGGAAGCCGACGACGGGCAGGGCGGCGTCGTGCGCAGCTACGCGACCTTCGCGAAAGCCTGGGCGCAGGTCACGCCGCTCGGTGGGTCTCATGGCATCGAAGCCGATGCCGACGGCGCGTCGGTTCGTTGTCGCATCGTCATGCGTTGCGGTTACGTGCTGACATTGCAGCATCGTCTGGTCGATGGGCCGCGTGTCTATCGCATCCTGTCGTTCCACGACCGTAATGGCGGCCGCTTCATCGAAATCGACGCGGAGTTGCGTCTCGCGTGATGCCGTCGCCGGCTCGCATCAATTTTTAGGATCATCAATATGACATCAGCCAGTCTGGCGCTGCGCGCCGCGGTGCATCATGCCTTGTCGGCGGATAGCGGTCTTGTTGCGGCGCTCGGCGGCAGCCGGGTTTATGACGCCCCGCCGCGCGGTGCGGCGTTTCCTTATGTCACGCTCGGCGAGGCCCGCGTTACCGATGCGTCAACCGATGACGGGCCGACGCAGGAACATCTGCTGACGCTGCATGCCTGGTCGCGCCAGGGTGGCCACAAGGAAGCGCACGCCATCGCCGGTGCGCTGCTGCAGGCGCTCGACGATGCGCCGCTGTCGCCGGATGGCCATCGCCTCGTCAACCTGCGCTTTTCCGTTGCCGATATCCGCCGCGAGAACGACGGCCGCACCTATCACGCCATCGTGCGCTTTCGCGCCGTCACCGAACCTGTCGTCTCGAGTTGACGCGCCGTCTTCACGCGAACCGAAATCCACTTCGCTCGAAAACGCCATGAATTAAAGGAGAACGAGCCCATGGGCGCGCAAAAAGGCAAGGACCTGCTGGTGAAGATGCATGACGGGTCGAGTTACGTCACCGTCGCGGGTCTGCGCAGTCGCAAGATCGCATTCAATGCCGAACTGGTCGATATCACCCACGCGGAATCGGTCGATCGTTGGCGCGAACTGCTGGCCGGCGCCGGCGTCAAACGCGCGTCGATTTCCGGACGCGGGCTGTTCAAGGATGCGGCCTCCGACGCGCTGGTGCGGCAGGCGTTCTTCGACGGCGCGGTGAATTCCTGTCAGGTGATCGTGCCGGACTTCGGCACGATCCAGGGCGCATTCCAGATTTCCGGGCTGGAGTTTTCCGGCGAGCACAACGGCGAGGTGACATTCGATATCTCGCTGGAGTCGGCCGGCGCGTTGACCTTCACCGCGCTGTAAGGAGAGCACGATGCCCAACCGATACCGCGGCGAGATCGACGCTGAACTTGGCGGCCGCCACCGCACGCTGGTGCTGACGCTTGGGGCACTGGCCGAACTCGAGGCCGCGTTCGGAGCCGACGATCTGGCCGCGCTGGCGGAGCGTTTCGGCACCGGCCGCATGACGGCGCGTGGCCTCGTGCGCATCATTGCCGCCGGGTTGCGCGGCGCCGGCGAAACCGTCAGCGACGACGAGGTCGCGGCGATGACCGCACCCGGCGGCGTTACCGCCTACGTCCGCATCGCCGCCGACCTGATCGCGGCGACGTTCGATGACGCAAGCGGCGCGGCCGCGTGATGAAGCCGTTTCCCTGGCGCGAGGCCATGGGTTTCGGCTTCGGCGTGCTACGGCTGCCGCCGGATGCGTTCTGGCGCATGACGCCGCGCGAACTCGCCTGCGCCATTGCCGCGGTGCGGGGACCGATCGCCGCGCCGCTCGAGCGCGCCGAACTCGACGGCCTGATGCAACAATTTCCCGACGCCGCGACGGAGGCAACGAACCATGGCCGATGATACCGAACTGCTCGATACCGCGAGCACACTGGATAGCCTGACGCTGAAGACGCGCGACTTGTCGACCAGCGCCAACAGCTTCGCTCGTGCCATGTCGTCGGCGTTCGCGACATCGGTGAGCGGCGGCAAGCAGTTCGACGACGTCCTGAAGTCGCTGGCGTTGCGAATGTCGGATCTCGCCGTACGGCTGGCGTTCAAGCCGCTGACGAATGCACTCGGCGGCGGCATCGAGAGCCTGTTGTCGGGATTGACCGGCCTCGGCTCCTCGGCGTCGTCCGCGTCCGTCGCGGCCGCGGCGGGGGCGGTGAAGCCATTCGCGGCCGGCGGCGTCATCGGCACGCCGACCTATTTCCCGATGATGGATGGCGGCGTCGGGCTTGCGGGCGAGGCGGGGCCGGAAGCGATCATGCCGCTGAAACGCGGTCCCGATGGTCGCCTCGGCGTCAGTGGTGCCGGTGGCGGCAACAGCATCACGGTGCAGATCGCGACGCCGGACGTGGATAGCTTTCGTCGCTCGGAAAATTACATCACCGGCCAGATCGCCCGCGCCGTCGCGCGCGGGCAGCGCAGTTTGTGAATCTCCGTTTCGTTGCCGTCATCCTGAGGTGCGAGCGGCAAATGCCGCGAACCTCGAAGGACGACGGCCTTCATCTCTGTCATCGTTCGAGGTGGCGCGCTGCGCTTGCCGCACCTCGGGATGACGCCATCGTTGCTGAGTGCCGCCAATGACCGCATTTCATGAAGTGCTGTTTCCGCTCGACGTCGCGCTGAGAAGCGCGGGTGGGCCGGAGCGGCGCACCGATATCGTTTCGTTCGGATCGGGACGCGAGCAACGCAACGCGCGCTGGGCGCACTCGCGGCGACGCTATGATGCCGGTTACGGCGTCAAGACGCTCGATGCCCTGCGCGCGCTTTTGCATTTCCCGGAGTATCGGACTGATGGCCGCGCTTGTTCTTTCCGTTGCCGGCAGCGCGCTCGGCGTAGCCTTCGGGCCCGTCGGCGCCATCGCGGGGCGCATCGCCGGCATCTCCTGCGGACGGCCAGCGCCACGTCGTCGCCAGTGACGCGACGGGCGCATGGGCGGGGCACGACGACGCCATCGCAACGTGGCAGGACGGCGCGTGGGTGTTCCTCGCGCCGAAGACCGGCTGGCGGCTGTGGTCCGCAGCAGATGCGTCGATCTTCATTTTCGACGGCGGTGGGTGGCAGCCGCTTGCGCCGCCGGCGAACGACGTCAGCCAGCTTGGCGTCAACACCACCGCCAGCACGCCGAACCTGCTCAGCATCAAATCCAATGCCGCACTGCTTGCCGCGATCGCAACGGCGGATGGCGGTAGCGGCGACGCGCGCATGCAGATTTCCAAGGAGGCGGCGGGCAACACGGCATCGGTTTTCTTTTCGGACGATTACTCCGGCCGCGCCGAGTTCGGCCTGACGGGCGACGATCATTTTCATCTGAAAGTCTCGCCGGACGGCGCGAACTGGCAGGATGCCTTCGTGATCGACAAGGCGACGGCGAATGTCGCGTTCAATGGCTTTGCCGATGCCGGGACAACACGCCGCCAGCTGAGCGCAGCGCCGATCGAGGCGCTGGGCGCGATGAACATGTTTGCGAATGGAGGGTTCGAAGGCGGTGCCGAAGCTTCGGCCAGCGCGATCGCGCTGACCGCGACGAGTACGTTGCAAAGCGTGACTGTCGTCGATGGCGTGGCAGCGGCTTATCGCGGATCGTTCGTCGCGGCCGTGCAGCAGGTGGCGTCACCTTTTGCCGGAGGGCGTTATGCGCTGAAATACACCGTGTCTTCGGCGCAGACGTCGCTTGGCGCCAACGACGAACTCTCTTGCGTGTTGACGGTACCCGGCCTGCACTCGGCGAAACTGGCGCTCGGCACCGCCGACGCACAGCCGCAATCGCTCGGCTTCTGGTTTCAGGCGCATCGTACCGGCAGCTATTCCGGCTCGATCCGTAACGGAGCCAGGACACGCGCTTATCCGTTCAGCTTTGTGGTGGCCGCGGCCGATACGCCGCAATGGATTTCGCTCACGGGCATCGTGGGGGACACCGGTGGCACTTGGGCCATCGATGCGGGTACCGGCATGCTGATCACCATGTGCCTTGCGGCGGGAACCTCGCGCGTCGGCGCAGCCGCGACGTGGGCCGGTGCGGATTACTCCGGCGCGACCGGCACCGCCAACGGCGTCGCCGCGACGTCGGACGTGTTCTACATCGGCAATGTCATCAGCTTGGCGGGCAGCGAGTTGCCGCCGTCCGACCGCGCGGCTTTCACGGTCCCGCCGCGCAACGGTGTGGTGCGAACCGATGCGCAGTCGCTCTCCGCCGCGCAGCAGGCCATCGTTCGAAAGAATCTCGGGATCGGCTGCACGCCGCAAGGACGCCTGACGCTGGCGAGCGGCGTGCCGGTGATGACGTCGAGCCAGATCGGCAAGACGACGCTCTACTATATGCCGGCAATCGGATCCCAGATTCCGATCCGCGATGCGTCGGGCGTCTGGGTCACGATGACCTTTTCCGAACTGTCGGCCTCGACGACGGACACCACGAAGTCGCCCGCGGCGCTCACCGCCAACAAGGTGACCGACTGGTTCGTGTGGGACGACAACGGCACGTTGCGTCTTTCTCACGGTACGGAGTGGACATCGAACACCAGCCGCACGGCTGGACATGGCCTGACGTTGCAGAACGGCATCTGGGTCAATGCGAATGCCATCACCAAAGGGCCTGGCGCCGGCATGGGGACCTATGTCGGGACCACGTGCAGCGATGGTTCGTCGCAACTCGATTTCCAGTATGGCGTGAGCGGATCGCCGCCGGCCACGCGTGGGTACTTCGGGGTCTGGAATGCCTACAATCGACGCCGGGTCGCCACGCAATATGCGGATACGACGGGATCGTACAACTACAGCGGTGGGCCGCGCGCCGCCAACGGCAGCATCGGAAATCAGATCGTTTTTGTCATCGGCCTGACCGAGGAGGCAATCGAGGCGAGTTATTCCGTCTATGCCAACCAAGCCGGCGCCCCTGTGGGCGCCATCGGTATCGGCCTCAATACGACGTCCGCGTTCAGCGGTCCCGTCGCGTCCGTCGGTACGATCGGCATGATGCAGCGGGGTGAGTTTGTCGGCTATCCGGGGCTTGGCCTCAACACCGCCTCAGCGGTGGAGGCCAGCGGATCGGGCCAGATGCTGACCGTTCAGTCGGGCGGCCCGAACTACACCGGCGGACTGTCGTTCAAGGGATGGTTTTGATTTCGGCAGATTGTGGTGGCATGCGCCTCGTTGTCATCGTGGATACCAAGTGCCCCGTATACGTCGTAATGTTGTCGCCGTGACCCAATCTCGTTAGGATCGTCATGGTGGGACCGAGCAGTACGCAAAGATATCCTTTTCTCGACGGGCTTCGAGGCTGGGCAGCATTCATTGTCATGTTGCTTCACGTCTTTTTCGGAAGCCTGCCTCCGCTTGGCTCCAAACCGATCGGCTTTCCTTCTTGGCTGCCGTTTACCGGAGCCTATATGGTCGGCTTGTTCTTCGTCGTGTCTGGATTTGCACTTTCGATCTCCTTTTTGCAGGACAATGATCGAAAACGTCTCTTGCGGATGACAGGAGGTCGGTACGTTCGGTTGATGGTGCCCATCTTCGCTACCTGTGCATTGGCCAGCATTTGTCTGAACACTGGGATCATTCCAGCGCCGGCCGCCCGTCTACCGGCGTATGCGACAAGTTACGCCTTCGATCCGACCCTCGGCCATTTGCTTTGGTTCTCGACCTGGGCGGTGTTTTTCAATTTTGATTTCGGCAATACCTATGCCGGACCGCTTTGGACAATGGCTTACGAACTCATCGGTTCGTACTCGATATTCGTCTTGTTGCTTCTGGTCAAACAGGTCGCCGTGCGTCGCTCGCTCTGCCTCTGTATTGGCGCATATCTGTTTATGAAAGAGTCTGTTTATTGTTATTTCTTTTTCGGTGTTATGGCGGCCGAGCTTTACGTGTGGTTGCAAAACCGGGAAAATCTGGATGCGTATGCAGCAAAGTTAGCGTGGGTGTTTCTCGCCGCAGGGTTTTATCTGCCTTCCAGTCACACCCCGAAAGCAGTTCTCGCCGGCGTTATTTGTTGGTTTGTCGGGACAATGCTTTCTCCGACGATGCGCGGGCTGATGTCTGCAAGACTGAGCAGATTTCTGGGGGAGATTTCGTTTCCTCTCTACCTCGTTCATGAAACCATGATCGTCGCGGTCGGTGGTCCAATCTATGTTTCAGCGGATTCCTCGGCCGGGAAGTTACTGGCCGGAATGGCTGCGGCGACAGCCTCGGTTCTTATCGCGCGCGCGGCATTGCCAGTTGAAACGGGATCAAAAAAGGCGGCTAGCTGGGTCGGAAAATTAGTTGCAGATGCCGCTGAAACGATGTGGAAGCGCGCTCGCGGTCGTGCGGAGACAAGCTCGCCGACTTGAAGATCGAAATGTACCGGCTTGCAGATCGGTTGAACGATCTTCGACCCCAATCATCACATTCACGCAAACCCAAGCCGTGAAAACGATGGCTGTCAGAATGTCCAAAGCGCAGTTTTGATCGCTGGGCTGAGTAACCTTCACGGCTGGTAATCGGCTGCAATCCAAAAGTCCGATGTTGACCAACCTCATTTCAGAGGATGAGAACCCATGTCCGCTGGCGTTCGCCTTTCGCTTGCAACGATGCGAGCCGTGTTTCCGAATACGCCGGAAGCGATCGTCAATGCCTTCATTGAGAAGCAGGGCGTTATGGCGGCGGTGGGGCTCAATCAGTCGCGGCAGCGGCTGGCTTATTGCTTCGCCAATCTGCACGCCGAAACCAGCGGATTCACCATCAGGAATCTGACGGAGAACATCAACTACACGGCGGCGCGGATGGCGCAGGTGTGGCCCAATCGCTTCGCTTCGGCGGCTACTGTGCAGACCAAGTACGGCACCGCTCCGGGCTGGCAAACGAAGGCGTTCGATGACATCTACGGCAATCGCATGGGCAACCGCCCCGGCACGGCGGACGGCTCGCGCTATATCGGCCGTGGCGGGCCGCAAATCACCGGCCGCGATGGCTACGCCGAAATCGGCAGGCGTATCGGCGTCGATCTCGTCGACAACCCCGAGATGGCTTCGTCGCCTGCGTTGCAGCCGGACATCGCGTCGGCGTTCTGGGATTGGAAGCGCATGAACAAGTATGCCGACGCCGGCGATTTCATCGGTTGTGTCAAAGCGTGGAACGGCGGCACCAACGGTCTTGCGCAGCGGCAAACGCAACTCGTGCGCATTCTGCCGATCCTGCAAAAGGCCGAGTGGGGCGAGGTCGTCGCGGTGTCTGCGAAGCCGCCGCCCGATACCGTGCTCGATTCAATATCCGCACCATCACAGCCGCCCGTTTGGGCGGCTTTTTTCATGGCGATGATCTCCGCCGTCGCCAGACTTTTCCGGAGGGCATGACATGGACTGGAACGATCTTGCCAAACAGGTGATCGGGCTCGGCGCGCCGTTGCTGGGCACGGCGCTCGGTGGCCCGCTCGGCGGCGCGGCCGGGCAAATCCTTGCGACGGTGTTGGGCACTTCGGCTTCAACGCCCGGAGCGGTGCAGGCGGCGCTGCCCGGCGCCGCTCCGACCAAGCTCGCCGAGGCCGAAGCGCGCTGGATCGAGACGATCCGGACTGAAGCCGAAACACAGCGCACCGCGATCAGCGAGACGCAGGCGACGATCCGTGCCGAGATCGTCAGCGACGACGTGGTGCAGCGCTGGTGGCGGCCGCTCTATGCCTTCGAACTGACATTCGAATGCGCCGCCCTGTGGATCGTTCTGGTTCATGAATTCTGGACCGGCGACGTTCAAACCATCAATGCGATGATCGGGGCGACGGCGTTGTTCGTCACCTATTGGGGCTTTCGATTCGGCGTGTTAGGCGTCTACATCAGTGGCTGCACCCGCGAGAAGGTCTGCGCGGCGACCGGCCAGGACGCGCCGGGCGTGCTGGAGAAGTTGGTGAAGGGTCTGCGGAAGAAGACGGGATAACTTGCCCGCTCGATCCGCCGCCATCGTTCAGCCGCCATTCACCCAGATGCGGTTTGATAGCGGCGTGGGCGGTGCATCGGCTGCCCGGCCTTGGAGCCAATTCCGTTCCGATTAAGTCGGAACGGGGCTCCAGATTGATGTATTGACGCGTTTTCTTGATGCGAACCGGTATCCACTTCGCTTGAAAACGCTCTAATGACGGAGATCGCCTTGCGTCTGCTTGTCGTCGAAGATGATCCGGACCTCAATCGGCAGCTCACGGCCGCATTGTCGGATGCCGGTTACGTGGTGGATCGCGCTTTCGACGGCGAGGAGGGACACTTTCTCGGCGACAGCGAGCCCTACGACGCGGTGGTGCTCGATATCGGCCTGCCGAAGATGGACGGCATTTCGGTGCTGGAAGCGTGGCGGCGCAACAATCGCGTGATGCCGGTGCTGATCCTGACCGCGCGCGACCGCTGGAGCGACAAGGTGCAGGGCTTCGATGCCGGCGCCGACGACTATGTCGCCAAGCCGTTCCACATGGAGGAAGTGCTGGCGCGGCTGCGCGCGCTGCTGCGCCGCTCCACCGGTCACGCCCAGAGCGAGTTGAGTTGCGGACCGGTGGTGCTCGATACACGTACCGGGCGGGTCAGCGTCAACGGTAATCCGGTCAAGATGACGTCGCACGAATATCGTCTGCTGGCCTATCTGATGCATCATTCCGGCCGCGTGGTGTCGCGCACCGAACTGGTGGAGCATCTCTACGATCAGGACTTCGACCGCGACTCCAACACGATTGAGGTGTTCGTCGGCCGCATCCGCAAGAAACTCGAGGTCGATATCATCCAGACCGTGCGGGGGCTCGGCTATCTGCTGACGCCGCCAACCGATGCCAAATAGCAGCACGACCGATCCACGCCCGAGTTCGCTTGCCACCCGTCTGTTCGTGTCGGCGACTGTCTGGGTCGTCGTGGTGTTGCTGATCACCGGCGTCGTGCTGTCGTCGGTCTATCGCAGCGCGACCGAGCGCGCCTTCGATCGCCGCCTCAATCTCTATCTGCGCACGCTGGTGGCGGAAGTCGCGACACCGGAAGAGGGCAGCGATCATCAGTTTCAGTCATTGGGAGAACCGTTGTTCGACCTGCCGCTGTCGGGCTGGTACTGGCAGATCATTCGCGAGGATACCGCTAAGCCCGAGGTCCGCGCCTCGCGCTCGCTGTGGGACAAGAAGCTGCCGAAGCTTGAGGATGAACACATCCCGCTGAGCGCCTCCGGGGTGCGGCAGGGGTACGTTGGCGGCCCCGAGGGACAGGATCTGCGATTGGTCGAGCGGCCGGTCGATCTCGGCGCCGACGGCAAATTCCTGGTGACGGTGGCCGGTGATGCGGCCGAGATCTATGAGGAAACTCGTGCTTTCGATTACTACCTGTTCGGCACCTTCGCCGCGCTGACTATCGGGCTGCTGGTGACCACGGTGTTTCAGGTGCGTTTCGGCCTTGCACCATTGAAGCGAATTTCCGAGGCTATCGCCGACATCCGCTCCGGGCGCGCGGAGCGACTGGAGGGCAGCTTTCCGGTGGAGATTGCGCCGCTGGCGCGCGAGACCAACGCGCTGATCGAGGCCAATCGCGAGATCGTCGAGCGTGCGCGCACGCACGTCGGCAATCTGGCGCATGCGGTAAAGACGCCGCTATCGGTGATCGTCAACGAGGCGACGGCGCGCGGCGCCGATCCGTTCGCCACCAAAATCCTCGAACAGGCGTCGGTGATGCGCGATCAGGTGGCGCACCATCTCGAGCGCGCCCGCATCGCCGCGCGGCCCACCATCGTCGCCACCGTCACCGAGGTCGAACCCGTGATCGAGGCGCTCGGCCGCACCATGGAGAAAATCCATCGCGGCATCGACATCGAGGTGTCGGCGCCAGCGCAGGCGAAGTTTCGCGGCGAGCGGCAGGACTTCGAGGAGATGGTCGGCAATCTGGTCGACAACGCCTGCAAGTGGGCGCGGGCGCAGGTCTCTATCCGGGTGGATGTGCGTCGGGCCGCCGACGCGGAGCGCGAGGCCATGCTGCATATCGTCGTGGACGACGACGGCAAGGGATTGTCGCCCGACGAGCGCGATCAGGTGTCGCTGCGCGGCAAGCGGCTCGACGAATCCAAGCCCGGCTCGGGGCTGGGGCTCTCCATCGTGGTTGATCTCGCCGCGCTCTACGGCGGCCGCCTGACGCTGGACGCCGCGCCGCTCGGCGGCTTGCGCGCCGAACTGGTCCTGCCGGCGGCGTGAGTGCGTATCCGCACGGCCGCGGTATCCCTTTATCCTCAACGGCTTCTTAACGAGGCATCGGTTATGACAACCGATGGGCGTCTGTTGCCGCCCGCGGATGCATACGCATGGCCAAAACCACGACCGAGCGGCTGAGAGAGTATCTGGCGCAGCTTCCGCCCAAGGCGCAGGCTTTGCTGATGCGCGAGTTCGAGCGGGCCATCGAGCGCGGAGAGGACGCGACTGTCGCGACGCTGGTGCTAGAGGAACTGCGGCGGGTGGCACGCAGCTCGAGCGACGATCTGACTGCAAGGGTCGAGGATCCGGCCCGGCTTGTCTTTCGACCGCTGGATCCATTTTTGGTCGATGGCAATGCCGCGATCCGGCCGGGGCAAATCCGCCGCGCGTCGCTGCTGCCGGTCTGGCAATGGCTCTGCCGGGACGGCGCCCCCGATGCCGCGCGTGCCTTCGTGGCCGCGCTGGCGCAACTGGGCGGGACGTCGTCCGTTTCCGAGCGCAACCGTCCGGTCAACGCGTTTCAGGCTATCGCCGCCGAAACTATCGACGGCGTGCTTGCCAGCGGAACCGATAGCCGCCGCGCACTGGGGCGGCTTGGTTCGCCGCAAGCCATCGAGGATCTGCCGGCGATCGGAACCGTTCTGAAGGCGCGTGAGGCGCTGGATACGCTCAGTAGCCGATTGCAAAGCACCTTCCGCGTGTTTGGCGATTCCCAGATCGCATCGGTCAACGGCGTGCTGAACAATCCCGTGTTGCAGAGCCGGCAGGTGTTGCCCTTCGCGCTCTCGCTGGTGATCGCGCGCCTCGTCGCACCATGGCAGGTGATCCGTCTGGCGATCGCCGCCGCCGCGTCCGATGATGAAATCCGCGTCGCCGCGACGCCGTTCGGTGTGGCGGTGACGATGGCGATCCACGATCTGGTTCAGATCGCCGGAGGCCTCCGCGCCGACATCAAGCGCGGCAATTTCACCGACGTTCCCGATCGGCTCAAGACCGTCCATGACGGCGTGCGTGGATTGCGCACCGAACTCGATATCCGGAACGATTCCGCGTGGGGCCGCCAGCTTGCCGCCATCCGCGTCGATATTTCCAACGCACTTCAGGTCGAGATCGACAGCGTGCCAGGCCGCGTCCGGCGGCTGCTGCGTCAGCGCCCGGACAAGGACATTTCCGCCACCAGCCGGCTTGATCCGATCGATATCGATGAAACCGCCGCGCTGATCGATTTCGTCGCGGTGTGCCGTACCTATGCCAGCGAACTCGCCATCAATGAGGTAACGCTGCGGACCTTCTCGGATTTGCAGCACTATCTCGAGCCGACCACAGAGTCGCTGGTGGAATCGCTGCGCGGTGCGGACAGTCGGACGCTGCCGTTCCGCCAGATGCAGGCCAGGGCCGCGATCCGCTTCTGCGAGGTGCTGTTCGGCCGCGATTATGCCGCGCTGATGGAACGGGCCGCCGAGTCGGCCCTGAGCGGCGAACGCAAATCCGCCCGCGCGGGCTAATTCTCCTGATTCCACAGCATTTTTCCGCCGGTTCCAGTGCCGCAATTGTCAATTGCGCCGCTGCCGCAGGCATGGTGTAACCCCGCTCGTTCGCGCCGGCCGCCGCGCCGCGCCGCCGCCATCGGAATCGTGCTGAATGTCGTTGTGGTTTCTGCTCGCGTTGATGACCGTCGGAGCGATCTTCGCCGTGCTCTGGCCGTTGAGCCGCCGCACGGCCGCGGGGCGCGAGGGTCGTGAATCGGCGGTCTATCAGGATCAACTGGCGGAAATCGACCGTGACATCGCAAGCGGCTTGATCGGCGAGACGGAAGGCGCTGCCGCTCGCGTCGAAATCGGCCGCCGCCTGTTGGCTGCCGCCGATGCCGAAGAGGGCACCACGTCGTCGTCCAGCCTGCGGTTGCGCCGCGCCGTGGCGGTGGTTGCTTTTGTCGGCGTGCCGATCCTCGCCGGCGCGTTGTATCTGCATCTCGGCTCGCCCGGTTTGCCGGATTTTCCGCTGGCAAGCCGCACCCGGACACCGGTGGCCGGGCAATCGCTGGATCAACTGGTCGCGCAGGTGCAGACGCATCTGGAGAAGAACCCCACCGACGGCCGTGGCTGGGGCGTGCTCGCCCCGGTGCTCGGGCGGCTTGGCCGTTTTGACGATGCCGCGCAGGCGTTCCGCAACGCCATCCGCTACGACGGCGACAATGCCGCCCGCCGTGCCGGTCTTGGCGAAGCGCTGGCGGGCGCCGCCAACGGCGTTGTCACAGCCGAGGCCAAGGCGGAATTCGAACGCGCGGTGGCGCTCGACGCCGACGAAGCCAAGGCGCGCTATTTTCTTGGCGTCGCGGCCGAGCAGGACGGGCGGCCGAAGGAGGCCGCGGCGCTCTGGCAGGACTTGCTGAGCGAGGCGCCGCCGAATGCGCCATGGCGGCCGGTGCTCGAGGCCGCGTTGACTCGGGTTGGCGCCGCAGTTCCAGCCGCGCCGGATAGCGCATCCACGAAGCTGCCGGCATTGTCGAACGATACCATCGCATCGGTGCAGGGCATGAGCGAGGGCGACCGCGGCACCATGATCCGCGGCATGGTCGATCGTCTCGCTGCGCGGCTGAAACAGAACGGCGACGACGTCGAGGGATGGTTGCGGCTGGCGCGGGCCTATATGGTGCTGAAAGAGCCCGACAATGCGCGCACAGCGCGGGACGACGCGCGGCGTGCACTCGCGGCCAATGAGGCCGGTTTGCGCAAGCTCAACGAAGGCCTCAAGGCGCTCGGGATAGACGGATGAACCATAAGCGCAACGGGAGCCGGGTTTCGGCGGATAGCAAGGCATGACACGCAAGCAACGGCGATTGACGATGATTGGCGGCGCGCTGCTCGTGCTGGGCGTTGCCATTGCGCTGGTGCTCAATGCCTTGCGCGATTCCATTGTGTTCTTCTCGACGCCGCAGATGGTGGCGGAAAAGCATATCCCCGCCGGCAAGCGTTTTCGTCTCGGCGGCCTGGTGGAACCGGGATCGCTCAAGCGCGGCGATCATCTCGCGGTGACGTTCAAGATCGCCGACGGCAGCAATGCGCTGTCGGTGGCCTATACGGGTATTCTGCCGGACCTGTTCCGCGAAGGGCAGGGCGTCGTCGCCGAAGGCGCGCTCGATAGCGCCGGCGTGTTCAAGGCCGACACCGTGCTGGCGAAGCATGACGAAACCTACATGCCGAAGGACGTCGCCGATGCCTTGAAGAAGCAGGGGCACTGGAAGGACGATTACGAGAAAGCCGGCAAGAAGCCCGACGGCGGTGTGAAGCCGATGCAGGGGGCCTCGCGATGATCGCGGAGGCCGGTCATTATGCGCTGGTGCTGGCGCTTGCGCTGGCGCTGATTCAGTCCACCGTGCCGATGATCGGCGCGCGGCTGCGCGATCCGGCGCTGATGAACGTCGCGCGCTCGACGGCGCTGGCGCAGTTGCTGTTCGTGGGACTGTCGTTCGGCGCGCTGATCGCGCTGAACGTGATGTCGGATTTCTCGGTCGCCAACGTCTATGAGAACTCGCATTCGCTGAAACCGCTGATCTACAAGATCACCGGCGTATGGGGCAATCACGAAGGCTCGATGCTGTTGTGGGTCAGCATTCTGGCGCTGTTCGGCGGACTGGTCGCGGTGTTCGGCAGCAACCTGCCGCTGTCGTTGCGCGCCAATGCGCTCGGCGTGCAGGGCTGGATATCGACGGCGTTCTATCTGTTTATCCTGCTCACTTCGAATCCGTTCCTGCGGTTGGCCAACCCGCCACTTGAAGGTCGCGACCTCAACCCGGTGTTGCAGGACCCCGGCCTCGCGGTGCATCCGCCGATGCTCTACCTCGGCTATGTCGGCTTCTCGATCTCGTTCTCCTTCGCCATTGCCGCGCTGATCGAAGGCCGCATCGATGCGGCGTGGGCGCGCTGGGTGCGGCCGTGGACCTTGATGGCCTGGATGTTCCTGACGCTCGGCATCGCCATGGGCTCGTACTGGGCCTATTACGAACTCGGCTGGGGTGGCTGGTGGTTCTGGGATCCGGTGGAGAACGCCTCGCTGATGCCGTGGCTCGCCGGCACCGCGCTGTTGCATTCCGCCGTGGTGATGGAGAAGCGCAATGCGCTGAAGGTGTGGACGGTGCTGTTGGCGATCCTCACCTTCTCGCTGTCGCTGCTCGGCACCTTCCTGGTGCGCTCCGGCGTGCTGACCTCGGTTCATGCCTTCGCCACCGATCCGACGCGCGGCGTCTTCATCCTGCTGATCCTGTGCGTCTTCATCGGCGGTAGTCTATCGCTCTATGCGTGGCGTGCATCTTCATTGAAGCAGGGCGGGCTATTCGCACCGATCTCGCGCGAGGGCGCGCTGGTGCTCAACAACCTACTGCTGACGACGGCCTGCGCGACCGTGTTCATCGGCACGCTGTATCCGCTCGGGCTCGAGGTGCTCACCGGCGAGCGCATTTCGGTCGGCGCGCCGTTCTTCAATCTCACCTTCGCGCCGCTGTTCCTGCCGTTGTTGCTGGCCTTGCCGTTCGGCCCGCTGCTGGCGTGGAAGCGCGGCGATATCGTCGGCGCGGCGCAGCGGCTCTACGCGGCGGGGATCGTGGCGCTGGTGTCGATCGCGGTGCTGTGGGCATGGGTGCGCGGTGGCAGTGCCTTCGCGCCGTTGGCGATCGGGCTTGCGATATTCGTCATCCTCGGTGCGTTGACCGATATTGCCGAGCGCAGCATGCTGTTCCGGATGCCGCTGTCGATTGCCTTGCGCCGTGCACGCGGTCTGCCGCGGGCAAGCTGGGGAACGATGTTCGCGCATATCGGTGTCGGTGTCGCGCTGATCGGTATCGTTTGCGAAACCACTTGGAATACCGAGCTGATCTCGACGCTCAAGCCCGGCGATCTTGCCAAAGTCGCAGGTTATGAGTTGAGGCTCGACGATATCAGCCAGCGGCAGGGACCGAACTTCGGCGAGATGCTGGCGCATTTTACCGTGAGCGAAGGCGGCAAGGTGATCGGCACGATGGCGCCGTCGAAGCGCAGTTTCACAACGCGTGCGATGTCGACCACGGAGGCCGCGCTGATGTCGCGCGGCGTCAGTCAGATCTACATTTCGCTTGGCGATACGGCGGCCAGCGGCGCCATCGCGGTGCGCATCTATCACAAGCCGATGGTACTCCTGATCTGGTTTGGCCCGCTGCTGATGGCGTTTGGCGGCCTGCTGTCGCTGTCGGATCGTCGGCTACGTGTCGGCGCGCCGAAGCCGGCGAAATCCTCGCGCAACCTGCAGCCGGCGGAGTAGGGCTGTGAGGAGAATCGTCGCAGCTTTCTTGATCTGTTGCGTCGCGTTTGGCGCGGGGCCGGTTCGTGCCGTGCAGCCCGACGAAGTGATGAAGGACCCGGCGAAGGAAGCACGTGCGCGCGATCTGTCGCGCGAACTGCGCTGCATGGTCTGCCAGAACCAGTCGATCGACGATTCCGAGGCACCGCTGGCGCGCGACTTGCGGCTTCTCGTGCGCGAGCGTATCGCGGCCGGCGACAGCAACAAGCAAGTGATCGATTTTCTGGTGGCGCGCTATGGTGAATACGTTCTGCTGAAGCCGCGCTTCGAGGGGCAGACGCTGCTATTGTGGCTGTTGACGCCGCTGGCGCTCGGCGGCGGCGCGTTCGGACTGTGGTGGCAATATCGCCGCCGTTCGCGGCTTGCGGCAAACGACAGCGATGAGCGGGTTGCATTGACGCCGGAAGAAGAAGCCAGGCTGCAAAAACTGCTTGCGGCTCAAGGTTCCGAGCGGTCGGAGTAAGCTGTTCCGCGCCGCCTTTTCAAGATTACAAAAGATTAATTCCCCCGCCAGCATGCCGTAAGGCGACAGAACCCATCTTCAAGGCCATGCGATGCATCTTCGCGATGTAATTCTGGCCCTGGAGATTTTCATGATCGACCGCCCCTCCGACCTCACCTCCGCTCCGATTTATCAACCGCGCCGCTCGGTGCTGTCATTGCGCAAGTTCGCGCTGATGGCTTCCGTGGTCGCGGGCCTTGGCGCCGCCGTCTACGGCTTCAGCCCGTCGCCGGGCAATCTCGACCTGTTCTCGACGCCTGCTCACGCGCAGGTCAATAACGAGGTCAGCAAGATCCAGACGCCGGTTGGCTTCGCCGACATTGTCGAGCGCGTGAAACCGTCGGTGATTTCGGTCAAGGTCCGCATCAAGGAAAAGCTGTCGGACTCCGATGACGATGCGTCGCCGTTCCAGCCCGGTTCGCCGATGGAGCGCTTCTTCCGCCGCTTCGGCGGCCCAGATGGGATGCCGCCGGGCTTGCGCGGCCGCCATGGCCCCACGATGGGGCAGGGCTCCGGCTTTTTCATTTCCGCTGATGGCTATGCGGTGACCAACAATCACGTCGTCGAAGGCGCCGACAAGGTCGAAGTGACGACCGATGCCGGCAAAACCTACACGGCGAAGGTGATCGGCACCGATCCGCGCACCGATCTGGCGTTGATCAAGGTTGAGGGCGGTTCGGATTTCCCGTTTGCGAAACTCTCCACCGGTAAGGTGCGCATCGGCGATTGGGTGCTCGCGGTCGGCAATCCGTTCGGATTGGGCGGCACCGTGACTGCCGGCATCGTCTCGGCCAATGGCCGCGATATCGGCAACGGTCCCTATGACGATTTCATCCAGATCGACGCGCCGGTGAACAAGGGCAACTCCGGTGGCCCCGCCTTCGACATGCAGGGCAACGTCATCGGCGTCAACACCGCGATCTATTCGCCGTCCGGCGGCAGCGTCGGCATTGCGTTCTCGATTCCCGCGACCACCGTGCAGAGCGTCGTCGCGCAGTTGAAGGACAAGGGCAGCGTCAGCCGTGGTTGGATCGGTGTGCAGATTCAGCCGGTGACGCAGGATATCGCCGACAGCCTGGGGCTCAAGAAAGCCGAGGGCGCGCTGGTGGCCGAGCCGCAGCGCAACGGGCCGGCCGACAAGGCGGGTATCGAATCCGGCGACGTCATCAAGGGCGTCAACGGCCAGCCGGTGAAGGATGCGCGTGAACTGGCCCGCACGATCGGCGGTTACTCGCCCGGCAACTCGATCAAGCTCGACATTCTGCACAAGGGTCAGGACAAGACCGTGACGCTGACGCTCGACAAGATGCCGAACGAGAAGGATGCGCGCGCCGAATTCAGTCACGGCCGCGACCGTGGCCGCCTGTCGCGTGGCGATGATGTGCCGCGTCTGGGCCTCACCGTTGCACCGGCCTCGTCGGTTGCCGGTGCCGGCAAGGATGGCGTCGTCGTCACCGATGTCGACCCCAACAGCGCCGCCGCCGAGCGTGGATTCAAGGAAGGCGACGTCATTCTCGAAGTCGCTGGCAAGAGCGTCGGCGATCCGGGCGAGGTGCGTGACGCCATCAAGTCCGCTCAGGCCGACAACAAGAACAGCGTGTTGATGCGGATTCGTTCCGGCGGCTCGTTGCGCTTCGTCGCGGTGCCGCTCGCCAAGGGATAGTCACGTCACTCGGGAGGTGACGGCAGACTATCGCGCCGTGCACCTCTCGAAAGTGATCCTCCCAATTCAAGCGTTGCTTCCAATGGATCAGCCCCCTCCGTTGGAAGGCTTGGCGGGCGATGAGGTCCCCCAGCTTCATCGTCCGCCGCTCTTTGTTTCCGGACGGCGCTGCGTTGTCTTGCGTCTCGGATGCGATCAGGCCATGGTTAAGGAATATACCGTGACGTCAGGTGAGACAGACAATCATATGCGCTTGCTGATTATCGAGGACGATCGCGAGTCGGCGGACTATCTCGCGAAGGCTTTCCGCGAGGTCGGCCATATCGCAGATCTTGCCGGCGACGGCGAAGAAGGACTCGCGATGGCCGACGGCGGCGACTACGACGTGTTGGTAGTCGACCGGATGCTGCCGAAGCGCGACGGGTTATCGGTCATCGGCACGCTGCGCGACAAGGGTAACCGCACGCCAGCCTTGATCCTCTCGGCGCTGGGTCAGGTCGATGATCGCATCAAGGGTCTTCGCGCCGGTGGCGATGATTACCTGCCGAAACCCTATTCGTTCGCTGAATTGCTGGCGCGTGTCGAGGTGCTGTCGCGCCGTCACGGCGGACCGGCCGAGGAAACCGTCTATCGCGTCGGCGATCTCGAACTGGATCGGCTCTCGCATCGTGTGGCGCGCGGCAAGGAAGAACTCACCTTGCAGCCGCGCGAATTCCGGCTGCTCGAATATCTGATGAAGCATGCGGGGCAGGTGGTGACACGAACCATGCTGCTCGAAAACGTCTGGGACTATCATTTCGATCCGCAGACCAATGTGATCGACGTGCATATCTCGCGGCTCCGCTCCAAGATCGACAAGGGATTCGAACGGCCCTTGCTGCATACCATTCGCGGTGCGGGGTATATGATACGCGATGGCATTCGCTGAAATGCCTTATTTTATAGGGATTTCATGCGTCAGACTTCTTCCTGTCTTGTCGTTTTCTTACCACCTTCTGGTAGGTTCATAATCCGTGACGGCATTCGGTAAGCTGATCCGCACCACGGCGTTTCGGCTGACGCTGGTTTACCTGTTATTGTTCGCGCTGTTCGCGGCGTCGCTTCTGGCCTTCTTTGCCTGGAACACGCGCCGCATGATCACCGAGCAGATCACCACCACGGTGAATGCCGAATTTGACGATCTCACGAATGTCTTCGGCCGGCGCGGTTTGCGCGGATTGACATTCGCGATCGAAAACCGGGCGTTACGGCCCGGCGCGAACCTCTACCTCATTGTCTCGCCGACGGGGACGGCGCTGGCCGGCAATGTCGGTGCGCTGCCGCCGGGGACCATGACCGGCTCTGGTTGGCTCGAAACCGCTTATCAGCGCCTTGAGGAGCAGGACAAGGCGCCACATCGCGCGCTGGTGCGCATCACCGAGCTCAGCAATGGATTTCGGTTGCTGATCGGGCGCGATCTCGAGGAACGGCGACGCATCTTCGGCATTGTCGCCAAAGCCGCACAATGGTCGATGCTGGTGGTGGTGGTGCTGGGTCTCGCCGGCGGAGTTTTCGTCGGGCGGCGCGTCTTGCGTCGGATCGATGCGATGACTGGAACGACCCGTCGCATCATGGCTGGTGATCTCAGCGAGCGGCTGCCGGTCGGGCGCAGTGGCGACGAACTGGACCGCTTGGCGGACAACCTCAACCTGATGCTGGAGCGCATCGAGGCGCTGATGGTCGGCCTCAAGGAAGTTTCGGACAACATCGCGCACGATCTCAAGACGCCGCTGACGCGACTGCGCAATCGCGCCGAAGAAGCGCTGGCGATGTCGGGTGGCGAGGCGGAATATCGCGCGGCGCTGGAACGGACGATCGAGGAATCTGATGCGCTGATCCGCACCTTCAATGCGCTGCTGATGATCGCGCGGGCGGAATCGGGGCAGGCCGGCGGGACCACCGAGGATTTCGACGCCGCCGACGTCGCCAACGGTATTCATGAGCTCTATGAGCCACTCGCCGAGGATAGCGGCCTGTCCTTGCGCATCGAGACCGCGCCGGCACCGCTCCACGGCAATCGTGAACTGGTCAGTCAGGCGCTGGCCAATCTGGTCGAGAACGCCATCAAGTATGGCAAGCCGGCACAAGCGGTACCGGGTGCCCCGCAACCGTCGATTCTTATCGAGGCTCGCCGCGAGGGCGACAAGATATTGCTGAGCGTGACCGACCACGGTCCCGGTATTCCGGAGGCCGACCGTAAACGCGCCACCGAGCGTTTCGTTCGCCTCGAGGCCAGCCGCACCCTGCCGGGCTCCGGTCTTGGCCTCAGTCTTGCCTCGGCGGTGGCGAAACTGCATCGTGGCGAACTGCAACTCGCCGATGCCGGCCCCGGTTTGCGTGCGACACTTGCATTTCCGGCCCATTCGGGCGAGGGACTAAGGAACCAGTCCTCTCAACCGGAATCGCACCCTGCATGATCTCCTCCGCGAAGGGCGACGCGGATTCTGCTTCCCTGGCCGCGCTGGTCGTGACCGGTCCGGTTGTCTACGCCGCGCCGGAGGCGGCGCAGCGTCTTGACGCCTGGCTGGCTGACTTGCCGCCGCCGCAGGCTGCGGCGATTGGTGCTCTTGCTGCGCAATTCCCCAAGGTTCGTACGTTGCTCGAGGGCATCGCCGAGGCGTCGCCTTATTTGTTCGATCTCGCGCGGGCCGATGCCGGCCGTCTCATCCGGCTGCTGCAGTGCCGGCCGGATGCGCATTTCGCGACGTTGATCGCGAACGCTGCTGCCGACGTTCCCACAGCAGCCGATCAGGCCGAGGCGATGCAGTTGTTGCGCCGGCTGAAGGCGGAAGCGGCGCTGATGATCGCGCTTTGCGACATCGGCGGCGTCTGGCCGGTGATGCATGTCACCGAGGCGCTGACCGACCTCGCGGTCACATCGGTGCAGTGCGCGCTGCGCTTCCTGCTGTTGCAGGAGGCGGCGCGTGGCAAGCTCTCCCCGCCCGTTGCCGAGCGGCCGGAAGAGGGCAGCGGCCTCGTTGTTCTCGCCATGGGCAAGATGGGCGCGGGCGAACTCAACTACTCCAGCGACGTCGACCTCATTGTCTTCTTCGATCTCGCGGCTCCAACACTGGCGCCCGATATCGAGCCGCAGCCATTCTTCGTGCGCGTCACACAGGGGCTGTCGCGGATGCTGCAGCAGCGCACCGGCGACGGCTACGTCTTCCGCGTCGATCTACGGCTGCGGCCAGATCCTGCTTCGACGCCGGTGGCGATCTCGACCGCCGCCGCCCTCGACTATTATGAGCGTGAGGGCCGCACCTGGGAGCGCGCCGCGATGATCAAGGCGCGCCCGTGTGCCGGCGATATTGTTGCTGGCGAGGCGCTGGTTGCGGAGATCGCGCCGTTCGTCTGGCGCAAGCATCTGGATTTTGCGGCACTGTCCGACGTTCATGACATGAAGCGCCAGATGCAGTCGTTCCGTGGGCAAAACGACATTTCCGTCGAAGGTCACAATGTCAAAGTCGGGCGCGGCGGCATTCGCGAGATCGAATTCTTCGCACAAACCCAGCAGTTGATCGCCGGCGGGCGGCATCCCGAACTGCGTTCGCGGCCGACGCTGGAGACGCTGACCATTCTGGCGGCGAACAACTGGATCACACCTGCCGCGCGCGACGAGTTGAGCGAAGCCTATCAGTTTCTTCGCCGCGTCGAACACCGTCTGCAGATGATCGCCGACGAGCAGACCCACGCACTGCCCGAAGACCGTGATGCGGTCGAACGCTTTGCATTCTTCTTCGGCTACGGCAGCCGCGATGCCTTCGCGAAAGACCTGCTGCATCATCTCAATTGCGTGCAGGGACATTACAGCAAACTGTTCGAAGGCGATCCGGCCGGTACGGCGAAACTTCCCGACGTCGATTATCGTGCCGGTCCCGACGATCCGCGCGTGGTCAAAAGGCTGTCCGATCTCGGTTTTGCCAAGCCGCTGATGGTGGCGTCCACGGTGCAGCAGTGGATGGCTGGCGAATATCGCGTTCTGAAGGTCGAGGCGACGCGGAAGGCTTTCGAGGAATTCGTCCCGGCCCTGATCGAGGGGTTGGCGCATGCCGAGGAGCCCGACGACGCGGTGACCGCGTTCGACAGTTTCCTGCAGGCCCTGCAACGCGGCGGGCGGCTGATTTCGCTGCTCGGGCAGAACAACGATCTGGTCGCGCTCGTAGCGCTCATTCTTGGCGCGGCGCCGCGTCTTGGCGCGATGCTGGCGCGGCAGCCGCAACTGATGGACGGCCTGATCGATCCGAGGTTCTTCGGCGCGATGCCGGATCGCAAGGAACTTTCGGAGCGCCTGGCGGCGACGCTGTCTGACACGGACTCATATGAAGAATTTCTCGATCGGTTGCGGCTGTTCGGTCAGGAAAGTCTGTTCCTGATCGGCGCGCGCATCCTGTCCGGCACGGTGTCGGCACAACACGCGAGCACGGCGTTCGCGGACGTCGCTGAAGGCATCGTGCAAACGGTCCATAGACTGGTGACGAAGCAATTCGTCGAGCAATACGGCCGCGTCCAGAATCAGGAAACCGCCATACTGGCGATGGGGAAACTCGGCAGTCGGGAGATGACGGCATCGTCCGACCTCGACCTCATCCTGATCTACGATTTCGATCACGAGAACCCTGAGTCCGATGGTGTGCGATCCCTGAACGGCAGCCAGTATTTCGCGCGCTTCACCCAGCGGCTGATCAGTGCCTTCACGACCCGCACAAACTATGGCGTGTTGTACGAGGTCGATATGCGGTTGCGTCCGTCCGGGCGCGCAGGCCCCGTTGCGTCTCGGCTGGATTCGTTCGCCGATTATCAGGATCACGAGGCCTGGACCTGGGAGCACATGGCGCTGACGCGGGCGCGCGTGATCTCGGCATCGCCCGAATTCCGAGCGCGGATCGAGCAAATTATTCGCGACGTGCTGACGCGCCCGCGCGACCGCCGCATCATCGCCAGCGACGTCGCCGAGATGCGCCGCGCCATCGCACTCGAGAAGGGTGAGGACGATATCTGGGACCTCAAATATGCCGCCGGCGGCATGGTCGATATCGAGTTCATCGCGCAGTATCTGCAGCTGGTTCACGCCGCGGAGACGCCGGAAATTCTCGACGTCAGCACGGTGCGAGTGCTGGAGAAGGCGGCGCGCCTCGGAATCCTGCCGCAATCGACCATGGAGGTGTTGCGGCCTGCGGCGCGGCTCTATCACGATCTGACCCAGATACTGCGGCTCTGCGTCAGCAACAAATTTGATCCCTCGGTTGCCGGGGAGGATTTGCTGCGGATCATGACAAGGGCAGGGGATGCGCCGGACTTCTCGGCGCTGGAAGCGCGGGTGCGCGATACGCAAGCCGAAGTCAGGAACGTGTTTCTCGCGTTGGTCGACGAGACAAACTAGGCGGCCGCCGAAAGCGGACGGGTGCGGCCATCGCAAGGCAGCGTGACGCCGATCACCGTGCCGGCGCCGGGCTTGGACTTCATCCGCATTGAGCCGCCATGCAGGCCGGTGAGCGACTTGGCGATCGCGAGGCCAAGTCCCGAACCCTGATAGGTCTTGGTCAATTGCCCTTCGACCTGTTCGAACGGCTGGCCGAGTTTGATCATGGATTGCCGCGCGATTCCGATGCCGGTGTCGGCGATCATCAGCACGATGGAACTGTCCACCAGCCGGCTGCGGACAATCACCCGTCCGCCATCGGGCGTGAACTTGACGGCATTGGACAGAAGGTTGACGACGATCTGCTTGATCGCGCGGCGGTCCGCCACGAGCGGCACCTGTTCGTCGAAATCCGCATCGAGCATCAGGTTCTTTTCCTGTGCCTTGCCCGAGACGACGCGAAGCGATTCAGCCAGTGTCTGGGCGAGATTGAGCGGCTCGAGATCGAGTTGCATCCGCCCCGCTTCGATCTTCGACATATCGAGAATGTCGTTGATGACTTCCAGCAGGTAATGCCCGGAGGTCAGAATATCGTGACAGTATTCTTCATACTTGTCGCACCCCAGCGTTCCGAACATGCCGCTGCCCATGATCTCGGAGAAGCCGATGATCGCATTGAGCGGCGTGCGCAGTTCGTGGCTCATATTGGCGAGGAATTTCGATTTGGCCTGGTTGGCTTCCTCGGCGCGATCTTTTTCATCAGCATATTTCTGCGCAAGGTCGGCGAGTTCGAGCGCCTGCTGTTCCAAGGTCGCCTGCGACCGCTTCAGATCGATCACCGAAGCGCGCAGGCGCAGATCGTTGTCGACGAGCTTTTGTTCGTGCTCCTTGATCCGCGTGATGTCGGTCCCGACCGAAACGTAGCCGCCGTCCTTGGTTCGGCGTTCGCTGACATTTAGCCAGCGGCCGTCGTCAAGCTGTGCCTCGAAAGTGCGCGCGCCCGTGGCGAGTGCATCGCTCGCCGGCAGTCGCGCGCGGATGCGCGGCATCTTTCCGACCTCGCAAACCGTCTCATACGATGTTCCCGGTGCCACGGCGCTGTCGGGCAGTTTATGCAGCCGCTGGAAATGCGAGTTGCAAAGCACGAGGCGATCCTCGGCATCCCACAGAACGAAGGATTCCGGGATGGTTTCGATCGCATCGCGCAGGCGAAGGTCGGCCTCCACGGTGCGTTCGGCCAGGCTCTTCTGTTCGGTCACATCCACGGCGATGCCGATGAGATGAAGGCCGCCATTCCGCGCGCCGTGGCTCAGTTCGCACCGTACACGCAGCCAGATCCAGTGGCCGTTGCAGTGCTGCATCCGGAAGCTCTGGTCGATATGATTGATCTTCCCGGAGATGAGCAGGTCCGCGATTTCGAATAGATCGATGTCGTCGGAACGAACCAGCGCGTTGACCTCGCCGAAGGTGAGCAGGTCGCTTCGGCCTTCCAGACCCAGAATGGAAAACATCGACTGCGACCAGAAGATGCGGCCGCGCGACAAATCCCAATCCCAGAGGCCACAGCGTCCGCGATTGAGGGCAGTATCGATTCGCCCGCGCACGGCGTCGTTGATCAGGTCGCCCTCGCGGGCGCGGGTCGACTGCCAGTGAAAGGCGAAGCCGAGGATGAGCACCACGAACCCGGTAGTCGCGGACAGCGTAATGGCGAGCGCGGCATCGGATTGCCACAACGGGGAGCCGTGTTTCTGGGCGATGACGAGTTGACCATGAAGCGCCTTGAGCGGGCGCGTGGCGACAAGGACATCGTTCGTCTTGGTGATCGCGGGCTTCCCCGCATCGGCAACGGTTGAGCGCGCCTTTGCCGCGAGGGAGGCTAGTGCCTGACGGTTCAAGTCGCCGAGCCATTCAGCAGAGAGGCCGGCCAGAAAGCGTTGATCCGTTCCCACGATCAGAATGGAGCGGTTTGCCACGATTCCCCATGCCGGGATGAGCGACGGCAGTAGATTCTGCAGGTGGGAAGGCGTCGCCACTGATTGCGGCTCGGACAGGCTACGATCGAGACGCTCGGCAAGCAGATCGGCAAGGGCCGTCAAGTCGCGTTGAGCCGAAGCTTCGATTTGGCGGTTGTGGTCGGTGACCTGAACGAAAGCGCCGAAGCAGATGGTGACGAGAAACGCGATGATGAGGGTAGGGACTGCACGACGCAGGATCGGCTCGGCGTTTAGCAGCCGGTGGTAGGCCGGTTTTGCGATCGATTGCGCCAATCCCTTGATCGAATCGGATTGGACGCATGCGCTTTGTGTGCGCGCGCGCATCATGCCTTGCCCCCTCAGGATTCCTCTGGAATGCCGCCCCGGCGAAGTCGCTCGATCCGATGGCGGCAACGCACTGCTACAAGTCAGTCCGACGCTCCGGTTCAGGTTCGATGATCGATTGGGTCCGATCATCGGGTGTCGCGAACGGGCGCAGTTCCTGCCGATTCAAACTGGCCCCCAGGCCGTTTCGAATCATGCGTACAATTTGAATCCAGTTTTAGCGATGTGTCGAGAGTCAACGAATCGTTAATGCGAAAAAATCTTTATCCAATGATGATTTTTCGTCGGTGATGCCTTCGCAACGAGTCCGAAACAGGAACGCGCGTCACCTTGGGTGTCAAATGGCCTTCGCGCGCGTGGGTTCGGCGTGGCTGATGACGCGCTTCACGGTCGGAAAAGCGCGACGCAACGCGCGCTCGATTTCGTCGACCGCCTCGTGGACAAGAATGACACTCATGGTCGGCGCGGCCCGGCAGTGAAAATTGACGATCTGCCCTGCCTCGGTGTCGCGGACGCGCACGTTGTGAACGTCATGAATACCGCAATCCACGGCGAGGGCCGATAGTGCCGCGGCGATTTCAGCGATGCGGGCTGCGGGAGCTTCCACACCGGTTGGGGCTTCCGGCTCGAGCGGTTCTATGTGGGTATCGACCTCGACGTCTGCACCAAATTCATCGCGAATGCTCTGCTCGAGTCCATGGGCGATATCGTGGGCCTTGCTGAGGTCAAGGTGGCCATCGACCTCGAGATCGATGCTGACAGTGAGCCGTTCGCCGAGGTCGTGAACCGTGACGTGATGGATAGCGAGCGCGGCGTTGCGCGCGATGACCATGATTCGCTCGCGCACCGTTTCGTTGTCGCGCGCCACCGGCAGGGCGGTGAAGGTGAGATCGGCATCGCCCAATGCGGCGGTGACGGCCTCCTGAGCCTTGCGCTTGATCGTGTCGATGCGATCCAGCGGATAGGTTCGCGGCACCTGAACGTCGGCATCGATGAAGTATTTTGCGCCCACCATGCGGGCGCGCAACCGTCCCACCCCGATCACGCCCGGTACGTTCTGGATCGCCGCCCGCACCTTGTCGGTCGCGCCCTCAGGGGCACGATCCAGCAGCGTCTCGATGGTAGAGCGCCCGAGCCGCAGACCCAGCACCGAGATCACGGCGGCGATAGCGATGGCAGCAGCGGCGTCGCCCCATGGATAGCCCATGGCCGCGAGCCCGAGCCCGATGATCACCGCGACCGAGCCGAGCACGTCGGAGGCGAAGTGCAGGGCATCGGCGGCAAGCGCCTGACTCTTGGTGGCGTGCGCCGCACGGTGCAATGCGTAAGCCCGCCACAGATTGACGCCGATGTCGGCCAGCAGCACCACGAACGGGATCAGCGAGATCGTCGGTGGCACGGCGCCTTCGCGCAGGTGGCTGACCGCGGTGACCAGGATGCCGCCGGCCAGAATGTAGAGGAGCGCGATGACGCCGAGCGCGGACAGGCTTTCGAATTTGCCGTGGCCGTAATGGTGTTCGTCGTCAGCGGGCCGGTCGGAAAACCGCACGACGATCCAGGTGATGATTGTCGCGACGAGATCGACGGAACTGTGCAGCGCCTCCGAAATCAAGGCGAGGCTGCCGATGGCGACGCCGACCACGAACTTCACCGCTGCCATGGTCGCACTCGCCGCGACGGAAATCGCGGCGACACGAGTTTTCGTTGTGTCGGCGTGCTGGCTCATGGGGCGGGGTTTAGCAGCCCTGGTAGCCGACATCAAAGCGGCGCAAGCGATACACCCGCTATTTTTTGCGCCACTTGCAGATGCGACTTATTCCGACTTCAAACGGCGTCATGCCCGATCGTTACAAGGTGACGACGATCTTGCCGAGGTGCTGGTTGGCTTCCATGTGGTCGAACGCCTTGCCGATATCCGCGAAGGCGAAAGTGCGATCGATCGGCAGTTTGAGCGTTCCGGCTTCCACCGCGGGCCAGATGTCGTTTTTCACTTCCGTAAAGATGTCGCGGATTTCCTCGATCGAGCGGGTGCGGAACGTGACGCCGATATACTGAATGCGCCGTGCGGCATGCAGGTCGAAATTGAAATCGCCGTGACTGCCGCCAAGCCGGCCGACGTTGACGATGCGGCCAAGCACGCGCGTTGCCGCCAGATTTTGATTGGCAACGGGACCCGATATCTGATCGATGATCAGGTCGACGCCGTTGCCATCGGTTACGCCAAGTACCTGATCGACCCAGGCTGGGTCGCGGGAATCGATGGCGAGGTCTGCGCCGAAGTCCTTCAGGCGTGCGCGCCGTTCCGGATTGGTCGACGAGCCGATCACGGCTCTCGCGCCCTTCAGTTTGGCAATCTGCAAGGCCATCAGGCCGACGCCGGAACTTGCTCCCTGAATCAGCACTGTTTGTCCCGGTCGTAGTCCTCCGTTGGTGATAAGCGCGTTGTGCATGGTGGTCAGCGCGATCGGCAGGGTCGCCGCTGTCTCAAAGCCCATGCCGGCGGGAATGTGAAACAGCCGTCCGTAATCGGTGAGCGCATATTCCGCGAACGCCGCCGCGCCCGAACCCATGACGCGGTCGCCCACGTTCACGCCTTTGGCGTCAGGGCCGATCTCGACCACTTCGCCGGCCCATTCCATGCCGAGCACGGTCCCCACGCCGCCGGCACTGCCGTGGACGTGCCCCTTGGTCATGCCCAGGTCGGCGCGGTTGAGGCCGCAGGCGCGCACACGCACCAGGACTTGCGGACCTTTCGGGCTCGGTTGCGCCACGTCGCTGATGGTTGCGCCTTGAGCGCCGAAAACGAAAGCCTTCATAAAAACTCCCCGCCGATGACGGCTTCAATTTTTGACCAAGCGACGATATAGGACAGCCTCAGTAGAGTCCTGCGACCTTGGCGCGCTGTACGACAAGCGCCAGCACCGCGTCCAGCGCCGGCGTCGGAATTTTCGTCAGACGCCCCATTTCCTGCACCACGGTTACCAGCGGATCGATCTCCATCGGGCGGCCGCGCTCGAGGTCTTGCAGCATCGAGGTCTTGTGCGCGCCGACCTTCCGCGCGCCCTCGATACGCCGTTCGACGTCGACGCGGAATTGCACGCCGAAGGTTTCGGCGATGGCCTGCGCTTCCAGCATCACGGCTTTCGACAATGCGCGGGTCGCGGGATCGGTGCAGATCACGTCCAGCGTCGCATGGGTCAGTGCGCTGATCGGATTGAAGCAGACGTTGCCCCACAGCTTGAGCCAGATCTCGTCGCGGATGCGATCCAGCACCGGCGCTTTCAATCTGACTTCGACGAACAGCGCCGACAGTCGCTCGACGTCGGCCGATGTTTCTCCCGAAGGCTCACCGATCGGAAAGCGGTCGCCGTAGACATGGCGGATGACGCCGGGCGCCTCGATCTCGGTCGCGGGATAGACCACGCAGCCGATGCCGCGTTCGGGGCCGAATTCGCGCCATTGCCGTCCGCCGGGATCGATGCTCTCCAGTGTTGATCCTTCGAACGCGCCGCCGTGCTTGTAGAAATACCAGTATGGGATGCCGTTCACGGCGGTGACGATGCGCGTGTGCGATCCGAGCAGCGGTTTCATCGCGTCGATCACGCCGGGCACCGAATGCGCCTTCAGGCAGATGATGACGAAATCCTGCGGACCGAGTTCGGCCGGATTGTCGGTACAGCGCGGGCGTACCACGCGCTCTTCATCGCCACTCAGCAACTTCAAGCCGTTGGCTTTCATCGCTGCGAGATGCGGGCCGCGTGCGATCAGGCTGACATCGGCGCTTGTGCCGGCAAGTTGTGCGCCGAGATAGCCACCGATCGCGCCCGCGCCGTAGATGCAAACTTTCATCAAATGTCCATCCTCAGGAATAGACCGCGCGTTGCGCGGCGAAGCGAGGCGAGGGGGCGATTATTCAGCGGCCTGCTTGCGCGGAGCGTCGAGCGCGCCCGATGCATGAATGTCGGCTACCTGTTGGTTGCTGAAGCCGAGCACCTCGCGCAGGATTTCGTCGGTGTGCTCGCCGAGCAGCGGCGAACGCTTCACCTCTACCGGGCTGTCTGACAGTTTGATCGGATTGCCGACCGACAGATATTTGCCGCGCGTCGGGTGATCGACTTCGACCACGGTGCCGCTGGCGCGCAGCGATTCGTCTTCGGCCAGTTCCTTCATTGACAAGATCGGCCCGCAGGGAATGTTGTCGCCGTTGAGAATTTCCATCGCCTCGAACTTGGTTCTCGCCATCGTCCATTGCTCGATGCGCGCGAATATCTCGTTGAGGCGTGGCAGGCGCGCCGCAGGCTTGGCGTAATCGGGGTGAGTCTTCCAGTCGGGCTCGCCGATGGCGTCGCAAATCTTGTCCCAGACCTGCGCCTGCGTGATGAAATAGATATAGGCGTTGGGATCGTTCTCCCAGCCTTTGCATTTCAGGATACGGCCGGGTTGGCCGCCGCCGGAATCGTTCCCGGCGCGCGGTGTCGCCTCGCCGAACGGAATACCTTCGCCGTACTGGCTGTATTCCTTGAGCGGGCCGTGAGCAAGGCGCTGCTGGTCGCGCAATTTGACGCGCGACAGGTTCAGCACGCCGTCCTGCATCGCGACGGTGACGCGCTGGCCGCGGCCGGAATGGGTGCGGTGATAGAGCGCGGTGACGATGCCGAGTGCGAGATGCAGCCCGGTGCCGCTGTCGCCGATTTGCGCGCCGGTGACCAGCGGCAGGCCGTCGCGGAAGCCGGTAGTCGATGCCGCGCCGCCGGTGCATTGCGCGATGTTCTCATACACCTTGCAATCTTCGTAGGGGCCGGGGCCGAACCCCTTGATGGAGGCGACGATCAGCTTCGGGTTGATCTTGCGAATGGTTTCCCAGGGAAAGCCCATGCGATCGAGCACGCCGGGGCCGAAATTCTCCACCAGCACATCGCATGTCTTCATCAGTTCGGTCAGCACTTCCTTGCCCTTGGCATTTTTGGTGTCGAGGGTGATGGAGCGCTTGTTGTGATTGAGCATGGTGAAATACAGGCTGTCCACGTTCGGGACGTCCTGCAATTGTCCGCGCGTGATGTCGCCCGCGCCGGGGCGTTCCACCTTGATGACATCGGCGCCGAACCAGGCCAGAAGCTGAGTGCAGGTCGGCCCCGATTGCACGTGCGTGAAGTCGAGGATGCGAACGCCTTGCAGCGCTTTGTCCATGATCATCTCCTGCATTGAAAATGTCGACAGCGATGGGTCGGCAAACGTTAGCCGAGCAGCTCGTCGCCGTGGGTCTCGATATAAGTTGCGAGGCCGAGGGTGTGATCGCGTGCGAACTTTTCGGCGAGTTCGGTCTTGCGCTCCTCGAGCGCGCCGATGATGGCGAGGTGTTCGGGCAAGGACGCGGCGATACGTTCGTTACGACCGATGGTCAACTGTCGATAGCCGCGCACGTGCAGGAGGATGCCGTTGGTCATATTGATCAGCACTTGGGACTCGCTAAGCGAGATCAGCGCCTGATGGAAGGCGATGTTGGCCTTCGAGTATTCCTCGATGTGGTCCTGCGGCAGCCGGTCCTTGTGAAAATCCTTGAAGAAGTCGCGCAGCGCCGAGATGTCGCGTTTGCGCGCGGTCTGGGTGATCAGGCGTGCCGCCATGCTTTCCAGCGCCGCCCAGGCGCGGATCATGTCGACGATCTCGGCCTTGGTCCGTCGCACGACCACGATGCCCCGGCGCGGCACCGACTTCACCAGGCCATCCTGCTCGAGCATCGCGATCGCCTCGCGGATCGGCGTGCGGCTGACACCCAGCTTTTCCGACAGCGCCCGCTCGTCGAGCATGACGGGATCGGGCGTGGTGTAGATGTCCATCTTCAGGATGGCTTCCTTGAGCGCGTCGTAGGCCTTGGTCTTGAAGCTGGTTTCCGGGGCGAGGCGAACGATTTCCATCTCGGTTTCGGTCGCGACGCGGGCTTTCGATGGATTGGTGGCAGGCATTGGAGCGTTTCCATAATGCAGTTCGATCTGCTGTTTGTTTTTGGCATACCAGATGCCAAAATGTCAATGTAATAAATATCATTAAATAACAGATACTTGTATGAAGGCTCGGTGCGGGTGCACGTCAACGTTGGCTGATTTTGGAGTATCGTATACCAGATAATGGCCAGTGAGGTGCCGTCTCCGGCTCTTGCATCGACGAACCAAAACAAAACGTCCGCCCCGAGGGGCGGACGTCGTTGCGATGGTTCGTTGTTTAAGTCGGCGGCTTACTTGGCGAGACGGAATTTGCTGCCTTCCACCTTGATCAGGAACGCCGAACGCTCGTCATAGCCGTTGTGGTTGGTCGGGCTCATGTTGGAGAGGCCGTTGTTGAGATAGATCTCCTTGCCGTTCTCCAGTGCATCACGCAGCGCGGCACGGAATTCCGGTGTGCCCGGCTTGCCGGCCTTGAGCGCGGCAGGCATGGCGTTCTCCACAAGCACCATGGAGTCCCACAGGTGCGCGGCGAAGGCGGCCGGCTCTTCCTTGTACTGCGCCTTATAGGCCGCGATGAATTTCTCCGGTGCGGCGCGGAACGGGCTGTCCTTCGGCAGATCGTCGACGATGGTGAAGGCTTCGCCGGTGTAGACCGCGCCCTCAACATCCTTGCCGCCGAGCTTGATGAACTCGTTGGTGGCGACGCCGTGGGTCTGGTAGATCGGACCCTTGTAGCCGCGTTCGCGCAGGGCCTTCTGCGGCAGCACGGCAGGCGTGCCCGCGGAAGCGATGAAAACTGCATCCGGCTTGGTCGCGAGAATCTTCAGCACCTGGCCGGTGACGCTGGCATCGCTACGCGCGTAAACCTCGTGCGTCGTCAGTTCGATGCCGACCTTCGGCGCTTCCGCCTTCAACTCGTTGTAGTAGCCTTCACCGTAGCCGTCGGAGAAGCCGATATAGCCGAGTTTCTTCACGCCGGTCTTGGCGATGTGCTTCAGGATCGCCTTGGCCATGATGTCGTCGTTCGGCACCACCTTGAAGACCCATTTCTTCTTGTCGTTCATCGGCTGCACCAGCACGGCGGCGGCGGCCATCGTCAGTAGCGGTGTCTTGGCTTCGGCGGCGATATCGATCAGCGGCAGCGATACCGGCGTCAGCGACGAACCGATCAGCACGTCGACTTTTTCTTCCGAGATCATCTTGCGGGCGTTCTGCGCCGCCTTGGTCGGATCGGATTCATCGTCGAGTGCGATGTAGGTGACCTTCTGTCCGGCGATTTCCTTCGGCAGGATCGATACGGTCTTGCTCTGCGGCTGTCCGAGCGCGGCACCGGGACCGGATGCGCTCATGGTGATACCGACTTTGAGTTGTGCGTGCGCGCTGCCGGCCATCAGCGCGGTCGCCGTCAACGCGATGAGCCAGGTTTTCGTTCGTAGCATGACGTCCTCCCTTGGTGGTTTTTGCGAGTTTAGTATTCGTTGCCGCCAAGGCCGAGATAACTTTCGACCAATCGGGCGTCTTGGGCGATCTCCGCGGGCGAGCCCTGTGTGGTTATCGCGCCGAGTTCCATGACATAGGCGTAGTCCGCGACCTGCAACGCCGCGCGTGCGTTCTGCTCGACCAGCAGGATCGAGACGCCGCTGGCTCGCAGTTCGGTGAGAATCTGGAAAATATCCCGCACGATGCGCGGCGCGAGCCCGAGGCTCGGCTCGTCGAGCATGAGCAGCGTCGGTCGCGCCATCAGTGCGCGGCCCATCGCCAGCATCTGCCGTTCGCCGCCGGACAGCGTTCCAGCCAATTGCTGCCGGCGTTCCTTGAGGCGCGGGAATTGCGCGAACACCTGTTCAAGCGTCTGGTTGCGTTCGGCGCGCGAACGTCGAATGCCACCGAGCAGGAGATTGTCCTCCACCGGCATGTCGGCGAACAGTTCGCGCCGCTCGGGCACAAGACACAAGCCTTGCTGCACGCGAGTTTCGAGCGAAACGGCCGCGACCGGCTTGTCGCGAAACGTGATGCTGCCGCGCGCGTTCAGCAATCCCATCAGCGCGTTGAGCAGCGTGGTCTTGCCGGCGCCGTTAGCGCCGATCACCGTCACCAGTGAGCCTTGCGTCACCTTGATCGAGACGTTGTGGACGACTTCGGCGCGGCCATAGGCGACGCACAGATCGCGGACGTCCAGCAGCGGCGCGGTCATGACACGCCTCCGAGATAGGCTTCCAGCACGGCGGGATTCTTCCGGATATCGGCCGGCACGCCTTCCGCGATCTTGGTGCCGAAGTCGAGCACGACGAGGTGATCGGCGAGGCTCATGACGAAATCCATGTCATGCTCCACCAGCAGCACGCTGACGCCTTCGCTGCGCACCTCGCGCAGCAGTTTGGCCAATGCCTTCTTCTCACCGACGCGCAGGCCCGCGGCCGGCTCGTCGAGCAGCAGGAGGATCGGATTGAGACACAGCGCGCGCGCGACCTCGACAAGGCGCAGTTGGCCGAGCGCCAGCGTTCCGGCTGGCTGCATCGCCACGTCATCGAGGCCGACGCGCTCAAGTTGTCGTTTGGCTGTCGCGAATAATTTGGCTTCCTCGGCGCGATCGAACTTGAGCATCGCGCGGAACATACCGGCATGACCGAGCAGGTTGGCGCCGAGCGCGACGTTCTCGATTACGCTCATGTCGGGGACGATCTCGACGTGCTGGAAGGTGCGGCCGAGCCCAAGCGCCGCCGCGCGCTGCGGTGTCTGCGCCGCGAGCGGATGGCCTTCGAAGGCGATGGCACCCGAGGTCAGCGGCAGCGCGCCGGTGATAAGATTGAAGGTCGTGCTTTTCCCCGCGCCGTTAGGGCCGATCAGTCCGATGATTCGGCTGCTCTCCACTTCGAAGTTGACATCGTTGACGGCGACGAGGCCGCCGAAGGTTTTCTTAGCGTCCTGAACTTGCAGCAGCCGCACGCCGGGGGCGGGCAGGGCACGGGTCGGCAGTTCGTCGCCGTCCTTCGCCGCCGGTGGTTTTGGCGGAGGCGGCGGTCCGAACAGGATCGGCCAAAGTCCGTTGCTGGCGGTCTGCAACACCAGCACCAGCACTGCGCCATACGCGATGGATTCGAAATTGCCGGTATGGCCGAACAACCACGGCAGCACGTTCTGCAACTGGTCCCGCAGCACCGTGATGCCGGCCGCGCCGAGGATCGCGCCGTAGACCCGGCCCGCGCCGCCGAGCACGGCCATCAGCAGATATTCGGTGCCGGCGACCACGCCGAACGGGCCGGGCGATACCGAACGCTGGAAATGCGCGTAGAGCCAGCCGGCAAGACCAGCAAGCATCGCCGCATAGACGAACACCATCAGCTTGGCACCGGCGGTGTTGACGCCGAAGGCTTCCGCCGCGCGCGTGCTGCGGCGAAGCGCACGGATGGCGCGGCCGACGCGTCCGTTCAACAGGTTCTGTGTTGCGATCACCGCGAGAACGACGGCGATCCAGACAACGACGAAGTATTCTTTCGGGTCGATCAGTTGATGGGTGCCGACGCGCAGCGCCGGAATGCCGGGCAGGCCATCATGCGCACCGAGCCAACTGATGTTGCCGAACATGTAGAAGAACGCGATGCCCCAGGCGATGGTCGCCAGCGGCAGATAGTGGCCGGAGAGCCGCACCGTCACTGCGCCGACGGCTGCAGCCACGATCATCGTCACCAGCAGCGCGGCCGGCAGTGTCAGCCATGGCGAGATGCCGAAATGCACCGTCAGCACGCCGGTGGTGTAAGCGCCAAACCCGACGAAGGCGGATTGGCCGAACGATGTCATGCCGCCGACGCCGGTGAGTAGCACGAGGCCGATGGCGACGAGGCTCGATATGCCGATGTAATTGAACAGCGTCACCCAATAGTCCGGTAGCCAGCCGGTGAACGGCGCGATCAGCAGGATCGCCGCAACGATCGGCGGCGCGAAGGATCGGAGCGCGATCATCATTCCGATTCCTCATGATAGGGGGCGTAGATCGAACGCCACGCCAGCACCGGAATGATCAGCGTGAAGACCAGCACCTCCTTGAAGTTGCTGGCCCAGAACGAGAACAGCGCTTCGGCGAAGCCGACGCCGAGCGCGGCGATCACCGTCAGCGGATAGCTGACCAGTCCGCCGATGATGGCGGCGACGAAGGCCTTCAGGCCGATCAGGAAGCCCGAGTCGTAAAACACCGTCATCAGCGGGCCGACCAGAATGCCGGACACCGCGCCGAGCAGCGCGGCGATGGCGAACGAGAATTGTCCGGCCACCGATGTCGGGATGCCGACAAGGCGCGCGCCGACCCGGTTCGACGAGCAAGCCCGCAGCGCCTTGCCGAGCAAGGTGCGGCCGAAGAACAGCGCGAACAGTACCAGCAGCACGGCCGTCACGATCAGCACCGCGACGCTCTGGCCGGTGACCACGAGATCGCCGAGCGAGAACGACGCGGATGAGAGCGGCGTGGTGCCGCTGCCTTCGGGCCCGAAGAACACCAGCCCCAGTCCGATCAGCGAGAAGTGAACGCCGAACGCCGCCATCAGCAACACCAGCACGCTGGAATGCGCCAGCGGTTCGAACGCGATGCGATAGATCATCGGGCCCATCGGCGTGATCAGCGCGATTGCCAGCAGGATGTTGGCGAGTTGGCCGAGTTTCATCGGCGCCAGCGCTTGCGTCAGCAACAGCAGTGCGATGGGGAGAGCCAGATCGAGCAGCGCGATCCGGACGATGCGTTTCCAGGTCAGGTCACGGAAATGCCACACGATGTCGGAAATCGCCGCAAGAATCCCGAGCGCCAATAACAGCCACGGTGTTGACGGCGTTACCCCGTTTTCGAGCGCCGCCACCGTGAGCGCGGCAAACGCCACGAATTCCCCCTGCGGCACGAAGATGACGCGGGTCACCGCGAACACCAGCACCAGCGCTATGGCCACCAGCGCATAGACGGCGCCGTTGATGACGCCGTCCTGGAGCAGGAACAGGAATATCGTCGTGTCCACCCGCGTTCGTCCCCCTGGATCGTGGCTCTGGGATGGATCCCCAACGCCCGAGCTTGATCTTGTTGCCGGCTAAAATTCACCAACCGCTCGTTTAATTCAAGAGCTTAATTGGTCGAATTCCCAACCTGCGCCAAGGTTGGCCGGGGGATTTTCAATGCGCAAGCGCCCTGAAGCGGACTGGCAGCGAGCCGATCGAGCGTAACGTGTTGTTCAATTTGCGAATTGGCTCGCCCGTTAGTTCGATGACGTCGACCCGCTTTAGCAATGCCGTGAGGATCAATTCCACTTCAAGCCGGGCGACCAGTTGGCCGACGCAGCTATGAATGCCGGCGCCGAACGCGGCATGACCGATCGGGCGTCGTCGGATGTCGAAGCGCTCAGGCTCGGGGAATTTCCGGTGATCGCGGTTGGCCGCGCCGAGAAACAGCAGGACCTTCTCGCCTTCGGGAATCGTCGTGCCGGCCACCTCGACCTCGCGTGTCGTGGTGCGGAAGAAGGTTTGCACGGGCGATTCCCAGCGCAGCACTTCGTCAAAAGATTGCCGGATCAGCGAAGGATCGTCGCGCAACGCGCGCCATTGTTCAGGGTGAAGGGCGAACGCGTAGATCGCATTGGCAATGCCGTTGACGGTGGTATCGAGCCCGGCGGTGAGCATCGAGCGCACCAGCGTTGCCGCCTCGTCGACGTCGATTTCTCCGGCATCGAATGCGTCCCAGACCTGCGATCCGAAGCCGCCCGGCCGCAGCATGTCGCGCGAGCACTGATCGTAGATCCACTGCACCACGGGCTTGGCATTGGCGACCGATTCCTTGAAGATCGCGTTGGGTGGGCCGAAGGAGTTGAATACCATATTGCCGAACGGCAGCAGGTTCTCGCGGCCCTCGGGCTGCAGCCCGACCGCATCCGGAAACACATGAAGCGGGAAGACCTCCGCGAGATCCTTGATCGCGTCGATCTCGCCTTTAGCGACCACGGCTTCGGCAAGAGCTTCCGCGCGCGCCGTGAAGGTTTCGCGAACCTGCCGCATCGCGGCCGGCGACAGGATGCGGCTCATCACCGAGCGCGTCCGGGTATGGATCGGCGGATCGACCTCTAGAAGTTTGCTCGGCGGCCGCCATGATTTGACCTTGGCGAAGTCCTCGATGCCGGCGCCGCGACCGGAGCAGAACGTCTCCCAGTCCATCAAGGACGCCTGCACCTCGGCGTGGCGGGCCATGCCGTAGACGCCGTAGCGCTCGAGCCAGAACACCGGCGCGGTTTCGCGCAGTTCCTCGTGGAATCCGTAGGGGTTCCCGAGAAACGCGTCGGAGAACGGATCGATATTCGATACCGGGCATGCCGGGTCTGGACTGCGATGAATCGGCTGTGTCATGGCGATGAACCGCTATGGTGCTGGCGCGTTACGGAGGAAAGTCGCGATTGCTCCGATCCGGTCGATAAATCACAATCCATAAGGGAGATGGACGATCCTGTCTGTCGCAAGCGATTGCGACAGCGGGGCAGGCGGAGGAATGCCAGCGAGGCAACTTTCATCCGGATTGCGGTTGGCCTAGATTGAAAAAAAGATTGTGGAGGAAACCGTTATGCCCGGCGGTTCGCACGATATTTCCGGACAGCGGCCGGAACTGAGGCTCGATGCCGCGATGGATGGCTTTGAACAGGCCGTCTTGCAAGTTGGCCGTCCGGCGTTTCCCGACGCGTTGATGGCGCATCTTCGTCGCATTGCTGCGGTCGATCATTGCATGGTCTTTGCGTTCGCCAACGATCACGATGCGCAATGCCTGCTGACCGCGGGCGACATCGCCATCGGCGAGGATCTCGGCTCCGCCTATGCGGGGCATTTTCATGCCAGCGATCCCAACAAGGAAATCATTTTCAAACAGGCATGCGATACGAGCGCCGTTCTGATGCCCTTCGTCGCGCGCAGGATGTATCGCAGCGACTATCGCAAACTGTTCTTCGACGATTCGGGGATTGTCGATAAATTCGCGACGGCGCTTTGGCATGAAGGCGTCTGCATCTATGCCAATTTCTATCGCCTTGAGGCCAGCGGACGTTACAGCCGACCGCAGGTGGCTGCACTCAATCGCGCCGGCCCGAAACTCGTGGCGGCCATCACGAGGCACTGCCAGTTGGCACTGGAGGCACAGCCGCGTCATCAGGGCGAGAGTTCAGGGCTTCTGGCGCGGGCATTTGCGAAAGCGCCACTTGATGCCCTGACGGCCCGAGAACGCGACGTCTGCATAAGTATTCTGCAGGGATTGAGTTCGGAAGCTATCGCCGGCAGGCTCGCGATCAGCCTCAACAGCGTGCTGACGTATCGACGGAGAGCCTATCAGCGGCTCGGCATCACGTCGCAGAACGAACTGTTTTCACTCGTGATGACGCTTCTCGCAGCCGGCGATTGCCGGACCTCGATCAGCTTGCCCATTTCAACCGGGATGCTCAATTGACGTGATTGGTGATTATGTCGGCCTGCGGAATATGCGGTCGGTTTGCGCGGCCGCGAGTGTTGTTTTCGGTGCGCCTGGATCGACTTCGTCGAAGGCTTATTTGACGGCGCCCGTTAAAGGTGGCTAGATTTTGTGAAACGCGCGGATGGTCCTGCAAGGATGGATTGATGATTCATCTCTCGGGACCGTGACAGCGACGCGGGCACGTGAGCCAAAGAACACGATCGATGTGATTGACGTCATATCGGAACATTGAGGGAGAAACCAATATGACGATAACCCGTCGCGAGTTCGCCGTTGGCGCATCTGGCGTATTGCTTGGCACGGTCGCCGCGCCGTTTGTGCGTCGCGCGGGGGCCGCCGATTCGACCATTCGCATCGGTGTCGTCAATTCGATGAGCGGTGGCCTCGCCGCCTATGCCCAAGAGGGGCAGCCGGCCTTCGAATACATCATCAAGAAGATCAACGCCGAGGGTGGCATCAAGAGCAAGGGCGGCGCCAAGATCGAACTGATTCAGGCGGACGATACCAGCCAACCGGCCCGCACGGCGACGGAAGCGCGCCGCCTGATTACCGAAGAGAAAGTGCAACTGCTGACCGGCACGATCCTCAGCGCGCAGATGTTGGCGCTGACCCCGGTGCTTGACGAACTGAAGATGCCAACGCTGTCGGTGTGGGCCGGTGGCGCGCGCTCGAACTACATGTTCACGCTCGGCTATCCTTACGACCGCGGCTATGCGCAGTCGATGCATGACTTCGTCGTGTTCCTGCGGGATTCCGAGAAGTTCAAGATGAAGACGGCCGTGATGGGCTACTCGAATTATGAAGCCGGGCAGCAGGTCAACAAGTTCCTGCACGAGAAGCTGAAGGCCAGCGGCATCGAGATCATCGGCGAGGCGCCGCTCGACACCAAGGCGCAGGACCAGACCTCCGCGATGGTGCGCATTCGCTCGCTCAAGCCCGACGTCGTGGTCGGGCTGGTGACGCCGCGTGATGGTATCCTGCTGCATCAGGCCCGCTACAACCTCAACTATCATGGCAGCATCTTCTGCGGCGGCACCGGCGGTTATTCCGATCTGTCGCTGTGGAAGGACCTGGGACCGGAAATCGGCAAAGCCGTGCTGACCAAGAACTTGTTCGGTATGACCGGATTCAGTCCGGGCGCCAAGGTCGATTCGATGCAGAAGATCATCGCTGAATTGCGCGACGTCGCGAAGCTCGACCGTATCGGGCAGGGCGCGATCCAATACGCGCAAGCCGGCCGCGTGCTGCAGCAGGTGCTCGAGACCTCGGCGTCGCTGGAGCGCGAAGCCCTGCTCGAAGCCTTCAAGAAAGTGAACATTCCGTTTGGCGATCCCAACCTCTACGTGGCCAAGCCGAAGGGACTGCAGTTCGCCGAGGATCGTCTGCTCAAGGATGGCAGTGCCATGTTCATCCAGTGGACTCCGGAGCAGCAACAGCAGGTGGTGTTCCCCAAGGAATTCGCCCAGACCGCTCCGCGTCCCCGGGCGTGAGATCGGGCCGTGGCGCTGCTCGAGGTTGACAAGGTCACCAGACGGTTTGGCGGCCTTGTTGCCGTCAACAATGTGAGCTTTGCGGTGACCGAGGGGGAGATCCTCGGCATCATCGGTCCTAACGGCGCGGGCAAGACCACGCTGTTCAGCGTGATCTCCGGCTTCATCCCGCCGAGCGAAGGCGAAATACGTTTCGCCGGCGAGAGTATCGTCGGCGTTTCGCCGGATCGCCTTGTGCGCCGGGGTCTGGTTCGCAGTTTCCAGGTCGTGCAGACCTTCGCCGACATGACGACGCTCGATGTGGTAACGACGGCCGCGCTGACGCGGCGGCCGATCCGCGAGGCGATCGACTACGCGGCGCACGTGCTTCAACGTGTCGGAATGGCGGGAAAGGAATTGCTCACGCCGGCAACGTTGTCGCTGCAGGACAAGAAGCTGCTCGAACTCGCGAAGTGTCTCGCCACCGATCCGCGTTGCATTCTGCTCGATGAGGTGATGGCGGGATTGACGATCGCCGAAACCGAAGCGCCGATGGCGATTGTCCGGGAGCTGAACAGCCAGGGCGTCACCATCGTCATGGTGGAGCACGTCATGCCGGTGATCATGCGGCTGGCGACGCGCATCGTCGTCATCAATTTCGGGGAGAAGATCGCCGAGGCCACACCGGAGGAGATCATCAAGGATCAACGAGTCATCGACGCCTATTTCGGAGAGCATCTCGATGCTTGAGGTCGATCATCTGGTGACGGGCTATGGCGGTGTGCCGGTTCTGCACGACGTTTCGCTGAAATTGAGCGCCGGCGAGATCGTGGGACTGCTCGGCGCCAACAACGCCGGCAAGACGACGTTGATCAACAGCCTGTCCGGCATGTATGCGCCGATATCGGGTCGCATTCTTTTCGAAGGACAGGATGTCACCGCGATGACGCCGCGGCAGCGGGTGGAGATCGGCATCATTCAGGTCCCGGAAGGCCGGCTGGTCTTTCCGGAAATGAGCGTGCGCGAGAATCTGCTGCTCGGCGGCATCAATGCGCGCGCACGGGCGCATCGGCCGCGTCAGATGGATCATGTGCTCGAATTGTTTCCCCGCCTGCAGGAGCGTCTCACGCAGAAGGCCGGTACGTTGTCCGGCGGTGAGCAGCAAATGCTGGCGATCGGCCGGGCGCTGATGGCTGAGGCGAAGCTTTTGATGCTGGACGAGCCGTCGCTGGGCCTGTCTCCGCTGTTCGTTCAGTATATTTTTGGCATCATCGATCGTCTCCATGCCGAGGGATTGTCGATTCTGCTGATCGAACAGAATCTCAATCTGACGCTGCGTCACGCGCAGCGATGTTATGTGCTCGAACGCGGCAAGGTTGCCGTCGAAGGAACGTCAGATGCCGTCAAGGACGATCCACGAACGCGTCGCGCCTATCTTGGGCTTTAGGATGAAAACCTTGATCAGTGTCAATTGAGCGGAGATCGATGTGGCCGAATTTCTCCAAGCACTGGCGCAGGGCCTGCTGATCGGAAGCACATACGGGTTGTTGGCGCTCGGGATGGGGCTGGTCTACGGCGTTAGCGGTGTGGTCAATTTCTCGCACGGCGACTTCATCTCGCTCGGCATGTTCATGTGCCTGGCGTTATACTCGGCCTTTGCGATGGATCCCTATGTGTCGCTGGTCATCACCGTGCCGCTGATGACCGTGATCGGGGGACTGGTTTACTGGTACTTGTTGCGCCCCATGGTGGGCCATCAGTTTTTGATGGTCGTTCAGCTCACGTTGGGGCTGAGCCTCGTCCTGCAGAACGGCATCCTGATGGTGTTCGGCGGGCAGCCTGCGCGCACGCCATCGGTTGTTGAATCCAAACTTCTCATTCTGGGTGACGTCGTCGTCCGTGTTCCTCATGTCATCGCCTTCGTTGTGTCGTTCGCCATGGCGATCGGGCTCTACATCATGTTGCGGTCGACCGATTTCGGACGCTCGATCCGCGCGGTCCATCAGAACGCACATGCCGCAGCCCTGATGGGAATTGATGTGAGCCGCGTGCAGACGCTGACCTTCGCGCTTGGTATCGGAATTCTGGCGATCGCGGCGGCCCTGCTGTTGCCGGGAACGCCAATCCAGCCGGCGCAGGGACTACGCTATACGGTGATCACGTTGATCGTGGTGGCGCTCGGTGGCATGACGAATTTCGTGGGCATCATGCTCGGCGGATTGATCATCGGCCTCTCGGAAGCCTACGGCACCATCTATCTCTCCGATACCCTGGGTATGTTGCTGCCTTACGGCATCTTCGTGCTGATCATGCTGTTTCGGCCTCAAGGGCTCACCTGGAGTTCGTCGCGATGAGGCAGGAATTCTACAAGACCCTGATGTCGCCGGTGTGGTTGGTCGTGCTGGTGCTGGCGGCGGTCGTGCCGCCGCTGTTACCGTCGTACTATCTGCACATCGTCATCTTGTCGCTGGTCTATGTCGCGTTGGCGTCGGCGTGGAATATCGTCGGCGGGATGGCGGGACAGATTTCCCTCGCGCACAGTCTGTTCATCGGCACCGGCGCCATGCTGTCCAGTGCGCTGTTGTTGAAGCTCGGCGTCAACATGTGGTTGGGCCTGGTCATCTCCGCGCTGATCTCCGGCGCGATGGGCGCGATCATCGCCTGGATCGACTTCCGCTTTCAGCTTGGCCATCTGTCATTCGTGCTGATCACGCTGGCGTTTGCCGAGATGGGAACGGTCATCGTCGAGGGATGGGACTTTCTTGGCGGTGCATCGGGTCTGCTGCTGCCGCAAGACAAGGGAGACTTTCTCGCGTTTCAGTTCGGCGGCGGCATCGGTGCGTTTTGGGTGATGCTGGTGCTGGCCATCGTCAGCATTCTGATCAATGTTGCGATCCTGAATGCGCCGTTGGGGTATTATTTGCGCACCATTCGCGACAATGAGAACGCGGCGCGTGCCATCGGCGTCAATATCCTGCGCTACAAGATTGCGGCGATGGTGATCTCGGCGATGCTCAGTTCGGTCATCGGGACGGCTTACGTCCGCTATCTCACATTCGCCGATCCTTATCTGCTGGTCTCGCCGATCATCATTATCGAAATCGTATTGTTCGCGACCGTGGGCGGGTTGGGCCGGGCGTACGGGCCGGCATTCGGAGCCCTATTGCTGGTGCCGCTCGGTGAAATCCTGCGCGGCAAGCTGGGCGGGACGCTGCCGGGACTGCATTACTTCATCTACGGTGTCGTCGTGATCGCGGTCATTCTGATGTCGCCGCGGGGGCTTCTGCCATTGTTCGAGAAGTGGGCTGCGCGCCTGCGGCCCAAGACCGTCGCGACGAAATAGGGGAGTCTCGCGCGGTGACCTCTGGGTGTCGAGTCTTGCAGGTTCGCTTACGCTCTCAGCGAGTGCATGACGAAATCGACCACGTGCTTGCGCCGTGCGCGCAATGCGCTTTTGGACTTCAGGTCCTTGTCGAGAATGGCGGACAGTGTCGGCATCCCTGAAAAATAGAAATAGCTCAGTGCGGTGATCGAAATATAAAGTTGCTCGGGACTCACTCCCTTGCGAAACAGGCCGTCGCGAACGCCCTGCGTCAACGTTTTCGCGAAAATGCGGAGCAGTGGTGTGCGGATATCAGCAAAATTCGCGAGGCTGCGCACATGAGCGGCGTCGTTACGATTCTCGTCGTTGAGAATTACGACCAGGTCCGGATGCGATTCGAGATAGTCGAACCAACTCTGAATCAGCTTTCGAATGGCCTTGTCGGGGCTGAGCCCGTCAAGGCTGAACGTCCGTTCGTACTGTAGGATTTCATCGTACACCCATTCGAGAACGGCAAAGTAGATCGCGTCTTTGTCACCGAAGTAATGGTAGACCAGTTGCTTGTTGACGCCGGCCTGCGCGGCGATTTCATCGACCCGCGCCCCGGCCAGTCCATTGCGCGCGAACTCCCGGCGAGCTGCGATCAGCAATTTGCGGCGAGTGTTTACGGGATCGCGCCGGCGAGGCACAGCGCAAGGTTCGTTCAAACTGAATTCGACCATTTCCCAACCAGGCAATTCGCGATGAGAACAACGAAAACGTATCGGCTGCGACAGAAAGATTGATCTGCAATCGATGTTATATACGGGGAATCGATGTGGCCATTCAAAATTGTGGCATTTTTAGTCAAAGGATAGCTGAGATCGCAACTATGGAAACGAGTCTCGCTAAATAGCGGTAGTGCTTCGTGTCAGTGTTTTCGGCGTAGCGTGTTTAGGCGACGCGCAGATCACGTTCATATGAACAGATATTTTGATAGCAAAGCTCAAACGCGAAGAGGATTACGGACGCGGCCGGTATCGCCAAAAACGCGAAGGTAGCGTGCGGTCTCGGCGGCGTCGCCGGTGGCTTTTTCAGGATTGTCGGAGAGCTTCACGGCGGGGCGCCCGTTCACCGATGTCACCTTGCACACGATCGAGATCGGATCGAGGTCGGTCGTTGGATCGGGTGCGCAACCGACGAAATCGTTGGTAAGATTGGTGCCCCAGCCGAAACTGACGCGGACCCGGCCGGCGAAATGGTGATACGCCTCCTCGATGGAGGCAGTGTCCATGCCATCGGAGAAGACCAGCAGCTTCTCGCGCGGATCGCGTCCCTTCGTCTTCCACCACGCGATGATCTCTTCACCAGCCTGGATCGGCGGCGCGCTGTCGGGGCGGAAGCCGGTCCAGTCGGCGACCCAGTCCGGCGCATCCCGCAGGAACGCTTTGGTGCCGAATGCATCGGGCAGGGCAATCAGCAGGTTGCCGCCGTAGGTATGGCGCCACTGGTCGAGAATGCGATAGGGCGCCCAGCGCAGTTCGGTGTCGTCATTGGCGAGGGCGGCGGCAACCATCGGCAGTTCGTGGGCGTTGGTGCCGATCGCCTCCAGGTCGCTGTCCATCGCGAGCAGGACATTCGAGGTCCCGGTAAAGGCCGGTCCAAGGCCTTCCTTGACGGCTTCGACGCACCAACGCTGCCACAGGAAGCCGTGGCGTCGCCGGGTGCCGAAGTCGGACAGCCGCAGGTTTTCCAGCTTTCGCAGCCGTTCAACCTTGGTCCAGAGCTTAGCCTTGGCGCGGGCATAGAGCACGTCGAGGGCAAACCGGCCTTGCCCTTTCATCGCCTGCCGCGATCGCAACTCGTTCAAGATGGCGAGCGCGGGAATTTCCCACATTGTAGTGTAGGCCCACGGACCATGGAAATGCAGTTCGTATTGTCCGTCGACTTTGCGCAATTCGTACTCGGGCAAGCGGAAGTCGCCGAGCCAGCGAATGAACTCCGGCGAGAACATCTGGGTCTTGCCGTAGAACGTATTACCGGCAAGCCAGATCAACTCTTTCTTGCTGAAGCGGATCGTGCGGGCATGGTCGAGTTGCGCGCGCAGTTCGCCCTCATCGATGACTTCGGCAAGACGAACATGGCGGCTGCGATTGATCACCGAGAATGTGACATGCTCGTCCGGATAGAATTCCCGGATCATCTGCATCATCAGCAGCTTATAGAAATCGGTGTCGAGCAGGCTGCGGATGATGGGATCCAGTCGCCAGCCGTGGTCGTAAGTTCGCGTCGCGATGTCTGTGACAGCCATGCGGGAACTTATAGCCTAGCCCCCGACGACCGCCTAGCCGCCCGGCACCGTGAAACCTATGCAGTAGAGCAGTCGGCGTATGCACTGCCAGTGACGGCGCGGTATCCTGCCGGCGCTGGCGGTATATGGTTGTGACGGCCGGCGTCGGGCGCCGGCCGCCGCCAATCAACGGGCGGTCACTTCGGGAGCTTGATGAAGCTCGGGTACTTCAGCGTGCCTTCCGCGACCTTCTTCGGCCAGACGGTGACCTGCTTGCCGTTCTGCCACTGGAAGACCAGGCCGTTGACCGCGTCGGGGCCGTAGACCAGGCCGTGTGTGAACCGGTCGGTGCGGCCGTAGAACTTGATCTTGCCGATGGTGCCCTCGTAGTCGGTCTTTTCCATCTCGGCGACCATCTTGTCGGGATCGGTTCCTCCCGCGCGCTGGATCGCTTCGGCGATGATGTAGACCTCGTCATAGGCGGTATAGCCGGTATAGGCGGGGGATTTGCCGAACTTCTTCTTGAAAGCCTCGGCGAACGGTTTGGTCTTCGGCGTCACCGCGACGTTCTCGGTCGCGACGGCCAGCGACGGGATGCCGTCGGCCGCGCCATTGGTATCGGCCCAGAAGGTCGGGCTCAGTGCCTGCGCGCTGATGCCGAACATCGGGATCGGCACTTGCTGGTTCTTCCATTGCACGGTCGGCTGCACGCCGACGTGGGAGATGCCGGTGATGATAACATCCGGCTTTTGCGCTTCGATCTTGTTGAAGATCGGCGTGAAGTCGGTGGTGTCCGGCGAGAAGCGGATGTGATCGGTGACCTTCAGGCCGATTTTCGGCAGGCATTCCTCGTAACCGACATCGAGCGGTTTGGTCCAGGCGGCGTCCTCGCTCATGATCGCGGCGGTTTTCATTTTCAAACCGTCGACCAGCAGTTCCTTCGCAGCGTCGCAGACGGCCTGGGCCTGAGCTGCGGAAGTCAGATAACCGTGAAAGGTGTATTTGTTCTTGTCGTAGTCGTCGTGGATCGGGCGCGTGATTTCGTTGCTCGCCGCGCCGGGCGTGATGAGCGGCACCTTGAGCCGCGCTGCCCACGGCTCCAGCGCGAGCACCACTTCGCTGATGTAACTCGCGATCACCGCGCTGACCTTGTCCTCGGAAACGGCGCGCTGGAAAGCGCGCACGGAATCGGCGGACGAGCTCTTGTTGTCGTAAGTGACGATCTCGATCTTGCGGCCGTTGACGCCGCCCTTGGCATTGATCTCGTCGGCCGCGATCTGCGCGCCGCCGGGGGTCGCAGCGCCCGCGATCGACTGCACTTCCGCGATAACTCCGATCTTGATCGGGCCGTTGGCCTGTGCCAGCGCGGTGGTGCTGGATGCAGCAACCAGCGAGCCAGCCACAAGTGCTGCGGCAAATGCCAACGATCTGGCGCGGGAGCCGGTCGTCAGGTTCAGTATAGAAGGCTTCATTGAGCATTTCTCCCTGTTTGGGCCACTTGATTTGCGGCCTCACTCCAAACTCAACACAACGGGGAGGGTGAATCAACGCGGCGCGGCCTTAAGCGGCGAATGGCTGCCGTGCATATCCGCATCGCCATCGCTCGATTCCGTGACCGGTATGCCGCCAGCGGCTCGTACAAAGAATTTCCGCGGTTTCAACCTCGCTCGAACGCGCTATAACGACATAAGCCGCGCGACGTCCGCAGGCATGGCCATATTGCGGTCATGCCGTGATGCTCCAAGCCATGAACCCGACAGAGCGATATATCCATGTCACTTGTGCCGTTCGACCGTAAAGTAGGTTTGCGAATGCTTTCGATAGCCGTGCTTGCGGCATCGGGCCTGAGCCTCGCCGGCTGTGCGAATGTCGGCGATGGCTTCGCGTCGGGAGCATTTGTCGATCCGGCGAAGTATGATCTCTTCGATTGCAAGCAACTGGAAGCAGAGCGCAAGAAGCTCGAAGCGTGCGCCACAGAATTGCAGGGTTATATCGATAAGGCACGGACCGGTACCGCGGGTACGGTGGTGGGTGAGGTCGCTTATCGCAACGATTACATTTCCACGCGCGCGTCGCTGAAACTTGCCAATAAGGCCTGGGAGCGTGGCAAATGCAGTGTAACACTGCCGCTTGCAGCGCCGCTGCAAAGTAGTGGCACGAGTTGTTCTGCCCGATAATGGCGCCGATCCGGTTACGTCAGACGCGCCAGCTGTAGATCCAGTTCTGACGCGCCAACAGGCGATGGCCGCCCAGCAATCTCATTGTGATGTCGCGTGCCGCGGCCATGGGGCCCGCGAGGTGATAGATGCGTCCGTTCTGACGGGCCAGACTCTGAACCCGTGCGACACGTTCGCGACGCAAGCTTGCATAACGCTTGAGGGCCGAAGGAATATCGCTGCTCCCCTCGTCGATGCATCGGGCGAGCACGGCGGCATCCTCAATGGCCATTCCGGCGCCTTGCGCAGCGAAGGGCAGCATGGCGTGCACGGAATCGCCAAGCAGCGCGGCGCGGTCGTTCGTCCATGCTGTAGAGGCCGGAAGGGTGAACAGCGCCCATTTGCGCCACTGCGCGACGGAGGCAATGATAGCGCGTGCCGGTTCGGACCAATGAGATGCGGTGAAGGCAGCTCCAGCCTCGGCGGCAGTCGCCGGAACGCTCCAGCCTTGATCGTGCCACTGTCCTGAACTGATCGCGACGACATTGGTTTGTTGCCCGTGTGCTATCGGGTAGGTAACCAGATGTGCGTTGCTCCCCATCCATAGCTGAACGCGGGGCGCTTCTGATTGATCGAGAGGGAGGCGCGTTTCGATGGTGCCGCGCCATGCGATCAATCCCGTAAACTGCGGCTGCACGGCTGGATCGAGTTGTCGGCGCACCGTCGACCAGAGACCGTCCGCGCCGATCAGTGACGCTGCAATCCGATGTTGCGATGTCGTGCCTTGTCGGAGATTGGCAACAACGCCATCCGCCTCGGTCGTGAAGTTTTCGAGTTCGCAGCCGAGTTGAAGTTCGATGAGGGGATTTGCGCCGGCCCGCGCTGCGAGTGCCGCTTGCAAATCCGCGCGATGGATCACCCAATAGGGAGCTTCGGCGTCCGATCTGACGAGCGGCAGGCGAACCAACTCGACGCCGCGAGGGCCGCTCATGACGCTGACCGAGTCGGGGGCGATAGCCTTGCCTTCTAGACTCGATTTCAGTCCCAGGGCGATGAGCACGCGGCTGGCATTGGGCGACAATTGTAGCCCGGCGCCTGTTTCCTCAAGACGCTCGGCCTTTTCCGCGAGAATAACTCGAAAGCCTTTGTCGGCCAGCGCGAGCGCGGCGGTCAAACCTCCGATGCCGGCACCGGCAACGATGATCGTTGCGCGTGGCACGGCCACGGGCGGATTTAAGGGACCTTGTCCATTACCACGCATTCCGGCGGCCGCGCCGCTCCGGGCGCAAGATCGGCGGCGAAGCGATACAGCGTCGAGCAATACGGGCAGATGATTTCGGTATCATTGCCTAGATCCAGGAACACATGCGGATGATCGAAGGGCGGGTTGGAGCCCACGCACATGAACTCTCTCGACCCGATCTCGATGACCGCCACGCCTGCGTCATTGTGAAAATGGGGAACAACGTGATCGGACATCTTTCTCACCTTTGGTCGCGGACAGCCTGACGGTCGTTGGACACAGCACTCCTCGTGGCGCCGGTCCTGGAACGGGGCGCACCATAGGGGGAGGTGTGGCTGATTCCTAGAGCGACATTGTGCCGGCTGGCAGGTCTAAATTCGACACAATCCTGACGTCTTGGAGAAGCCCTTCTTTCGTCTGGCCTGTTGCGTCCGAAATGTGGCGCACAGGAAGAGCGGGCGGTGAGGCGTTTTGATGAAACGGTGGTGGATAGCGACGGGTTTGACGGGAGTTGCGGTATTCGCCGTGGCCAGCGTCCTGCTTTGGCCTCGCACCGAGCGGGCCGCGACGGTCCTGGCTGCCAGGCACGATCCCGTCAGTTTGTCCGACGTCCAGCTTGATTTCATGTTGCGGAACGACCCAGGCGTATTGGAGCGGGGAGCCGAAGCGGCACTCGTTGCCGGCGACGCCGATCTTGCAGGCAGTTTCGTCGAGGTCGCGGCAGCGCGGAATGTGCCGCTTCCGGATAATCTTCAGACTCGGGTTGCTGACGCGGTTGCTCGGGAAAACTCCGTCGGACAACTGGCGGAGCGATTTGCTGTCGGGCTTGTTACAGGACAAGCCGAGGATGGGGTCGGCTTGAGCGGCGCGATCGCGGGCGACTTGTTCGTGTTTGGAGACATTCGCGATATCTTGCGCGAAGGCAAGCAGATCGCCATGGGGGAAGAGGGCGATCGTCTCATTCTGGGTCTTGCGGTGGCCGGGTTGGCTGCGACCGCCGCGACTTACGTGTCGGTCGGCGGTGCCTCGCCGGTGCGGGCCGGGCTGACGCTGGTGAAAGACGCGCGGAAGGCCGGCCGAATGGGCGAAGGGCTGTCGCGATGGGCCGGCCGATCGGCGCGCGATCTGGTGGACGCTCCGGCTCTGCAAAGAGCGCTGGAGGTTGGCTCACTGTCCCGTCCGGGCCAACTTGTGCCTGCAGTCAAGGCGGCGTTTCGTGCCGACAAGGCCGGCGCGTTCGTGCGTTTGGCAAAAGACGTTGGCCGTATCGGCAAGCGAACTGGAACGCGCGGGACTTTCGACGCAATGAAACTGGCCGAGGGTCCGAAAGATATCGCGCGGACGGCCCGTCTCGCCGAAGCCAAAGGCGGGCAGACTCGGGCGATCCTGAAACTGCTCGGGCGCGGCGCGTTGGTTCTGGCGGTGGGAGCCTTCGATCTCGCGCTCTGGCTGTTCTGGGCCATGGTCGCGTTGTTCGGCTTTGTCGTATCGATCAAGACGACGACCGAGCGTCTCACCTTGTCCTGGTTGCAGCGCCGGAAAGCGGCGCCCGCAAAGGTATGTCAGGCGGTGATATCTGCATCGCCCGCGGTCGCATAGCCCGCCTCTGGCCTCGTCCGTGACAGTTGCTTAAACAGAGCAATCTGTCGGCCCTCCGAACCTTCCTTCCTCCTGTCTCACTCAATGGATCAAAAGATGCCGAGCTTTCACAACGGCGCTGTCGAAATCGCTTACCTCGATGAAGGAGAGGGCGATCCGATTGTTCTGGTTCACGGTTTTGCATCGAGCAAAAACGTCAACTGGGTTTATCCGACCTGGGTGTCTGAGCTGAAGAAGCACGGGCGGCGGGTGATTGCGCTCGACAATCGCGGCCACGGAGATTCGACCAAGCTTTACGATCAGGAGGATTACCATCTCGGCATCATGGCCGGCGACATCGTGGGCTTGATGGATCATCTTGGCTTAGAGCGGGTCGACATGATGGGCTATTCGATGGGCTCCCGTCTGACCGGATATCTGGCGCAAAGCCAGCCGCAACGTCTCCGCTCTGCAATCTTCGGCGGCCTCGGGATCGGTATGGTCGCGGGTGGAGGGCCCGGCGAGAATGTCGCGAAGGCTCTCGAAGCCGAATCCCTTGACGACGTGACCGATTCCATGGGGCGCATGTTTCGCACGTTTGCAGACCAGACCCGTTCGGATCGGCGGGCGCTCGCGGCGTGCCTGCGGGGATCGCGAAGACTGGCGACCCGCGAGGAGGCGGCGCGTATCAGCGTTCCGTCGCTGATTGCTGTTGGCACCACCGATGAGATCGCCGGTTCGGCGCAAGCTCTTGCCGCGATTATTCCGAACTCCGAGGTGCTGGACATTCCGGGGCGCGATCACATGCGCGCGGTCGGCGATCGGGTCTACAAAGCGGGCGTGCTGGATTTCCTGTCGCGACGTCCTTGAGGAGCAGAGGTGCTGGCGTCAAGGATTGGCGTTGTTATCAGTGCCGGTCGGAACCGTTTGTTGCAGACGGAAGCGTTCGATCACGATCACGACGACAAGAACCGCAATCCAGGCCATCCGGGCGCCATAGCGATCATGCGGCCCCGAGATGACGCCGCACAGGAATGCATTGCCCAGTAGCGCCAGCACGACTGTTGCCGCAAGCAGGTCGACATCGTCCAGCCGCCGTCGCCAGAGCGCCCGGCCGAGCAATACGACCAGCAGCAACATCGAGAGCAGCGCGACCGGGACGTGGACCCAGTTGATCGGGGTGAAGTTGATGTCCCAATGCTGCTGATGGGCAGCACGCATCGTCTTGGTCTGCGCTGGAAGGTAGCGTTCGATGATGCCGTAGGTATGCGGAATCCAGCCGTTGGTGCCCTCGCCGGTGGCGACCATACGGAGTTGCGTTGCGGTGGCCATGAGCGCGGCTTCGATCTGCCAAAGCGGATAGGCGGTCAATGACTTCGCCGCGATGAATTCCATCTCCGCGTCCATGCCCTCGAAGCGGCCGAGCTTGTTGAAGATACTGTCGTTGCTCCAAAGAAAATCGTCGGCCGTCGCCGGCAGCTCGTTGCGATAGGGACAGAGCTTGAGCTTGATCGTGTCGCAATGGTCGTTGAGATAACGCGCGACGATGCCGTCCTGCATCATTCGGCCGAACGTCACGCCGGGTCCGCCCGGCGTCCATGCCAGTTGACCGGACAGCGCGTAGTTGGCGGCAACCAGCAACACGGCGCTGACGGCAACCGCGAGACTTGCCTGCGTCAGGCCGCGCGCGCTGAGGCGTGGACGAAGCCATGGCAGTAACAGCCAGCCGGCGGTGCAAAGCCCGAACAGAACGCCGAAGGTCGCGCTGTGGGTTGCTGCCGCAAACGCCGTGAAAGCGAACAGCGCAGCTTTCTCGGCCGATGAGAGGCGCTCGCCATGCGCGGCGAGCAAAAACAGCGTCAGCACCGCGAGCCCGGCGAAGATGTCGGTGATCAGCATCGACGCCAGCCATGGCAAGGCCGTTGTCAGGATCAGGATCAAGGCGATCCTGGCGAGCCGGAGCCGGCGGGCCAATCCCAGGACCCGGAGGGTAAGATGGAGCACCCAGAGCGTCACGACCGATTGGAACGCCAGATTGATCCAGAAGTACGAGTGTTCGCCGAAATGAAGATATAGGCCGTAAACCGTGGAACGGCTGGGCACGAGATAGCCCTCATACCAGCGCGCGAGATAACCGCCGGTATCGTATTGGAGCAGCGGATAGCCGTTCCAGAGCGCGGGAGCGATTAGGAGGACGGCAACGGCGGCTATCGCCAGCAGGCCGGCCGTGGCCCAGCGCGAGGTCGCGGATGCGCCTGCGGGCAAAATTTGCGTGCGAATGGACGTATCCCCTCTGCTCCCGGCTGGCAGGATGCTTAAATCCATCCGGTCGCCCAATCCATAAATAGTTGCAACTCTTGCAGCCGGGCCAATTGCGCCGGCCGGCCCGCCAACCTATGTCCCGTTAATCTTGGTGAATTGGAGAGAATTTGCGGGCAAATCGGGGTCGTTTATCGTCTTTTCAGGCAATTTGCTGGCAAAATTCGCGCGTCTGCCGCCACGTCAGGCTGCGGACAGGAGCAGCCGAGATATGTTATAGGCTGGATCACACGGAAGCATGAGAGCCGCATGGTAGTGCATCAAGTTAATCCGCAGAATGCAAAGCTGGCTGCCCTCGATCCGATCTGGGATCGTGTGCGCAACGAGGCGGAGGATATCGTCCGCCGCGAACCGGAACTGGCTGCGTTCATCTTCAGCACGGTCTTGCATCATGCACGCCTCGAGGCGGCAGTGGTGCATCGGGTTGCCGAACGGCTCGACCATTCGGCGCTGTCGGGCGACCTGATCCGCCAGACTTTCGATGAAGCGCTGCGGGACGATCCCGACATCGGCAACGCGTTTCGCGCCGACCTCGTCGCGGTCTACGATCGCGATCCCGCGACCTCGCGGTTTATCGATCCGCTGCTCTACTTCAAGGGGTTCCATGCCATCCAGACCCATCGGTTGGCGCACTGGCTCTATCAGAAGGGCCGTAAGGATTTTGCTTATTACCTTCAAAGCCGTTCGTCGGCAGTCTTCCAAACCGACATCAATCCCGCAGCGAGAATCGGTCGCGGGATTTTCCTCGATCATGCGACCGGATTCGTCGTTGGCGAAACCGCGGTGATCGAGGATGACGTGTCGATCCTGCACGGCGTGACGCTGGGCGGGACCGGCAAGGAGAACGAAGACCGGCATCCGAAAATCCGCCACGGCGTTCTGATCGGCGCCGGCGCGAAAATCCTCGGTAACATTGAGATCGGGCACTGCGCGCGGATCGCCGCGGGCTCCGTTGTGGTCAAGCCGGTGCCTCACAATGTCACGGTCGCTGGCGTGCCTGCGAAGGTCGTGGGCGAGGCCGGTTGCGCCGAACCGTCGCGCACCATGGATCAGATGCTGCACGCCACCGGGCTTTGACGTCCGCCGGTTTGTCTGACACGCGAAGTCGTATAGACATGGTGGTAGCGGTCGGCGGTGTCTCACTGTAGGCAGAGGCCGGTCAGACTTTGTTGTATTGGAGACGCTTGTGGACGTTCAGGAAGTCAGGAAGCTCGACGCATATTTGAAGCGCCTGTTCGGCAATCCGAAAATTCGCGTAGTGCCGCGCCCCAAGAAGGACGACTCCGCCGAGGTTTATATCGGCGAGGAATTCATCGGCGTGTTGTTCGTCGACGACGAAGATGACGATCGTTCGTTCCAATTCCAGATGGCGATTCTCGAGGACGATCTCGTCGACGAAGAATAAGCCGTTCGCACCACCGCCGTTTGTGCGTCTGCGCGGTTTTACTCGTGGGCGCTACGCAACCGGATGGTGAGATTATTCATCGCGGTTGCGACATCACGCCAATGGACGAGCCATTGGCGTGGAAAGCGGAAGGTCAAATCCGCGCCGTTGATGCGACGCTCTGACAGACATGTTCCGGGCGTTTCGCGGTCGCGTGTGCAGCGCGCGACGAACTGGCCGTCCTGTGCCTGTGCCAGAAACAGGTCTTCTTGTTCGTAGGGCGTGCCATCGCGGAATGCTTGCAGCGTCAAGCCGTCCGCGACGGGCGATGATACGGATTCGAGATAACGCGGATAGATGGTTTGCAGGCGCGTGTCCGGAGACATCGCGCCGTGATGCTCGGCGATGGAAAGAAAAATCCGCGTGATGGCTTCCTGAGCGCCCTCGGCTGTGTCCGCGCTGACATGCTGCGGCTTTCCAGGCGGACTAAGCGATGGAAATTCGAAACTGAGATCGACGCGTTCCTGCGGCCCGGAATGGCGCTGGACCTTTTCGCGAATGGCATTTGCCGGAACATTGAACAATGTGCCGCCGACATTGATCGGAAGGCGCATCGGCTGTTCGACCGGGGCAGGGCGCCAGGTCGGCCATAGCAGATAGGCAATCAGGGCGACCGCGCTGATGCTGAGCAAACCCGAAAGCAACGCCATGCCGTAGTAGCGGCCCTGCGACTGTTGCCGGGGACGCGGTGGGTTGGAAGATGACGTGAGTGTTGTCATGGACAACCGGGACCTTGCTTCATCGCTCGGCCATTGGCCGAATCACGTCCCAATATGCCATGGCGGTGCACAGATGCAGCGACGCCGACGTACAAATTTACATTTCAATTGCTCGCGGTTCCGATGCCGTCGTTAACCTTTTCTTAAGGATAAAGTGGCGGCCGGAGCCCGATTTTGCGATGCATGATGCGCCATTGATCGGGAAGGGGCGCCATGTCTCCGGATGCATTGAATTCGTTGTTTTCGCTGCTGATCGGATTTGCGCTCGCCGGAGCGCTGGTGAGTGGTTATCAGGCTTTCGTGCAGCGTCCCGCCGGATTTGGACTGTTGCAGCAGGAGGCAGTCACCAGTTCGTTCATCGCGGTGCCGTTTCTGGTGTTCGCAGCGCCTTTCATCATCATGCGCAATACGATCCGCGGCCGTGAGGTGGAGCGGCGGCGCATCGAGTTCGTGATGATGGCGACCGTGCTCTCCGGATTCTGGAGCCTGATGTCGGGCACCTTCGTTGTGATGACACTGCGCGCGATGGGTGTGCTTGCCTGACGTCGATCGGGTCAATGATGCGATTGTGCATCGGCGGCGCATTGACGTAGCATCGGCGGCATCCCGCATTTCCCAATCAGGATAACCTATGGCGATTTACGAACTTGACGGACAGGCGCCCGAACTTCCCGCTGATGGCGACTGCTTCGTCGCCGACACCGCAACGGTCGCGGGCAAGATCCGAATGCACAAGGGATCGAGCATCTGGTTTGGAGCCGTTCTGCGTGGCGACAACGAGTGGATTGAACTGGGTGAGAATTCCAACATCCAGGACAATTGCACCTGTCATACCGATCCCGGTTTCCCGCTGACCATCGGCAAGAACTGCACCATCGGGCACAATGTCATCCTCCACGGCTGCACGATCGAGGATGGTGCGCTGATCGGTATGGGGGCGATCGTGATGAATGGCGCACGCATTCGGAGCGGCTGCGTCGTCGGCGCCGGTGCCGTCATCACCGAGGGCAAGGAATTTCCGGAGCGGTCGCTGATCATTGGTGCGCCGGCACGTGCGATCCGTACGCTCGAGCCAGCGCAGGTGGAAGCCATGACGCGCGGTGCCGGCTTCTATGTCGCCAATGGCGCACGCTTCAAGAAGGGCCTGCGCAAAATCGGCTGATCGCCGTTTCGTCGCGGCAACTTCATCATTCCCATCGCAAAAAGTTGCGGCCAGCCTTTGGGGGAAGGCTGGCCGCGCGCCATCCGGTCTTGGACGGGGAGGGGTGGGGGACGACCGGGTCGCGTAGCTCCTCGACTTAACGCGCGCTCGCGGTGGCGACCGCGGAGTTCGGTTGGCCAAGCGAAACCCACACGTTGGGATCGCTCTGAGACTGCCGCTTGATGAAGCGGTAGCCCGTCTCGGTCCAGGCGACGACTTCCTCGTTCTGATTGTCGAGGATGAATTCGCCCTTGTTCGATTTCACGGTAAGCACAGCGTGGCCTTCACCCTTCTTGTCACGCACCACCGTGATGAGCAGGGCTTCGCGCGGCCAACCCGCATCGATCAGCATCTTGCGCTTGAGCAGCACGTAATCTTCACAGTCGCCGTAGCCATCGGTCGGCAGAGACCATTTCTCGACAACGCCCCAATGCTCCATATCGGTCATCGGCTTGATGTTGTCGTTGACCCAGCGATTGACGCGCAGCAGATCCTTCCAGGCGGACTGCGACATGACGATATCGCGAGCCTGTGTCGCGCTGCCCCGGCATTCGCCCGGACTCTCGGCGCAGAATTCGACCCAGCCGATCGGCGAGCGTGCAGTGTCACCAAGACTTGCGTATTGAACCCGCTCGCTGCCGGCATGCGCGGCTGCTGTAAATCCGATCAGGACGGCGGCAATCGCCAGTCCTTTCCCCAATCCCCGTTTAAACATTGTGGCCCCCGTTTCTTGTTGGGACCACTATTCGCACAAAGGATTTGCAGCGCGGCTAAGTCGCTGAAGTACAATTGAGATGAATGCAAATCAATACTTTGGAAAATTCGATCTGTACTTGAATTGAGTTTGTCTCAAATTTTATCGATCTGCATTTGATTCAAATTTTATCCATTAACCCGCGAACTGCTGCAAATCCGCAGGCGCGCGCTAACCTCGCACCGCTGCGTTAACGAGATTATTGGGGGTGAAATCATAGCTTCGCCCATGGCTGGGCGAGCTTGAGCGCATCGATGGAGGGGATTTGGGCGGTCCGCGCGTTTACCGGGCGGTGACGCTATCTTCTAGAGTTTCCGCAAGCTGCTCGTGAAGGAATTCGAGCGCGAAGCCTTCGTCGAGGTGGCGGACAATGCGCGCCTGCACCTGACCGAGCGAAACCAGCGACTTCACCGGCGGTCGATATTCCGCCGCGACCGCCGCACCCGACAACGACAGGTCGATGATCCGGCAGGTCATCCGTTTCCCGTCTTCCATCGTGAGAATCGCGATGGGATTGCGGGGCACGACGCGATCGTGCCGGCGATCCTCGGGAAGATTGAGGATGTCGCGATTGGCAAGCCACGTCAGTTGCGCGGCGAGTTTGTCGCGCTTGCGCGGCGTAGCGCCGACACTCATCGCAAAGCCATTGTCGATGATGCGGGTGATCTTGCCTTCCACCCGGCCGATGTGATCGAGGTAGGCGATGACGCGATCGCCGACATTGCCGATCCCCGGCGCCAGCATCGCTACGCCGCCGGGCGACATGTTGATCACTTGGCACGGATATTCACGCCGGTCCGGTAGCATATAGCGGCCGAGCAGGTGAACCTTCACCCGCTGAAAACGCCGGCGCTCTTGGGCGACCGGATGCTCGGACTGTTTTTGCGCGAAAGCCATACTGAACTGCACCGGGTGGGCCGGGTCACGGGTATGGATAAACCCTACGGTGCTCAGGGTTAACGCGGCGTTACGTTGAGGCTCTGGGTGCCGAAAGACAGCGTGGCGGACGATTGATCCTGTTCAGACCAGACCTTCATAGACCATGAGCCCGCGCGCCAATGCCAGCTTTCTAAGAACGCGCGGCGCAAATCGCTGTGGCGGGTGTCCCATGTAGCGCCACGACGTCAACGTCAGCCCGGTAAGAGCGTGGCAGTCGTCGACGAATGGCACGAGCAGCCCGGTCAGGCTGATTGGCATATGGGCACGCGTGTTGAAGGGCAACAGCAGCAGTTCGAGCGGGATGGGTCGTCCCTCGGAGGTGCGCGCGGTCACGCCGACGACGGCGGCCAGCTTGTCCGCGGTGACGGCACCAAGAATGTCTTCGATGTCGATCCGGCTTGTCGACTCGAACAGCCCGGCGAACTCCTTTCCCTTGAGATCCTCGCCGAGCAGGGCGCAAACGCGCGTTCCAGCCACCCGGAACGGGTATCCGGCGTCAGGCTCATAGGACAGCACGAAGATGTCGCCCAGCAGTTCACGAACCGGACCCGGCTCCAGTTCGCTGCGGTCCGGAGCTGCGTTCAGGCCGCGCTTTTCATCCCAATAGGCGAAGAACTCGCGACTTGCTGGATGTTTCATGACTCGAACCTGACCAGCGGTCGACCCCGATGGGACAGAGTTGTCCCGTCTTCATGCACCGCCGATCCCCTTTCATGTTGTTGCAGGGGAGGTCGTGCAGCGTCCATGCCCGGATGCGGTTTCCACCGGACTTTGCGTCGTTAAGGTTAAATTCACCATGAATTTTAAGGCATCGGTAACCAGCACCGGGAGCCGCCCCGCGTTAACGCTAGATTCACTATCAGCTTGGGGCTTCCGGAAAACGCGGTAGTATCAGTTTGCTCCAAGACGTGAAGGAAACTCCGGGTTTGGATTGTCGCGGGCTTCTCCAAGGGCCGGCGAAGGCGATCCCGGCAGGGTGGTTGAGAACAAAAGATCGGCTTGTAACGCGGGGAGGGGCGGGGGACCTCGCGTAGCAGGACCGGCACAGGCAAAAAGGCAGCGTTTCTCAGGCGCTGCCTTTTTCTTTTGAGTGGCGGCGATCGGTGATGTTCAGGAACTGGATCAGCTTCGCGGGCTTTCGAATCCCGGAGGGGTCTCGACCTGAGACTCGCGCCTATGCGGCCCTTGGCATGACGCGATTACGTCCCTGTTTCTTCGCCTGATACAATTGCTGGTCTGCCGACGACAGCATCTGGTCGAAGACTTTGGGATTCCGGCCGTCGCTTGTCGTCGCAATCCCAATGCTGATGGTCAGCGGGCAGGGACAGTTCGGCAGCCGTATCGCCTCGACGGTTGCACGCAAATCCTCGGCGACGCGCCAGGCTCCTTCCGCATTGCTGCCGTCGAGAAGCGCGAGAAACTCTTCGCCGCCCCATCGTCCGAACAGGTCGATGTTGCGCAAGCGCGATCGACACGCCGCAGCCACCGCCATGATCGCTTCATCGCCGACGGTATGACCGCAGGTGTCGTTGATCGATTTGAAGTGATCGATATCGATCAGCAAAAGACTCAACGGCCGAGGTTCTCGGGCGGTACTGGATAGAACCATCGCGGTATGGTCGAGCAGATAGCGGCGGTTCGCGATTCCTGTCAGCAGGTCCGTCGTTGCAGCCTTGTGAAGGGCTTCCTGGGTTTCCTTGAGGCGATGAGCTAACGACAGGCACGTGTAGGCGACAATGGGTGAAATGATAAGGGGCGCGAGGATTGCGGCAACGATCCATTCGCGAAACGACTCGCCATTGTTGCTGATGGAATAGATCGCGTAGCAAATCAGGACCGAGCAGAGGACCGAGAACGCGACGGCTAACGCTAATCCTCTCGCAATGCCGATGCGCAGGAACCAGGAGTAGGTCGCGTCGATCCCAATGGGTGATAGTCTTGAAGACATCGCGTCGCTTGTTCAGCCGTAACAACACCTCCGATGCAGACTAGGGGCCAAGCTTCAATAGAACCTTGAGGGATGGCATCGCTTATCGGAGAGGTTAGTCGGCGCTTAATGCGATCGGTCGAAGTGCGCGGGTCGTGTGGCGGCGTGGGGGACACCAACCAGAATCCGGCGACGCCAAGGTTTCGGCCGCGGATGGCCAAATTGCCGACGCGGTGCAGGGATACCCTCAAAGCATGCCCCGATTCCAACGCGGTTATCTGTCTCATGGGGTTGCGCCGGCGGTCCAAGCCGCCTATTGGGGCCCATTGCTTCCGCTTGAGCCCGGTCTTTTAGGCACCCGACGTTGGACCCCCGCCTTTCTCCACGCGAACCGATCCTGACGCTCCCCGGCGCGTTGACGGCCTATGTCGCGCTGCTGATCGTAATCCATGCGGTCCGAACGCTACTCCTGCCGATCGAGTGGGATTATTGGGTGCTGGAGGTCTTCAGCTTCATCCCGAAGCGATACGACACCTCCCTCCTGGCCATACCTATTGCTGGAGGAACCGGCGCGAAGGTTTGGACATTCCTCACCTATTCGCTGTTGCACGCCAATCTGACGCACATCGTGTTCAACATCCTGTGGTTGTTGCCGTTCGGCAGCGCAGTTGCCCGGCGATTTGGCGCGATTCGTTTCTTTGTCTTCATGGCGGTAACGGCGGTGGCAGGTGCGGCGGCGCACTTGATAACCCACGAGCACGCCATCGCGCCGATGATCGGCGCCTCGGCGTCGGTATCCGGGGCGATGGCCGCAGCGATCCGCTTTGCCTTCGTGCGCGGCGGCTTCCTCTCGTTCCGTCGCGGCGATGCCGACGCGGCGGCAACCGTGCCGGCGCAACCGTTGTGGCGCGCGTTGCGCGATCCGCGCGTGCTCGGATTTTTGGCGGTCTGGTTCGGCATTAACATCGTCTTTGGCGTCGGCTCCATCGGCATCGGGACCGAGGGCGTCTCGGTGGCCTGGCAGGCGCATATCGGCGGCTTCTTCGCCGGGCTGTTGCTGTTCTCGCTGTTCGATCCGGTGCCGCGGCGCGGGACCCGGATTGCGGTCCCGCCGGTATCGGATTGACGCAACACAGCTAATTGGTCCCCTTGCTTGCGAGGGTGCGTAATTTCCTCCATCATCTTTTGCATTCAGGCGAGGTGCGGGGCGCAGCCTCTGATGGCGCTGCCCACCCGATCGCGTGAACGAGACGCGTCTGTTCGTCACATGCGCGTGAACAAAGTTGGCGCTGACGGGTTGCCTGAAGGCGAGAAGGTCGAGATCGCGTTGTCTCGTACCGCGCGATCGCTTTTTGGGAGGCGACTATGACCGTGCGCTCTATTCTTGATTCCAAGGGTCATCACATCGTTAGCATCGAGCCCGATATGAAGCTGTCGGACGCGGTGAAGCTCCTGGCTGAGCGGCGCATCGGCGCCGTACTGGTGATCAAGGATCAGCGGATCGAGGGGATTCTGTCGGAGCGGGATATCGTTCGCGTGCTGGGGCAGCGTGGCGCCGGTGTACTTGATGAGCCGGTGCGCGAGGTCATGACCCGCAAAGTGGTCGGCTGCCGCGAGAAGGACACGGTTGCCGAAATCATGGAGCGCATGACCGCCGGGAAATTCCGCCACTTGCCGGTGCTGGAAGGTGACAGCATCGTCGGGTTGATTTCAATCGGCGATGTCGTCAAATGGCGCGTCATGGAGTTCGAGCGCGAACAGGAAGCGTTGCAGGACTATATCAAAACCGCTTGAGCGGGTGTTTCCCATTGGATGCCGTCGCGATCGCGACGGAGGCCGCGACCTTTGGTGCGCGGTGCTTCTATTCGCTCTCGACCTGGGACTGACGGTCGGCCTCGGTCGTGATCGCGCCGGGCGCAAGAATCTCGATCGCCTCCTGGATCGCTTCGATGGCGCGTTCGGTGGCGCGTGCGCCATGGGCGATTGCTTCGTCGGCCCGATGGAATTCGAACCAGCCGATCTGGCCGACACGCGGTGCGATCAGAAGATCCGGCGGATCGCCGGCCAGCCGCGCACGCGTGATGCGATCCTGCATGATGTTGAAGGCATCGATCATCACGGTGGAAATGCCAGGGCGGCCGCCGCCGCCGAAGAACTCCCGTTTCATGGTGCGCTCGGGCGAGGAGAAGAATTTGCCGATGCCGCGCTTGGCAGGCGGCGGCGTTTCCTCGACTGCTGGCGGAAGGGGATCGGTTGCCGTGCCATGCGAGAAGATGGTGGTGGCGTGACCGAAGACGTCGGTGCTGAGATTGGCGGCGATGACGATTTCGGCGCCGAGCGCGCGAGCAGTTGAAACCGGCACCGGATTGACCAGAGCGCCATCGACCAGCCAACGGTCACCGACGAGAAACGGCGCAAAAATTCCCGGTAGCGCGAACGAGGCCCGCATCGCATCGACAACGCGACCATGGGTCAGCCAGATTTCGTGCCCCGTGCGGACCTCGGTTGCAACCGATGCGTATTTCACCGGGAGACTTTCGATCAGCGTTTCGCCGAGCGCGGCTTCCAGTTGCGCGGCGAGTTTGTCACCGCCGATCAGCCCGGAGCCGTTGAGCTTGATATCGAGATAACCGAAAATATTGCGGGGTTGCAGGCCGCGCGCCCATTCCTCCAGCTTGTCGAGATGGCCTGACGCGTATGTTCCGCCCACGACTGCGCCGATCGAGGTGCCGACGATGACATCCGGGACGATGCCATGCGCGATCAGCGTGCGCAGGATGCCAATGTGAGCGAACCCGCGTGCCGCGCCGCCGCCCAACGCCAGGCCAACGATCGGCCGTCGGGTCGGACCCAGGCCGATTTTAGTGCGGCCGCTGGTGTTGTTCGGTGTTTTCCCCATCGGACTCTCGAAGTTGCGTGTCGGGGATAGTCCCAATGAACCGAAAATGCCAGCGATCCGAGGCTGCGATTGACTGATGCGCCGTCGTTTCATGGCTTGAGCGCTGGATTCGACCTTGAGGCTTGAATTCGCCGCGTTTTAAGTCAAAAACCACCGCGATGATGTTCTTGGGTGGCAGCAGCAGAAAGGCCGGAGTAGGCGTGGGATGGACGTGCGTTCTCGCATGTCTGTGGGTGCTCGCATGGGCAACGCCGGCCGCAGCTCAACTGTTCAGCGATCGGCCGCCGCCCGTGCCGCCTGCGTCGGTTCCGGATGCACCTTCCGCACCCGCCATCAGCTTGGCTCCGCCGTCAGGGCCTGCGTCTGGGCCGCCCCTGCCGGCCGCGCTGACGCAACCGCCGGTCACTGCCATCACGCCGCCGTCACCGCCGGCCGCAGCTCCGGCGCCTAGCCATGCGGTGCTGGCGCTGACGGCCCGTTATGGCAAGGACTTGCCAGTCATCAACGGCGGACTGATCTGGCGAATTTTCTCCGACAAGCCTGACGAAAGCGGTGCCTTCAAGCTGATCCGCGAGGATCGTGGCGCGACGCCGAATGTCGTCCTGCCGCCGGGCAATTACATCGTGCATGTCGCACTCGGCCTCGTCACCGCCGCGCGCTCCGTCACCGTTCGTTCCGATACGGATCGTGAATCGTTTTTGTTGCCGGCTGGCGGGCTTCGCATCGAGGGGCGCGTCGGGACGTCGAAGATTCCGGCGAACCAGATTTCCTTCAGCGTTCACAAAGGCAGTCAATTTGATTCCGGCGGCGAAAGCCCGGCATTGGTGCCCAACGCCACGCCGGGCGATGTGGTGATCCTGCCCGAGGGCACCTACAACATCATTTCGAATTATGGTGACGCCAACTCGGTGGTGCGCTCCGACATTCGCGTTCAGGCCGGCAAGCTGACCGACGCCACGATTACGCATCGCGCCGCCGTCATCACTCTCAAACTGGTCGGTGAGAAGGGCGGCGAAGCCTTGGCTAATACGGCTTGGTCGGTGATCACGCCTGGCGGTGACGTCGTCAAGGAATCGATTGGTGCATTTCCACGCGTGATTCTGGCCGAGGGTGAATACCGCGCCATCGCCAAGAACGAAGGCAAGGTGTTCGAGCAGTCCTTCAAGGTCGTCAACGGCGTCGACAGGGAGGTCGAGGTCGTCGCGCGATAACGCTGTCCGACGTGCTTCGGATCAGAACCGCGTCACGATATCCGCAAGCACCGGGCGAGGGCGATCTTCGTTGGCCTTCTCCGACTTGCCGATATGGACAAAGCCGACAAGTTGCTCGTCGCCCTTAAGACCAAGTCCGCTCAGCACGTCGCGATCGTAGGCGAACCAGCCGGTCAGCCAGTTGGTCCCGTAGCCGAGCGCCGTCGCGGCAGTGACGATATTCAGCGCACTGGCTCCGGCGGACAACTGCTGCTCCCACGGCGGCACCTTTGGGTGCGCCTTCGGCGAACTGACAACCGCGATCACAAGTGGCGCCTCGGTGAGACTGGCGCGCGCGCGAGCAACGTCCTCAGCCGGAGCATCCGGATTTCGCTTGGTGAAGACATTCGCGATGACGTCGCCGGCGCGATTGCGCGCTTCGCCCTGGAAAACGATGAAACGCCACGGTGCCAGCTTGCCGTGATCGGGGACGCGTGCACCGATGGTCAGAATGGTTTCGAGTTCGCTCTCGGTCGGGGCGTTGGCGGTCATATCGCGCGGCTTCACCGAGCGGCGGGTCTTCAGAAAATCGATGATATCGGACATGTATTCTGACTGCGCTTTCGTAATGGAATTGACGTGTCGATGAACGACCTCGGCCAATCATGGTTGCAACCGATGTAACGCCGCAGATGCCCGGCACAAGGCCGGGCATCGTGACTTCGATGCAATCTAAATGGCGTGCGCGGCGGCTTCCGCGCGGGCGCGCTTGACGTCCGGCGGCGTGGCTTCTTCCACCAAGGCCGCCAGCGCATCCGCGAGCGACATCACGGTCTGGCCATCGTGGCCGAGACGGCGGATTGAAACCGAATGCGTTTCGGCTTCCTTCTTGCCGACCACGAGGAGGGCGGGGATTTTCGCCAGCGAGTGTTCGCGCACCTTGTAGTTGATCTTCTCGTTGCGCAGGTCGAGTTCGACGCGCAGTCCCGCCCGCTTCGCGGCGGCGGCGACCTGCTTTGCATATTCGTCGCCTTCCGAGGTGATCGTGGTGACGACCGCCTGCACCGGCGCGAGCCACAGCGGGAAGTGGCCGGCGAAATGTTCGATCAGAATGCCGGTGAAGCGCTCCATCGAGCCGCAGATCGCGCGATGCACCATGATCGGGATTTTCTTCGAGCCGTCAGCGTCGATGTAGAAGGCACCGAACAGCCCCGGCAGGTTGAGATCGACCTGCGTGGTGCCGCATTGCCAGTCGCGGCCGATAGCGTCGCGCAGCACGTATTCGAACTTCGGGCCGTAGAACGCGCCTTCACCCGGATTGATCGCGGTCTTGATCCGCCCGCCGGATTGGCTTTCGATCTCGTGCAGCACGGTCGCCATCACGCGCTCGGCATGATCCCAACTCTCATCGGTGCCGACGCGCTTTTCCGGCCGCGTCGAGAGCTTGACCACGATGTCGCCGAACCCGAAATCCGAATAGGTCGACAGGATCAGTTCGTTGATCTTGAGGCATTCCTCGGCGAGTTGTTCTTCGGTGCAGAAGACATGCGCATCGTCCTGCGTGAAGCCGCGCACGCGCATCAGGCCATGCATGGCGCCGGACGGTTCGTAGCGATGCACGATGCCGAATTCCGCCATGCGTAGCGGCAGATCGCGGTAGCTTTTCAGGCCGTGCTTGAAGAGCTGTACGTGGCCGGGACAGTTCATTGGTTTCAGCACGAACCAGCGCTTGTCCTCGGCCTCGTCGCCAGCCGATTGCGCCGCGAACATGTTCTCGCGATACCAGTTCCAGTGGCCCGAGGTTTCCCACAGCACCTTGTCGAGAATCTGCGGCGCATTGACCTCGTCGTAGTCGCCGGCGAGGCGGCGACGCATATAAGCCACCAGCGTCTGGAACAGAGTCCAGCCCTTGGCGTGCCAGAACACGACGCCGGGGCCTTCTTCCTGGAAATGAAACAGATCCAACTCGCGGCCGAGCTTGCGGTGATCGCGCTTCTCGGCTTCCTCGATCTGCTTCAGATAAGCGTCGAGTTCTTCCTGCTTGGCGAATGCGGTGCCGTAGATGCGCGTCAGCATAGGATTGTTGCTGTCGCCGCGCCAATAGGCGCCTGCCACCTTCATCAGCTTGAAGGCGTTGCCGATCTTGCCGGTGGAGGTCATATGCGGGCCGCGGCACAGATCGAACCAGTCGCCCTGATAGTAGATCTTGATCGGCTCGTCGCCCGGAATGGCGTCGACCAATTCCACCTTGAAGGCTTCGCCCTTGTCGCGAAACACCTGCTTGGTCTTTTCGCGATCCCAGACGTCCTTGGTGAAAGGTTTGTCGTGCGCGATGATCTCGCGCATCTTCTTTTCGATCGCGGCGAAGTCGTCCAGCGTGAACGGCTCGTTGCGGAAGAAATCGTAGTAGAAGCCGTTCTCGATCACCGGGCCGATGGTCACTTGCGTGCCCGGCCACAGCGTCTGCACAGCCTCAGCCAGCACATGCGCGCAATCGTGGCGGATCAATTCCAGTGCGCGGGGGTCGTCGCGGCCGATAAATTCAATGCGCGCGCCTTGCTCGATCGGATCGGCAAGGTCGGTCACCACGCCATCCAGCGCCATTGCCACGGTGCGCTTGGCGAGCGACGGCGAGATGCCCTTGGCGATCTCGACACCGGTGATGCCCTTGGTGAAATCGCGGCGGGCGCCGTCGGGAAAGGTGAGGGTGACGTTCAGGGATTCGGCAGGCTTGAGGTTGGCGAGGCCAAACTGGAATCCTGAGGGGGGCGTATTTTCGGACATCGTAGTCTCCTCTGGCTCACTCCTGCGAACGAGCGCAGGTAAGCGGAAAGCGCCGGTATAGCAGCCACCCGGCGACTTGCAACGGTTGAAAAGCAGTGCCGGCGTCCCACATCAAGCCGACCCGACGCTACCGGAGAGGCGCCAGGCTGTTGTGGATGCCTCCCTTATAATTTCATGCAACTGCATCAAAATCGTGATATGAGGGTCGGGTGAAGTTCTCTTTTGCACCCACCGCTTTGTTGCTCGGCAATTTTGTCATCGGCACCTCGATCATGGGGCCGACAGGCATGTTGAACGAATTGTCGTCTGGTCTCGGCGTTTCGATCCGCGACACCGGGCTGCTCATCACCTTCGGCGCAGCGGCGCTGTTTATCTGTTCACCGCTCAGCGCCTGGCTGACCGGTCGATTCGATCGTCGCAAGTTTCTCGGCGGCCTCATCGTGTTGTTGGCGCTGTGCAACGCCGCGTCCGCTTTCGCGCCGGACTACGCGACGTTGATGGCGATCCGGCTGGTGATGATGGCGGTGGCGGCGCCCTTCACGCCGCAAGCCGCCGGCACGGTGAGCTTGATCGTGCCGGTCGAGAAGCGCGGCAGCACCATTGCATATGTCTTTCTCGGTTGGTCGCTGGCGGCGGCGGCCGGATTGCCGATGGTCACCATCATCGCCAGCCATGCCGGCTGGCGAACGGCCTATCTGTGCATCGCGGCTTTGTCGTGCATCAGCTTTTTGTTGCTGATCTGGCAATTGCCGTCGCGCGTGAGCGGCGTGGCGGTCGATCTCAAGACGTGGGTGTCGCTCGGTCGCAATCCATTGGTGGTCATGTTGCTGCTGATCACCATCCTTCAGATGTCGGGTCAGTTCATCCTTCTCACGTTCATGGCGCCGCTCCTGACGCGTCTTGCGCAGGCGACGCCTGGCGCGATCGCGGTGGTGTTCGCGCTCTACGGCATCTTCGGATTCATCGGCAACGTCATGGCGACGCAATTGGTCGACCGCTGGGGCGGCTACCGGACATCGCTGGTGTTCGTCGTTGTGCTGCTCGCCGGCATAGCGATCTGGGCGGTCGGCGCGGGAACGCTCGCCGTCATGGCGGTGGGTGTCAGCGTGTGGGGGATCGGATTTGCATCGACCAACTCGATGCAGCAAGTCCGTCTGGTCGGCGCGGCGCCGCCATTCGCCGGCGCATCGGTCTCGCTCAACACGTCGGTCTTATATGTGGGGCAGGCGATCGGCTCGGCCATCGGCGGCGTGCTGTTCGCACGCGACATGCTTTACGCCCTGGGCTATGTCGGAGTGGCATTCGTCGTCGCCGCGTTGCTGGCGGTGCTGATGACCCGGCGCTTCGAGACAGCAGATGTTGCGAAGGAGAACGCCTGAAGTGTTCTCGCCTCAGTCGCAGAGCCGCGTCAACATGGCGCGGAAATTGACGCCGGGAAGCTGCATCGCATCGCCTTCCAGTTCAATGACGTCGCCGACCATCGATCCTTTCAGGGTCAGTGTCACCCTGTCGACGCCGAACAGTGGCTTGAAGCTGGGATCCTGATTGTGCCGCTGGGTCGCAACCTTGACGACGATATCGTCGTCGGTGCCGCTGTAGCTTCCGATAAAGGCGAATGCCGTATTGCCGCCGCGAACCTTGCCGTCGATGGCATAAACTACGCCGCAGCCTGTTCCATGAATCGTATGGAACTCAACCGAATAAAGTCCGTTGCGCACGCCAGCCCGCCACGATCGTGATGATAACTTATCCGATCCTATGGCTTGTCGAGTTGAGGAACAATCCGGAAGTTGCAAATCGCCGCGTTTTCAAGCGCGGCAAATTTGTCGCTCAGTTCCTCCGCAACATCGACTCGCACGCATTCGATGCGCGAGCCGAAATTCAGGGCTGCTGATCGTTGACGCCCCGCCAGCGTCCGTAGCGCCATGGCAAGTACCACCTCGCAGCCGCCGGACGTGATTGAGGCACGTTGTCGATGCCGTGCGTTCCCCATGGCTGGCAGCGTAGCAGGCGTGCCAGCGTCATCCAGCCGCCGGCCCACAATCCAAAGCGGCCAATTGCCTCGTCGGCATAAACGGAGCAGGTGGGAAGGTGGCGGCAATTATAACCGATCAGCGGCGACAGCGTGTGGCGATAGCACCAGATGGCCGCTTGCCCGGTCCGGCGAGGCAGTTTTTGCAGCGTGGCCGCGCAGTGGGGGCAGGGCGAAGTCATCGGCGTCTCGATATATCAATCCGCGAGTTTCGCGGATGGAACCAGGCGGGTTTGGCATTTGCGACACACTTAGTGAAATATCGCACGTTTGGTATCGCAAGGCAGCAAAAGACAGTTGGAGTGTCGTGCGGGCGCGACTAGGCTTGTTCATGACAGTTTGATTTGATGCGCTGAATCGTCCGACCGTATTGATACGGTCGGGGAGGGGATCGTGTGAGCGCCGCTCTTTTGTTGAAGGCTCGTATCTCGACGACGTTGGTGGTCGCGCTCGTTGCGGTTTCGCTGGGCGTGATTGCGACGGCGGCTTGGCCGGCGCGCGCCCGCGACGTCGTCGATGTCCGCAAGCTGCCAATGCGCTTCGAATGGGTTCCCTGTCAGGATCGCTGTCGCGGCTGGATCAGCGCGACCGGAGTGATCACCTCCGAGACTCCGAAAGCCTTTGAGGATTTTGCCCACGACCGCGATCTTGCCGGCGCCACGATGGTGCTGGATTCGAGCGGTGGATCGGTGAACGATGCCATTGTGCTCGGCCGCAAGTGGCGGGGACTCGGCCTCTTGACCACGGTGGGTGCGACGATCGACAGCCCGAGGTCGGCGACGGGGTCGGCAGCCGTGATCCCGGATGCCTCCTGCGAATCGATGTGCGTCTTCCTGCTGTTGTCCGGCAAGGTCCGTTATGTACCGCCGGGCGCACGCGTGCGGGTCCATCAAATCTGGATGGGGGATCGTGCCAACGATGCCCGCGCCGCGACCTACTCCGCGCAGGACCTGATGATTGTCGAACGCGATATCGGACGCCTTGCCAAATACACTTTCGATATGGGTGGCACCGGCGATTTACTGGAACTGGCGCTGAGCATTCCGCCGTGGGAAGCCCTCCACCAACTGTCGCCGGCGGAATTGCGTCGGACCAATATCGTGACCACGGATGCCGTCGCCGACGTTCTGCCGCCGCGCATGATCGAACCTGAAACGCCGGTCGCGGCGGGAGGCGGCAAGCCGATCCAGGATCGGTTTTCGAGCAGTGTCGTGAACGTCGTAGCGCCGCCGTCGGCCATCAAGACTACAAAAACGGCTGAGGCTGCGTCGCCCGTCAGTGGAGCGGCGACCCCGGGGCAGGCGCAAGTCCGCTAAGTGCAGGATTTTGCCGTCAGCTTTCGGCGTCGCTGAGCTGGCCAGCCTTCGCTTCGATCTGGCCGATAGCGTCGACCACGGCGTCGAAGGTCAGCATCGTGGATGCATGACGGGCCTTGTAGTCCCGCACCGGTTCGAGGAACGCAATATCGGCCCATTTGCCGTTGGGCGGCGCGCCGTTGTCCTTCAGCATGCGGCGGACGGTTTCGCGCAATTCCCGCAGTTCGCTGGCCGTCGAGCCGACCACGTGTTGCGCCATGATGGAGGAGGAGGCCTGACCCAAGGCACAGGCTTTCACGTCGTGGGCGAAATCGGTCACCACCGGGCCATCCATCTTGAGGTCGACCTTAACGGTCGAGCCGCAGAGTTTGGAGTGGGCGGTGGCGGTGGCGTCGGGGTCGGCCAGGCGACCAAGTCTTGGAATGTTCCCGGCCAAGGCAATGATGCGCTGATTATAGACGTCGTTGAGCATGGCAATTGAAGCCCGAACTTGCGCCGATCCGATCGGTCGCTCCGGTCTCCGCCCTTGGCGGTCCGGTTCACTACCCTATATAAGTGACGGGACGAGAAAATACAGTCTCGTCAGCCTTCAGCCGGAAAATCGACAGATCGAAGCTGGCGGCCGCGATGTGAGGATGGTCGGACTCAGGCGTCCGGCGGCCCTTGGCCGCCCCGTCTGCCCGGTGACACTCCGGCC